>NZ_CAXSNO010000006.1:86031-283040 GCF_964238835.1 Parabacteroides sp. 20_3 | reverse complement strand
TGGTGAGAGTAGCTCAGTTGGTTAGAGCATCGGATTGTGGTTCCGAGGGTCGTGGGTTCGAGCCCCATCTTTCACCCATTGTGGTTTTTTAGATAAAAATCTTGTTATGAATAAAACAAGGTTTTATGAACCAAGGCGTCTGTGAAGAATGAAAGGTTTTTTTATATGGTGAGAGTAGCTCAGTTGGTTAGAGCATCGGATTGTGGTTCCGAGGGTCGTGGGTTCGAGCCCCATCTTTCACCCTAGAATGAGAAAAGGATATGTCTATTAGGGCATATCCTTTTTCTATTTCTTATAATGGGCATTGTAAGTCTTTTATGATGCCCATCATAAGGAGCTTACAATAGGCATTGTAAACTCCTTATAATAGCGATCGTGCTGACCTACTCTTCGGTATATAAACCTTCTCTTGATAATTGCTTATCCAGATTCGCTACACCGAGGGCTATGATAGCGGTAACAGTAGCCGTATGTTCTTGGTATTCGGGGATGTTCTTTGTGTATAAATCCCGTTCCGTATGCCAGATTTCGCCGTAATCAAAATCATATCCTTTGAAATCCTCTGTGGTGAAACCTAATGTGGGGACACCTTCGATGGCGAAAACTGATGCGTCTGTTCCCCCCATGCGTGTCGGGCGTTTACGGGGTTCACGAACTTTTACCTCGAAAGGATAGTCCGGACGGATTTTTTGGATGGGTTCGCTGATCTTCACGAAATCATCATACATGGCTTGAGGGACGGAGATACCGACAGGAGGTTCCGGGCCACCGTCACGATTGAACAAATTAGCGATTTTGGGTAATTTATCCTTATGCGCTTTCACCCAAGCTTGTGCTCCTAATAAGCCAAATTCCTCACCGGCGAATCCGATAAATAAGATCGTGCGCTTAGGCTTGGCTCCGGATTTGGCGATCATGCGAGCGGCTTCCATCATCGGTCCGATTCCAGTACCGCAATCGATGCCTCCGGTAGCCACGTCGAAAGCATCTAGGTGACCGCTGATAATAACATATTCGTCCGGGTATTTGCTGCCTTTGATAGACGCTACGACATTATGGTATTTAACCGGGCCTAATTTAAAATGATTACGAATATCGAACTCTAGTTCGAATGTACGTCTCTCTTTCACCATTTGTTCGATGATCGCGAATTGATGCTCGTCTAATTTGATATCCGGAAGTTCCGGCAGATTGTCGAAGTTCGTATTCGGGTCGTTCATCATTTTCCGGTCGTATAACGCACGGATAGGTACGGTGGAGGATTGGATAAAACCTAAAGCTCCGGCCTCGCACATTTCCTTATAATATAATCCGGGGAATTCTTTATAAGGCAACATCTCGTTTTTCTCCCCGTTTTCCCAGTTGCGGCGTCTTAGATCATTGTTTTTCTTCATGATCTCGTTGTTCTCTTTCTTGATCTCCGCACGGATGGAATCTCCCGAGGCGGAGCGGTCGATAGGCCAACCTACATTTTTCCCTGAGATAAGAACCCAAGCACCATTTAATCTTCCTTTGATTTGCTGGAACTCCTCGTCGTTACGAGGCTCCATCACCGCATGCCCACGTTGCACGCCTTTCGTTCCGGAAGTGTAGGAAGGGGTGGCGAAATGCAGGATCATTCCGTTGTCGCTCAACAAGCGTCCGAACCAAGGTCCTCGATTAAAGCCGACAGGGACGGTACCGGCCTCTTCTAATTGGACATCGAGTCCCCAACTCTTAAACTCACGCACCATCCACTCGGCGGCGTTCTCATAAGCGTCGGAACCTATTAAACGTCCGCCAAAGCGGTTTGTAAGGATATCCAGCTGATGCATCACTTGATTATCGTTCTGACCCATCTCGATGATTTTTTTTACGGCAGCGTCCTGAGCTGGTACAGGGGAGACTGTCATGCAGGCTAATGCCGCACAAACAAGTAAGATTTTTCTCATAAAGTAGTGTTTATTTCATTGATATGACTGTTTATTATTCAGTGTATGCAAATAAAGGAATAAATTTTGACTTATTGCAAATGAAATGGCAGTTTCTTTTATAACTTTGCGGAGTAAACAGATGGCGAATGAAAACAATGCGTAGCTTGAAGTGGTTAAGACCCCTCTTGGTAGTACTCTTTATGAGTTACTACGTGGGTGGCACGGCCTTTACCCATACGCATCATTTCCTAAACTATAGTATCACTCACTCTCATCCCTATCTGCCGGGAGCCGATGGCTTGCCTCATCATGAGCATAGTACGGTAGCGTTTAATACGATTGAAGAGCTGACCGAATTGTGTATGGAGTTAATTCCGTACTTACCTTTGGTTATGGCTTGGGCGCTTTTGATGGTAGTGCTCGTCTTTCTAAAGAAAGAGGTTGTCTTGCGTCTTGTGCGGCGTGGCGAATCCCGTGCGCCTCCCTCGTTTGGTATAGTAATTTGAATCAAGCATTAGAATCACTTTTTATACTAAACATTTTACGCATCTTATATGAAATCTATATTTTTACTATTGCTTCCAGCGATAGTACTATGCTCTTGCCATACCCAAAAGCAAGAGGATGAGTCTGCGCATGCCGTAACACTCAAAGGGGATATTATACATATCGGTTCCGAATCTCCTGTTTTATCCAAGTTGACAAAGGAAACGGTTAAACGGGAACCTTACCGTATGGAGTTTACCACCTCGGGGGTCGTACAGGCGATTCCTTCTAATTACGCAGAGGTGGCTTCACCGGTAAGCGGGCGAATTACGAAATCGTTCGTTCGCTTAGGGCAGAAAGTGGCCCCGGGTAGTCCGATCTTCGAGATTAGCGCTCCCGCTGTTTATGAGGCGGGGAAATCTTATTACCAAGCTCGCCAAGAGATGGAACTGGCCTTGAAAAGCTTGAATCGGGAGAAAGACTTGATGAAAAACAAGGTTGGTGTCCAAAAGGAATTGGAAGAGGCCGAGGTGAATTACGAGTTAAAGAAAAAAGACTATGAGAATATGGTAGCCGCATTGAAAGTCTTTCAGATTAATCCGGATGAAATGGCTTTGGGGCAACCATTGATCGTTCGCTCGCCTATAGCCGGTGAGGTCGTGAAAGATCGGATCGTAATCGGGCAATATATGAAAGAGGACGCCGAGCCAGTAGCTGTCATCGCCGATTTGAGCAAGGTATGGGTGGTCGCCCATGTAAAAGAGAAGGATTTGAGTTTAATACAGGCTTTGGATGAGGTGGAAATTCGGTTGGTAGCCATGCCGGATAAACCGATATCGGGAAAGATTTATCATATCAGCGAGATGCTGGACCCCGATACCCGTTCGGTGGAGGTCTTGATCGAGTGCGATAACAGTACCCGTTTGATGAAACCGGAGATGTACGGCACGGTCAAGTTGAGCGACCGTGAGGCGGAGGTAATCCGTATACCTACTTCCGCTATCTTGCAGGAAGAGGAGAATATGTACGTATTGGTGGAATTGGGGAATAACGATTATCGGAAACAAAAGATCGAGACCGGCCTTACTGAAGATGGCAAGACGGTGGTTTTATCCGGCTTGAACGTAGGTGACGAGATCGTAGCTACGGGAGCGTTTTATTTACTTGACGCACGCTAACGGATTATGAAAAGGATTATTTACTTGGCGATACATCGGCGAGGACTGATGTTCGTGTTATTTCTGTTCTTAGCGATCGTTGGTTATTATTCTTGGACGCGGTTGGCAATAGATGCTTATCCGGATATCGCCGATACCACCGTGCAAGTCGTGACGCAAGTTCCCGGATTGGCCGCCGAGGAGATCGAGCAACAAATCAGTATTCCGATCGAGCGGGCTATGAATGGTCTGCCGGGACTAAACGTAATGCGTAGCAAGAATACGTTTGGTTTATCTACGGTCGTATTGGTTTTTGATGATGGTATTGAGGATTATTGGGCCCGGCAACGTGTACAAGAGCGGTTGGTAGACGTGGAGCTTCCTTATAATGCGGTTCCCGGCTTAAATCCTTTGACTTCGCCGACGGGAGAGATCTTTCGTTATGTGGTGGAAAGTGACCGTTTAGACTTGAGGGAGTTGACCGATTTGCATAAATGGGTAATTATTCCGAGACTGAAACAGGTTACGGGTGTAGCGGATGTAAGTAATTACGGCGGTATCACTACCCAATATCAGATCGAGGTGAACCCTTATAAGATGGAGCAATACGACATTACCTTAGGGGATATTACGGAAAAGATAGAGAAGAATAACGTGAACGCCGGTGGTAGTATGTTAAGCCGGGGGGATTTGAGTTATGTGATCCGTGGAATCGGTCTGGTTAAGGACTTGGAAGACTTGGGACATATCGTGATCAAGACCGTGAATGGTGTCCCGGTCTACTTGAATGATATCGGTAAACTGAAATACGGAAACTTGGAGCGTAAGGGCGTTTTAGGTTTTACGGACGATACCCGTGATTACTCCGATGGCGTGGAAGGTATCGTGCAAATGCTTAGGGGGGAGAATCCGTCCCGGGTGTTGGATGATGTGCATAAGGCGGTAGACGAACTAAATAACGAGACACTTCCCGAGGGAACCCGTATCCATCCGTTTATGGATCGTACGGATTTGGTTAATACGACCTTGCATACTGTATCGCATACGTTGTTCGAGGGTATGGTACTGGTTGTCTTAGTACTGATCTTATTCTTGGGGAGTTGGCGTGGCGCTTTGTTGGTGGCCTTAACCATTCCCTTGTCTCTATTGATTGCCTTTATCTTGATGCATGTTACGAATATTCCTGCGAACCTACTTTCCCTAGGCGCTATAGACTTCGGTATTTTGGTAGACGGAGCGATCGTGATGATGGAGACGGTCTTGAAGAAAAGGGAACGGCATCCGGATGAGGTATTGACGGAAGATTCGATCTTGCGCCGTACGACTGAGGTGGCTCGCCCGATCTTTTTCTCTACATTAATTATTATAACGGCCTATCTTCCTTTGTTCGCTTTTGAGCATATTGAGAAGAAATTGTTTACGCCGATGGCTTATACCGTAGGGTATGCTTTGCTGGGCGCTTTGTGCGTGGCCTTGTTCTTGATTCCGGGATTGGCCTTTTATGCGTATCGTAAGCCGGGAAAGATTTACCATAATCGTTGGTTGGAGAAACTTTCCACGGCTTATCATTCACAAATTGCCCGATTGATGGAGAAGCCAAGACGGGTTATTGTACCGTTACTGGCGATATTGCTGGGAGCGGGGATTTTAAGTTATACCGTAGGAAAAGACTTCTTGCCTCCGTTGGATGAGGGGGCGATCTGGATACAGGTACAGCTTCCTCCGGGTATTTCCATTGAGAAATCTAAGGAGATGGGGGCGGAGCTTCGGAAGACTTTGAAAGAGTTTAAGGAAGTCTCATATGTAATGACCCAAGTAGGTCGCGATGATGAGGGGGCGGAAGCGTTCTCACTCTCCCATGTGGAGTGTGGCGTGGGATTGAAGCCCTATAGTACATGGGAGTTCGGTAAGACGAAAGCGGATTTGATCGAGGAGATGGCAGCTAAGTTGGAGACTATGCCCGGCTACTCGGTCGGTTTTTCACAGCCGATCATCGATATGGTGATGGATCAGATCGCCGGGGCTCATAGTGATTTGGCGTTGAAGATCTATAGCGATGATATTACGGAAAGTCGCCATATCGCAGATCAAGTCGCTAATGTGTTGAAGGAAATACCGGGTGCTGCCGACGTAGCGGTAGATCAAGAGCCTCCGTTGCCGCAATTGCAGATTATCGCGGATCGTGCCCGTATCGCCCAGTATGGCTTGAACGTGTCGGATGTGGCTGATTTGATTGAGTTAGCGATCGGTGGAGCCTCTATTTCCCAGATATTTGTCGGAAGTAAAAGTTATGACGTGATTTGTCGTTTCGATGACGCTAGCCGCAATTCTCCCGAACGTATCGGTAATCTATTGCTGACTACCGGTTCCGGTACGAAGATTCCTCTTTCGCAAGTAGCGGAGATTAAGATGACAACCGGTGCCAGTACGATTACCCGTGAGATGAATAAGCGGCACTTGACGGTACGGGTTAATTTACGTGGCGTGGACTTGACAGCGTTCTTGAATAAGGCGAATGCGTTGATTGATAAAGAGGTGAAATACGATCATGATTCCGTGCATTTGAAATGGGCCGGACAGTTCGAGAACCAGCATCGTGCGTATGCCCGTTTGGGGGCTGTGGTTCCTTTGGCGTTGGGACTGATGCTGCTTCTGTTGTTTGCGGCTTGCGGTAAATTCCGGCAGGCGGCTTTGATGATGAGTGTCGTTCCCTTGGCTTTGTTTGGTGGTATGTTGGCGTTGAATGTGCGGGGAATGACATTGAATGTTTCCTCGGCGGTTGGTTTTATTGCCTTGGTCGGTGTCGCTATCCAAAATGGCGTGATCATGATTTCCCATATCAATAACTTACGTACAAGGGAACGAGATTTGAAAGATGCGGTGATAACGGGAACTAAGCACCGTTTCCGTCCGATCTTGATGACGGCTACGGTTGCGGTCTTGGGATTGCTTCCTGCCTCTGTTAGTACAGGTATCGGTTCGGACGTGCAGCGTCCCTTGGCTACGGTAATCGTTTACGGGCTTTTATTTGCTACGGTAATCACGCTTTATGTACTTCCCGCTTTATACTACATGATCGAGAAACATTATGAGGGGAAGGATTTGATGCCGGTATCGGAGGAAAAAGAGCTGCACGCTTAATCCGGAGGTGGAATTAAAAAGATATACTATGTTTAGATTAGAAGATATGAAGAAATATATAATCCTGTCATTACTCTGCGGATGCTTATCCGTGAATGCCCAGACCATGGTTCCGCTTACGTATCGGCAATATATGGAGCGGGTTGCGGAAGGCAACCTTGAGTATGCGTCGGAGAAATTGAATGTGCCGGCCGCTAAGGCTGAGGTAACGGCGGCAAAGGTGTTTAACGATCCGAATCTTTCCGTGTCTTATTTCAATAATGAGAATAATTCCTTGCAAATGGGAGAAGGTGTTGAAGTAGAACTGAGCAAAACTTTCTCTTTTGGAAAACGGGGTGCGAATATCTCATTGGCACGTAGCGAGAGTGAGTTGACCGAGGCTTTGTTGGCCGATTATTTCCGGAATCTCCGGGCAGACGCTACGATTGCTTATATGGAAGCCTTGAAGCAACATGAGTTGTATAAAGTAAAGGAGAATGCCTATGAGAATATCCGGACATTGGCGGAGAGCGACAGTATCCGTTTCTCATTGGGGCAAATCCGTGAGGTGGATGCTACGCAGAGCCGGGTAGAGGCCGGGGTCTTACGAAACGAGTTGCTGCAAGCCGGAGCGGAATTAAAGAATGCTTTCTCGAACTTAAACTTCTTGACGGGGACTTTCAGTACGGATACTTTATTTCACCCAGAGGCTGAGTTACGTACGGAGCCTCGGGATTTTATCCTTGCCGACTTAATCACGGCGGCAAGCGAGGGGCGTACGGATTTGGTAGCTGCCTTAAAAAACAAGGAAGTGGCCGCTAGAGCCTTGAAAGTAGCTCGCCGGGAGCGGAATACGGATGTGGATTTGTCTATCGCCGTAAGCCGTAATGCCCGGGTTTATAATGAGGAAGCCCCGGCACCTCCTTTTACCGGAGTGACGGCAGGTATCGCTGTTCCTTTGAAATTCTCTAATTTCAATAAGGGGACGGTTCGTGCCGCTCGTTATCGGGAGCAACAAGCGGAAGCGCAATATAAGCAGGCTCTTTTGCAAGTACAGACGGAGGTGATGCAGGCATATCGTAATTATCAATCTTTCGCCGAGCAAGTTAATCATTATGAGGATGGGCTTTTAAGGCAAGCTCGTGAGGTGATGGATGGCAAGATTTACAGCTATAATAGGGGGGAAGTCTCTTTGTTGGAAGTCTTGGACGCCCAGCGTACTTACGATGAGGTACAAGCTCAGTATATTGAGACGCTGTTTAATTACAGCTCAGCCTTGGTCGAATTAGAACGTTCGGCGGGTATTTGGGATATTGAGATTTGATTTGCGCTATAATTCAGAAAAGTAACAAGGGATAAATTGTAAGACGCTTACATTTCTATCCCTTGTTATTTTATCTGAATAAATCCATCAGTTTATCCGGTGATTGCCTAGTATCGAATATCTGATAGATACGGATACAATCATATTCAACACTATAGATGATTTTATAATGTCCCTCGATCAAGGAACGATATTCTTTATTAAGTTGGAGTAGTGATAGTTCAATAAATCCTAAATAAGGATTAGTTATTAATAGTTCCGTTGCATGAGTGATCCGTTGCAACAATAAAAAAGCATAAGAATTATTACCCTCGTCATGGTAATCTCATCCATGCCTTTTATCAAGTCATAGAGATATTCTTTCCGTAAATTTAATTCCATCGTTGTCATAAGATTTGTTTTTTAGGTTTCTTAAACTAGACAAAGATAGCGTATATGTTTGGATATTATGTATTTTTGCATCTAAAAAATGAGCGCATGATATTCTACTTTACAGGGACAGGAAACTCCCGTTGGGTTGCGGAAGCGTTAGGGACGGCTTTCGATGAGCCGTTGGTTTCCATTGCCGATGCGTTGAATGAGGGTAAGAATGCTTATCCATTGGGGGAGAGGGAGAAAGTGTTTTTTGTGTTCCCTGTCCATTCTTGGGGGCCGGCTGTATTGGTGCCCCGCTTTATTTCCCGGTTGATCCTGTCCGGATATAAGGGGCAAGAGGTTTATTTCGTCTGTACTTGTGGTGATGATTGTGGATATACGGATCGGATCATGCGGAGCATCTTGGCGAGGCGGGGAATTGCCGTAACCGGAGGATTCTCTGTACAAATGCCGAACAATTATGTCTTGATGCCCGGCTTCGACGTGGATAGTAAGGAGGTAGAGACTGAAAAACTGAAAAAAGCACCGGAACGTGTAGACGAGATCGTAGAGGCGATCCGGCAGAAGAAAAATCTTTCTTTGTATTGTGCGGGAAGTGCCCCTCTTTTGAAGAGCTATATGGTCTATCCGTTATTTGCTCACTTCGCGATAGGCAGCAACCGATTTTATGCTACGGATACCTGTATCTCTTGCGGTATCTGTGCGAAGGTCTGTCCGACCGGTACGATTTCCCTGTCGGGTGACGGAAAACCGGAATGGGCTGATACTTGCGTTCAGTGCGTTGCCTGTATTCATCGTTGTCCGGTGCGTGCGATAGAATATGGGACGATCTCGTTGAAAAAGGGACGTTATCATCACCCTAAGTTTAAGTAATCAATAAATAGAATAGAGAAATGAAGCAATTTTGTATGATGGCGCTTGCCGGCCTTTTGGTGGTTGGTTGCCAAGAAGTTCCAAAAGGATATGTTATCAATGGTGAGGTAGAGAATATGCCCGACGGCAAGATTTACTTGAAGTCATTCCGTAATAAAATGTTCTTTGACGTGGATACAGCAGAGGTAAAAGACGGGAAATTCACCTTTAAGGGTGAGGTAGATCAGCCTTTACTTTTTGGTTTGGCAACCGAGAATATGAACTATCCGGTTCAGCTCTTCTTGGAGAATACGGATATGAATGTCAAGATCGGGAATGACGGGGAGACCATCACCGTACGGAACTCGCCGGTGAATGATGTCTTTCAAGAAAATGCGGAGAAGGTATTTGAGGAAGGGTATGATATTGACAGTTTGATTTCGAAATATCCGGATTCTCCGGCGGCGGCGTTCTATCTATATCGTTATTTTACCTACCAATTATCTTTGGATGATTTGAAGGCGACTCGTGCGAAGATTTCCCCGGCATTGGCGAATAGTCCTTATGTGAAGGACTTGGACGGTATTATCAAGCAATTAGAACACGTACAGATCGGACAAGTCGCTCCGGAGTTTTCCTTGCCGGATACTGCAGGAGTTTCTGTGTCATTGTCGGACTTTAGGGGAAAATATGTGTTATTGGATTTTTGGGCCTCTTGGTGTCCCCCGTGTCGCAAGGAAAACCCTAACGTGGTAAATGCCTTCCAGCAATATAAGGATAAGAACTTTACGATCGTAGGTATATCCTTGGACAAGGATAAGGCTAAATGGCAGAAAGCGATCGCAGACGATCATCTGACTTGGACTCACGTTTCCGACTTGAAATATTGGGATTCTGAGATCCCTGCTCTTTATGGGGTACGGGGTATTCCGGCAAATGTGTTATTGGATCCGAATGGGGTGATCATCGCTAAGAATATCACTGGAGAAGACTTACAGAATACCTTGAAGGAAGTGATTAAATAAGGATACGTTACTGCAAAGCCGTTGCAGTAGTATAAACAAAGGGAGTGTATTGGATTAAGCCTAATACACTCCCTTTTTTATGGATAAATTATGACTTTTCTTTATTTAAGCGGAATAAGGGTAAAGCCCCAGTTGTATTCCCGGTTTGCGGGTAATGTATAAGCTGGTTCCGGACGTGAACCCCAGCTATCATAACCTGCTACACCTTGTTGTTTCAAGTCGACGCAAACCTCAACGAAGTCGCGAGGCGTGATATCGTTGATATGATGCTGGCGACGTAATACGTTCTTTGCTGCGGCTTCATCATGATTCGCTACTTGCTCTGGTGTGAAATTACTCCATTGACGGGATAGGCCAGTCGCTTCCTCGTCATCGAAATCCTCTATGGAATTACGCAAAGCGTTAAAGCCAATCGTATTATCCGCTTGGATCAACAAGCCTTTCTTGCCGGTACTAAGTGATACCCAACGAGTGTCGGTATGATGACCGTTTTCCTGCGGGCGTACATATGGGAAATATAATTCCTCGGCTGTAGATTTATATAAGCCGACCATACTACCGGCGTTTCTATCCAAGTAGTTCTCAGCAGGTCCTCGTCCGAAATATTCCACTTGATTCATGCTTGCCGGTAAGCGGAAGCGAACACCGATACGGGGAACATTCAATTTGGAAGCCTCTTTACGGGCGGCGTCACGTCCCGGAGTGAAAGTTGCCGTGCGAGTAGATTCCGATACCTCGGTTTGGGCGGCATCCATATTCGTGGATGTGAAACGGGCGGCCACATTTACGGCTCCGCTTGGATAGATCGTATAATTAACAATGTATAGATTTCCTGCCGGCAATAAATAGTTCACGTTAACCACGGCGTTATTGCCGTCCATAGTGACGGTAGCGTCTGTCACGTTGAAGTTCTTGCTGCTTTCCTTCCAGACTTGCAAGCGTTTTGGCATACCGTTTCCGTAATCGTTATCGGTCGGCGCACGCCAGAAGTTCGGTTGGATACCGAAACCCTCGCTGAAATATTCCGTACCATCTACTTTATAAGAAGTAACGATTCCTGTCTTCCTGTTAAACACGAAGTTTACCTTTGAGGAGGATGCCGATAAGTTATCTCCATTGGTTGAAACCGTTAATTTAGGGCCGCTGATCTTAAACGCCTTCTTGGGGCTTTCGATCGGTAAGCGGAATTGATCGCAAGCGATTTCGTGTCCGATAGGGATTAACGGCTCTTTTTCTACGGTCGTTACGTTGAAGTTTACGAAATATTCCGTACCGGCTTGTGGCTTTAAGTTGCCTACGGGAACCGTAAATTCCTTAGAAGCTTGGGGTTCTATGTCCAAAGAGACTTTACCGGAGCGTACAACTTTATTATTGGCTGTTACGCTATAGTGGACCATATATTTCTTTAGGTTCGTGAAATAAAAACGGTTCGTGACGCGGAATAAACCGTTCGCTAAATCGATCGCCTCAAACCCGATATTTTGATGGGCGTATTTAACCTCTGCCATAGCGGGATGCGGGGTACGATCCGGGTTTACTATACCGTTGCAAAGGAAGTTTCCGTCACTAGGGGTGTTTACTCCATAGTCACCACCATAGGTATAATATTCACGTCCATTCTTATCTTTTTCCAAGATACCTTGGTCCACCCAGTCCCAGATGAATCCGCCTTGCAGGTTCGGGTATTTATAGATAGCTTTCCATTGATCCCATAAGTTGCCGGAAGAGTTTCCCATCGCATGTGAATACTCCGAAGGAGCTACCGGACGATCACTACCCTTACGCCCGATTTCCTCTAGCCATTCAGCGCTCGGGTATTGAGGTACGTACATATCCGTATTCCATTCCCAAAGGGCACGTTCATAGTTCACCGGACGATTCATGCTATTTATTTCCTTGTCTTTCAGATATAAATAAGTTTGATAGAAGTTGTATCCGTTTCCAGCCTCGTTTCCGAGTGACCAGAAAGTAACGCTCGGATAATTCTTGTTTCGTTCGTACATATTCA
This sequence comes from Parabacteroides sp. 20_3, assembly GCF_964238835.1. Taxonomy (NCBI): domain Bacteria; kingdom Pseudomonadati; phylum Bacteroidota; class Bacteroidia; order Bacteroidales; family Tannerellaceae; genus Parabacteroides; species Parabacteroides sp. 20_3. The sequence goes on along the minus strand of NZ_CAXSNO010000006.1, from coordinate 270,780 downwards.
TCGTACGGTCCATATGCGGGATCAGCCATTCCGGATTATTACCCAAAGTGCCGCCTTTTTTCAGACTGTAATACATACCGTGAGACTCGATATTCGCCTCATCGTAAACATACAATCCGTATTCGTCGCAGAGTTCATAGAATTTACGGTCTTGCGGATAGTGGCATAGGCGGACAGCGTTGATATTGTTTTGCTTCATCAGCTCGAAATCCTTACGCATGAGTTCCTCGGTTACGTAATGTCCGGTTTCCGGGTTATGCTCATGGATATTGACACCCTTGAACTTCACCGGTTGTCCGTTGAATAATAAGACCGTATAAGGTTTTCCGTTTTCCGCTACTTGGTCGATTTGCTTCATCTCGAACCGGCGGAAACCAACATTGAATGGAACTACCTCGATTACCTTACCCTCTTCTTTTATCGTCATCAATAATTTGTATAGATTCGGATGCTCGGCACTCCAAGGGGCTACGTTCTTTAAATCATACTCGAAAGATGCTGTTTGAGGACTTGCAGGACTTACCCATATATCATTAGCCTCGGAGGTCACAAGATTACCTTTTGCGTCCAAAAGCTCATATCCGACATTTAAGTTTTTTGTTTCTTGGGTATGATTCTTTAAGTCTACCGCCAGTTTGAAGATTCCGTTCGTATACGTATCGTCCAAGGTTGAGACGACACGGAAATCTTGAATACTGGCCTTGGGTTGAGACCAAAGGAATACGTCACGTTCGATACCGCTCATTCTCCAGAAATCCTGACATTCCAAATAAGAACCGGTGCTCCAACGGAATATCTTTAATGTAAGCACATTCTTTCCGGGTTGCAGGTATTTATTGATCAGGAACTCGGCGGGATTTTTGGAATCCTCGCTATAACCCACTTCTTTCCCGTTTAAATATACGTAAAGGCCGGATTTAGCTCCGCCGATGTGTAAATAAATATCCCGGTTATCCCAACTTGCGGGTATCTCGATGTCTCTGCGGTATACGCCAACCGGATTCGCTTCCGGCAATAATGGAGGTTGGGGATTTCTTGGTTTAAACTCGTAACCATGATTCGTATAAATGGCTACGCCATGTCCTTGTACTTCCCAGTTTCCGGGAACGGTTATATCATCCCATGAAGAGGTATTAACGGAAGGATCTGTGATATTTTGAGGAAGATCTTTGTAAGAGTCGACAAAGAAAAATTTCCAAGTACCGTTTAATAGGGAATAGTACGGGCTTTTCTCAAATCGAGAGGTGAGGGCGGTTTCCCGGTCCGCATAACTCATGAAGGAGCTTCTGGGTTTTTCCTTGTTTACGGCTACGACTTGAATGTCTTGCCAATAAGGTTTTACGGGTTGGGGTGAAGAACCGTCCGCATAAGCCATTCCGGAAATAAGGCAACCTAATGCTCCGGAAAGCATCATTTTTTTGATAGAGTTCATATTCATCGTATTTTATTTAGATTAGCACTGGGGAATTGAAAATTGAGAATTGAAAATTGAGAATTGAAAATTAGAAGTGACTCTACGTAATTTTCAATTCTCAATTCTCAATTTTCAATTATTTAGCTGCATAGTAAGAATATCCGTTAGCTACTTGCTGGAATGCTAAAACCCCAGATTGGCTTAACTCGACATTCATTTCTTTTCCGTCCGGTAGGTACATGACAACTTCGTCATTGCCATTGAATTTTAACAATTTTGTGCTTTCACCGTCAGCCTCTACATTCCAGCTTTGATCTGCTTCGTTGAAAACTAAGTCAAGCGCTTTCTCGTCGCCTTCCTTTTGGATATGGTATCCGTCAACTTTTGTTTCTACGGTATAAACGCCGTCTTTACCATCGATTGTTTTAACGTTACCTACATCTGCTACAGGATTACTTCCGCTCCAAAATTCGATAGAGTTGATCACAAGGACATCAGCCAAAGCGGAAATCTCGTAAACCGGGACAATCCAGAAAGCAATGAACACTAGCTCATTAACAAACTTACTGTCGATGCTTCTATTCCACGTTAAAAGTTTGTTTGTTAAACCAAAAGATCCTATACAGGACGAAAATAGGATACTACTTGCCACCGTAGTCGCTAGTAATAAAGTTAAGCTTTTCTTTTTCATAATTTAATAATTAGTTATTACAAGGGACGAAGATAACAACTTTTTCATGATAAATAGTGGTTATAAAGGAATAAATGGAATAAGTGCCTTAATATTAATCAAGCTTCTATTAAGTACGTAGTTCTGGCGGAACTTATAATCATTAGACGCAGCAAATATAGCACTATTTTTAATTATAAAACAAAAAAGACTAATTTTTCGCATACGAATCTAAAACAACACCACCTAGTTATTAAAATATTTAACAAACAATCTTTCCAACCATAATCTTTTTTAGTATGGAGCTATGGACATCAAAGAGGTATATGGTTTGAAATTCAAACATGAAGTTAGTGTATATTAGTAATAAACGGAGTTCCGCCAGAACGATGAAGAAGTGCTTTCATGGTAGTTAACCGAGGATTTATAATTATACATTAATGATTTAGAAGAGTGAATATTATAAGAAACGAGATCTAAAATAGTATGCCTTAAGTCTTATAATAGTAACAGCTATTTAATAAACAAAAAACGATTCTTATGTTGAAAATTGTAAGACCTGTCAGTTTTGTTCTATTGTCTGCAGCGTTTTGTTCCGGGGGTGTGGTTCATGCTTCTGATCGTGCGGCGATAACTCCGAGGGTAGGTATTTCCCAGCAAGAAGGTAGTTTGAAGGGAACGGTTAGTGACAGTTTTGGCCCTGTGGCCGGAGCGTCAATAGTTGTAAAAGGTACTACGAATGGTACTGTAACCGACATGAATGGTAATTTCGTGTTGGATGTGAAGAAAGGGGATGTGATCCAAGTATCCTTTATCGGTTATCTAACTCAAGAATTCAAATATAATGGAGAGCCTTCCATCAATGTGTCCTTGCAGGAAGATACCCAGAAATTAGATGAGGTGATCGTTGTCGGTTATGGTACGCAACAGAAGGCGAACTTGTCGGGAGCGGTAGCCCAATTGGATAGCAAGGAGTTGACAAGCCGTCCTATCTCCAACGTGTCTTCCGGTCTTCAAGGTATGATGCCGGGTGTAACCGTTACCTCGGGTCAAGGCCGTCCGGGACAGGATGGTAGTACGATCCGTATCCGTGGTGTCGGTACTTTGAACTCTGCCAGCCCATATATCTTGATCGATGGTATCGAGAGTGGCTCCATGAATGATATCGATCCGAATGATATTGAGAGTATTTCTGTATTGAAAGACGCTTCTTCCGCCGCTATTTACGGTTCGAAGGCTTCTAATGGTGTTATCTTGATCACGACAAAACGTGGTAAGACGGGTGCTCCTCGTATTTCTTATAACGGATATGTGGGTGCCTCGAAAGCTACTTCCATGATTGATCGTGTCAGCTCAGCCGATTACGCACGTTTGTGGAATCGTTTCGAGCCGGGACGTTATAGTGACGAGGACATCCGGATGTTTGAAGATGGCTCTGATCCTTACGGACATCCTAATACGGACTGGAATGATGAGGCTTATCGGACAGGTTTGTTGCATAAGCACAATGTTAGTATTACAGGAGGTGCGGAGAACGTGAAGTATATGGCTTCGGCCGGATATTTAGGGCAGACGGGTATCCTTCCTAACTCAGATCGTAAACAGTTTAACGGACGTACGAATCTGGATATGCAGTTGACGAAGAAACTGGCTGTTCGGATGAACATGTCTTTCATCAAGAATGACTTCTCGGATCCGAATGCTAGCTATTATGGTGGTTCTTCCGACCAGATTATCCGTCAATTGAATATTATTAGTCCGATGATTCCTGTCAAGGATAAGGATGGCAAATACGGACAAACTAACGATGGTAACCCTATCGCATGGTTGGATTCCGGGCAGACGGTGGATAATTGTAACCAGAATTTTACGGGGGCACTTTCTGTTGATTATGATATTATTGATGGGCTGAAGGCTACTGTGACGGGTGCCTATGTGAACGAGGACCAACGTCATACGGAGCGAGTTCTGAGCATACCGGATGATCCGGCATCTGCGTCTCGTACCACTTCCTTGGTTGAACGTTTCGTGAATTGGAAACGTTATAATTTCGATGCTTTGCTGAATTACAGCAAGAACTTTGGTCAGCATGGCTTGAAAGTGATGGTAGGTTATCATGCGGAGAAGTATGAGGTTAGCAAGAATCAGATGCAGAGGAATAATTTCCCGAGTAATAGCCTGAATGATATGGATGCCGGTGGGGCTTCTACACAAACAAATGATGGTTTGAGCCGAGAGCTTGCCATGCTTTCCTATTTTGGGCGTATTAATTATGATTTTGCGGGAAAATATTTATTAGAGGCAAACTTCCGTGCGGATGCTTCCTCTCGTTTTGCTCCGGGACATCGTTGGGGATATTTCCCTTCTTTCTCCGGTGCTTGGCGTATCAGCGAGGAGGAGTTTATGGAAAGTACGCATGATTGGTTGAGCAGTTTGAAGATTCGTGCTTCTTGGGGTATGTTAGGTAATCAAGACGCCTTAAATAAATCGAATCCTTGGGAGAACCAATATTATCCTTGGATGCAGACTTATAATTTGGATGGTAATTATCCTATGGGAGGCAACTTGACGACGGGATATTATCAGAAAGCCTATCGTATCGAGGATTTGTCATGGGAGAAATCTACGACTTGGGGTATTGGCTTGGATGCGGTTATTAATCATGTGACTTTCACGTTTGATTACTATGATCGCAAGACTACGGATATCATCATGGAGGTACCGGTCCCGACTGAGTTTGGCTTGGATCCTTATTTCGATAACGTGGGTTCTATGCGTAACCGAGGTGTCGAGGTACAGCTAGGTTATAACAATAAGTGGAATGACTGGTCATTGAATGTGATGGGAAATATGGCCTATAATAAGAACAAGATCGAGGATTTAGGAGGTGTAGACCGTATGACAAATCCTGATGACGGTGATTTGTGGCGTTTTGTTGGAAAGCCAATCGATTCTTACTATGTATATAAGGCTGATGGCTTTTTCCAATCTGACGCGGAGGCACAGCAATGGATGGATACCTATAAAGGAAAAGACGGCTACCCGTTCGGACAGGATTTCCAAGCCGGTGATTTACGTTATGTAGATACGAATGGAGATGGAAAGCTGGATGCGGATGACCGTGTATTGTCTAAGACTATCAATCCAGTTGTTACATTTGGTTTGAACTTGAATGTAGGCTATAAAGCATTTGACTTGACTTTGAACTTCACCGGTGCGGCTAATGTAGGCCGTGCGTTTACGAAAGAAGCGTTTGGTGAGTTCTCGGGTAGTGCCGGACATCCTTCTACTGCATGGCTGGATAGCTGGACACCGGAAAATACCAATGCAAGTATGCCGCGTGTAGCGGAGTCTAGAAAATCTCCGAGTGAGGCTTCTAACGTGATGTCTGATTTCTGGGTAATTAATACCAGTTACCTGCGTCTGAAGACATTGCAATTGGGATATACGCTTCCAAAGAGTGTGCTGAACGCTATCGGTTTGTCGAATGTACGTGTTTATTATTCTGCGGAGAATTTGTTTACGATAGATTCTATGCCATTGAACGTAGACCCGGAGACTGTTAGTTCCCGTTTGTCTAGCTACCCATTAGTGATGACAAATTCTTTTGGCGTAAATGTGACATTCTAATTAGTTAAGACCATTTAAATAGAAGATTTTATGAAACGATTATCAATATATATGTTGGCGGCTGGTATGGCTGCGTTATCTACTTCGTGTTCGGATTTTCTGGATACGGTGCCTAAGGATCAGTTGGCTCCCTCTACCACATGGCAGACAGAGGCGGATGCGAAGGGCTTCATAGTAGGCTGTTATAAGGATTTGCTAGATGGAAATACGTTGCTTTATCTGGATTGTGGCTCAGATATAGGCTATAATAATTTCCCTTGGGAAGGATTCCGCCCGTGGGGGGATGGGTCATTGTCTAGTTCTAATCCTGGGCAGATCCTTTATGATTACAAGTCGATTCGTAAGGCGAATACATTCTTGGAGAATGTAGACAAGGTGACGTTTTCCAGTGACGCTGTAAAAGCTAATTATGTGGCTCAAGCTAAAGCGATCCGTGCTTATAAGTATTTCTTGATGAATTGGTGGTATGGTGGTGTGCCTATTATTAGTTCTTATTCAAGTGCAGACGAGGCTAAAGTGGAACGCAATACGGAACAAGAGGTACGCGATTATATAGCTAAGGATTTAGACGAGGCCTTAGCTGGGATCGCAGAGGCTCCGGAGGCTCGTGGCTATATCGCTAAAGGTGCTGTTTTAGCTATCAAGATGCGTGAGGCTTTGTATTATGGTGATTGGCAAAAGGCAAAAGACGCAGCTAAGGCAATCATTGATTTGAAGCAGTATGAGTTGGATCCGGATTATACGAATCTTTTTAAGGTATCGGGAGTGGATTCTAAAGAGATAATCCTAGCGGATCAGAATATTGAGACGTTGGACGGATTGGGAACCATCGGGCAAATGTACAATAATGTAGACCAAGGCTGGTCTTCTATCGTCCCGACCCAGAATTTGGTGGATATGTATGAAATGTCTGATGGATTGACGAAAGAAGAGTCGAAGACTTATGACGCAAAGCATCCGTTCGCGAATCGCGACCCTCGTATGGCCATGACCATTTTATATCCGGGACGTGACTGGAGAGGTGATATCTTGAATACTTTGGACGAGAAACTTCAAGATGGTACTGTCAACAAGAACTTCCCGACTTATACAGATAATGCTTCCAAGAGTGCTTTGACTTGGGCGAAATACTTGGATCCAATGGATCAATATGAAGATGTTTGGAGCTCGGGAGCTTGTCCGATCGTATTCCGTTATGCGGAGGTTCTATTGACGTATGCGGAGGCTGCGAATGAGTTGAGCGGTCCTTCTGATGAGATCTATGGTTATTTGAATCAGATCCGTCAGCGTGTAGGAATGCGGGAAGTGGATAAGGCTAAATATGGGACGAAGGAGAAACTTCGTGAATTGATCCGTCGTGAGCGTACGGTAGAGTTGGCCGGCGAAGGCTTGCGTCGTGCGGACATCGTCCGTTGGCAGGAAGATGGAAAGATGCTTGCCGAGAAAGTCCTGAATGGTGATTTGTTACGTGTTACAGGAACGATTAATTATGGGGAGTCTGAGCCTACTAAACGTGCGGAAATCACGGGTACGGCTGTTATTGAGACTCGTCAGTTCTCTTCTCGTAACCGTTACTTGCCGATTCCTCAAACAAGCATGGATAAGAATCCAAACTTGAAACAGAATCCGGGGTATTAGTTTCCTATGAGATGTTAGATAAAAAGGGGGGGGAAGGCCGAGAGGTTCTCCCCTTTTTTAGTTACATTTGGCGAATATTGAGATTGTATGTCTCATGTGCTTAAGTATATAAATTGATTCCGTTATGAAAAAGAAACTGATAGTTTTTGCCTGCTTTCTTCTCGTATCCTTGTCTTGTTTGCCGCAGTTGCCTGTACGGTTGAACGAGCGTTCGGTGGTGCTAAATACGTCTACCGGGGCATTAAAAGGGAAGATGGTAACTCCCAATCAGGAGTCCGGTTATCCTGTGGTATTGATTATACCCGGTTCCGGCCCTACGGATATGGATGGGAACTCCGCCGCCTTGCCGGGTAAGAATAACTCCCTTAAATACTTGGCGGAAGGGCTAGCGGGAAAAGGTATCGCTTCCTTGCGGTATGATAAACGGGGTATCGCCTCCAGCGCCTCAGCGGGAAAGGATGAGTATTCCATGCGTTTCGAGGACGGGATCAAGGACGCACGAGGCTGGATCGATTATTTGAGCCGGGATAAACGTATTTCCGGAATCTATGTGTTGGGGCATAGCGAGGGAGCGTTGGTCGGTATGGCGGCTTCGGTGGATAACCCGAAAGTGAAAGGATACATTTCGGTGGCGGGTGCGGGGCGTCCGGCCTATGAGATCGTGGAGGAGCAAATGGAGGGTCAGCCGGAAGTGATCCGGGACATGGTAAAGTCGATAAATGCGTCCTTGAAGGAAGGGAAGCTCGTACCGGACGTGCCGATCGGCTTACAATCCTTGTTCCGTTCGTCGGTACAGCCTTATATGATCTCATGGTATACGTATAATCCGCAAGAAATCATCAAAAAATTAAAAGTGCCGGTGTTGATTTTACAAGGGGATAAGGATATGCAAGTATCCGTAAAAGATGCCGAACTGTTGAAGCAAGCCCAGCCTTCGGCGGATTATCATTTGATTGGAAATATGAACCATCTGATGAAGACCTGCGATACGATGGACCAGCAGAGGCAAATGGCTACCTATACCGATCCCGCCCTTCCGTTGCATAAGGATGTGCTGATATTAATTGAAAAGTTTGTGAGTAAACCTTGAACTGTTGTATCTTTGCGGTCATAAATTAAAGAGACAGTATGATTTCGGTTGAAGGACTAACAGTTGAGTTTGGCGGTTTTACGCTTTTTGATGACATTTCATTTGTAGTAAACAAGAAGGATCGTATAGCCTTGGTAGGTAAGAACGGTGCGGGTAAATCGACGATGTTGAAGATATTCGCCGGTTTGCAATCACCCACTTCCGGAACTGTTAGCGTACCGAAAGATGTTACTATCGGGTATTTGCCCCAGCACATGCAATTAGTTGATACCCGTACGGTGCGGGAGGAGGCGGAATGCGCTTTCGAGCATATCCATGAGATGGAGGAGGAGATCAACCGCTTGAATACCCAATTGGCGGAGCGTACGGATTATGACTCCGAGAGCTATCAAAAGCTGATCGATCGTGTCACGTACCTATCCGAGCATTTCCAGATGATGGGAGGAAACAACTACCATGCGGAGTTGGAGCGTACATTGGTCGGATTAGGCTTTAGCCGTAGCGATTTCGACCGCCCGACGTCTGAGTTCAGCGGAGGCTGGCGTATGCGTATCGAGCTGGCAAAGCTCTTACTCCGGCAACCGGACGTGTTGTTGCTGGACGAGCCGACGAATCATCTGGATATAGAATCCATCCAATGGCTGGAGAACTTTATCGCTACCCGTGCCAACGCCGTGATTTTAGTCTCGCACGACCGTGCCTTTATTGATAATACGACTTTCCGCACCTTGGAGATCGAATTAGGCAAGGTCTACGATTATAAAGTGAAATATTCGGAGTACGTCGTACTTCGCCAAGAACGCCGTGAGCAGCAGCAGCGCGCTTATGAGAACCAACAAAAGAAATTGGCCGATACCGAGGCGTTTATCGAGCGTTTTCGTTATAAAGCCACGAAGTCCGTACAGGTACAATCCCGCATCAAGCAATTGGAGAAGGTGGAACGTATCGAGGTAGACGATGTGGATACAGCCATGCTGCGGCTGAAATTCCCGCCCGCTCCCCGTTCCGGTTCCTATCCGGTGATCTGTGAGGAGGTGGCGAAGCGTTATGGCGATCATCTGATCTTCGACCATGTGACCTTGACGATCAATCGGGGCGATAAAGTAGCTTTCGTCGGAAAGAACGGCGAGGGTAAATCTACCTTGGTGAAATGTATCATGGGAGAGATTGCCGATTTCACCGGAAAGCTCCAATTAGGTCATAACGTGAAGATCGGTTACTTCGCCCAGAACCAAGCGCAGCTATTGAACGAGAATCTTACCGTTTTTGATACGATCGATTACGTAGCCCAAGGAGATATCCGCTTGAAGATACGGGATATCCTAGGCGCTTTCATGTTTGGCGGCGAGGCTTCCGATAAGAAGGTGAAAGTCCTGTCGGGTGGCGAGCGTACCCGTTTGGCGATGATCCGCTTGTTATTGGAGCCGGTCAACCTGCTGATTCTCGATGAGCCGACGAACCACTTGGATATGCGTTCGAAAGACGTGCTGAAAGACGCCTTGAGGGAGTTCGACGGCACGGTGATTCTGGTTTCCCACGACCGTGAGTTCTTGGATGGCCTAGTCGATAAGGTCTATGAGTTCGGTAACCAGAAAGTCGTCGAGCACTTAGGCGGCATCTATAATTTCTTGGAGCATAAGAAAATGGATAGCTTGCGTGAATTGGAACGTTCTACCGGGACGAGCACTTCCACATCCGGTACCGGTGAGGCTCAGGTATCTCAAAACAAGCTCTCCTATGAGGCAAGGAAGGAACTGAGTAAAGCGATTAAGAAAGCGGAGAAAGCAGTTGCCGAGGCCGAGGCCCGTATCTCGGAGCTTGAGAATGGCATTGCCGTTATCGAGGCGAAGCTGGCTACGCCGGAAGGTGCCTCCGACGCTTCTCTCTACGGTGAATATTTTGCCCTAAAAAAAGAACTTTCCGATGCGATGGATCTATGGACCGAACGGACAATGGAGTTGGAAGAGCTGAATACGCAGGATTCATGAAAAGGCTGCTAGTCAGTGAAAGGCTGCTTATCTGATCTTTTTGATCCAAATACTCCTGTTTTCGTGACAAGCGCTTGCCGTTGATGACGCAAAATAGCGGAAGGGAGAGTACGAGAGCTGGCTTTTAAAGGGGAGAATATCCCTTTTCTCATGCGTGATAGGCTGCGTTGGGCTACGCCAGTACTGCCATCGGCCGATGCGTATGCCGCCGTTGGGCATCGTGACTACTCAAGAATAGGGTTATGACTACTCGTGAATAGGCATTCTTACCCTGCTAGAACCCTATTGTAACCCTATAAATGATACCAATCTTTCCCTTTGATATGAATTAGGATGAATTGATTTCGCTAGAATAAAAGGCTATTTTCGGGTATAGAGTTGGCTATTAGTTGTTTGCTGAAATTTTCTTTCGGATTTGGAGGCGAGCAGTACTTAGGCCCGGAATATTCGGTTCTCCGGAGGTTCGGATTACAAAGTGTCATTTTGATTATTCCTTGAAAATAACCTTTAATAGCTTACTCGTTTTAAAAAGAAAGTCCTTAACTTTGCTATCCAAAGAAACGCGAAAGCTTAAAACTCATATCATGTTAACTCAGATCATTAATGGAAAGATTCTTACCCCGCAAGGCTGGCTGAAAGACGGCTCGGTACTGATAAGCGACAGTAAGATTTTAGAAGTAACAAACTGCGACTTAGCGGTAGTAGGGGCAACCTTGATAGACGCCAAAGGTATGTATATCGTCCCCGGGGGTGTGGAAATTCACGTGCACGGAGGTGGAGGCCGTGATTTTATGGAAGGTACCGAGGAAGCTTTCCGTGCGGCGGTAGCCACGCACATGAAACACGGTACGACCAGTATCTTCCCCACCTTATCCTCTTCTACCATCCCGATGATCCGTGCCGCCGCCGAGACCACCGAGAAACTGATGGCCGAGAAAGATAGCCCGGTTCTGGGGCTTCACTTAGAAGGACATTATTTCAATATGAAAATGGCTGGTGGACAAATCCCTGAGAATATCAAGAATCCCGATCCCGAGGAATATATCCCTCTGTTGGAGGAAACGCATTGCATCAAGCGCTGGGACGCCGCTCCGGAACTTCCGGGAGCGATGCAGTTCGGTAAATATATCACCTCGAAAGGCGTACTCGCCTCGGTAGGGCATACCCAAGCCGAGTTTGAGGATATCTTGACCGCTTATGAGGTAGGTTATACCCACGCCACCCATTTCTATAACGCCATGCCGGGCTTCCATAAACGCCGCGAGTATAAGTATGAGGGAACGGTGGAAAGCATCTATCTGCTCGATGATATGACCGTCGAGGTCGTTGCGGATGGTATCCATGTGCCGCCTACGATCCTTCGTCTGGTCTATAAGATAAAAGGTGTGGAACGCACTTGTCTGATCACGGATGCCTTGGCTTGCGCCGCCAGTGATAGCCAAGTCGCTTTCGATCCCCGTGTCATCATCGAGGATGGCGTGTGTAAGTTGGCCGACCGCTCGGCCTTGGCGGGTAGTGTCGCCACGATGGACCGCTTGATCCGTACGATGGTGCAAAAGGCCGAGATTCCCTTGGAGGATGCCGTGCGTATGGCCTCGGAGACTCCCGCCCGTATCATGGGCGTATCCGATCGCAAGGGAACCTTGCAGCGGGGCAAAGACGCCGATATCGTCTTGTTGGACCGTGACTTGAATGTCCGTGCGGTTTGGGCGATGGGTAAGTTGGTTGAAGGTACGAATAAACTATTCTAAACAAGAACGATTATGTTGACACAGATTATAAATGGCCATATCCTTACGCCGCAAGGATGGATGAAGGATGGTTCCGTATTGATTAGCGACGGGAAGATCTTAGAGGTTACAAATAGCGATTTAGCGGTGATTGGCGCCAAGGTGGTGGACGCGAAAGGAATGTCTATCGTCCCCGGTTTCGTGGCGATGAATATCCATGGCGGTGGGGGCTTCGACTTCTCCGAATGTACGGAAGAGGCTTTCCACGGTGCGGTAGCTGCCCATCAGAAGCATGGGGCCACGACGATATTCCCTACCGTGCTGGCTCCGGAAATCGGGGTGATCGATAAGGCGGTGGCCGTATGCGAGGAGATGATGAGGAAAAAAGACGGCCCTATCTTGGGATTGCATATCGAGGGACCGTATCTGAATCCGAAGATGGCGGCGAGCCTGTTTATCGATAAGGAGAATTCCGCCGACCCGAAAGAGTATAAAGAGATATTGGAACGCACGGATTGCATCAAGCGTTGGGATTCCAGCCCGGAGATACCGGGTGCGCTTGAGTTCGCCCAATACTTGAAGTCGAGGGGAATCCTATCCGCTATCTCGCATACGGAAGCGGAGTTTGATGATATTAAGACCGCTTACAATGCCGGTTTCACGCATGCGGCTCATTTCTATAACGCTATGCCCGGTTTCCATAAGCGTCGTGAATATAAGTACGAGGGAACGGTGGAAAGTGTTTTCTTGATGGACGATATGACGGTAGAGGTGATCGCTGACGGGCGTCATTTACCCTCTACGATTCTCCGATTGGTCTATAAGCTGAAAGGAGTGGAACGTACTTGCTTGGTTACGGATGCTCTTTCTTGCGCAGCCAACGAGGGTAAGCCGTTATCCGATCCCCGCATTATCATTGAGGATGGCGTATGCAAGTTGGCGGATCATTCCTCATTGGTGGGAAGTATCGCCACGATGGACGTACTGGTACGTACGATGGTGCAGAAGGCCGATATTCCTTTGGCCGACGCTGTCCGTATGGCTTCCGAGACTCCGGCCCGCCTGATGGGGGTAAGCGATCGCACCGGAACCTTGCAAAGAGGGAAGGACGCGGATATCGTGATCTTGGATCGTAAGTTGAATGTGCGTGCGGTATGGAGCATGGGAAACTTAGTTCCGGAGACAAATACATTGGTCTAAGCTCGTTAATAATATAAGGAAGGGACTGTCTTGGCTGGCCGGGACGGTTCTTTTTTATTTTTAGGCGATATAGATCAAACCTTTCGGCTAATAAATTTGTTCTATCAACGTATGGCGAAATCAGTACTTATTTCATATATTTGTGATTCAAGTAAGATTGTAATACTAAATCAATAATTAAACATGAAAACGAACCTTAGTTCTCAAATTACTCTGACGCGTATACCGTTGCGGTATTATCGCCCGGAAAATGCTTTCGAGCATTCAGTTTTAACTCGTTTGGAAAAGATTCCGACAAACATTTACGAATCGGCCGAGGAAGGTTCTTTCGCTATCGCTAAAGAGATAGCAACACAAATCCGTAAAAAACAAGATATTGGTAAGCCCTTCGTGATCGCTTTACCCGGCGGACGTTCTCCGCTAAGCGTTTACAAGGAGTTGATCCGTATGCATAAAGAGGAGAATTTAAGTTTCCGCAACGTGATTGCTTTCGTGGAATATGAGTTCTATCCATTGGCTAATCCCAGCGCCGGAAATCTGGCTCGCCTAAAAGAGGAGTTATTCGATCAGGTCGATATCGATCCTGCGAATATCTATTGCCCGGACGGAAGCATGCCGAAAGACGCTATCCTAGATTTCTGTCGCCAGTATGAGGAGACGATCCAATCCGTGGGAGGTATCGATTGCATGTTGCTAGGTATCGGTAACTCCAGCAATATCATGTTCAACGTGGGTGGAACGACGATCAGCTCGCGTACCCGTATGGTCTTGTTGGAAGGCGCTTCCCGCAAAGAGGCTGCCCGTACGTTCCCTTCGCAGGAGAATGTCCCGGCAGGTATCATCACGATGGGTATCTCTACGATGATGAACGCCCGCAGCGTGATCTTGATGGCTTGGGGCGAGGATAAGGCTAGCATTGTCGCTAAGACCGTTGAGGGCAAGGTTAGCGATGCCGTTCCTTCCAGCTATTTGCAGAATCATCCGAACGCCAAGGTCGTGATCGATCTTTCCGCCGCTTATGACTTGACTCGTATCAGTCATCCTTGGTTGGTGACTAGCTGCGAGTGGGATAATAAGTTGATCCGCCGTGCGATCGTTTGGTTGTGTCAGTTGACGGACAAACCGATCTTGAAATTGACAAACAAGGATTATAGCGAGCACGGATTGGGTGAGCTATTGGCGTTATATGGTTCCGCTTACAACGTAAATATCAAGATATTCAACGATATCCAGCATACGATTACCGGATGGCCGGGTGGCAAGCCGAACGCCGACGATTCCAATCGTCCGGAGCGTGCTAACCCGTATCCGAAGAAAGTGATCGTATTCAGTCCGCACCCGGATGATGACGTGATCTCCATGGGCGGAACCTTGCGTCGTTTGTGCGACCAGCATCATGATGTGCATGTGGCTTACGAGACTTCCGGTAATATTGCCGTAGGCGACGAGGAGGTAATCCGTTATTGCGAGTATTTGCGTGATGTATGTGAGAAATACTCTCCCGACTCGGCCGTGAAGGATAAGGCGAACGAGATCATCAACTACCTGCGTTACGAGAAGGTGGAGAACGGCGAGCCGGAGCGGAAGGATGTCCTCTTTATGAAAGGAACGATCCGTCGGGAGGAGGCCCGTCACGGTTGCCGCTACTCGGGCGTGAAGGACGATCATGTTCATTTCTTGGATCTTCCGTTCTACGAGACCGGATTAGTGAAAAAGAATGATTTGAGTGAGGTCGACAAGGATATCGTAAAGGCCCTGTTGCTCGAGATCAAGCCGGATCAAATGTTTGTCGCCGGTGACTTGGCTGACCCGCACGGAACCCACAAGGTTTGTCTGGATGCCGTACTGGCCGCTATCGACGAGGTGAAAGACGAGGAATGGATGAAGAACTGCCGTGTATGGATGTATCGCGGCGCATGGGCAGAATGGGAAATGGACCATATTGAGATGGCCGTACCTATCAGTCCGGAGGAGTTGCGCTTCAAACGTAACGCTATTTTGAAGCATCAATCGCAGGCCGAGAGCGCTCCGTATCTGGGTGACGACGAGCGTTTGTTCTGGCAGCGTGCCGAAGATCGCAACCGTGCTACCGCAGAGTTGTATCGCCAATTAGGTTTGGCTTCTTATGAGGCGATCGAGGCGTTTGTACAATATATCCCGTTGAGATAATATCTAGCGATAGAATAATCTGAAAGCCCTATCTGATTAAGTTCGGATAGGGCTTTTTGTTTTTGTGTTATTTTTTTCGTGTGGGCGTAAGTAGATCTGTTTCTATGATCGTATATAGATAAAGGAGAAGCCTTGAACTGTCTAATATAATACAAGAAATGTCCACATTGAGCATGAAAGACTATATTATTAAGAACCATGAGTTGGATAAATTTAAATTATTATATCTGGAGAATGCCCCCAGACTGATCTTTTATGCCTCGAAATATGTGGATAGCGATACGGCGGAAGATTTAGTGCATGATATATTCATCAAGATCTGGCAAAAGAAAGAGATTTATTCCGTGGAAGAAGGCTTGAAGACATACCTATTCCGTTCCGTTCAAAATGCTTGCCTCGATTACCTAAAGCATAAATCAATAGAAATGACTTATGCGGATGAGGTTGCTCGTAGACTAAAGATAGAGGAGATAGATTATTATAATCAGTCGGATGCGGCGGAGCTGGAGAAAGAGCGTCTGGACTCCGTTTACCGGGAAATAGCCAAGTTACCGGACAGATGCCGAGAGGTTTTTACGTTGGCTTATGTGGACGGGAAGAAATCAGTGGAGATCGCAGGAATGCTAAATATCTCTCAACGTACGGTAGAGGCGCAACTCTATAAAGGATTGAAGATCATACGGAATGTGTTGGCGCTTCTGGCACTGGTTTTATTTTTTAGATGAAAATACGGTAGAATACGTAAGTAAAAAGAGGAAACCGGTCGTATATATTATAAATGAAACAGAAAATGGAATCTAATAATTCGATAGAAGAACTGATCATACGCTATTTGCAGAACGAGATTCAAGAGGATGAACTTCGAGTGTTGGATGCTTGGATTCATGAGAGTGACGCTAATAAAGCCCACTTCTTTGAGCTTAAGGGGCTTTTTGACACTCGGAAAGAAGTGGCGTTCTTGAACCATTATTCCGTGGAGCGTAGTTGGGAGCGAATGGCTGGAAAGCTGGATGCGATCTCTGGCGTATCTGTGAAATCCAAGGTCCTTGGCAAACAGTTCTGGCTTTCATTCTTGAGATATGCGGCGATTATCGTAATCGCTATGGGAGTAGGTGTGGGTATGAATCAATGGATAAGCAATCGTTTATATGCCGGCGATATGGAATATAACGAGATCGTAGTGGAAAAAGGCGGACGTGCGAACACGCTATTGCTATCCGACGGCAGTAAGATCATACTCAATGCCTCCACCCGTTTTAAATACCCCACCTCTTTTAATGGAGATGAGCGTGTGGTTCATCTGGAGGGTGAGGCCTATTTCGAGGTTGCGAAGAATCATTCGAAACCTTTCATCGTAAAACTAAAGAACCAACAAATCACGGTACTCGGAACCTCATTCAATATACAGGCTTTCAACGATGATCGCTTTAGCGTCACCACCTTATTAAGTGGTAGTATCCTGTTGGAATCTTTTGACGCTCAAGGACGGAAAATGAGTAGCATGAAGCTAAAGCCGAATCAACAAGCCCGGTCGGATAACCGGACCGGCTCTATTTTCTTGTCAGAGACAGATGCCTCGATCTCGAACGCTTGGGTAGGAGGGAAATATCGTTTCAAGGATGAGACCTTAGTCTCTATCGTAAAACGTCTGGAGAATTACTATGGGGTAAATATCCGCTTGGCGCATGACAGTCTGCGGAACATCCGCTACACGGGAACCTTCTCTTTGGATCAAGGTATACAAGAGGTGTTGGATATTATTAACTCGGAGAAACAATTCACTTTCATGAAAGACGGAAAAGATATTCTGATATCGGCGAGAAGCAAATAACAAAATAATAGATGTATAACCTTAAACATTGGAATTGCCTATGACAAATACTTGATCACAAAAAAAGAATCGGGACTGACACCACTCACCCCCGATCCTTATTCGTTCTTAATTTATGAATCACCTTTCTCGCCAGTCCGCTGAAACCGTGCGATCGAGGTAAGTCCTTAATAAAAAAACATTTACAAATTTATGGAAAAAGTTTGGAATAGTGATGATCTATTACCTAAAAAATTTAAATCAATCATGAAGATCACATTGCTTTTTTTAATACTGGGTATATTGCATGTCTCGGCGGATACCTATGCGCAAAAAGCTCAAGTTACGGTAGAAGTAAAGAACGGGACGTTCTATGATGTCGTCTCGGAGATTGAGAAACAGACCGAGTTCATGTTTTTCTATAAGAGCGAGGATATCGATAATAGTAAGCAGGTGGATATACAGGTGAAGAATCGCCAAGTCACCGACGTGTTGAATGAGTTGTTGAAAAACACGAACTTGACCTACCGCATATCAGGTAAGCACATCACGATCTTGAAGAAAGACGCCGTACAGCAACAAAAGAAAAAGATCTCCGGTACCGTTACGGATCCGGATGGCATACCGGTTATTGGGGCCAATGTTGTGATTAAGGGTACGACGGTCGGTACCGTTACGGATCTGGATGGAAAGTTTAGCTTGGATGCGGCTAATAACGATATCCTGTCATTTTCCTATATCGGCTATGCGGAGCAAGAGATCGAGGTAGGGAATCGTACACTGTTTAACGTGAAGTTGGCCGAGGATTATAAAGCGCTTGAAGAGGTCGTCGTCGTTGGATATGGTACGATGTTGAAACGAAACTTATCAACTTCAGTGGGTTCCGTAGACTCGGAGAAGTTATTGGAGCGCCCGAATGCCACGAACGTATTCCAAGGATTGGCCGGAAAGGTAGCGGGTGTTAATATCGCCTTAAATTCTGGTGCGCCGGGTGGTAGCCCTGCGATAAAAATCCGTGGTATCGGTTCTTTGAATTCTTCCAATACACCGCTATATGTGGTCGATGGTGTGGTTGGCGTGGATCCGGACCAGATTGATCCGAATATAGTTCAGTCTATCGATATCTTGAAAGACGCTACTTCCTCTTCTATTTATGGTGCGAGAGGTGCGAATGGTGTTGTGGTGATAACAACGAAGGAAGGTAAGAAAAATACAACGAATATCTCGTATAATACCGTTTTGTCTGCCGGAACGTTAGCTCGTAAAGTCGATGTCTTAAATGCGGAAGAGGCTTTGGATGTATTCAAGCGTGCTTATGAGGCTCAACCGGGACGTATCGCTCCCCATCTGGATCCGAGCAATATGTTTACGCATAAGAATGACCTGTTCAATCCGGACGGGACTCCGAAATATGATACGGACTGGCAGGATGCCGTAACCCGTACGGCTTTTTCTCATCAGCATTCACTTAGTTTCTCCGGAGGAAGCGATAAGCTGACCGCTGTGGCGAATGTAAGTTACAAAGATAATCAAGGTATAATGTTGGAGACTTATAAACGTCAGTTGAATGCGTTTATCAATGTAGGATGGGATTTGAAAGAATGGTTCCATTTACAGGCCATGTTGAATGTAGGATCTAGTAATGCCCGAAACTCGGAGAATGCGATCTCTCGGTATACATTGGAAGCATTGCCGTTCCTTCCTATCCAATATGAGGATGGTACCTATTCCCGTAAGGGGGATTATCCCGGTGCGGAAGATACGGAGAACCCCGTGAGGATTTTAAAGGAGCGTAAGAATATCGATAAGAATCAGTACACGTTGGCTAATGTGATCGGTACGTTTAAAATTACCTCTTGGCTAAAGTTAACGACTAGCTTCAGCCGTCAAGATGGTTCTTATATCAATTCATCTTATAACCCGAGTACCTTATTCGGCTATGGAGATACTCAAAAAGGTAAGGCGGAGAAAACGCATAAGAATACGATGTCGTGGACGAATGAGGACTACTTGACTTTTGATAAAAGCTGGAATAAGCATAACTTGAATGTCGTAGCGGGAGCCAGTTGGTATTACTCAAAAACAGAGAAAAGCGAGCTAGGGGCCGAGAATTTCTTCGATGATTATTTTGAGTACAATAATATGGGAGTCGGTACCGTACGTTCTAAGGTTGGCTCAGACTATACGGATAATAAGATGAATTCTTACTATGCCCGTATCAACTATAATTTTGACAATCGTTACTTATTGGGCGCTTCTTTCCGTGAGGATGGTTCTTCTCGTTTTGGCTTGAATAACCAATATGGTTTCTTTCCTTCATTCTCGGCCGCTTGGCGTGTATCCAATGAGAATTTCTTCGAGAACGCGAAAAAGGTGATTGATGATATGAAAGTCCGTTTGAGCTACGGTACGGTGGGTAACGCAGAAATCGGTGATTATGCGTCTATGGCACGTTATGAGAATAAACGCCTTCCTTTTGGCAAGGATATGACGACGATCGTTACGTTGAAAAGTATGGCAAATCCGGATTTACGCTGGGAGAAATCCAGACAACTTGACGCGGGTATCGATTTGAGTTTCTTTAATGGGCGTATCGAGTTTATGGCGGATTATTATCATAAGATTACGACTGATTTATTGTATGAGCTACAATTGCCTTCTAACTCAGGATATGAGAAGACTATGACAAATTTGGGTAAGATCCGTAATCAAGGTCTTGAGATGAGCTTGAATACACGCAATATCCAAAGCCGTGATTTCTTATGGACTACCTCTTGGAATTATACGATGAACCGCTCGATGGTACTGGATATAAATGATAATATTATCGGTAAGTGGGGAGGACGCATTGAAGAGGGACATCCTTTAAATGCTCTTTACGGCTATGTTCGCCTAGGTACATGGGGTACTGATGAGGCGGAAGAAGCCGCTAAGTATAATAAGAAACCCGGCGATATCAAGTATTGGGACAAGAATGGTAATGGAATGAAGGATGGCGAAGACCAAGACTATATCGGAAATGGCGCTCCTAAATTCGAGATGAATATGACAAATACATTCTCGTGGAAAGGCTTCACGTTTATGTTTGATTTGCAATGGGTATATGGTAATAAGTTGATTAACTTCACTCGCCAGTTGATGGGTAACCGTGTGACATTCTCCAATGCTTATGCGGACATTCCGGTGAACGCTTGGACGCCGGAAAACCAAAACACGATGGTGCCTAGCTTGCGCCTTCCGGGAGATGGATATGAGAATGACGTAGATTCTTGGAGTTGTGAGCCGGGTTCGTTCTTGCGTTTACGTAATATCGGCTTGAAATATGACTTTAGTTCCCGTATGCTTTCTGCCGCTCACATCAAGAGTTTATCCTTGGGATTCAATGTGGAGAATGCGTTCTTGATTACGAACTATTCTGGTAGTGATCCGGAGGTAACGAGTTATGATGCCGTATTTGAGCAGGGAGTGGATTTTTATACCTATCCCAAACCTCGTACGTACTCATTTACTTTAGGTGTTAATTTCTAATTATTTAATCTTTACTTCGTAAAAAACTAAGATATGAAAAATAAAGCGCATGTATGGATGTGTGGCTTGCTTTCCGCGACAATGGCTTTTACATCCTGTACGAATTTTTTAGAGGAAGACCCGAAAACCTTCTTGAGTCCTTCTGAATATTATACGACAGAGAACCAGATAAAGGCGGCTGTGGATGGCACTTATGACGGGCTTGATGATCTGTTGAGTTCCGACCTCGAGATTGCTACAGTTCACCTTTTTAACTTGGAATATCTTGTAGGTACTAGTTATCGTCCTCGTGCGGCCGGTAATGAGCAGAACCAGTTCTTATTGCTTTCCGGTTTGGAAGAGAGTAACGGCATTATTCGTAACTTCTGGAAGGCTACTTTCTTTCCTTTGGAAAACTGTAATAGTGTGATTCAGAATGTTTCCGCTACGGATATTATTAGCGAGAGCCAGAAAGCGAAGTATCTGGGAGAGGCTTATTTCTTGCGGGCATATTACTATTTCCAAGGGGTACAATTATTCGGGGATATCCCGTTGAAGACGGAACCTACGGTAGACTTGAATACGGTGAAGATCCCAAGGTCTCCTAAGGAAGATATTTATAACCAGATCGTGGAAGACTTGAAAAAGGCGGAGCAGTCCGGTTTGGATTGGAGTGATAAAACAGGCCATGTCTCTATGGGAGCGATCAAGACCCTTTTAGCCAAGGTTTATTTGACAATGGCAGGTTATCCGCTTCAAAAAGGAAATGAGTATTATCAATTGGCTTACGAGAAAGCCAAGGAGGTTATTGATAGTGGAGCCTTTAGCTTGTTCGCTGATTATAAGGATTTGCGTGCGTCAGAAAACGAAAATAGTGGTGAGCATATTTTTATGATCCAGCGTGAGGCGCAAGATGCCGGGGCTCCTTTCCATTTTGGCCTTTTGCCTTATCCGGAACAACCGATTTCCATTACTCCGGCTTATGGGGGTGGTTTGGCTCCTCGTAAAGAGTTTTATGAAAGTTATGATGACCAAGATATTCGTAAACGGAATGAGGAGTTTTTCTATACTTCTAAACCCAAATATGGTGATCCGGAGACAACGATTACTTTGGATGTTCCTTATTTATGCAAATATTGGGATGAGAATGCCGAATCTACAGGAAAGAGCGGGGCGAATATTCCGGTTTACCGCTATGCGGACGTTCTATTAATGTGTGCGGAGGCAAAAGCTACCTTGGATGGTGGATCTACTTCCGACGCTATAGCTGTGGATGCTTATTTCCAAGTTCGTCACCGTGCGTTGCCCAATGAGGCGAGACCGACTTCGATCACGGTTGATCAAGTATTGAAAGAGCGTGCGTGGGAACTTTGTTATGAGTTTACAGGATGGTATGATATGTTGCGTACTCACCGTGCGTTTGATCCGGTATCGAAGCAAATGGTTGATTTATTCGGCTATCGGGCGGTTAATCATACGTATCCGTTTAAAGAATCGGATTTGGTTTTCCCGGTACCTTTGCGTGAGAAAGAACTGAACCCTCTGCTCGGTGAGGATGTCGTTCGCTAAAAGTAAGCGGGCGATTCTCTAGGCTAGAGGTGTGTGGGAGGATATTACTATCTGTAGTAATCCGGATTATTATCCATGATAAATACGATTACTATTGATAGTAATATTTTTTAACACGGTATATATTATTCATCACAAAAAATTAGAGAAGAGAGAAATAGAGATGAAAAGATATGTTTTGTTTGTCTGTTTGTTTTTATCAAGCCTTGCTGGAGTATATGCTCAGTCGATAGCTCCGTTTCAGAAAGGAGATCGGATCGCTTTCGTGGGAAACAGCATTACTTGCGGTGGTCATTATCATTCATATATCTGGCTATACTATATGACCCGTTTCCCGGATCAACGCATCGATATCTTTAACGAGGGAGTAGGTGGGGATGTAGCCGAGATGATTTACCAGCGGTTGGATAAGGTTTTCGAACATGAGCCTACGGTGGTGACGCTATCTTTTGGCATGAACGATGTCGGCTATATGGATTTTCGGAAGCCGGGGGCGGATACGATCGCCCGGAACCGGGTAGAGAAAGCTTGCCGGGATTATGCCTTTATCGAGGAGGTCTATAAGAAGTATCCGGAGGTGAGGAAAATCTTGATCGGAAGCTCTCCTTATGACGAGACTTCTCGTTTCAATAAGGTCGCTTTCCCGGGGAAGAATACGCCGATCTTGGAGATCGTGGATTTCCTGAATGCCCGGGCCCGGGAGAATCAATGGGGATTCGTGGATTTTAACCGCCCGATGGTAGCGATCAACCAATGGGAGCAAGCGGAGGATTCCATGTATACCTTATGCGGGAAGGATCGTATACATCCCTCTACGGACGGGCATCTGGTCATGGCTTATCTCTTCTTGAAGGCGCAAGGTCTGGCCGGTAAGCCGGTAGCCGATATCCGGATAGACGGAGCGGGGAAAAAGGTGACTCGCTCGGATAATTGCCGTGTCTCGGATTTGTCTGTATCCTCGGATAACCTTACTTTTACGTACGAGGCGAAATCGCTTCCGTATCCTATCGATACCTCTTATTATGATAATGAGAAACATACGCAGGCAGATGCCTTGAGTGTTATCCCTTTTATGGATGAGATGAATTATGAGGGATTGTCCGTGAGCGGTTTGTCGGATGGATATTACGGGTTGACGATCGGTGGGGAGTTTATCGGTCGTTTTACGGCGAGGGAGTTGGAGCGAGGCATCAATATGGCTCTTCTTCAGAATACCCCGCAGTATAAACAAGCGATGAAGATCCGCCAGATGAACGAGGAACGCTGGTTGAAAGAGCGTAAGATGCGTGAATTTTATTGGGTGGAATATAACTTGATGCGGAAGACGGGCATGCTTTGGGCCTGCAACGAGGCTGCCGTGGACACCTTGCGCAAATACCGTCCCCACGACATCTTCTTGCAATGGAACGGCGACCTTTGGCTACAATACATGCACAAGGGGATTCGTGAGGATTGCGTGAATGAGCAACAGGATCTGGTTAACCGGATCTATGAGCAAAATAAACCAATCCCCTTGCGAATAGAGATCAAGAAATTTACAGACTTGTAGAGACGGGGCGTGCCCCGTCTCCCACCGACTGGAAGTATTCTAAATGTGAATTAATAGTACATATTATATGAAAAAGAAACTAGCGATATTCGTATTAAGCCAATTCTTGTTGGCCGGTTGGGCAGATGCCCAACAAGCCTATTTCATCGATGGCTATCATGGCGGTATCTACGGGCATTACCCGGTGGGGCAGACCGCCTTTATCGCCCAGAAATTAAGGCAGAATCCCAACTGGAATATCAATATCGAGATCGAGCCTGAATCATGGGAAGTCGTACGGCAACGAGACCCCGAAGGTTACGAGGCTTTCAAGCGCTTATTTAAGGATCAATCCGTGGAGAGCGGGCGGATCGAGTACGTAAACCCGACCTATGCCCAAAGTTATTTCTTCGGGACATCCGGCGAGAGCGCTATCCGCCAATTCGAATATGGAATACGGCTGATCCGGAAACATTTCCCCGAGGCGGTATTCACCACCTATTCGGCGGAGGAGCCTTGCTTTACCAGTTGCCTGCCCTATATATTGAAGTCATTCGGCTTCTCGTATGCCTCTACTAAGAACCCGAATACGATGTGGGGTGGCTACGTAAGCGCCTACGGAGGTGAGTTGGTGAATTGGGTAGGGCCGGATGGTACGAGACTTACCACCGTCCCCCGTTACGCCTGCGAGGATTTACAACCCGGCTCTTGCTGGCAATCCATCTCGTGGTTCAATACGAAGGACTACATCCATAAATGCTTGGATACCGGTATTCAGCACCCGGTCGGAATGTGTATACAAGACGCTGCATGGAGCCATGGCTGGGATAAAGGCCCTTGGCTGGGACAGGATACGGCGGCCTATTATACGCCGACCGCCTATAAGACTTGGCGGAATTACATCCAAGACTGCTCCGTCGGGACTACTCAGGATGATTGGTATTTCTCGCAAGAGGATGTCCTAGGTGGCTTGATGTGGGGAACGCAGGTCATGCAGCGTTTGGCCGGAGAGGTACGGGTAGCCGAGAACGCTATCGTGCGTGCGGAGAAAATGGCGGCTTACGCTCGCTTATACAAAGGCATGGAATGGCCGACTGAACGTATCGATGAGGGATGGCGCACGCTTCTATTGTCCCAGCATCATGATTGCTGGATCGTTCCTTACAATCAACTACAAGGGAAAAAGACATGGGCGGAGACGGTTACGGATTGGACTGGGGTGACCAATCAAAACAGCCGTCAGATAATTGATAACGCCTTGTCCTTATTGAAAGAAAAGGAAGGTGAATCCACGGTGTACGTATATAATACCTTGGCTACCGACCGGAATGAATTGGTGGCGGTGGAAGTTCCCGTCTCATGGAGAAACTCGGATTGGGTGGTTCTTGATAAGCAAGGAAAGAAACAACCGGCTCAATGGTTGATGGAAGACGGCATTTCAAAACTCTTGTTTCGTGCGCAAGTCCCCTCGGCCGGTTATGCCTCTTATGCGATCCGGAAGGCAGAGGATAAACAGTCTGGAACCTTGAAGGCTGAGAGACAGAAAGACGGTACGTTTCGCATGGAAAGTGATTTATACACCTTGGTGCTAAACCCCTCTAAAGGAGGTGTAATAGAAAGCTTGAAAGCGAAAGCCGTACGAGGCAAGGAATTCGTGGATAACCGGAATGAACGTGGGTTCAATGAGCTTCGGGGATATTTTATCGATGAGGGTGGTTTCCTTTCCAGTATGGATCAACCGGCTGAGGTGAGCGTGTTGGAGCAAGGGCCCTTATTCGTGAAGGTAGCTGTGAAAGGCAAGATCGGAAAGTATTCATTTACCCAAACGATCCGGTTAACGCAGGGAGAGCCTCGCATCGATATGAATGTTAAACTGGATTGGACAGGAAACCCTCGCATTGGTGAGCCGGGTATCGAATTCCGTGCGGATAATCCCCGTAAGGCATTTTATGACGACCGTTACAAACTTCTGGTGTATCTACCTACCCAGATCGCCAACCAACAGATTTATAAGGACGCTCCGTTCGATGTTTGCGAGAGCCGGTTGGAGAATACCTTTTTCAATCGTTGGGATAGCATCAAGCATAATATCATTTTGAATTGGGTGGATGTAGCGAGCAAAGATAACTCTTGCGGTCTGTCATTATTCACGGATCATACGACCAGCTATGCGCATGGTAAGGATTTCCCATTGGCCTTGAACGTACAATACGCCGGTAAAGGCTTGTGGGGCCGGGATTATATCATAGACCGTCCGACCGAGATCTCGTATGCCTTGATCCCTCATGCCGGAACTTGGGAGAAAAGCCGTATTTGGACACAAAGCGAACGACGCAATGAGCCTTTGGTCGCGACCTTGGGCGGCGATGCTACCTTGACATCCGGTTCCCTTTTCCGGATAGAGAATAATGCCTACGAGTTGGTCTCCATGGTCTATAAAGGTAATGACCTTTACATCCGCCTATTCAATGCCCAAAGCGATGCCTCCCCTAAAACGATAACCTTCCAAGGACAAGACGTGAAAGCGAGCTTGGTGGAATTGGATAACCGTCTGGTTGAGGACTTAACTGTCACCGAGAAGAAAGGCGCCAGTTCAATGCGTCTTTCTATCCCTCGTTACGGGATAAGGACATTAAGATTAAGCTGTAAGAAATAATGGAACTATATTCTTCCCCGGTTGTAGAGGCATCGTGTGCTGTGTCTCTACGACCAGGGAATGACAAATCGATAGGCTCGAAACTTATGATTATTCAACTTCGGGATTCGTAGATAAAGAGGAAACGATTTGGTGATTGCCAGAAGGGATATGTATCGAGGTAGCGTTTGTTAGCGTCTTGCCATTTAAACGGACTTGCCCTGTATGGCTTGGCAAAGTGATTGTCGCCTCGCTATTGGCGGGGATCGTTACATTTAACAACAAACTACCCTCTTTTTTCTCCCAATGGACAAGTATCTTGCCATAAGGTGTTTCTTTCGAGGCCTTAACCCAAGAGATCCCTTTTGCCAATTGCGGAGAGATTCGTACATGCTTATAGCCTGGATGCGCCTCGTCCGGCATGATCCCTGCCAGGGCTTGATAGAACCAAGTGCCGATCCCGTTGTAGCAGTTATGTATATGGCTGCGTTCTCCGTTCCAGTGTTCCCAGGTCGTGGTCGCACCGTTATCAATCATATACAAATAGCTCGGATAATCACGCTTTTTCAACATTTGGAGCATGAAGTTGACTTGTTGGTTCTTGATGCACCATTCCGTAATTATGGGAATCCCCACTAGGCCGGTTGCTAGGTGGCTGCGGAAACGTTCAGCGGTGTTTTTATACAATGTGTTTAACAAGTTAGATAGTTGTGATTCGGGAGTAACTCCGGCAAGCATCGGATAAACCAAGTCGATCTGTGTACCGGTACCATAACTAGCCTCTTTTGAGTCGTAAAATGTTTTATGAATCAATGTTCTCAACTGCTCGTTTTTGCTTTCATACAGTTTCTGGTCGTTAGGCTTGCCTAATGTTTGAGCGATCTTAGCCATTGTCTGATAACAAACTGCTACGAAACAATTGTTTACCAGGTCTACTGATCGGGGATCTGTTTGGTCAATCCCTTTCGGTGTTGCCCAGTCTCCCAGATACCAGTTCCGATAATCTGTATTCGGCCATGTTTTCAATAAGCCATCGACCGTGTATTCTTTTACATATTCCAGCCATTGCTGCATGAATGGATAATAGCGTTCCAACAAACGAGCATCGCCATAGTTCACATACGTTTGCCAAGAACCTGCGATCATGAAACCGCACCAAAATGGTCCACCACCAGCTGCATACGGATTTGGAGCCGTATGAGGCATACTTCCGTTAGTGCGCATACAGTCCCCCCAAGCTTGCATCCAATTCGTATAAAGCGGAGCAAGGTTGAACATTGTCTGAACCGTGGGTGTTGACGCATTCCCATCGCCACCATATCCCAAACGCTCAATTTGAGGACAGTCTACCATATATCCTCCCAAGGTTAAGCAGCGTAGGGTGTATTGTATCATATCATGAATTGCATTCAAATCTTCATCAGAGCAAGCAAAAGAAGAGGAACTTGAATAATCCGTATGGATCAGATAGGCCGTAACATCGTTTAATGCCGGTGCCTGCTTTAGGTTGGACACCTTCAGGTAACGATATGCCTTATAATTGAACTTGTTGATAAAAACCTCTTGCTCTTTGCCTGCTGCGATGTAATAATCCTCATATAAGTTATCCCGGAACTGTTGTTTATCCAAAAAGTCGCAATAACTGATGCGAACTCGTTCTCCCTTCTCTAAAGGAGGAAACTTGATCTTTGTCCATCCGGTCAGATTGGTTCCCATATCGAAAATCCAGGCAGTGTCTCCGGATGCTTCTATGGACAACGGGTGAAATTCTAGTTGGATTCGATTGGGTTCTACCATTTGTGGGGAGGTGGTGTGTTCTGGAATATCGGCAACTTTGACTGGTGCCCAGCTTACCTTGTTTAGGGAAACGGCATCCAAGGCGATCAGCTTTTCCGCATGGATCTCCTCACCTCCGAATTGATGAGGCTGCCAAGTCCCGAATGAGGTGTAACCACTTTCTCGTGCCAGCCAAGAAGCGTCTGTGGCTTGAAAGGTTTCCCATGCGTTGTTATTTCGCGCTTCTAATTGGGCACGGACAAAGGGACCGCCTTTTACGACACCAGGAAGTTGGTCTTGATACCAACCTTTTCCCAGCCAGATAACCAATTCGTTCTTACCGATTCGCAACGAGTTAGTGATGTCGTAGGTGACCGAAAGTGACCGTCTATTGAATTGTGAGACCGCTGGGGTCAATACGATATCACTTACCGGCGAACCGTTTAAGTACACCTCATGGTAACCTAAAGAGTTGACATGCAGCAGCATCTTATCTCCCTTCTTATTCCATTCAAACGTTTTTCTCAATAAGGGAGATTGAGG
The DNA here is from genome assembly GCF_964238835.1 of Parabacteroides sp. 20_3. Taxonomy (NCBI): domain Bacteria; kingdom Pseudomonadati; phylum Bacteroidota; class Bacteroidia; order Bacteroidales; family Tannerellaceae; genus Parabacteroides; species Parabacteroides sp. 20_3. Next base: position 241,883 of record NZ_CAXSNO010000006.1, on the reverse strand, counting down.
ATCCTCGTTGTTTATACCGATATATTGCGCCTTCCAATCCTGTGGGGACAATAAGCCAATACCGAAAAAAGCAGGAGTACTCCATTCGGATACTTCTCCATCCTTATTCCAAATACGTACTTTCCAATAAGCAAAACTTTTAGCGGCCAAAAGCTTTCCCTGATAGGGAATCCAAGTAGATGCGGAGGAGGTCACCTTACCAGAATTCCATAAATCGGCCTTGTTTTCATTCAGTCGTTCCCTGTCAGAAGCTACTAATACTTGATAAGCAGTCTGTTGCTCTCCTTGCCTGCCGCTATTCAATTGCCAACTAAAATGAGGTGTCGTATTATCTATTGCTAACGGATTTACCAATTCTTCGCATTTGAGGTGGTTCACTTTCAAGGAAGAGGCCTGTGTGCAAATTGCGAACATTTGTAGAAGCAGCATTCCCGATAAAATTGTCTTATTCAAAATTCTCATATCTACTCTATTTAATTTCAAATTCATAAGATCCTGATGATAAAGTTTTCGGTACGTCTTTATGCTTCAAATATAAAGTCGCTGTTGTATTAGCGGGAATAGTCACTTGATAAATCACTTTGTCGCCCACTCTTTTCCATGCGGAGATAATTTCTCCATACGGTGAATGATAAGAAGCTTTTACATACGTAAGCTCTTTCACGAAGTGCGGTTTTAACAGGATGTTTTTAAAACCGGGTTGCTGTGGATCAAAGTTGATTCCGGCAAGAGCTTTATAGAACCAGGCTCCAATTTCTCCATACATGATATGGTTTTGTGAGTATCCCCACGCCAATCCATTATAATCCCAATTCTCAAACAAGGTAGTTGCCCCTTGTCTCACCCAGTTACCCCATGAGGGATAGTCCTGTTGTGTGACTATACGGAAAGCCTGTTCTACGTGCCCACTTTCGGTCAATGCGTTCAGTACGGTCTTGCAACCCATGATGCCAAAATCCAGATGATCCTTATCCATGTGTACACGTTCGGATAAACGTTCCTCGACTTTCGCTTTCAGTTCTTCTGGCACGATACCCCAATAGAGTGGCATGCTCTGTTCTGTTTGATAACCGCTAGCGTAGATTCCGGTCTCTTTGTTGAGATATTTATTATTGATCGCTGCTTTTATTTTCTCCGCTTCGGTCTTATAATATTTATACTCTTCCTCATAACCGAATAGCTTCGCTGTGCGTGACATGATATCTGCGTTTTTGTAGTGGTAGATAGAGGCCGATAATTCTCGGTTGGCTACAGCTTTGTGAGGTACCCAGTCTCCCAATCCGGCATCTCCTACTAAACCATCGGGGAACTTACTCAACCAGTAATCGGTATGTCTCTTCATCTCGGTGTAATTATCACGTAAACAGGTCTGATCTCCATAAAATTCATAGATCGCCCAAGGGATAAGCGTTACGGAACAAGTCCAGTCTACGATGTCGCTGCCCCAGCCTCCGGAGGGAATGATACAGTGTAACCGTCCGTTTTCATACATATTATCCCGATGATCCGCTAACCATTTTTCATACAAGGTGATACCATCGTAATTAAATAAAGCGGTCTCGATGGCTAAATGCGCATCACCAGTCCACCCGTTTTTCTCACGATGCGGACAATCGGTAGGATACCCAGCTAAGTTCGACAGATATGAATAATTGGTAGCACGCCATAAACGATTTATCAAAGAGTCGGAGCATTCGAATGTGCCGATCTGTGGTAAGTCGGTATGGATAAAATGGGAGGTCATATCTTGTTTGTCCTGTTCCAAGGGCTTATTGGAAGATACTTCCACATATTGGAATCCTTTATAGTTGAAATGTGGAGTGAACGTGTTCTTTTTCCCGTCTAGGATAAGCACATCCGTTTGGAACAATTCGTCTTCCGGATGTTTTCCATACTTGAGTGGTTCGTTTACGTTTTGATAGAATTGGGTATTGTTATCATCAAACAAACGTTTACCCCGGGAATCCAATTGTTCTCCATGACGTAATTTTACTTTCGTACCAGCTTCGCCTTGTGCGGTAAAAGTGGTGATACCCGACCAGTTCTGCCCAAAGTTATACAGATAAAGCGTATCACTTAGTTTTTTCACCTCAATCGGCTTGCGAAAGTCTGTGATACGAATAGGATACATTGTTTGGGAGGATATGATAACATCCGGCTTTTCTACTTCTGTCGCTGTTTGCCAAGAGGAGTCATCAAAAGAAGGCTTATTCCAATTGGGCATGTCCTTACGGAAGTCATGGTTTTCCGCTAGATAAATAGCGTTGAACGTGATAGGCCCGGAGTTTGTCTTAAAGCTATTGTCCGAGGCAATGATCTCTTCTGTTCCATCGGTATAACGGATGCGAATATCCATACAAAATGATGGTCTGTCACGCCATGGAGCGTTGTGGAAATTCCATTCTGCGACTGGCTGATGATTATACCATCCGTTTCCTAAGATTACACCGATTGCGTTCTTCCCTTGTTGCAAAAGGCTTGTCACGTCATGTGTCACGTACAGCAAACGTTTTCCATAATCCGTAAAGGCGGGATCTAGGTAGTGATCTCCGACTTTCTCACCATTGATAGATAACTCGTAGAGACCGGCTGCGACAATATAGGCACGAGCGGATTCAACCTCTTTGTTTAATGAGATTTGTTTCCTGAAATAAGGAGTGTCACGAGACTCCATATCCTTTCCGTCTGAGATAAATTTGCCTTGCCAATTTCTTTGGGTCAATAAGCCGGTCTCGAAGGAGGAGACAACCGGCTGGGATTTCTTCTTGTCCTTGTCCCAAACGCTGATACTCCAATAATAACGTGTACAAGGTTCTAAGGCCTTTCCCGTATAAGTGGTCAGCATTTGGTCTCCGGATATCTGCTTTTTCCAAATAGCACCTTTTCCCTTAGATAGCGCCAAAGAGTCTTTTCCTACTGCGATCTGATAAGCCGTTTGCTTAGCTCCATTTCGGGTATCAGACAAATACCAGCTAAATCGGGGAGACTGACGGTCGATTCCTAAAGGACGTGCCAAATGCTCACAACGAAGATTCGTAGGTACACATGAATTTTCATTCTGAGCGGACAGCTTTAATAAACTCATTGAACTTATCAAGAGAATGGCTGTGTTTAAAATTACTCTATTTTCTTTCATATAGTAACGAATTTAGAATGTTATGGGCCAACAATTAAGTATATTTTAGTTTTAATACATAAGAACCGGGATGTGTGATCTTATATACGTTGATTCCGTCTTTTTCCGTGCGTAAAAGTGGCAAATCCACCTTTTCTCGTTTATCCAGTCTTAACTCGATAGAGAGAGATTCCGGTATTTGCAATCGTAGTTCACGTTTACCTTTTATGCCTTGTGCCGAGAATTGAATGGCTCCTTTGGGGGTTTGCACATCAAAACGGATATGCTCAAGATCTCCTAACTGAGGTTCCATCTTAATCCTCTCGCAACCGGGTTTGAGTGGATGTACTCCTGCGATACCTTGGTTGAGGGTAATTAGGGGATACATGGCACAATGGCTCCATTGAGAACCTTCGTCGGGATAAGCCTGCCAAAACTCTTGCAACGTATTATTGGCCCATACGGAACTCATGTTGCCCCATTTTTCCCTTAGGTCGGATAAGACTGTGTTGATCTTCCTGTATTTAACCAAAGCCCATAGAGGCCATACGGCGTTACAGGGATACGACACTCCCATTTCTGCTGGACTTTGTTCTAATAGATTCAATGCTTTTGCGGTCTCTCCGTTTGGACATAGATCAAAGATCAAGGCGGTCGCTAAGGAACGATCGCAGTAACGAATTTCTCCTTCCTCGTCTTTCCATGGTAGATTGTTTACATAGACTTGTTGTTCCTTATCCCAAAATTTTTGGATACATCCTTGTAGAATGTCCGCCGCATACTGATTGATCTCATCTGCTTTTTGAGTATCGCCAAACGCTTGGCATAATGTAGATAAGGCATTTCGGCACATGGCAACGATGTATAGATTGAGTGCGAGTTGCTTATGCTTCGTTTGCTTATAAGCCTCATGGTCGATATAGACAGAGCACATTCCTAAGTTCTCCACCGGAACCAGATGTTCTGATTTGTCAGTCAATTTATAGAGATAGCTGAAGAAGGAGAGTAGTCTGGGATAGACCTCCTTTAATCCTTGTAGATCGCCTGTGTACATATAGTAATGAAAAGCATCAAAGCAAAAACCAATACTATGATCCAATATTGGGCCCCAACCTGTTAAATGCATTTGTCGTTCAACCGTACGAGCTAAGCGATCCCATGCGGGCCAACTATCCATGAAATATCCGTCAATGGAAAGCCCTTGGCTGAAAGTGTTCACGAATCGATACGGTAACGTTATATCACCTAGTGTTTGGATTACGGCGTGTAGTTGATGACTTCCGTCTCCACTGTATTGTTGTCTTTCGCGAGCCATTCCATCTACTAGAGTTTCTTGAGCGCAATTAAATAATGTATTCACGGCGGCATTGACTACGTGTTGGATGGTATCATCCGATATAACGATAGTAGGTTCCGACTTCCAAGGATAGATACGACGACGCATACCTACTGAAGCTATTTTTATGGGACGGTTGAAGTTGCGGATATGCAGTTGTAACCATCTGAAACTCTCAAAATCGAAAGTCTCAAAATGGTTGATTCCTTCTTTACAGATGAAGCGCGACCATGAATTGAAATGCGAGTTGATAAGTGCTGGGCCTCCTTTCTGATGAGCCTCATGAACCAGTAGCTCCACTATGGTCCCTTCGGGTGCATCGATCGTGAAATGAGGCCATCCGACACCTTGTTCCGGAAAAGAGAATGTCAGGGCAGCTGCGTAGTTTCCCTGCGGTGATATTTCCCACTCTCCATCCCCGAGAGATCTTGTGATTGGTTTATCGATTGTCTCGAAAGCGTCTGATACCAACAAATCAAAATAATCTTCCGCCGGTCTTTTCCAATGGATCCACATAGATTCTTCTAGCGTAGTGGCATGGAAATCAAATTCTCGCATAGTGGGAATGCTTCTTTTCCGTATCTCGGACAATTGCTTGTCACCGAATATTTCCCAGACATACTCGGAGGAGCTGTTGCACACGGAAGGTTCCTTGCCATCTTGGCTTACAAGGATAGCCTTTGTCCAATTTTCGTCTGGTTTGAAATCGGAGGTATCCCATCCGTATGGATATAGCCGAGCATCGAATTCTTCCTGTAAGGAGCGTAGGAACCAACGTTTATATTGTCCCGGTCGCCAACTTTTAGCAAGAAAACAATCCCATGAGGCATCGGTCACCAACTTTTCTTGATCCATGTCTAGGTTTAGTATAAATCCGGGCTTTCCCATTGGATGTGTACCATCTCCAGAACCGAAAAAGCAAACTTCTACAGCGATTACATTTTTCCCTTCAGTGAGAAATGCGGTTAAGTCTATTGGATCAGCCTCTTGCCAGCGAGGATCGGAAGGGGCTGGCCCCCATTGGATTCGCTTTCCGTTGACAAACAAGCGATATCGGCTGTCTGCCAATATCCAGCCGATAGCCTTATGAGGTTTCTTGTCCAATACGATATCTTTCCGAAATAATACAAATGTATTTTGCAAGGTTCTACCTGCGGGATACCATATCCACTTTGCGGGGGATAAGTCCAAGGCGATACTTCGTGTATCCACATCCCATACTTTCTCTTTTAGAATGCTAACCGGCCCTAACAAACCTGCGTCCGTAAGCGGGGTACTAGCTCTTAACATGTCAAAACGGAAAACATCATGAGTACGGGTAAACCGTTGTTCCTTGGGTAATTTCCAATCACCGATCACCCGATTAGCCCATAAGTTAATCACATCGATTTCTACGAAGTTGCCGGTCTCTTTTACATAGTCCGTGATATCTATTCGCCACGGGGTGCACCATAAGACACCTAAGTCTTTGTTGTTGAACCGAACTGATGAGACATGCTTGACATCTCCAAGGTCTAGGTAGATACGTTCGCCGTTTCCTTTCTTGAAAGAAAGGTCGAATGATTTCCGGTAAGTGGCTGTCCCCGAATAATACTTGATACCCTCCTCTGGCCGATCTATCCAATTGGATAAATCCTCGAAAAAGACCTTTTGTGGGCCTCCCATAGTTGTGTCAAACATCACTTCCCAAGAGTGGCTTAAATCTTGCGCTATTTCCAGCTTGCTGAAATTACGATCGCCTTCTCCTTGCTTATCCGTTGAGATTGTCTTGTCAAATACGACAAAGTAAGAACCGTACGGAACGAACTCTAAAGGGACGGTCGTATATCCATCATGCTGGGTGAAAGAGGAGGCTATTCTCATCTCGCCTGTTACAGGGTCCCAAATCTCGGGTTGTTTACCTTGAACTCTGAACGTAAATTGGCTAGAAGTTTGTTTGCCTGTCCGGTTGATGACAAAGTATATATCGCAATCGTCCAATGAACGGTGGATGTAATTGAATTTTTCCGGTTCTGCAGTCTGGTTCAGATAGGCGAAGTCTTGTCCGATTCTATCCGCTTGCAAAACCTCGCGTGCGGTTTTGCCCCAGATGATCCTTCCTTTACCTAATTTACGTTCTGTGATGTTTTTCCCATCCAAGTCTCCCCAAATCTCTGAGGCCAGTTTACGTACCTCATTGTCCGCATAAGGATAGTTGTCTAGTCCTGCGGACATTGTTGGTGGTGCGCCTATGACGGTTGCTCCGTCCATAATCAGTTCACGCAGTTTCTTAAGCACATCCAGGGACATCATTTCCGATGCTTCGGTAGGAACTTCTAATTGTTGGTAGCGAGAAACGGCCTCGCATATCTCCTTATCTGGTGAGACGCAATTTAGGAGATAGAGTAAGCGATAACTCATGCCGTCCGGCAAGACAATCCTACCATCTTTTACGGACATTCTCGTTAACAAGACCTCCACATTCGTATAATCACAGTCGTATCCTAGACCTAACGACGGAATGATGTACTGAGGAGGAACCAGTGATGGAGTCTGTTCGCCAATGTAATAGCATACGTCGCCTACGAATTTACCTTCTTGCAACAGATATTGGCATCGTGATAAATAAGAGAAGAATGCGGATGATTGTTCCCACCAAGTAAGGTTGGGGGTAAAATGCTGTCCAGCGCAAAACTCATAACCTGGTTTTCCATCCTCGGGTGGCTGGCAGGTTGACTGGTGCAACATAAAGCGGTTTATTCCTTCGCAGAATGCGTCATTCGCATACGGTTTCAAATCATACGGGCCTAACGACCAATGAGTACGATCTTGTTCCATTTGGGTGAAAGCTTCCGCTTGCGCCTCACGTAGACCATAGATATGAGCGGCAGAGGCGGTTTGTTTCAAATTCAACCGGGCGCTTTTCCGGGAGTTCATTCCGTCTTCCGGCAATTTGTAATGAACCCAAAACTCGCCGGCAGGAATATCGCATCGTCCTAGATTCTTTAAGACATCCTGGGGTGGAATGTCATTAGGTCCTCCGGCTTCATTGCCGACATTCAGTCCGTTCTTATGGCAGAGATCGTAAAAATGACCGTAGTAATTATCGGCGATACAATCTTGAATCGTGCGATCGAAGTCTTCTTGGAAACGTTCGCAAAAAAGAGAGTCCTTAACTATATATCCGGACAATATGGCCATATAAGGTTTCAAATCGTATTTCCGGTAGTGCATGAATTGTTCAGGGAAATCTTGTGTCCAAGTTAATTTCCCGCATTCCCAGCTATCCGACCAGAAATAGGCCAAATCGCCTCCTGCCTTTTTGACCTCGTCAAGAATAATTGTTCCCAAGTGGTTGAAATGGTTGTCGAGGGCCGCTTTGCTTAAATAGTCGATCTCATATCCGGCTCCTTCTGCGAAAGTGTCCCCTTGGGGATAGGCGAACCAACGGCTCCAAGTATGTCCGGTCAAGGTATATCCTGTGCGGAGGATCAACCAATTTCCTTTCGGGGCTTTCCATTCAAAGTTTCCGTCTGGTTTCATGTATAGGGTTAGGTCTTTTGCGGATTCTGCGTCTACCAACTTCTTTGTGGTGTCAATACGGAAAGCCTGTACCCAGACATCTTTATAATAGCCTTCTACGGTTTCCGGCTGAGCCAGTTTCATGGAGACTTTCTTACCTCCTGCGATAATCGTATCCGATTGGACTACTTTTTTCATTGCGTTGTCATACGTAACCCAAGGACCCAGCATCGTCCATCCTCCGGACAGGTTGAATCCCAATTCGATATCCAGTCGTTTAGCTTCACTGACGGCGTGCCGGAAAAGTTCACGCCATTCCGGGCTGAGCCACTTGATTCCTTCTAAAGCTTTGTCACCTGCATATCCTCCGGTGCAGATCAGATTCACACCACTGATCCCTTTCTCCTTGAATTCCTGCAAATCTCGGGTAATACCTTCTTTGTTTATTCGGTTATAGAGCCACCACCAATACACACGGGGTTTCGCTTGATTGGGAGGAGCGTTGAATGAATGTCTCAATTCATCGCTTTTTTGACTGAATATGGGTGATGCGCTCAATAACAGCAAGTATACCATCAGTGCATATTTATATGAATATTTAAACATCGCTAAAAATCTATTGTGATTAAATAAATGGCATCAAAGCATGTTATGCGTATAATCATGCTTTGATGCCATTATTATCTCTATTAATAAACAAGGTCAAAATCTTCCATTAAGCCATAATCCAGCATCTGATAGTCGGAGCCGGGTATTTGCTTGCGAATATTCTTCCAATGCCATGGACTGGCCAGACCCGGATTCGGGTTGTTATAATGCGGGCCTAACAGGTTCTTGTGGCTTCCTATTACGCGGACTTCTATTTGATTTTTTCCAGGTTTCAAATAGGAGGCTACATTCAAGCGATATGGATCAAACCCGATGATTCCGGCTTTCTCGCCGTTCACGTAGACTTCGGTGACCGTACCGTTCCAAGCGTTCAACTGGATGGTGTAGGGTTTAGAGGTATCTTTCACGTCGTATTCCTTTGTATAGGAAACATCCCAAGAATAGAACGGTTGTTTTTGTTCTTTCCAGCTGCCCAAAGTCAGTTTCTCTACTGGAGCGCTGATGCTCCATCCTTTGCTTTCAGGAACAACCGCAAAATCACCGATCACATAGATCGGTTCGATCTCTGCGAATATACTCATTGGTGTCACACTCATCTCGACCGTGTTGGTTCCTTGTTTCACCATGTTTCCGATCGCGTATACTCCGAAAGAGCGGTCTAGCCACCATTCACCAGGAATGGCCTGTACTTGCTGTCCGTTTACTTTCACGGAGAAAAACTCAGGACGTTCAGCTACCAGTTTCATCGTAGAATAATCAAACTTATCATTCACGTTGAAATGGTAGGTTGCGACGAATCCTCCGGTCTTGAAGGTGTCCCTATCCAAGATATTTCTTTTGTATTGTACAGAAGTGTTCCATGGATTGCCATTTGTAAAACCATATTCCTTGAATACCATATCGGCAGCTTGTGCAAAATAAATGTTTTTCTGAGTTTTTCCCTTTACGGATACATCACAGAAATCAATATTCAATGCATTTTCTTTCAAACGTTTTACTTCAACACTTTTGCTAGCTGCCAATTTCGTATTTCCGGCGATAGCGGGTGCTTCCGGATATCCTTTCAATATATGGTTGGAATAATAAAGTAATAAACTTCCTGCAGGTTCCAAATGGAAATCTGTATGTAATAACCCATTGTCTACAACGGAAGGATAGGAATAAATCTTACCTTCCATGGCATCTAGGCGGATTGCAGATTTGCCGACTGTGGCTATGGTTCCCTCTACGGACTCGGTCATGGATGAGTTGACTAAGAATAGCAATTCCCCATCTGCAAACTTACGACGTTGATGGAATAAGTCGCCTCCCTTAAAAGAAAATTTACAATCTTTTGGAGGAAAAGCATCTTGAATGACTTTTTCATTCAATTGATCGTAGGATATGACCGATTGTGCGCTTAATACTTTGGCTAATTCGCCGTTTTCTGCGCCATCAATCCGATTGGGAGAGGAGAAACGTACCACTTTTCCTCCTTGCAGAACGAATTTTTGTAGTAAATCGAATGTGGGCTTATTTAAAGTCTCCATCAAAGGAGGAAGAACTACTGTTGAGTAAGCTGCTTTTCCGATGACGAATTGACCGTTTTTTACGGCTCCTTGATCCTTGATGATATTCTCAGAGCCCAGATCGTATTCTACTTGACTCTTTTCCAAAGTTGTCACAAAGGTTTGGAAGGCTTGCCCGACTTCCATCAATTGCTTGCTACTTTTTGTGTGAGAATAATAGCTCCATAGGGTAGAGTTCGGTTCGATAACCAATATGTCATTGTCTTGTACACCTTTACTCATGACCCAAGATAAGCGTGCGTAGTAATCATTCAAGCTCTTGTAGTTAGACCACCAAGGAGAATGGTATGTAAATACTGGAGGGTAATCGTATTTACGAGCGCCGGTCAATGTCATGTGCGAAAGATGTTGGTTCATAAAATTGACACCTAATACGTATTCCCAATCACCTAAACTCTTGAAGTCTTTGAAGGTCTCATCCCAGCCTCCTCCACCGTATGTCTCACTCAAAGTCCGGATATATCCCATTTGATTGGCCACGCTCCTCAGCTCTTTTACCGCACGTACGTTACCGAATTGCGCGACGGGGCTTTTATCATCAAATTGGTTGAACAACATATCGATGGCCGGGACTTGATGCCAAGCATACATGGCCATGTTATCCGGTCCGTCATTCATATAAGGCCAACCATGTTCCCAGTAATGGCCTGTCCATTGTAAATTGTTTTGCTCGCAATAGGAATGAAATGGTTTTGACCATCGATCGATAAATAATTGCAATAAGGTTTCCATGTAGTTATGACGTACCTCTTTCCAGTTGCCGACTTCTTCTTCTAACAATGGCAATAAAGGTCTTAAATCGTAATTCCACTTTTGCTGGAATACGTCGAACAAATCCGGTGTCCAGCGCAGACCTCCGGAGCTCTGGATATTGGGTTCGTCAGTAAAAATACCCGGTATGGTCTTGCCAAACTCATTTTTAGCAACCTTCTCATAACCTTGCATCGTTACGTCGATGAACTTCTCGGTTACGCCTTTTACCATGACATCTACGTAAGAATATCCACCATACCAATCCGAGCGTCCATAGAATGTTTTCTCATACAGGTAATATTCTCCTTTCTTTTGTTTGTAGGAGTCAACTTCGTTTGTGATGTCTTTCCATTTGTCACCCTCTTTTTTTAGGCAGATAAAACAGTTGTCTAACTTCTCGGGTAATAGCTCAGCTTTTTTCAAAGCCAAACCTTGTCCTTGATTATAAGACTCCGGCATCAGTTCGGGAACATGTCCACCTGCGAAACCACTGGGATATGAGTTCTCGTCATAGATCCAGATGTTCATATCATTTTTTTTTCCATAGTCGACAGCATGCCTGTACAAAGAGTACCATTCGTCTGACATATATTCGGTAATGAGACCTGGACGTGGATGTATAAATGCTCCTCCAGATCCGGCGTCTTTCAACTCTTGGATTGTCCGTTCTACCTCTTCTTTTGTCACCTTACCATTCCATACGGCGAAAGGTGCTGTTCGATATTCTGCTTTCGGATCTTTAAATCCGGTTTCCAATGTAGCCCAATTATCGGAACTCATGGCTTCTTGCCCATCACAACTCGTTAAGCCCCAAGATAAATATCCGCATGTAATAGCGAAAGATAGATACTTGACTAATTCCTGTGTTTTCATGCTATTAAATTGTTTATATAAATCCGCTATAAAATTAGTGTAATCTCCGAGAGGGCTGGCTATTGCCGGCCCTCTTCAAAAGGAATAATTATATTAATATCCGGGATTCTGTTCCAATAGATAATTGATGTCCATTTCACGTCTCGGGAAGGCGTATACGAAACGCTCTTTCGTGACGTTGAATGCGGAAGGTAAAATCCACGGATAGAGAGCTTTCATGGTCTTGCCGAATGCTGTCATTTTTTCAATGGCTTGATCATTGCGGATTAAATCCGTCCAACGTTTGTTCTCGAAGGCCAACTCATGGCGCATTTCATCCATAACATCGTTTAATGTTACAGACGCTAAAGGTTTAAGTCCCGCTCTTTCTCTTACTTGGTTAATATAAGGCAAAGCTTCTGCGTTCTTACCTTGTTTCACCAATGCCTCTGATAATAGCAATAAGGCGCCTGAGTAACGGTAAACCGGGAAATTATCGTCTGCCCTCAGTGAATAGGTGTAAGGTGGATGATAATACTTCTTTACAAAGTAACGGAAGTCTTTTCCTGCAGCTGGCGTGTAACCGATCGGGCTTTTAACTTCTTCGAATGTGAAGTTATCACCATCCAACGTTCCTTCTGCCACTGCGATAGATGCCTCTAAACGTTTGTCTCCCTTTTCATAAGATTGGATCATTTCATCCGTGGGAACATTCCAACCTCCGGCGGTACCACCAGGCCATGCACCTACATAATTGGAACCAGCGATACCCATAAGGACTTCATTGTTACTACATTTAGGGATTATATTCCAAGGAATACGATTCCACTCATCTGTACTACCGTCATTGGCGTATTGTACTTCCAATATGGATTCTTGGTTGTTTTTATTCGCTTTGTCAAATACAGCATTGTAATCACTCAACAATGTATAATTCATCTTTGTGATATCTTTCAAGTCTTGCTCTGCGGCCGGATAATTCCGATCGGGTTGAGACATGTAAGCGTATGCTCTCAACATTTTTGCGGCTCCCATCGTTGCTCGTCCGCTTTGCGGGAATTTAGAAGGCACAGGTAAACCTAACGTAATCGCTTCCGTAAGGTCTGTGATAATTTGGTTATAAACCTCTTCAGCTGAAGATTTTGCTTTAAACGCATCAGCTTCGTTCTGTACCTCCTCCAATATCAAAGGGACTCCCCCCCAGTGCTGAACCAAGTCGTAATAATAGTATGCTCTTAAAAATAGAGCCTCGGCTTTTACTGCGTTTTTTTCTGAATCTGTCATTTCAGAGGATTCCAAACGATTCAAGATTGTATTGACACGACCTATACAAGTATAATTGTCTTTGTATCGGGTCTCTATCCAGCTAATAGGATCTCCGCTATCCAAGAACAAGGCTAGTACCTCCGTTGAAGCGTATGGGCCTCTATCTCCTGAGTAGAAGGTATAGAAGGAATTATCCGAGCGCATTTCATCCATCATTATTCCGGTTTGAGCAATGCTTCTGAAAGCTGTGTAAGAAGCGACTAGTGCTTGGTCGAAGTGCTCTGCTGTTTTGTAGAATGTATTTGCTGTAATGGCTGTATCCGGATTTAAGTCCAAAAAAGAATTACTGCAAGACGAAAAATTCAACAATGCAGCCAAAGCTGCAACATATAAATATCTTTTTTTCATACTGATTTAACTTTTAAAATTTAACATTAACGCCTAAGGAGAATGTACGAGCTACCGGATAAGCGGTATTGTCTACCCCTTGATATAAGCCACTGGCACCTTTGCCACTGACTTCCGGGTTCATACCTTTATACCCTGTCCAAGTCAATAAGTTCTGTCCACTTGCATAAATGCGTAGTCCTTTCACGTATGGATTCTTCTTGATGGGAATAGTATAGCCTACGGTCAAATTCTTAACCCTTAAATAAGAACCGTTTGATACCCAGCGAGAGTTTGTATAACGGAATAGCTCTGTTGTACCTGTACGAGTACGTGGAACTTGTCCGTCACCGGGATTGTCTACGGAACGCCATCGGTTGGCTACACCTTTATGTACGTTGAATACGCCATCAATATTCTCTGTCCACTCCAATGTGCCGTCAATGATGTCGTTTCCAACGGATCCGGTCAATAACAGGCTGGCATCAAAGTTTCTCCATGAGAATTCATTCGTTATGCCGAATGTGAAGTCGGGATTCGGATTTCCAATATAAGTTCTATCGTCCATGTCAATCTTGTTGTCTCCATTCAGGTCTTTCATTCGTACAGTACCAACCATGGATGACGCATGCTTAGGACCTGCCTCATATTCAGCCTCAGTCATGAATACTCCGTCGTATACGTATCCGTAGAACATACCTAATGGTTTCCCTACAGCGGTATGGTTGTAATCTTCTTGGTTGTTGAAGCCTCCAATGGGAGTATCGTTTGTCCCCAATTTGGCGGCTTTGTTTCGGTCGATGGATACATTAATCTGCGTATTCCATTTAAAGGCTCCTACCATATTCTTTGTTTCCAAACTGATCTCATGACCCCAGAAATGGAACTCACCGATGTTAGATTGAATATTGCTGAATCCGGAAGAGTAGGGGATATCAATCTGATACAAGAGACCATCCGTCCATTTTCTGTAGTAATCATAGACTAAGAATACACGATCGTTGAATAACCCTAAATCCACACCGAAGTCCATTTGTTTGGTTGTCTCCCAGGTCAGCTCGTTGTTTCCGATACGGGAAAGAGCACGTCCAGCGGTGATAGATCCATCTGTCACATAGTTGTAGGAGCCTACGGAAGCCAAATAGGTATAATTTCCGATGTTGTAGTTTCCTACCAGTCCATAACTACCGCGAAGTTTCAAATGGCTAACTTTATCGTATTTCTCCATGAAAGGCTCATCTGAAGCGATCCAGCCCACTGAAACGGACGGGAAGTTGGCGAATTTCGCATTCGAACCAAATCGGGAACAACCATCCCGGCGGAATGCTACAGATAAGATATATTTTTCTTTATAGTCGTAATTCAAACGTCCCAAATAAGAGATCATAGCCCAGCTACCCCATTTATCAGCATCAGAGTTTCCTGTTCTTGTGATTGCGGCTCCAAACCAAGGTAGCTCATCATCCGGATAGTCGGAAGCGTCGATTCGAGCGTTTTCCTGTGTGTTTTTCTGAGTCGTATAACCTACTAAAATATCAAGGTTATGATCATTTGCGATTGTCTTGTTGTAAGTTAACGTGTTTTCCAATAGCCAGTTTACGTAATTAGAAGTATGATAGGAACCTGTGGCTGGTTGAGGAGGAGCGGAGAACATAGCTCCGTTTGCGGTAGATGGAATCCAGTTTGAACGAGAGTTGTTCGCCAAATCCGCATTAGCACTTAAACGATACTTCAAGCCATCAATGATCTTGATGTCTGTATAGGCATTGACCGTGCCTCTGAAGGTTTTAGAAGGATTCTGACGCTGAGTAAGTACAAGATAATAGTTAGGGTTGGCAAACATACCCGGTTGCGTATAGGCGATAGGATAAGTTCCGTCATCATTCTTGTATTTCAACTGCGGGTCCATCAACATGGCAGAACCTATGATGTAACGTCCACCACCTAATCCGTCTGTTAATTGACCGATTGTGTAAGATCCGGAGACATTTAATCCGAATGAAACACGGTCAGATGCTTCATATACGTTATTGGCACGTGCGGCGAAACGATTGGAGTAAGTGTTCAAAATAACACCTTCTTTTGCGTTGTAATTGATATTGACAGCTGATTTGAATTTCTCTCCTGCTGCGCTTAGGCCTAAGTTGTAGTTTTGTGTGATTGCGTCTTGCAAAAGAATATCAAACCAATCCGTGCCCTTACCTATTGCTTGTGGGTTTTGATAACATTCGGGAACTCCTCCTGTATAACCTTCGTAAAGTGCTTGATCTTCATAATATTCTTTCTTGAACTGGGCAAATTCTTGTGCATTCATCAAATCAGGCCTTCCTTGATTGGAGACCTTGTCAATTCCGAAGTATGCGCTGAAATCGATATGCGGTTTACCTGCGCTTACTCCTTTAGCGCTTTTTGTAGTTACCAAGATAACACCATTGGCTGCGCGGGATCCATACAAAGAGGCAGAAGCCGCATCTTTCAATACAGTGATATTCTCGATCTCATCCGGGCTGATGGATGCCAAACCGGAAGTAGTGGGGAAACCATCGATAACCACTAATGGTTCGTTTCCTCCATTGATAGAAGCCGCACCACGCACACGGATCACTAAACCGCCGTTTGGTTCTCCATTGGCTTGGTTGATTTGTACTCCAGAGAATTTTCCTTGTAATTTTTCCCCAATCTGGGAAACCGGCATATCAGATAGTTCACTAGCATCAAGCTTACTCATAGACCCTGTTACTGAACGTGCTTTTTGAGTACCGTAGGCTACGACGACTACTTCGTCTAGGGCTTGTGTATCTTCTTTAAGATTTATGTTGATTGTTGTTTTATTACCTATTGGTATTTCTTGGGTATTGTATCCGATGTAGGAAATTTGCAAAATGGCATTTGCCGGTACTTCCAACGTATATTTACCATCCATGTCTGTAATGGTTCCATTGGTTGTCCCTTTTACGATGACATTTGCTCCGATGGCAGGATCTCCATTTGTGTCATAAACAACACCGCTGACTTTTTTGTTTTGTTGAGTCACCGTTGAAACCAAAGGATTGTCTAGTGTCGCAGATTCCGTTGCCGCAATACCGGCAATTCCTGGGAACATGCTAAATAGAATAATAGGAAGGGTGCTTTTTAACATTGGAACACCATTGTTCTTCCTCGTTGTGAAAAGAATGTTTTTCATAATTTAAATAATTAAATTATTAGATTGATATTAAATTGTTGGTGGTAAAATGATTACCAATAAAATAGGTGATTTAAAGGTCTAATACTTTTTATTTCATAGGCAACATCTAATTTGATATTAGTACTATCGGAACTATGAAACTAGCAGATGTATTTATGAGATTATAGCTATATGAAAAAGATATTTATTGGAAGAACAATATCATTTATCAAACATTAAATATCATTTTTTTAATATGTGGTTACTAATATTTTTAGATTTTTGCAAAGTGGAAATATAAAAGAGACATAGTTCCGATAGAACTATGATATTTGCAGAGAGGACTATGGGAAAGTCATATATGGCAGTCCTAAGAAGTCTTTTTTATTAGAGATGTTAAGATGATCCCTTAAGCGATCTTTATGACAGGAATATTTAATAAAAATCCCGTTTTTTCCAGTTTGCTAGCAAGATGACCTATTCCGATAGCGCAATGATGTGACGGACCAGCTTTGCTCCAGTTTTCCATAAAGCTTTTTACCCCACAAGAAAAACGATACCGGCTATTTGTATTACCTATCTCCAGAACAGGGCCCGGAACGGACTCTCCTTCGGCTACCAATAAAAATATTCCCTCCTTTCCTTCACAAACAGACAATAGGGTGACTGGCCCATTCTTGACGGTCATTTGAATGGATAATCCTTTGCCCGGTTTACCATGATAAACAGGAAGAGGTACGAGTTTTACTTTACCATCGGACATGGCGAAGTGGGCAGGACCATCATGACCAAGTAATATGACATCGTCTTTAAAGTCCATGGCATAAAACTCGGAAAAAGATCCGCCGGCTTTTAGCAGGGAGAGTATTTTCATGGCTTGAACATTTTTAACCTCGCATTCGCCAGCTATAGGTATGTTCTTGCCGGTCAATAAGGTGTTACCTGCTATAACAGAGGTTACAATATCCTCATAATCATTGCCGGGATAACCTTCGTAATAGTAAGCCATTGAGCCTAGCTGATGGCTTTTGATTAATTTGTCTAATGCGACGGATGTGCGAGCAGCACGTATTAGCTCCGTTTCTTCACATTCAGCGACTACCTCGAACTTACGTTGGAATTCCATTATTTTTTCTTTGATCTCCTGGTCTGATACCGCATCTCTGTAAGCTTTTAGCTCGCACATTTCCAGTAGTTCGATATGTGTGCCGAAAGAAGAGGATTGCTGGGATATATCTGAGTAAACATCCAACATCCCACAATAATAATGGCCTAATATACCCATACGATGCTCTCTCATACCTGCCATAACCACGGTTGCGTCGAGCCAGTCGTTTAACTCGGCCCAAGTTGCGTTGTCTTCCAAATGCCCCGTCACGATCTTAAAAGGTAGCCCAGAACGGATAAGTATATTCGCGAATTCAGGGACGGAGCATGCTTGGCAATTCGCTAACCATTCGCCTGTCATGAGACCTCGGTCTCCTAGACTATTAATATATGTATAGTCTATGTGAGAAGAGGGCTGTATGTTTAATAGTATTATGGGAACTTTTAGGCGTTGTGCCAACGGTAATATCGTAGATGATAGCGCATATGTCGAGATATAAACAAAAAGTACTTCTATATTTTCATGCGATAAGACATCTGCGATGTTTTTGGCTTCCTCCGGACGATCTAAGATCCCAGCGTTGATTATACTTATATCCGGACGTGTTAAAGAGTCTGCTATCTTTTTCTGATATTTGCAAAGTTTTTCATAGAGTCCTTCAAATTGGGACCAATAGGTATTTAATCCCATCCCAACCAATCCTACATTTATTTTTTTGTTTTCCATGTTTTATAGATTGAATTTTAGTTTCATATTATCTTCTTTGACCAACAGCAAAGATATAGGGTTGCTTTTGGTCTTGTTTTATCTATTTGATTTTATATTTTAGAAAAGTGATAGTTTAGTTTAGAGAAAGTGAACTTCCCTTGTCGTAGAAGATATACTTCAAGTCCCTTAGGATATATACTGCGTCGGGTAAGTAGTACTTCATATCTTCTGTCATGTGTGTGAAATATATTATCTTTGGTCAATTATTTAGTAATGTTATAAGGAGGATATCTTTTTATGAGTACACAAAATAATAACATTCGTTATCTGAATGTTAGTCCGATGGATGAGCTATGGGGGATGATGGTTACAACAGTCGGTTATCAATCCATACCTCCGCATAGTATTTACCCTGTCAGGCAACAACATCCTTTGACGTATTCTTTCAACCCGGAAAAAGGACGTATATTAACGGAGTACCAATTGGTGTACATTTCTGAAGGTTGTGGGTTCTTTGAATCCCAGTCTTTTAAACGAAAAAAGATTAAAGCAGGGACGATGATCTTGTTGTTTCCGGGAGAGTGGCATACCTATTCTCCAGCGGAAAATGGTTGGTACGAGTATTGGGTGGGTTTTAGAGGCAATTTAATAGAGGGTTGGATTTCTAATAAATTTTTCTCAAAAGAGAATCCTGTCTATGAGATAGGGGTGAATGTTACAATTATAGGTTTGTATGAGGAAATAGTTTCTCATGCTATAAAGGAGCGAAACGGTTATCAGCAACTTATTTCTAGTATTGTCTTTTATCTGATGGGGGAGATATATTATAAAGAGAAGAATCGTTTTTTAGGGCAGTCAGATGCGGTGGAGAAGATCAATGAGGCACGAGCTTTCATGAAGAGGAATATTGATAATCCTATGTCGGTGGAATCGATCGCTCAGAGTTTGAATGTGAGTTATTCTTGGTTTCGAAGTACCTTTAAATCTTATACGGGGGTATCTCCCGCTCAATATCAATTGCATTTACGTTATCTTCGAGCAAAAGAGCTATTAAGTACTTCTCGATTAAGTATTTCAGAGATAGCGTATGCGCTTAATTTTGAGACTGTATCTCAGTTTTCTACTTTTTTCACGAAGAAAGAGGGCTTATCTCCCTCGAAATTTAGGAGACAGAGCCAACAATAGAACGGTTTTTGTTTGCCTCTTTCGGTGGAAAGATGTTATTTTGCATCCCGAATTAAAAGAATAGGCGTTATGTTGAAATTCTTCAAGACATGGACACTCCCTATCTCTATGTTAGCGGGTGCGATAGGGTATTTTGTTTTCGCCAATGTTACTTTTCTGGAGCCTACAAAGCCGTTCATGTACACTTTAATAGCGTATCTGACGCCCTTTTTGATTTTTGCGCAGTTGCTCTTAACCTTCTGTAAGATCTCTGTCCGGGAATTGATGCCCAGCCCTTGGCATGGTTGGCTATTGCTTATCCAAGCGGTTTCCAGTTTGGTGCTTGCAGCCTTATTGTTATGGTTGCCAATGAGAGAGGAATACCGGGACGTGTTTGAGGGAGCGATGGTCTGCCTGATTTGCCCGACTGCTACGGCGGCCGCCGTGATTACGGGTAAATTAGGGGGAAGCGCCTCTAGTCTGACTACTTATACCTTATTATCGAATCTATTGGCAGCGATTGTCGTGCCGCTGGTCTTCCCATTAGTGGAACCGCATGCCGAGATTACTTTCTTCGCCGCATTCTTGAATATCTTGGGAAAAGTCTTCCCATTGCTGTTATTCCCGTTTTTCCTCGCTTTGTTCTTGCGTAGATTCATACCACCTATCCATCGCTTCCTTGCGGGGCTTCGAGACATGGCCTTTTATCTCTGGGCCGTCGCTCTAGCTACCGTGACCGGGCAGACCCTGAAATCCTTGGTTAATAGCGAGGCGGAGATTTATGTAGAAATCCTGATCGCTTTAGGCGGCTTGATAACCTGTATCGCGCAGTTTTATTGGGGAAAGCGCATCGGCAAGAAATACAATGACCGTATTAGCGCCGGACAAGCCTTGGGGCAAAAAAATACCGTGTTAGCGATCTGGATGTCTTACACCTATTTGAACCCCTTGTCTTCTGTTGGCCCGGGGAGCTATGTCCTGTGGCAGAACATCATCAACAGCTGTCAGTTGTGGAAAAAGAGAAAAAATGAGATAAAATATTAAATATAAGATATTGGTATTTAGTATTTTATGTTTATTGAGTGTAATTTCCTTTATTTTCCTTGTTTTCTTGTTTAGTCTAATAAATGCCTTTATTTTGTTACTATTTTGTTACCCGTATTCATTGGAGTAACAAAACAAATCGCTATATTTGTATCGGTAACAAAATAAGAACATAATTATGGCGAAGAAAAAACAAGAAGTTAAATTGAAAGAACCTGTAAGGATTAGATTCAAGCAGCTTGCCAATGGCAACCAGTCTATTTATTTGGACTATTATACAGGTGATGTTATTAGAAAAGAAAATTATGTTGGCGGTAAACGGCAATATGAATTTTTGAAGTTGTACCTTATACCCGAAAAAACGAGGGAGGATAAGGCGAAGAACGAAGCTACATTGGCTCTTGCAAAAGCGATTCAGAGTAAGAGGATAGTGGAGTTACAAAATGATGCACACGGTTTTCAGAACACCAACAAGTCAAAAGCGAATGTGATTGATTATTTAATGAACATGAGAAGCCAATCTAAAGAACGTGGCAGCTTGAACTATGAAAAGACTGTTGGTAATACCATCCGTGAACTAAAGTTGTTCAGAGGGGATTACATAGCTTTTCGTGATATAGATAAGGACTTCTTAAATAGCTTTGTGGATTTCTTGAAACAAGCGAAGAAAGCAAGCAAGTTTGGTTTGTTAAAGGCTGGGGGTGTATTAAGTAATAATTCCGTTATTGCTTACTATGGGGTGCTGCGTACCGCTATAAATAGAGCCTATAAAGAGGGGATTATTACGGTCAATCCAACGAAAGAGTTTGATTTTGCCAGTAAGGTAAAAGCGGAAGTCAGCCGCAGGGAGTATTTGACAATAGAGGAATTGAAGCGGCTTATCGGGACAGAGTGCAAGTATGAGATAATGAAACAAGCCTTTCTTTTCAGTTGTTTGTGTGGGCTGCGTGTAAGCGATATAAGAAAATTGAAGTGGAACGATTTGCAGAAAAGCGGTGAAAGAATAAGAATTGAAATAAAGATGCAGAAAACAAAAGAACCGCTTTATCTGCCTATATCCGATGAAGCGTTAAAGTGGTTGCCGCAACAAAATGAAGCAAAAGGCGATGATTTGATTTTTCCTTTGACGCATGAGGGAACTATAAATAAAATACTTCAAAAATGGGCGAAAGACGCAGGGATTATTAAGCATATCTCGTTTCATGTTGCCCGGCATACCCATGCTACCATGATGCTTACATTGGGGGCTGACTTGTACACAGTTAGCAAATTGTTAGGACATAAAAATATTGCCACAACTCAAATTTATGCGAAGATTGTCGATAAGAAAAAAGAAGAAGCTATAAGTTTGATACCGAATTTGACGGACTGATTTAAAAAGAAAGTATGGTTATATCACAGTTACCGTACTTTCTTTCTTTTTTTGTCTTTGTTTAGCCGGAAAAATATATCTTTGTTTCTACTAACTGAAACATAGATTATTATGACAGAAGAAGAACTGAAAATAAAATTCGACCATATACAAGGTATATTCAATCGCTGTATCAATCATGCCAGCCAAGTTATGATAGATAATATTGCCTCTAAGTCCTTATATTTCGACGCAGAACAGGCTGATAAACTGGAACAGCAAGAATATGTTCGTACCACTGATGAGTTGGTGCAGTTATATATTCGTTATTCTGTGTTGAATGATATTCAATATTTTTATTCTGTATCTGATTTCTTTTGGGAAAGCGGTTTTTATGAATCCTTGAAATCCGATGAGAAAAGAAAATACATGTCGTTTAATCCTCTTTCATTTGATTATTCCCGGTATGAGCAAGATAATACGGTTTATGATGAAGAACTGCCTTATTTTTCTGTAATAGTTAAAACTGTTGTATTGGAAAAATATTCTGCGTACTTGCGAAAAAAGAAAGAAAGTAAGGTGCAAGCGGAAATGCAGCCACAACAGAAAGAGCCGCAACCAATTCAAGATAAATGCCAAGAGCCTAAAATTATCTCCCATATTGCTGAAACAGAAAATCCGTTTAAGTCTATTTTAAACGACAGACAAATAGCATTGTTGGTGGATTGTATCAATGAAGTGGAAATTTTCAATGCTCCTATGACTTTTGAAGATTTGAAAGCAATACTTTCCTGTAAGCCAAAAGTTATATTTAGGTCTAATAACAACAGGCAGGTAGCTTTTCTTTTTTCGGAATTAAGCAATCGTGGTTTGATAACACCTAACTGGCAATCTGTTATAGCAAAGAATAAGTTGTTTGTTACGAAGAATATAAAGAAAGATAAATATCTGAATCAAGGTGATTTAGCCACAGCCGCCAATTATGTAAAAGGGGTGGAACATGAAAAAGATTATGTAACCATCAGCAATTATATCAAACAACTGAAAAAACTTTAAGAATAGGTTAATACCTCAAACATAGCTTAATCCACTATCAAGCTATTCCTCAATACTTTTGCCCCCGTAATCGATTACAAGAAACTGGAGGGCATGCACTCCATATTGTCTAACGCAAATACTTTTGTTATATGGAAACAAGTATTGAGAAGCGAGTTGCAGAACTCGAAAATTTAGTGTTCCTTTCAAAGAATGTGCTTAGTTTTGATGAAGCGAGCAAGTTCTTGAACCTTTCAAAAAGTTACCTGTACAAGCTGACTTCGGGTAACTTGATACCCCATTACAAGCCGCAGGGCAAAATGCTTTATTTTGAGAAAGCGGAATTAGAAGCGTGGTTGCGTCAGAACCCGGTGAAGACGCAGGCGCAGATAGAGCAGGAAGCGCAGAAATATATCCTTAACCGTCCCTTAAAGAAATAGCGGCTATGGAAAATAGAAAAGCGACAGAAGCCGGGCAGGATGTCACCATGCAGAAAGAGGATTTTGCAGCCCTTTGGAAAACCATCCATCTAAAGGTGACGGACACTTACGAAGTGCCGCCCGAAATACTCTGGGTGAACGGCTCTACCATTGGCACGCTGGGTAATTTCAGCGCATCCACAGGAAAAGCCAAGAGCAAAAAGACATTCAACATTTCCGCCATCGTTGCGGCAGCGTTGAAGAATGACGAGGTACTGAAGTATTCGGCATATCTGCCACCGAACAAGCGGAAAATCCTCTATGTAGATACCGAGCAGAGCAAATACCATTGCCATAAGGTCATGGAGCGTATTTTGCGACTTGCCGGACTGCCTACCGACAAGGACAGGGACGATTTTGTTTTCATCGTGCTAAGGGAGCAGACCCCCGACAAGCGGAAACAGATTATCGGCTATATGCTTGAAAATATGCCCGATGTGGGGTTGCTCATCATTGACGGAATCCGTGACTTGATGTATGACATCAACAGCCCCAGCGAATCAACCGACCTAATCAACCTCTTGATGCGCTGGTCAAGCGGATATAACCTGCATATCCACACTGTACTGCATTTGAATAAGGGGGATGACAACACAAGGGGGCATATCGGTACGGAACTGAACAACAAGGCTGAAACCGTCCTGCAAATCACGAAAAGCCAGCAGGACGGCAACATAAGCGAGGTAAAGGCGATGCACATACGTGACCGGGAATTTGACCCGTTCGCATTCCGTATCAATGACAACGCTTTACCCGAAATCGTGGATGATTATGTATTCCAACAACCTAAGCAGGACAGGAACTTTTCGCTTGCGGAACTGACTGAACGGCAACACCGGGAAGCGTTGGAGAACGGTTTCGGCAAGCAGGTGGTACAAGGCTATTCCAATGTCATAGCGGCATTGAAACAGGGTTATGCGAGTATCGGTTACGAGCGTGGACGCAATGTTCTTGTGTCGCTTAACAAGTTTCTTGTGAACAAGCGCATGATTGTGAAAGAGGGCAAGGGCTACCGCTATAATCCCGATTTCCATTATTAAAAGTCAGTTTGGTTTAGTCCGGGTGTATATACAAGAGGAACGGACTTACTATTTCCCTGTATCGGAACAGGCAGGTTTAGTATGGTACGGGTGTATATATAACGGACTAAACAGGACTGGCGCACTTTTCAACTATTTTTTTTATCCCCAAAAAAGAAAATGTTATGAACATCGAAGATGTGAAACAAATACCCATCGCAGACTATCTGCACAGTTTAGGTTACTCTCCTGTCAAGCAGCAGGGTAACGGTTTATGGTACAAATCACCGTTAAGGGAGGAACACGAACCGTCTTTCAAGGTGAACACTGACCGCAACCTTTGGTATGACTTTGGCGCAGGCAAGGGCGGTAACATTATCGCACTGGCAAAGGAACTCTATTGTTCCGACAGCCTGCCATACCTTTTAAACCGGATAGCGGAACAGACACCGCACGTCCGTCCGGTCAGTTTTTCTTTTCCCCAGCGTAGGACAGAACCGAGCTTCCAGCATTTGGAAGTCCGTGACCTTACCCATCCGGCATTGCTCCGTTACTTGCAGGGACGGGGTATCAATGTCGAACTGGCAAAAAGAGAATGTAAGGAACTCCATTTTACCAATAATGGCAGACCGTTCTTTGCTATCGGTTTCCCGAACATGGCAGGAGGTTACGAGGTTCGCAATTCCTTTTTCAAAGGCTGCATCGCCCCGAAAGACATCACCCATATACGGCAGCAGGGAGAGCCGAGGGAGAAGTGTTTGGTGTTCGAGGGTTTCATGGACTACCTCTCTTTCCTTACGCTCCGCATGAGGAACTGTCCGACCATACCCGACCTTGACAGGCAGGATTATGCCATTCTTAACTCTACCGCCAATGTGTCGAAAGCCATTGACGTGCTGTACCCGTATGAACGCATCCACTGTATGCTTGACAATGACAAGGCTGGATATGAAGCGACACGGGCTATCGAATTGGAATACCCCTACCGTGTGCGTGACTTCTCGCACAATTATAGGGGATATTCGGACTTGAACGATTATCTGTGCGGCAGGAAGCAGGAACAGAAAAACGCAGCCAGCCAAGTGCAGGAAACGAAGCAGGAAACCGGACAACGTGCCGCCCCAAGACAAAAGAGAGGCAGGGGCATTTAATCCGGCAGGACTACCAACGGCTGGCGGTTTATTTGGAGAGCAAGGTTATGTTTCGGTAAACCGAAACTACCTTGCTTTGCTCACCGCAAAGAAAATTTCTCCCGTTGGTCGCAATTTTTAAGATACCATTTAAATGTAAAAACCTATGACGAATATAAAGGATAAGCCGGGGGGACGTCCGGCAAAGAAACGGATAGAGAAGCAGCAACGGGTTGTCAGTACGAAACTGACCGAGTTGCAGTATTACGCCATCAGAAAGCGAGCCGGGGAAGCTGGGTTACGTGTCAGTGAGTATGTAAGGCAGGCGGTTGTTTCGGTAGAGGTCATACCCCGGCTGAACAGGCAGGATGCGGACACCATCCGCAAACTGGCAGGGGAAGCCAACAACATCAACCAGTTGGCGCACCGGGCGAATGCCGGAGGTTTCGCACTGGTGGCGGTGGAACTGGTGAAGCTCAAAAACCGGATTATTGAAATCATAAACCATTTGTCAGATGATTGGAAAAATAAAAAAGGGAAGCGGGTTTAAGGGCTGTGTGAACTATGTGCTTGGCAAGGAGCAGGCGGTTTTGCTTCATGCGGACGGGGTTCTGACTGAAAGCCGGGGAGATATAATCCACAGCTTCTGTATGCAGACCGGGATGAATCCCGACTTGAAAAAGCCTGTCGGACATATTGCGTTGAGTTATTCGGCAGTGGATGCGCCCAAATTGACAGATGGGAAGATGGTACAGCTTGCGCAGGAGTATATGCGTGAAATGAAAATCACCGATACGCAATATATCATCGTGCGCCATCAAGACCGGGAACACCCACATGTGCATATCGTGTTCAACCGCATAGACAATAACGGCAAGACCATTTCGGACAGGAACGACATGTATCGTAACGAACAGGTATGCAAGAAGCTGAAAGCCAAACACGGGCTTTATTTCGCCGAGGGAAAAGAGCAGGTGAAGCAGCACCGATTGAAAGAGCCGGACAAATCAAAATACGAGATTTACACGGCTGTGAAAAATGAAATCGGCAAATCCCGTAACTGGCAGCAGTTGCAGCACAGGTTAGCGGAAAAGGGTATCACTATCCAGTTCAAACGAAAGGGACAGACTGACGAGATACAGGGCATATCCTTTTCCAAAGGCGAATACACGTTCAAGGGGTCGGAGATAGACCGCAGTTTCAGTTTTTCCAAACTGGATAAATGTTTCGGGGATGCAGGAATGAATGTTGCCGAAAGCCAACGGCAAACAACTTTCGCACCCGTTCGGGAACAAGCACCTGCACCGGACAAGGCTGACAGTCCGTTGATAACAGGTTCACTCGGTCTGTTTTCTGCTTCTTCTCCCCCAGTGGATGAAGAACCTAATTTTAATTTGAGAAAGAAGAAGAAAAAGAAAAAACAACTTAAACAGTAAAGACATGGAAGATAATTTGATTTTAGAGGGGCTTCTCTCTATGGTTACGGAACTGAAAGAGAAGCAGGAAGCACAGGCAACGCCAGCCAGTCGGGAGGAAACTCTCGAACGGCTGGGAGCAATCGAACAAGCGTTGTCGGAACTGCACAGTAATTCGGCTGTTCCCGAAGAAAAGTTGCGGGTTATTCAAAGCCAACTTGACGACATAAGGAGCAGGATGCAAGGTCAGCAGAAGAACATAGAGGACACCAAGAAAATAACATTGGAAACCTACCGTTGTTTCAAGGTAATGATTGATACTTTGGGCTCTTGCAAGACGGATAAAGAGGAAGCTACGCCCTTACCGTTCTATCAACGGATTTACAACAAGGTCGCTTTTTGGATTCGTCCGGGATTGTTTGTTTTTTCGGCAGTGCTGGTCGTCTGTTCCGTTTCCATATTCTTGAATGTCCGTTTGGCTGAACGTATGCAGCAGTTGCAGGACAACGATATGAAATACCGCTATTTGCTGATGCAAGGACAGGCAGACGGGGAAACTTTTGATATGCTGGAAAACAAGTTCAAGTGGCAACGGGATAACGGTTTTATCCGAAGTTTGACCGATTCAGTGATGGATTTTGAATATCGCATCCAAAAGCAGGCGGAAGCACTGGAACGTGCAAGGCTGTTGAATGAGCAAGCCGAACAGCTAAAGAAAGAAGCCGATAAGTTGGGTAAGCCATAAACGGGGAAAGTCGGAACAGATGAAGTACATTCACCGTTCCGGCTTTTCAGATTCACTTCTTTTTCTTCGTACAGTGTTCTTTCTCGAACTGGCGTAGCGTGGTGACGCTGAACCGTTCTTTAATAAACTCCCGGACATCGGAAGCCTTGTAATACACTTTTCCGCTGATAGTGAAGTAAGGCAGCGCACCGATAGCCCGGTAGCGTTGCAGAGTTTTGATACTTACTTTGAATAATAAACACAAGTCTTGATTATCCAATAGGTTGTCATCTTCGGGTAGTACCTTGTCCGCATTGCGTAGTACCCGTACATCCTTGCAGAGTTCTTCCAGCTTGGCGTACAGCTTCTGCATCCATACGCTGAAATCGTCATTGTCTATATACATGATTGCTTCATTTTTCTGATTATACATTCTTGTCTGTCAATCAATTGATGAAGCAAAGTTCAGAAAATAGGCGCAAAGAAATTACGGGGGAACTAATGGAATCCCCTATAAATAAATCATAAGTCACTGATTATCTATATCCTTTCTTGTCATGTTCCTTTTTGATAAGTTCTACCAATCCATTAAGAAACCCGGTCAGTTTGCCCGGCTTTCGTTTTATCACGTCCTCATGTTTTTGGTAACAGTCGCCTATCTTGATGTTGAACAGCCATTCAAAGGCTTTCGCCAAGTCCACCAAGTAGGCGGGCTTGCCGTTCTGATACACGATGTTTTTGGAGAGGAACAGACCGCTTACCATTTCCATGATGTTGATAAGGGTTGTCTTGTCTGCGAGATAGAGAGGGGAAAGGGGCTGTTTGTTGATACGTTGCTGTAGCTGTTCCGGGTATTTGATGCGCCACTCGATAAGGCGTATTTCAGTGTTCAAAAGTCCTATCGCTTCATCAATTAGATGCAGATGGGGCATTTTTTTCTTGCTCAAACCGTACACGATACGATTTAAGACGGTGCAAACCAAAGGAAAAATAACGTAGTAAAACGTTGTAATCCTGCTCATTGATACTAAAATTGGCTACATGGGTCGCCAATTCTTCGATAGCTTCTGCAAATTCAGATGCAGACACTTTACGTTGTGAGCATTCCGACAATAAGCGGAAAAATCTTTGGTCGAATATTTTTTTCATTGAGTCGATTAAAAATACTATTTGACAGCAATCAAATAGAAATGTTATTGATAATATTTTTAACTTCATATTTTAAAGAATCTGGTCTTATTATAGTTGCACTATCTGCAAAAGACAGATACCAATGTGCAAACTTACTGATTGAAAATGTTAGAAAATGAAGTTCAAACATATCCCCTATCTCTTTCTCAGATGTTAATCCGTAATAATATTTATCATCATTCATTATGGAGGTTTTATTCTTTTCTATTCTTATAACGATTTCATGTAATTTTTCTTTATCATAAAACTCGCGTATGAATTTTTCCAAAGGAGGATGCTCCCGTGATTGTAATTCATTAAGAATGTGCATTTTTTGAATTCTATCTATCCGAAATGTAAGATAGATTTCTTTGGGAAGATAAAAGCCTATTAGATACCAGTTAGTTCTCGAAAAGAAAATTCCAACAGCTTCAATCTTTCGTTCTGAAACACTTAACGCATTACTTCCCAAATAAGATATTTCAATAATTCTTTTTTGGTATATACTTTGTAAAATAAGTAAAAGAATATCAGGTTTATAGGTAGATGATTTATAAGTATCCAATACAGACATGCACTTTTCCATTGTTTCTAACATATTTTTGTCTGCAAAACGCATGACAGACCTAATCTTTTCTATTCCAGACTTATAATGTTCGTTGCTATTTGAATCAGTTAGTTCATGTACTAATTTCTCTGCAATCAAAAAGGACAAAGCCTCTTTTTGAGTAAACATTAGAGGAGATAATTTGAATCCTTCTGCAAGTGAATAACCAATACCGGGATTTCCTATGATAGGAATGCCTGCCTCTTCCAATGTTCTTATATCTCGATATACAGTGCGAATGCTTATATTAAAACGTTCTGAAATTTGCTGTGCTTTCACTAACGAGTGCGATTGTAACTGAATCAATATAGCAGAAATACGGTCTATTCTATTCATTTTGCATCTTTAATTTGAATATTTGAATCTTCAATAATAACAGCTTGTTTATTACTTATAGGAATAAGCTGCAACTTCTCATTATATAGTTGAACTATCTTTTCACCTTTTTTCTTGAATGGAAAATTTCCATAATGGGGAATCGTATAAAAATCGACCAAATCTAAAGAAGTACAGTCTTTCAATTCAGGAGCCTTTTCTATTGGATCAAAATTCACACTTCTCATATATTCTGCATCGGGAGAGGCTATTATTGCTCCGGCAGATTCCCCAATATACAGTTTACCCAATTTCACTTGTTTAGATATAATTTTATCAACACCTTTTCTTTTTAACTCTTGCAAAAGGAAAAATGTATTTCCACCTGTTATGTAGATATAATCGCATTTATGTAATATAGAAGATATTTCCTCTTTGGGCAGTTGGGTAATCTCGACTTCTTCAACAATCATTCCTGCTTCTTCTAAAGCCTTTTTCCCCTTTTTTACATAGAATCGTATTGGTTCTGTAAGGCTTGCAGTTGGTATAAAAGCTATAATTTTCCCTTGCAAATCTTCTTTGGCACAATCGACAAATAGATTAGCAACATCAGCAAATGATGAGCATAAAAATAATCTTTTCATATTCTATAATATTAAGTTGAATACTTTTTGATACAAAGATAGCGTCTTCTATGACAGCCCTATGTCAGTAAGTCTAAATATTGAAGAGTTTTTTCATCAAAACAATCCATTATTGAAATTTACCCTATTTGTAATGTGGCTGCGTTCCCTTATGAAAAGAAGAAATAATTTTGTTCCCTTTATGAAAAACAAGTGCTACACAACCTGCCGGGATAGAACGTTGAAAGCCTTGCTTTACATCATCTATCCTTAAAAACCAATATTGCTTTATATAAGGAGCGAGCAATTTGGTAGGTTGTATTACTTGAATTTTCTCCATTCTGTTTTAATTATCAAACAAAAGTAAGATTTCTTAGATAGATATTAGGTGTAAAAAAGGGACATTCTAATTAAAACATCCAAATATCTGTTGCCTAAATCATTCAAAGTTCTCTGCATTGGAAGATATGTCATAGATAAGTTGAAAAAGTTATTATAAACACAAGTTTAGTTTGTGTTTTTGTCTATATATCCAAAACGGACTAAACTAATTTCTATTGACAGCAAATTATATATGCTGGCGAAAAGAAAAACAGTATTCTTCTTTTCGCCAGTTTTGCTTTTATGGTTAGAGAGCTTTTGTTACCTTTGCACATGAAGCCCACCGCAAAGCGATTTCTTCGTTTTTTTGTTACTATTTTGTTACCCACTATTAGTAATAGGTGGGCTTTTGCTTTGATAATCAGAGTTATATTATGCTATATGTATAATATGTGGCAAAATATTTTCAATAGCTATCAGCTGTGGAAAAAGAGGAAAAATGAGCTAGAATAATAAATGCGACCCGGAAAAAGGCGGCACACCGAAATAACGATGGAGCCGCCTCATTAACTTTCTTTCCTATCCTCTTATCAGTAAATTGAAGCAAATCCCAAATATGAAATAAGCTATATAGCAGAAAACGGAAACACCTAGAGAAACAAGCAGTTGTTTCATGAAAGACTCTCTGTAATATGATAACAACAATCGCCCCATGGGATATGAATTGTTGATTTGGGTAAAACGTGGTGAATTACATGGAACAGCGTTCGTTACGCTTTGAAGCTATAACCATCATATATTTATCTTAATTGCAGGATATACGTTTACGGGGAAAACTTATTGGCTCAAAGGTGATCAAGTTGTCTATTTCAGTATAATAATTATTCATACTTATGGAAAAGGAACAAACGGATGAAAATAGTTGGGAATTTCATCTGACAGATAAGATCGCCCATCTTTCCAAAATGACCTTGGAAATGCATACGGAGTTTTGGCTTAGTACACTCCAGACATGGTTTCGTGGCTATCAAACACCCGAAGAGTATAAAGCGACGATTTGGGGGAGGGAGGTAGACCTATGCATCTCCATCGCTCCCTTGGAGACACCGACCGAGAAATTACCTATCATTGAAGAGAAATCGGCAAAAGGTAAGAATGAGCTGCTTCCCCCGGAACAGCAAGCCTACGTAGACGAACTCAAAAAGAAGATAAAAGCTCTCAAAAAACTCCTGCCGCCTAAGGTGGACGAGGCGTTAGAGCAACGCTATTTGGATTACATGAACGCCGAGAGGATTAAGGTAATCATTCAAGACTGCACCAAGATATGGAGCAACCCGGATTTGCCCGTTGAAGAAAAAATCAGTCAGCTAATTCCTTATAAAATTGAATTATATGACCTTGTGCGTAATGTCCAACTGCCGGATGATTTGATGCGTGCGGATACGAATATTTCAATTACAATGGCCACCATTCAATTCTTTGCACAAAGCGTAGAGAAAAATGCAAAGAAAAACAAAATAAAAACACCCAAGCAGGTACGTCAATTAGTGAAATTTACCAATGACATCATTACTCGCATGGATGAGGGTCAGAATAAGCTAAACGGCGTTGAGCGAGATATGACTAAGGAAGAGTCTAAAGCCTATGATGCTTATCTTGATATAAAGATTGGAGCAAGGTCTGCCCTTCACTCGTTTGAAAAACGATTGGAGTTATACGAGCGACTTTGGGAAATGCCCTCGGTCTCTACCGGTACTAAAATTGAATGTTTGAATGAGGCTATCAAACTTATCCGGAAGCAATATGATAAAAACTTGGAGCCACGTTGTCCGCACGAATCCCTTATCCGGAAACATCTGAAAGCTATTAGTGGCTATATGAATAGGCTGGAAGAGGAAGGGGAAGCGATATGGCAATTGCGCATGGCCGACGAATTGCTCCCGACAGCAAACGCATGGCGGGAAGATTGTGAACTTCCGGCATTGTCCAGAGAGGAGTTTGCCCTCCAAGTAGAATTGCAATCTGTTCATATAGAGACCAAGGAGAAAGAAGACGGCTCCATCCATTACGAACTGGAGCTTTTTTTCCAAGACACGGAAGACACTTTCGCCGGCCACTTCCTATATGCTGATATTGAGGACCATGAGGTGAAGGAGATAACGTTAATGGGATAGTTACATTCTATGTTTGTCCACAAGGATTTGCAAGGTAAAGTCTCTTTACGATACTTTTGGGACCCGTTCGATTGTAAGCAGGCTCCTTTTTTTGTCGATACCTCCGGCGTATCCGGTTAGGCTGCCATCGCTGCCTACGACACGGTGGCAGGGGATGATGATACTGATCGGGTTATGGCCTACCGCTCCTCCGATCGCTTGCGTAGACATGCTCGGGATACCTTTTTGCCGGGCGATTTCGCCGGCGAGCTCCTTGTAGGTTACGACTTCGCCATAAGGTATTTTGCTCAATAAGTCCCATACCGCAAGTCGGAAAGGCGTATCCTCCAGATGGATAGGAGGGGTGAAGCTGGGAATCTTACCCATGAAATAGCTATCCAGCCACTCTTTGGCTTGCTCGAATATCGGCAGTTCTCTTTCTTGGTGTTCCGCCGATAAAGTGGCGGCAAAATATTTTTGCCCGTCGAACCATAATCCTGTCAGGTGGTCGCCATCGCTGGCTAGGGTTATTTCTCCCAAGGGAGATCGATATTTGTCGGTGTATTGCATGATGTTTATCAAATAAGGGCGTAAGTT
Source organism: Parabacteroides sp. 20_3 (assembly GCF_964238835.1). Lineage (NCBI taxonomy): Bacteria > Pseudomonadati > Bacteroidota > Bacteroidia > Bacteroidales > Tannerellaceae > Parabacteroides > Parabacteroides sp. 20_3. The sequence goes on along the minus strand of NZ_CAXSNO010000006.1, from coordinate 208,367 downwards.
AGAAAAATTTTCGAAAGTAGCCAATATCTAAGGGCGGAAATGAGATAAGGAATCCTACTTTTATTTATATTTGCATAGTGAAATTTCGTGAACGGATAATACTTCAACATTTTTAAACAATGATAAAATTATGATCTTAAGTAGAAATTTATCAGAGGCGTTCAATGCCCAAGTTAATGCGGAGATGTGGTCTTCGAATTTGTATTTGTCAATGTCCGTGTATTTCCAGAAAGCAGGGTTGAACGGTTTCGCCCATTGGATGAAGAAACAAGCGGCTGAGGAATTGGAGCATGCTCATAAGTTGATCGATTACGCCTTGGATCGTGGCGGCGATATTACGATCGGCCAGATCAACGTGGTTCCGACAGGCTGGGGAAATCCGTTGGAGGTATTCGAGCATGTTTACAAACACGAGTGCTATGTATCAGAGTTGATCGACAAATTGGTTGATATCGCCGAGGCTGATAAGGATCATGCTTCCCGTGATTTCTTGTTCTGGTTCGTACGCGAGCAAGTAGAGGAAGAATCTACGGCTAAAGAGATCGTGGATCAATTGAAGAATTATGGGGAATGCCATTACGCCATTATGGATCATAGATTAGGAAAGAGATAATAAATTTCCGTCGAGAAATATAAAAAGGCTGTATCTTCACCGGACGCAGCCTTTTTTGTCGTATTTTTACCCGGTAAAGTCAGTAAGGAATACTTATAGATAAATAGAAAATATAAATATGAGATTAAGCGATGTATGGTTTACGGCTCTCTCGGAAAACGAGTCAGGGCAAATGATTACCGTTTACGGGCGGGACGAGTTGAATGAGTTTACCGAATCCGGTAAGTTCAAGGAACGTGTCGAGATCACTTGGAAATACGAGGGAGATGGGAGAGGCCTTCCTAGCGATGACCTTGGCGAGAAAATGGAGGCCGTGGAGGAAGCGCTTCGTAAGGCGATGGAAAAGAAAGACAAGCTGGCTATCCTAACGGGTGCCTATACCGGAGGAGGAGAGAAGGTCTGGGTGTTTTACACACGTACCGTGCGTGTATTCGGCGAACGCTTGAATGAGGCCTTGGCTCCTTTCGAGTTACTGCCCATCTCTATTTATACCGAGATGGATCCGGATTGGGAAGAATATAAGGATATGTATGAGATGAAAGAGTGGGCGGTGGATTGAGATCCTGTGCTTCGAGTTTGGCGTGAAAGGTATCTTTTTGATTGAAATACCTTCTTTTTCACGACACGGCTCTCTGGCTATAAAAGCCAACGAGCGTAAGCGGGGAGTGCGAACAAGCTGCCACAACCGCTTTTTAACATGATAAGCGTCGCTTTTTAACGAATATATACGTATCAACCTACACATATGGCTGTATCAACTCACACATATAGCAGTGTCAACCCACACATATAGTCGCGTCAAGCTACACATATAGTGGCGTAAGCCTACACATATATAGGCATCGGCCCTCAGATGCGGTAGCGTTGGGCATTATTACCGCCTAACGACCGTAAAACATGAACTAGGGTGAATTATTTCGGCTGGAACGAAAGGCCGTTTTTCAGCAAACAGCTATCAAACAGAGAATTGCTGTTTTTTTCTCTCGAATTTGGAAGCGAGACGCACTTGGGTACGGAATAATCGATTCTCCGGGACTTCAGATTACAAGTTGTCAAAAAGACAAATGGGCCACTTGTATCTATAGTTCCTCTGCCATTTCCCGATAACCATCGGGGGAGAGACGGTTAATGTATATTAAGACTGTCACTCATCTTTTCATCAAGATGGATGAAAATCTCGGTGGATGTGCTTTCTATGTTGACGATATTAAAATACGTAAGAACTGCACTTGGTAGTACTTTCTGAGCTAATGTATAAAGTTTATTCGTTTCCATAGAGCAAAGGTAGAGATTTTAAATAGATGAAAATAATTATCCCCACCAATTATCAACTGATCCTATAAAAACTCTATTTCTCCAATAATTATACATTTGGCTTATAATTAATCGAATTTAACAACATGACTTTTCGGAAGAAAAGCTTGCTTACGGAATTTCTTTTTGAAATTCTCGCCTGTTTTTGTATGTCCTAGGTGATAAAAATGGAAGGTGTGGCAAATATCGATAATATCAATTTGCTACACCTTCCATTTTATATCAATTACGAAAACTATTCTTCTTTTTACCGGCTCATCAAGAAAGATTTGAATCCCTCGAAATCTTTTGCCAGCTCGATGCTTTGCTTGGTTCCTTCCATGAAGGCTTTCAGTTTCGCCGGGATCTCGATATCTGCCTCCAGTATCTTATCGACCGTTCCTTTGAATTTGGCGGGATGGGCGGTCTCAAGGAATAGACCCGTCTCGGTCTCGCTTAGATCGCTGTCTAGTAATCCTTGGTAGCCACAGGCTCCGTGCGGGTCAAGGATATATCCCGTCTCTTTATAGACGGCTCGCATCGTAGAGGCGATTTCCTCGTCCGTATAGCGATGTCCGGAGATCAGTGCGCATATTTCTTTATGAGGATCATTGAATGCGCCGAATAGGTCGATGATACGGGCGAAATTACTCGGATCGCCTACATCCATGGCGTTCGCTAGGGTGGCGACTGATGGGCGGGGTGTATAAGTTCCTGTATTCAGGTATTCCAAGAATACGTCGTTACGGTTGTTTGCCGCTACGAAACGCTTGATAGGGAGCCCCATCCAATAGGCGAACAATCCGGCGGTGATGTTTCCGAAATTACCACTCGGCACGCAAACAACCAGCTCGTCCGCTTTTCCCAGCTTGTCCAGCTGAGCGTAAGCGTTGAAATAGTAGAACGATTGGGGCAAGAAACGGGCTACGTTGATGGAGTTCGCCGAGGTCAGTTTCATATGACGGTTTAATTCCTCGTCCATAAAGGCGGATTTAACCAGCGCTTGGCAATCGTCGAACGTGCCGTCTATCTCCAATGCCGTGATGTTCTGTCCTAATGTCGTGAACTGGCATTCCTGTATCGGGCTGACCTTTCCCTTGGGATAAAGCACATACACGTGAATGCCCGGAACGCCTAGGAATCCGTTGGCGACGGCGCTTCCCGTATCGCCGGAAGTAGCTACCAATACGTTTACTTGCTTCAATCCCTCTTTCTTTATGAAATAACCGAGCAGACGAGCCATGAAGCGCCCTCCTACATCCTTAAAGGCCAATGTAGGCCCGTGAAATAACTCTAAGCTATAGATATTACCCTTTACGGGTACCACCGGGGTCTCGAAGGAGAGCGTATCTTTTACGATACTGTCCAATACCTCCGGCTCGATGTCTTCCCCGAAGAACATCTGAGCTACTGTGCAGGCGATCTCGTGGAAGGACTGGTTCTTCATGTTGGCTATCACCTCCTCGTCCAAGGAGTCGATATACTCGGGCATATATAATCCCTTATCGCCGGCCAGACCTTTTACGACGGCCTCTTCTAGGCTGGCTACAGGGGCTTGTTTGTTTGTGCTGTAATATTTCATGCTCTAATCGTTTAGAAATTCTTTTATAAATTGATCTTTTTCCAGTATGCCATATTTGCCGTTTGATACGGAGAACTCATCAAATGTGGTAACGGAGTCGGGTTGCTCGCCCGGCTTGTAAATCAGGAATGGAACCGGGGTATTCGTATGCGTACGTATGGAGCAAGGAGTGGGGTGGTCCGGAAGGATAGCGATTGCTACCGGCTCGTCCCATTTTTGCGTTTCCTCGTAGATGATACGTACGGCACGGTTGTCCAGATACTCTATCGTCTTGATCTTTAGGTCTACGTCTCCTTCATGCCCGGCCTCGTCGCTTGCCTCGATATGCAGGTAGACGAAGTCGTTTGTCTTGAGGGCCTCAAGGGCGGCGTGCGCTTTTCCCTCGTAGTTCGTGTCGTATAATCCGGTAGCTCCCTCTACGTGAAGCACCTCGAGGCCGGCGTAAACGCCGATTCCCCGGATGAGATCGACGGCGGAGATCACGGAGCCTTTCCCGAAGCCATACATCTCCCGCATCGTTCGCATGGCCGGACGGTAGCCCGGAGACCAAGGCCAGATACTGTTCGCCGGATCTTTCCCCGCTGCCATACGTTTGAGGTTCACCGGGTGATCCTTTAAGATCTCTTGGGACTTGAGGATTAATTCGTTTAATAAATCGGCGGTCTCTCGTGCTTCCGGAACTTCCGGTTTTATCATTAAAGGCCGGAAAGGATGGAGGGGTACGTCGTGTGGTGGCGTGCAATCCAGACGCTTATCGCCTCCTTTGATTACCAATAGGTGGCGGTAGGAGACACCCGTATAGAACTTGACACGGTCGGAGCCTAATCGCTCGTTCAGGCATTGGATCAACTCGTCCGCTTCCTCCGTGGAGATATGGCCGGAAGAGTGATTCTTCAAGATGTCGCCTTCTACGCAGATTAAGTTACAACGCATCACCATCTCGCCGGGTTGCAGGGCGACGCCTATACTGGCGGCTTCCAATACACCCCGTCCCTCGTATACGGAGGGCAGGTCATAGCCTAATACCGCCATGTTCGCGACCTCGCTACCGGGATGGAAACCATCCGCTACGGTTTTCATCTGCCCGGTTACTCCCAGTTCCGCCAATTTATCCATATAAGGAGTCTTGGCGTATTGCATCGGGGTCTTGCCTCCCAGAGCCTCTATCGGCTCGTCGGCCATTCCATCGCCTAAAATGATAATGTGCTTCATACCTATCGAATATTAGCAATGGATATGATGTCGGCGAATACGCCTGCGGCTGTCACGTCGGCTCCGGCACCATATCCCTTGATGATCATTGGATATTCATGATATCTCTCGGTGGAGATCATGATAATATTGTTGCTGCCCTCCAGTTCATAGAACGGATGGTGGCTGTCTACGGCTTGTAGGCCTACCTCGCAAGCGCCGTTCTCCATCTTCGCTACGAAACGGAAGCGTTTGCCTTCCGCTTCCAGTAGCTGGCGTTTCTCCTCGAAACCGGCATCTGTATCCTTGATATTCTTCCAGAAGTCCTCAAGGGAACCCTCGAAGTACTTTTCCGGGATGAACAGGTTCCGTTTTACGTCGGCTTGCTCCACCGGATAACCGGCCTCACGGGCCAAGATAACCAGCTTACGGATTACGTCTTTGCCGCTAAGGTCGATACGTGGGTCCGGCTCGGCGTATCCGGCTTCCTTTGCCATATGGATCGCCTCGCTGAAAGGAATATCGGCGCTGATCGTATTAAAGATATAATTCAGCGTACCGGAAAGTACGGCCTCCAGTTTCAATATATGGTCGCCGCTATTGATCAAATCGTTCATCGTATTGATGATCGGGAGGCCGGCGCCTACGTTCGTCTCGAACAAGAACTTGATGTCTCGGTGGCGGGCGGTCTCCTTGAGCTTGGTATAATTATCGTAGGAGGAGGAGGCCGCTTCTTTATTAGCCGCCACGACGGATACGTTATTGTTCATCAACGTCTCGTAAAGAGCCGCCACGTCCGGGCTTGCCGTGCAATCCACGAATACGGAGTTGAAGATATTCATCTTTACGATCTCTTCGCACAGATGCTCCGGGTTGCTCTCTTCCCCGTTCTCCTTCAGCTCCTCCAGATAATTGTCGAGGTTGATCCCTTCCCGGCATAAAAGGGCTTTCTTGGAGTTTGAGATACCTACAACATTCAGCTTCAAACCGTTTTGCCGCATCAGTTTCGGTTGCTGGATGCGTATCTGTTCCAATAAATTGCCGCCTACGGTTCCTACACCGGCGATGAAAAGGTTCAATACCTTATATTCGGATAGGAAAAAAGAGTCATGAATGGAGTTCAACGCCTTGCGAAGGTATTTATGCTTGATAACAAAAGAGATATTCGTCTCGGAAGCGCCTTGGGCGCAAGCGATCACGCTGATGCCCGCACGTCCCAGCGTACCAAACAGCTTCCCGGCGATACCCGGGGTACGTTTCATGTTCTCGCCTACGATAGCGACGGTAGCCAGATCCTTCTCCGCTACGGTATCGTTCATATCACCCTGCGCACGTTCCAAGGCGAACTCGTCGTTCAATACTTGTACGGCCAAATCAGCGTCGGCGTTACGTACGGCGAAAGTCGTGTTGTTCTCGGAGCTGGCCTGCGATACCATGAATACGCTGATGCCATTCTTGGCGAGCGTCTTAAAGATCCGGTAGTTCACGCCGATCACGCCCACCATACCTAAACCTTGTACCGTGATCAAGCAGGTATCGTTGATGGAGGAGATACCCTTGATGATGGCCTTGCCTTCCTCTTTCACCCGCTCTTTCGAGATATAGGTTCCGGGAGCGGTCGGGTTGAAGGTATTCAAGATACGGATCGGGATATTCTTATGATAAACCGGATAGATCGTCGGCGGATAGATTACTTTCGCCCCGAAGTTACACAACTCCATCGCCTCCGTGAAAGTAAGCCGGTCGATTACGTAGGCGGAGCTGATCACACGGGGATCAGCGGTCATGAAACCATCCACGTCCGTCCATATCTCCAAGGTGTTAGCGTCTAAGGCGGTCGCCAAGATGGAGGCGGTATAATCCGATCCCCCTCGTCCGAGGTTCGTAACCTCTCCGGTTTCCGTGCTGGAAGAGATGAATCCGGGCACCAAGGAAACCTTGGGCAGCGGCGAGAAGGTCTCTTTTATGAGCTTGTTGGTCAAGTCGAAATCCACGATATGCTTGTTGAATTGCTTGACTGTCTTGATATATTTGCGTGAGTCGAACAACTTAGCGTCCTTGATCACGTTCGAGACGATCAGGGAAGATAGGCGCTCGCCATAGCTTACGATCGTATCGGATGTCTTGGCGGATAAATCGTTAATCAAATAAACACCTTTGAAAATATTGCTCAATTCATCCAGTAAAGCCATCACTTTCTTCTGGACATCCATGCGTACCTCCTTGTCCTCTATCACTCCCTCGATCACGTCCAGATGGCGGGCGATGATCTCCGATAATTCTTTCTCGTAGGCAAGGTCGCCTTTAGAAGCCATGGTAGAAGTGGCCAGTAATTTATCGGTGATGCCCCCTAAGGCGGAGACAACCACGATTACGGGCTCTTCGATAGCCTCTACTATTTTCTTTACACTTAAGATACTATTCACGGAACCTACGGATGTTCCGCCGAATTTTAATACTTTCATCGATATGTATTTTTAATGGTTCATCGAGGATTGACAATCAAAAAAAGGCTTTTTCATGATTAGCAACCGACAATAACCGATTGATTAAACTTATTTATGTAAAAGGAGAAATAAAAAAGGATGCAATACGAGATTGCGACATAGCGTGACGTGGTCTACGCGAATGCTTATTAATAGATTCTAACCCCCCAAGGGGTCATCAATGCCCATGTATAATATGAGGACTCTACACTCATCATTGATTTTGTATGCTACTTATTCTTTTATATTATGGGGGCAATATTACGCATTATTTTTCATATTGCAAGCGTTTTTGCTAAAAGATTGACTATTTTGTTGTTCAAGGTCCGCCCGGCTCTTGCTTTGGGTCACTAAATAGACGCCGGAGAAAACAAGTGCGGCCGATACTAGTTTCGTTACGCTAAAACTATCCTGACCGATGAATACGGCGATAAAGGAAGCTACGATCGGTTGGATATAATTGTACATGCTGACGGTAGTCGGGCGGATTCGCTTTAAGGCCAGCGGTATTAATAAATAGGGTACGAACGTGGCCCCGAATAGCACGAAGAAAATGGCTCCCAGCTCTTGGCCGTCGAAGACCTCTTTATGGAAAGCCGGGGTATTCCAGATGGACTCGATAGCGAAAGGCAGGGTAATCAGCGTGGAGAACAGGAACATCCATTTCATCATCGTGACGGATGAGTACTTGAGTGTTAGTGGCTTGGATACTACCAAATAGATCGAGTACATGAATCCGCTAACCGTAATCAAGAGGTTTCCCCCTAGACTGCTCGCTTGATTGGAACCTTGCGTGGATTGTAGTATTAAGGAGATCGCCCCGCATATACCAAGCAGTACCCCGAACGTTTTCATCCGTGTGATAGGTTCCTTTAGGATCAGGGCCGCCAAGATCATGACAAAGATGGGGACGGCGGTCGCTATGATGGAAGCGTCTACCGGCGACGTGGTATTCAATCCCCAGATAAACAGCCCTTGGTTCAAGCCTACTCCGCAAAGGGCGCAAAGGCATAGAAGTCCCAAGTCCTTCAACGGCACTTTCTCATAGGGAACGAATAGGGAGGTGATCCAGAACATCACGCAAGCGAAGCTCATCCGCATACTGGTTAACGCCTCGGGTTGCACATGCTCGGGGAGTAGATATTTGGATACGGGCATATTAATGGCGAACAGGATGTTGGCCGCTAAAATAAGGAGATGCCCTTTTAGCTTTTCTTGATTCATCATGAGTACGATCCTAGATTGGTATAATATAATGTATATAGGCTTATGTTTTGGTGAGCAAAGGTCTTACTTTTTTTTGTAAATAAGAAATGATCCGTTAGTAAAGTGTTTTACATACGGATCATTGTCTGTTTAGTCAAGGATGCATCCCGTTTTTATTACGATGAAACGGCCGCTCCTCCCATGATATCCAGCAATTCGTTGGTGATGGCTTGCTGGCGGGTTTTATTATATTGCAAAGTTAATTGTTGGATTAAATCGTTCGCATTGTCGTTGGCGGTCTGCATAGCCATCATACGGGCGGCGTGCTCGGCGGTCGAGGTGTCGAGTAGGATCGTATAGATGGTTAGGTTCAGCAATTTCGGGAAAAGCCGGTTACGCAACTCTTCCGCCGAGGGCTCAAGGATGTAGTCGGTGGCCGTTTCCGCCGCTTCCGTATCCGAGAGGGAAAGGGGAAGATACGTCTTGTGGGTTACGACTTGTGTCGCCATGTTCTTGAAATGGTGATACAGTAATTCCACCCGGTCCGCTTTACCCGTGACGAACAGCTCCATGAGACGGTTCGCCAAGGATACGGCGCTTTCATAAGACGGCTTTTCGCCGATCGTGACGAAATCAGTGTCGAAGCTATACCCCGCTTTATGAAGCTCATCCGCTATTTTCTTGCCGATAGGGTAGAGGCCTACCTCTATTTGCTGGTTCTTATAAGTCTGGATCGTGGCGGATAACTCTTTCCATATATTGGCATTGAATGTCCCGCATAAACCCGTGCTCGAGGCGAATACGGCGATAGCCACCTTGCTCACCTTACGCTGTTCGGTGTAAGGTGAGTCTAGGTCGCATTCCGCCGAAAGAAGACCGTTTAAGATAGCGGATAGTTTATTAGCATATGTAAGTGTGTGCTCGGTTTGCGTCTGGGCATGATGAAACTTGGCCGACGATACCATTTTCATGGCGGCGGTGATCTTCTGCGTACTCCGTATAGAGGCGATCCGGACTTTTATTTCTTTCAATGAACCCATAGCTCCTTCGCTGTTTTTTCCAATATGCCTCGTATCTCATCATTGATAACGCCGGTCTTTAAGACATCCAGTACGTCCCGTTGATGAGAAGTCCGTAATTCTTGCAAGAACCTTGCCTCGAACTCATGCACCTTGTCCAATGGAACCTCTTTCAGCAGACCTTGCGTTCCGCAATAAAGGATCGAGATTTGCTCTTCCACCGGCATCGGGCTATATTGAGGCTGTATCAGTAACTGGGTATTCTTCTGCCCCTTATCGATCGTGAAAGCGGTGACGGCATCCATCTCGCCCCCGAACTTGGAAAATGATTCCAATTCACGGAACTGAGCCTGATCGATTTTCAAGGTACCCGCTACCTTTTTCATCGCCTTTAATTGTGCGTTACCGCCTACACGGGAAACGGAGATTCCGACATTGATAGCCGGGCGGTTCCCTTGGTTGAATAAATCGGTCTCAAGGAATATCTGTCCGTCGGTGATAGAGATCACGTTGGTCGGGATATAAGCCGATACGTCTCCCGCCTGAGTCTCGATGATCGGTAAAGCGGTCAAGGAGCCACCGCCTTTCACCTTGTCTCTCATGCTTTCGGGGAGATCGTTCATCTCACGGGCTACCTCCGGCTGGTTGATGATCTTGGCGGCACGTTCCAATAGGCGGGAGTGCAGGTAAAAGATATCACCCGGGTACGCCTCACGCCCGGAAGGGCGGCGAAGGATTAAGGAAACCTCACGGTAGGCGACCGCTTGCTTGGACAGATCGTCGTAGACCACCAAGGCGTGTCGTCCGCTATCCCGGAAGTACTCTCCGATGGCCGCTCCGGCGAACGGGGCGAAATATTGCATGGCTGCCGGGTCGGAGGCGGTCGCACTTACGACAATCGTATAGTCCATGGCGCCTTTCTCTTGCAAGGTGTTCACCAAGGCCGCTACCGTGGAACCCTTTTGCCCGATCGCCACGTAAATACAGTAAACCGGGTTCCCTGCCTCGTAGTTGCTACGTTGGTTGATGATGGTATCGATAGCGATCGAGGTCTTTCCCGTCTGCCGGTCGCCGATGATCAACTCACGTTGTCCCCTTCCGATAGGGATCATAGCGTCTACGGCCTTGATACCGGTTTGCAAAGGCTCGTTTACCGGCTGACGGAAGATCACGCCCGGAGCCTTGCGCTCAAGCGGCATCTCGCAAGTCTCGCCAAGGATCTCGCCTTTCCCGTCGATCGGGTTTCCCAACGGATCGATCACACGTCCGATCATCCCCTCGCTGACATCGATAGAGGCGATACGGCCCGTGCGTTTTACGGTGTCGCCCTCCTTGATTTGGTCGGTCGGACCTAAAAGGACGGCGCCTACATTATCTTCCTCCAAGTTCATCACGATCGCTTCCATCCCGTTATCGAATTGAAGCAACTCGTTCGCCTCCGCATTATCCAGCCCGTAGATGCGGGCCACGCCGTCACTCACCTGCAATACGGTCCCGACCTCCTCCAGCTTGATGCTGGTATGGATTCCTTCCAATTGCTGGCGCAGGATGGAGGAGACTTCACTCACTTTTATCTGTTCTGTCATACTTCTTCTTTTTTATCTGTTTTCGAGTAGCCCGGTACGGATATCCCGTAGTTGCGTCGCATAGCTGGCGTCTATCCGGTAATTGCCGATGCGTAGGCGGAAGCCCCCGATTAGTTCCGGTTCCACGTGGCCGGAGAACTCGATCGTGCATCCCGTCTCTTTCCGCAGCTTGTCTTGCAGGTGAGACTTGACCGCATCGTCTACCGTTACGGCTGTGTCGAATCGTACCCGGGTAATCTTCTTCTCTTTCCGGTACAAATGGATATAAATGTATGCGATGAAGGGCAGTAGTGTCTCCCGTTTATGGGCTAATACCAGATTGATAAAACGTGTATATAGCTCGCATACCTCGATACCCCCCGCCGCCGTAAGCAATTTCACTTTCTCCGGTACGGAAACGATCGGGTTGCTCAAGGCACCCCTAAGCTCCGGCTCCATCGAGAAGCTGTCCGCCAACATCTTCATATCATCATATACCCGGCTTTCCTGTCCCTTGTCTTTCGCTAGGGAGAAAAGCGCCTTGGCATACCGGGAAGAAATAGTTCCTATATCCATACCTTACGATTTACTAAACGATACCTCATCCAGCAGCCGGTCGATCATCTGTTGTTGTTCCTTATCCCGGCCGATTTTCTCTTTCATTACTTTCTCTGCGATAGCGATAGACAGATCCGCTATCTCCGAGCGGACTTCGCGAATAGCTTTCTCTTTTTCTTCGCGGATACGCCGGGTAGCCTCCTCTATCTGCAGATGTGCCTCGGAGACGGCCTTTTTACGTGCCTCCTCGATGATCCGCTCCTTTTCGGCAAAGGCTTCCTTCAGGACGGCGTTTTGCTTTTCCTTGGCCTCGGCTAGCATCTTCTCGCCCTCGGCTTGGATATGGGCAAGTCGCTCATTCGCCTGACGTGCCGTCTCTAAGGAATTGTCAATGTAAGCTTTCCGTTGTTCGATTGCCTTGACGATCACGGGAAAACCGTATTTGGAAAGGATCACGAAGACAATCCCGAATGAAACGATCATCCAGAATAGAAGCCCTGAATCCGGTGTTAATAAAGACATAGTTTGTTACTTTTTTATTGGAACAACGCTAAGAAACATACGACAATAGCGAACAATGCCACACCTTCTACCAACGCTCCCATAATCAACATCGAGGTACGGATCTCTCCTGCGGCCGACGGCTGGCGTCCAATAGCTTCAACGGCACCTTTACCGATCAATCCGATTCCGATACCTGCACCTATGGCGGCGAATCCCGCTCCTATAGTGGCTCCCATCTTCGCTACGCCCATCCCGGCTGCCGCTTGTAATAAAATAGTCGATAACATAGTGTTTAATTTTAAATTAGTAACCTTAATAATATAATTCTAATACCTTAATTTCTTTGGATTTATTCCCTTACCTTGGCCAATCCGATATAGTTGGCCGACAGCAGGGTGAAAATATAAGCTTGCAAGCAAGCCACTAACAATTCCAGACAGTTCATGAACGCACAGAACAAGACGGATACGATCGTCATACCGAAATTCACGGCTACTCCCATGGTTGCCGTTATGAATATCAAACAGGTTAGCGCCAAGATAATCGTATGGCCCGCCATGATGTTGGCGAACAGACGGATCATCAACGCGAACGGCTTGGTGAATACCCCGAAGAACTCCACGAACGGCATGATCGGCAAGGGCAGTTTCAAGTAGATCGGCGCTTTGGGCCAAAAGATCTCTTTCCAGTACGCTTTCGTGGCGAACAGGTTGACCGCTATAAACGTACAAAGTGCCAATACGCCTGTTACCGCTATATTTCCCGTAATATTAGCGCCTCCCGGGAAAATAGGTATGATTCCGATCAGGTTGTTGATCAAGATAAAGAAAAATACCGTCAGCAAATAGGACGAGAACGGCTTATATTCTTTTCCGATCGCCTCTTTGATCACCCCGTCTTGTATGTAGGAGATGGCCATTTCCATCAATCCGATAAATCCGCCCGGCGCCTCGTTCGGGTGCTTTTTATACCAATGGGCGGTTCGGAGAACGATGAAAAGCAAGAGACCGCAACTGAGGAACAGTCCGCAAACATTCTTGGTCAATGAGAAATCCATCGGGCGAACCTCTTCTCCGGCACTGTTCTTCTCAACAACCTTTCCCGCATGCTCACCTTCCCCGGCGATATAATAATTGTGATGCGTCCGGCCTTGATGTAGATGGGATGACAGGAATAAATCCCATCCTCTTTCCTCGCTTTTTACCAAGATAGGCAGGGGAATTGCGATCTCTTGTCCGTTCCATTCCGTGATATGCCATGTATAGGCGTCTTGAATGTGGGAGAAGACGATATCCTGCACGTCTATCTCGCCGGACGCCGCTTTTGCCGGGGCGAGAAAGCTGAGCCACATCCAGAAAGCGATCCATATGTATTTGTTATCTTTGATTGTACTCATCATCCTTTTCCCTTTTCTCTCTTTTCATTCTTTTCTTTTCAAACAGATATAAAATGTAAGTCTCCAGTCCGAGGTAAATGAAATAGAATAACATCAACGTGAAACCAAATGTCTTTAATTGTTGCCCGACAAACGCCGCGTACATCCATAAGAAGACGAAAGCGAGCGTGAACTTACACAACCGGACTAGCATGTACATGGTTACGGTCACATCTCCGTTTTTCCTTTTTACCCGGTCTAGGAAGAAAGTCATCGCCATGGCCATGACCCAGTAAAAGAAGGGAATGGACGGATACCACGAGAAATAGTGTTCCGGCCAGATGGTATATAATAAACCACCCAATGAAACGCCTATTGCCACGTTGATAAACGTGATCAAACCCATTAACCTCATTTTTAATCTGCCATTCATTGTCGTATGTTTTTATTCGACGCAAACGGATAGGATGTCGTCTTTTACCTCTACGAATCCGCTTTGTATCGTTTGTTCTTGTCTTTTGCCGTTTGCCTCGAACCGGATCGTACCCGCCTTCAACGCTGCTATCAATGGGGCGTGATGAGGCAAGATATCGAATGAACCGGCAACTCCCGGGAATGAGACAGATTCGGTCTCGCCTTCGAAAAGAATGCCGTCCGGTGATACAATTTCCAGTTTCATATCGATTAATTTGCTTGTTCTTTCAGCTGCTTGGCCTTCTCCAAGACATCCTCGATGGTTCCTACGTTTAAGAATGCCTGTTCGGGTATGTCATCCGTTTCCCCGTCCATGATCATCTTGAATCCCCGGATCGTATCCTCTATAGAGACCATGACACCGGGTACGCCAGTGAATTGTTCCGCCACGGAGAAGGGCTGGGACAGAAAACGTTGTACACGGCGGGCCCGGTTGACCGTTAGCCTGTCCTCGTCGGAAAGTTCTTCCATACCGAGGATGGATATGATATCTTGAAGTTCCTTGTTCCGTTGCAGGATTTGTTTTACCCGTTGCGCTGTGTCGTAATGCTCCTTGCCTACGATCAGCGGATCAAGGATGCGGGAGGTGGATTCCAGCGGGTCTACGGCCGGATAGATACCGAGTTCCGTGATCTTGCGGCTGAGGACGGTTGTTGCGTCCAAGTGCGTAAAGGTAGTCGCCGGAGCCGGGTCCGTCAAGTCATCGGCAGGAACATACACCGCCTGTACGGAGGTGATGGAGCCCTTCTTGGTTGAAGTGATACGCTCTTGCATAGCTCCCATTTCCGTGGCCAATGTCGGTTGGTAACCTACGGCGGAAGGCATACGCCCCAGCAAGGCGGAAACCTCGGAACCGGCTTGGGTGAAACGGAAGATATTATCGATGAAGAATAATATATCTTTTCTTTCTCCCTCAGAGGCTTTGTCACGGAAGGATTCGGCGATCGTCAAACCGGATAAGGCTACGGACGAGCGGGCGCCCGGCGGTTCGTTCATCTGCCCGAATACCAAGGTAGCTTGAGACTTAGCCAATTCATCGTAATCGATCTTCGACAAGTCCCAGTTGCCTGCCTCCATACTCTTCTTAAACTCCTCGCCGTATCGGATGACACCGGATTGGATCATTTCACGCAATAGGTCATTTCCTTCACGTGTACGTTCACCCACACCGGCGAAGACGGAGAATCCGTTGTTTTTCTTTGCGATGTTGTTGATCAATTCCATGATCAATACCGTTTTGCCCACTCCGGCTCCTCCGAAAAGTCCGATCTTACCTCCTTTGGCGTAAGGTTCCAATAAATCGATTACTTTAATACCCGTGTACAGGACCTCTTGGGTCGTTGTCAGATCCTCGAATTTAGGAGGCTCACGATGGATGGGAAGAGCCCCGTCTTTAGTAAGCTGGGCCATGCCGTCGATAGGGTCGCCTGTGACATTCATTAAACGTCCTTTGACTTGGTCGCCGGTCGGCATGGTGATGGGCATTCCGTATGACATGGCCTCCATGCCTCGTCTCAATCCGTCGGTCGTATCCATCGCTACGGTACGGACGGTGTTTTCCCCGATGTGTTGCTGAACTTCGACGATCAAGATCTTTCCGTTCGGGCGGGAAATCTCCATGGCGTCGTGGATACGGGGGAGGGTTACTGTTTCTTCTGTCCCATAATCAAAGTGGATATCCACTACCGGGCCGATAACCTGTGAGATATAGCCTTTTATTTCTCCCATAAAGCCTATTTGTTATTTATCTTAACCTATTAAAATGTCGTTGCAATATTACGTTTTATGGCGTTTCGATCCTTGAAAATAGAACTTTTTGTGTCTTTTTGAGATTAGTTAAACTTTAAACTATTTAGCTATAGTTCCGAAATAGACCAATTTGTTTCTTATTTGGACGAATCAGAAAGCTATAGTCAAATTTCTAAGGCATAGATAGATAAGGAGATACGAATTTGCTACCTTTTTGATAGTAAAGGTGACAGTTCTGTTTTATTTTGTTAATCCATAATAGGGGTGTTTTTAATGGTATCGGATAGTTATTTGTGGTTCTGTTGAGCAAGTGGTGATATTTATGTAATTTTGTACGTCAACAATACTAAATAAACATGAAACGAATTATTGAGATATGCGCAAACTCCGCCCAGAGCTGTGTGGAGGCGGAGGCGGGAGGCGCTACCCGTGTAGAGCTTTGCGCCGGGATACCCGAAGGGGGAACTACACCTAGTTATGGAGAGATCAAGACGGCGAAGGCTCTGACTTCCAAGATCGATATCAATGTGATTATCCGTCCGAGAGGCGGTGATTTCTTGTATACGGAAGCCGAGGTGCAATCCATGCTATTGGATATAGAACTGTGCAAGGAGCTAAAAGTGCATGGCGTCGTTTTCGGCTGTCTTACGAAAGACGGGGATATCGATGTACCCTTGATGCGGCGCTTGATCGAGGCGGCAAAACCTCTGTCCGTAACTTGTCATCGTGCTTTCGATGTTTGCCGGGACCCATTCACTGCGTTGGAGCAGCTAATCGAGTTGGGATGCGACCGTATCTTGACCTCCGGCCAGCAATCGGATGCCGTGAAAGGAATCCCCTTGATCGCCGAGCTGGTGAAACGTGCGGACGGACGGATCATCATCATGCCGGGATGTGGCGTACGTGAGAATAATATCGGGAAAATAGAGGCGGAGACAGGAGCGAAAGAGTTTCATACGTCCGCCCGAAGTATCGTATATAGTAAAATGGAATACCGCAATGAGAATGTCCCGATGGGAAGCAGTATCGTGTCCTCCGAATTCGAGACGGTGCAAACGGATCGGGAGAAGGTAAAGGCATATATTTAAGTGCCGGTATAGGCGTGAGCCTGTGTCGGTATTGGTGTAGCCCTACGCCTATACCGGCATCGCCTCATGCCTATACCGGCGTGGGGCGATACCAATACTCGTATGCGGGTGAAATGTTTTTTCTTCCCAAAAAGATTGTTTATCTTTGCGCCTCCATTAGATAAAAGATGCTAAATGTAACAGTGAATAATCGTTTTGGGCTTCACCAGCGTATCATGCTTATGATCATGTTGGTGCTGTTACAGTTTTATTCCATTGGAAGCGATTTCTTTCCGGAGAATATTACCACTACCTCGATGGAAATAGTCGATAAAGAGGCACCCGATGTGTTGTTGGATTTTGACGATAACGCCTCCTTGCGAACGGTACGTCAGGAGCAAGTGCAAATCCGAGCCTTGGAGATCGATTTGATATGGGACTTGTTTACGATTCTGGATTTACATGAATTAATTCATTCCTTGGAACTACGGCAATGCGCCAAGCTTCCTTTATTTTATAACCTACACAAAGCACAGAATTTCGTTTGGTTCTGTTCCTATCTGATTTAGCAGAACTTACCTGTTTCTTATTGTCGCGCATGGGGTGATTCGCCTATGTGCTTTTCGTCGTATTCAAATAATTATAAATCTATAAGTTTTATGAGGATAAAATTGTTTTCTAACTATTTACCCTTACTATGCTTAACGGCTTGTGTATGGGTATCTTGTAGCCAAAACCGGGAGAAAAAGTCCGGGAAGAAAGATCATACACCGGTGATGCGGTTAACCACGACCACGATCGAGGTGCCGCAGTCGTATGTAGCGGATGTACAAGCCGTACAGTTCGTAGAGGTGAAACCTAAAGTGGAAGGATTCGTGGAGGCCGTCCTTGTGGACGAGGGCGAGCACGTGAAGAAAGGGCAGGTGCTTTTCAAGCTTTCCTCGGCGGAATTGTACGAGGAGGTGAAAGAGGCGCAAGCCAATCACAAACAGGCCCAAGCCGAGTTGAAGATGGCGGAGGTAGAGGTAGACCGCATCAAGCGTTTGGTGGAGAAAGATATCATCTCGCCGATCCGTCTGGAGCAGGCGATGGCCGAGGCGGATGTGGCACGCTTGCAGGTGCAACAGGCCAAATCCCGTTTGCAACGTGCGGAGACTAATTTCTCGTACACGACGATCACGGCTCCTTTCGAGGGATACGTGGACCGCATCCCCTTTAAGGTGGGAAGTTTGGTTACGCCGAGCAGCTTATTGACCTCCTTGACGGACGTATCGGATATGTTCGCTTATTTCAAGATCAACGAGAAGGAGTATCTGGAATATAAACGGACGCAGTTGAGCGGTATCGACCAGCCGGAGTATAATAATCTGGAACTGATCCTTTCCGACCAATCCACCTATCGGTATAAAGGGAAGGTAGAGACCGTGGAGGGCGACTTTGAGCGGGGTACCGGATCGATCGCTTTCCGTGCCCGTTTTGCGAACCCGGAACGTTTGCTGCGACATGGCGTATCCGGCAAGATCCGGATGCTGACCAAGATGGAGAACGTGGTCTTGGTTCCCCAGCAATCCACTTTCGAGATTCAGGATTTCACCTATGTATATACGGTAGCGGAAGATGGAAAGGTGAGCGTACGCAGCTTCGAGCCGTTGGCCCGCCACGGTTCTTATTACGTGACACAGGATTTGCCGGACCAGACCGTTATCGTCTACGAGGGTGTTCAGATGATCACGGACGGCATGACTATCAATCCCGATATGGTAGATGGAGCCACGATCCATCGCCAATTGGAATCGTCTAACGAAATCGAGAATAATAAGTAAGCCCTATGTTTGAAATATTTATCAGACGCCCTATCTTATCGGGCGTGATCTCGGTGGTAATTGTCTTCTTGGGATTGCTGGCGATCAACTCTTTGCCGATCACCCAATTCCCTGATATCGTGCCCCCATCCGTTACCGTTACCGCCCGTTATACCGGAGCGAACGCCGATGTGATGGCGAAAACGGTGGCGACCCCGCTGGAGCGTGCCATCAACGGCGTGCCCGGAATGACCTATATGACCTCTGTTTGTACGAACGACGGTATGTCCTTGACTACGATCTATTTCAAGGTCGGTACCGACCCGGACGTAGCTTCCGTGAATGTGCAGAACCGTGTGACCACCGTGCTGGATGAGCTTCCGGAAGAGGTGATCCGTGCCGGCGTGATCACGGAGAAGGAGGTGAACAGTATGTTGATGTACTTGAACATCATGAGCTCGGATAGTACCCATACGGAGAAATTCGTATATAACTTTGCCGATATCAATATCTTGCGTGAGTTGAAGCGTATCGACGGCGTGGGATTCGTGGAGATCATGGGTAGCCGCGACTATGCGATGCGTGTATGGCTGAACCCAAACCGATTGGCAGCTTATAATATGTCGCCGCAAGAGGTTACGGAGGCGATCCGCTCGCAGAATATCGAGGCGGCGCCGGGTAAGACGGGTATCAGCTCCGACAAGATCCCGCAGCAATTGCAATACGTCTTGCAATATAGCGGTAAGTTCAGCACGCCGGAGGAATATGGCGAGATCGTCTTGAAAGCCCTGCCGGACGGTTCCGTGCTTCGCTTGAAAGACGTGGCTACGATCGAGTTTGATTCCGAGGATTATAATATGATCTCCATGACGGACGGAAAGCCCTCGGCCTCTATCATGATCAAGCAGCGTCCGGGCTCGAATGCCCGTGAGGTGATCCAGCAGATCAAGGCGAAGATGGAGGAATTGAAGGAAACGACGTTTGCCCCGGGTATGGAATATAATATCTCGTACGACGTATCCCGTTTCTTGGACGCTTCCATATCGGTCGTGCTCAAGACCTTGCTGGAGGCGTTTATCTTGGTATTTGTCGTGGTGTATCTTTTCTTGCAGGATTTCCGGTCTACGCTGATACCCGCTATCGCCGTTCCGGTATCGTTGATCGGTACGTTCTTCTTTATGCAGATGCTGGGTTTCTCGATCAATATGCTGACTTTGTTTGCCTTGGTGCTCGCTATCGGTATCGTGGTGGATAACGCGATTGTGGTGGTAGAGGCGGTCCACGTGAAGATGCACAACGAGAAGCTGCCCCCGTTGAAGGCGACGAAAAAAGCGATCGGTGAGATCGGAGGGGCGATTATCGCTATTACGCTGGTGATGTCCGCCGTGTTTATCCCGGTCGGTTTCATGGATGGTACGGTGGGTATCTTCTATCGCCAGTTCTCGTTGACGCTTGCCGTGGCGATCGTGATCTCCGGCGTGAACGCCTTGACGTTGTCTCCGGCTCTTTGCGCCTTGTTGCTGAAACCGGTATCCCACTCGAAGAAGAAAAAGAAAAATCTGCTGGCTCGTTTCTTTGATGGGTTCAATAGCCGTTATGATTTCTTGGAGCGTCGTTACCGCTTGAATTTAAGATGGTTCTTGAACCGTCGGATGCTGACGTACGCAACCTTGATCCTTTTCTGTCTGGCCACGTGGGGCATGACGTTCGTGTTGCCTTCCGGCTTTATCCCGAACGAGGACCAAGGTATGATCTATGTGAACGTAGATGCGCCTCCCGGAGCTACCTTGGAGCGTTCGGAAGCTGCCTTGAACAAGGTGCAAGCGGCTTTGTTGCCGTTGGAAGAGGTGGAGACGATCTCTACCTTGGCCGGCTATAGCTTGATGACCGAGACGGAGGGTGCCAGCTTCGGTATGGGTATGATTAACCTGACCCCTTGGGATCAACGGGAGCAGACGGCGGCGGAGTTGATGAGCGTGTACGCCGATCGTGTCGCCCATATCAAGGATGCGGACATCCAGTTCTTCCTGCCGCCTACGGTTCCGGGATTCGGTAATGCGAGTGGCTTCGAGCTTCGTCTGCAAGATAAGACCGCCGGTACGTTCGCCGAGCTGGATGAGGTCGCCAAGAACTTCGTGGCGAAGCTGAACGCTGATCCTCGCCTGACCGGTGTCACTTCCGGCTTCAACCCGAATTTCCCGCAATATCTGCTCCGGGTGGATTTGGCGAAGGCGGCTAAGCTAGGCATCAACGTGAACGAGTCCATGGAAACCTTGCAATCCTATGTAGGTAGCTTCTACTCCTCCAACTTCGTCCGTTTCGGCCAGATGTATAAGGTCATGTTGCAAGCGGCGCCGGAGTATCGTATGAATCCGGAGGATTTGTTCAGCCTGTATGCTAAGAATAAGGAGGGGAATATGGTGCCTTACTCCAACTTCATGACGATGGAGCGTGTGTATGGCCCGAGCCAGATTACCCGTTACAACCTGTTTACCTCGGCCATGATTACCGGCGAGGCCGCCCCGGGTGTCAGCTCGGGTGAGGCTTTGGCGGCTGTTGAGGAGATCGCTTCCGAGGTATTGCCCCGTGGTTATGATACCGAATGGTCCGGTGTGGCGAAGGAGGAGAAAGAGTCCGGTGGGCAAACGTTGGTAATTTTCGCTATTTGTTTGGCATTCGTCTATCTGTTGCTTGCCGCCCAATACGAGAGCTTATTGCTTCCGCTTCCGGTCATCCTGTCGCTTCCGGCGGGTGTGTTCGGCTCGTTCTTCTTGCTGTACGTGGTAGGTCTGGAGAATAACATCTATGCGCAGGTGGCGTTGGTGATGTTGATTGGTTTGCTGGGAAAGAACGCGATCTTGATTATCGAGGTGGCGAACCAGTGCCGTAAGGAAGGTATCAGCGTGATGGGGGCCGCTATTCAAGGGGCTACCAGTCGTTTGCGCCCGATCTTGATGACCTCCTTCGCTTTTATTAGTGGCTTGATTCCGTTGACGATCGCCTCGGGAGCCGGTGCCTTGGGGAACCGTTCGATCGGTACGGCGGCGGCCGGAGGTATGTTGATCGGTACGTTTGTCGGTATCTTCTTGATCCCGGGGCTTTACGTGATCTTCGAGTCACTGGCTACTTATTTTAAAAAGAGAAAAGAGAAAGAGCAAATTAAAGAAGACGAGTATGTGTATTGATAAGATGAGATATATAATGATAGGCTGCGCCTTGGCTCTGATTGCTTTGGCCGGTTGTAAGACTCCCGAGCTATCGATGGACGAGCGGATCTCGCTTCCGGAATCCGGCGAGATGGGAATGAACGACACTACGTTCGTGAAACCGCTGTCGTGGGATGTCTTTTTCCAAGATACCTTATTGCGAGGCTATGTGGATGTGGCTTTACGCAATAACCATTCCTTCCGGCAGAGCATGGAGCGCATCGCCATGAGCCGCGCGGCCTTGCAGCGGGCGAAAGGGCTTTTGCTGCCGGACGTGAATTTGAACATCGGAGCCTCCGTGAACCGTTTCGGTGAATATACGATGGATGGTGTGGGGAATAGCGAGACGAACGTGCCTTCTTTGCCAAAAGATAAGCATATACCGGACCCTTACCGGGATTTCGGCTTGAGCTTGAGCTTTCAATGGGAAGCGGATATCTGGGGCAAACTGACCCGGAAGAAGCAGGCCGCCGCCGCTCGCTGGATGGCTTCCGTGGAGGCTACCCGTTTTGCCCAGTCGATGTTGATCTCCGATTTGGCGATTCAATATTATGAGTTGATCGGCTTGGACCGGCGTAAGGAGGTGTTGCGGAACGCGCTGGCCAGTGCCCGTCGTTCCCATGAGCTGACCCGCCAGTTGAAGAAGGAAGGGGCGGAGACGCAGTTGGCGGTCGATCAGTTTTATGCCCGTGTGCTGTCGATCGAGAGTAAGTTGCTGGAAAACGATCAGTTGATCGGTGAGAAGGAGCGGGCGATCGCCTGCCTGTTGGGTGTTTTCCCCTTCGAGATTCGCCGGATGGGATTCGATGAGTTGCGTAAGTTGCCGATTCCCTTGTCGGAAGGGATTCCAGCGAACCTCTTGACATTGCGTCCGGATGTACGTTCCGCCGAGATGGGGTTGATCGCCTCCAAGGCGGATGTGATAGCGGCGAAGGCAGCTTTCTATCCCTCGTTGGTGCTTGGCGCCAGTGGCGGTTTCAATGCGTTTGATGTGGGTAAGTGGTTTCATTCGCCGGCCTCTTTGGTGTACGACTTGGCGGCGGGTATCACGGCTCCTATCTTCCGTCGCAATGAGATCCGTTCGATGTGGAACGAGGCGAAGGCTTCCCAGCGTATCGCTTTATCCCAATACCACGAGACCGCTTTGAACGCTTACACCGAGGTGCTCGATCTCTATTGCGCCAGCCAGACCCAAACGGAGCGTATCCGCTTGAAAGAGAAAGAATCCCTTGCCCACCAACGTTCCGTGGTGAATGCCGGCGAGATGTTCCAATTAAGCTATACCGGTTTCTTGGAGGTTCTTTCCGCCGAGGAGCGTTATCTGGATAGCGAGCTGGAGCATATCGATATCGTCACCGATTTATGCCGGAAGAAGATATTGCTGTATCGGGCGTTGGGAGGCGGTTGTTGATTTTTATCGTGACGCTATTGTTATTTTACTGCAACCCGCATTGCAGTGTTACTGCACGCCGGTTGCAGTAGCGCTGCACGTGCGTCGCGGTACTACTGCAATACGGGTTGCAGTGAGTACTTGATATCGTATGCCTTCGGCTTCGTTGCGATAAATCTAAGGAAGATGTGTTCTTTTCTGAAAAGAAGTGTGTATCTTTGAGGCTTATTGTTATCTTATAGTCTAGACCATTATGAAATATCTGACTCTACTCGTGTTTTTAGGAATCTCGTTGTTGTGCAAAGCTCAGCAAGATTCGATCGTCCCTTTTGAGAAAGCTTATAAGCGTACCTATAATATTCGGAAAGTATCGGGAGTGAAACCTACGATCGACGGTAAGCTGGATGAGGACTTTTGGACAAAGCAAGGCGAATGGTCGGATCGTTTCGTACAGATTATCCCCTATGAGCGGGCGATCACCCAATCTCCGACCCGGGTGAAACTTTTCTATGATGATAAATATATCTATATAGGCGTGTATTGTAAGGACGCCGTACCGGATAAGATGAATCGTTTTATCGGGAACCGGGATGATAATAGTCTGGGCGATTTGATCAGCGTCGCTTTCGACACCTACCATGATTATCGGGCGGCGCCGGAATTTAATATCAATCTGGGAGGGAATAAGACCGATTTAATCGTTACCGACAAGTTGGATGTCAATAAGAGCTGGAACGCCGTTTGGGAGGGCCGGACGCATATTGATCGGGCGGATTCCAGTTGGACCGCCGAGCTGCGTATCCCGTTCAGCCAGTTGCGCTATAACCAGCAATCGGAGGATGGCGTTTGGGGCTTGCACGTACGCCGTATCATACGTAGGAATAACGAGGTGCAAAATTGGAGCATGATTCCCTTGAAGAATAATGGACATGTCTTTTCGTTCGGAAACATGAGCGGCATGGACTCTGTTCCCAAGCCTCGCGGCATCGAGTTCTTGCCGTATGTAATGGGTAAATACAGGCAGGAACCCCGGATAGATGGCAGCCCTTATCAAAAAGGGCATAGCTGGGGAGGAAACGTGGGCTTGGACGCTAAGTTCGCCCTCTCGGATTATACGTTGGATATGACGATCAATCCGGATTACGGACAAGTGGAGTTGGACCCCTCCGTAATGAACCTTACGGCTTACGAGACGTTTTACGATGAGAAACGCCCCTTCTTCTTGGAAGGAAAACATATCTTGGATTTCGCGAACGGTAGCGATATGATGTTTTATACCCGTAGGATCGGCGCCTCTCCCTCTTATACGCCACGGGGTATAGACAACGTAGGTAGTTATGCCGAGACGAAAGAGAATGTGCCGATTATTGGTGCTTTGAAACTGACGGGTACGAATAAACGGGGCTTGACGATCGGAGTGATCGAGAGTGTAACGGCACGTTCCTCCTCCAAGGTTACCCGTAACGGGGTGGAGGATGTGGAAGTCGTGGAGCCTTTGACAAACTATACCGTGGCCCGTGTGCAAAAGAACTGGAAGGGGAATACCTTGCTGGGCGGTATGGTGACTTCGGTAAACCGTGCCTTGGATCAGCCTTATCTGGAAGATTTTATGGTGCGTAACGCTTTCACGGCGGGTATTGATTTTACCCAGTATTTCAAGAATCGCCTTTATTATATAGATGTAAAGGGAATGTTGAGTTCTTTGCATGGTAGCGCCGGGGCGATCACGGCCTTGCAGAATAGCGTGGCGCATTATTATCAAAGGGCTTCCTCCGCCGATTATCTGGGGGTGGATCCTACCCGTCGCTCCCTGACCGGAACGGGCGGTTATGTGAAAGTGGGACGGAAAGGAAACGCCAAATGGAACTTCTCGGAGACCTTCACTTGGTCGTCACCCGGTTTCGACTTGAATGATATGGGATATATGAAGGAGACAGATTATCTGATGAATGAGACGGAGATCATGTATCGGCAGACCGATATCTGGAAGATATTCCGGTACAACGCCTTTACCCTGTCCCAAAAGAATATGTGGAATTACGGCGGTACTCCTTTTAGCAACAACGCTTCCTTGCGTTGGCAAAGTATGACGATGAACCGGTATGAATGGGATGTCAAGGAAACCTTTGCTTGGAATTGGCTGGATAGCCGCTTGCTGCGAGGGGGACCGGATGTTCGCTTCGGTTCTTATTTCTTAACTTCCGCTAAGTTCAATACCGATAAGGCGAAACGAATGATGTTCATGCTCAAATACGAGGGCGATCATAATTTCGAGGGAAATCGCTTCAATACGATCTCGCCGAGCTTGACATTCCGCTTGGGAAACCATGTCTATTTGTCCGGGCAACTGGATTATGCGTGGAATACGGATGAGATGCAATATGTGGCTACGACGAGTCCGCTTAGCTCGAGTAGCTTGACCCCTTATTATTATGTCATGGGCCACATGGATCAGAAGACCTATGGCCTCACGCTGAAATTACAAGTGAACGTGACCCCCGATATTTCCATTCAATTCTATGGCGCCCCGTTCACCTCCATTGCTAAATACGATGATTTTAAATTAGCGGCGGATACGAAGTCGCATACCTTTGAGAACCGTTTCCAACGTATTGATCCGGATCATTTGACTTATGCGGATGGAGTCTATACCATCGGGGAGGGAGCTGGGCAGATGCCTTTCAGGAACCCGGATTTTAGGTTTAACGAGTTTCGTTCCAACTTGGTAGCCCGCTGGGAATACTTGCCCGGCTCCACGCTTTATTTCGTATGGGAACACCGGATGTCCAACCGGGACAATTGGTATTCCTCCGGCTGGGGAAGTAATCTGGATCGTATGTGGGGACTCCCCGCTACAAATACGTTCATGATCAAAATGAATTATTGGTTCAACTTGTAAATATGAGTGAGATTCATTAGTTTTGTATATTGATAAAGATATAATAAGATATGGAAGAGAAGAAAAGATTGACTCGTTCGAATAATAAGATGATAGGTGGCGTTTGTGCCGGTCTTGCGGAATACTTGGATATCGATCCGACGATCGTACGGATCGTGTGGGTATTGATGGTTTTCTTCGCTGGATTCGGCGGACTGTTATACGTTATCTTGTGGTTGGTAATGCCTAAACAACAGATCGGGTAAAGGATGAATTTTGAAATATCGTCTTCGTTCAGTCCCACGGGTGACCAACCCGAGGCGATTGCGGCGTTGTCGGAAGGGATCAAGAGTGGTGTCCCTTTCCAAACTCTTTTGGGTGTTACCGGTTCCGGTAAGACGTTTACGATCGCTAACGTGATAAAGGAAGTTCAGAGACCAACCTTGATACTCAGTCATAATAAGACGCTTGCCGCTCAGTTGTACAGTGAGTTTAAAGCGTTTTTCCCCAATAACGCGGTAGAGTACTTTGTCTCTTATTATGATTATTACCAACCGGAGGCCTATCTACCTTCTACCGATACCTATATAGAGAAAGACTTGGCGATCAATGAGGAGATCGATAAGCTGCGTTTGAGGGCTACGGCTTCCTTATTGTCGGGTCGTAAGGATGTGATCGTGGTCTCATCCGTATCCTGCTTGTATGGTATGGCGGATCCTACGGCTTTCGCCGAGAAAGTGACACATCTGGAACGGGGTATGCGTATCGACCGGGATAAGTTGTTGCGCCGGTTTGTAGACGCCCTGTACGTGAATAATAAGCTGGAGTTCAAAAGCGGCTGTTTCCGTGTGAATGGCGATACGGTGGATATCTTCCCAGCGATCGAGACTTTCGACGGTATGGCGTATCGTATCGAGTTCTGGGATGATGAGATAGACCGTATCTCCTCTTTCAATCCGTTGACAGGCGAGGAGTATGATGAGCAGGATGAGTTGAATATTTATCCTACTAATTTATTCGTGACCACCCAAGATCGTATTAATATGGCGATTGGCCAGATCGATGTGGATTTGGGTACGCAGGTGAATCTCTTGAAGGAGATCGGTAAGCCCTTTGAGGCGAAACGCCTGTATGAACGTGTCACTTTTGATCTGGAAATGATCCGGGAGCTAGGGCATTGCTCGGGTATCGAGAACTATTCCCGTTATTTCGACGGACGTGCGGCGGGAGATCGTCCTTTCTGCTTGTTGGATTATTTCCCGAAAGACTTCATGCTTGTCGTAGACGAGAGCCATGTGACGATCCCGCAGATTCGTGCGATGTATGGCGGGGATTATGCCCGGAAGAAAAACTTGGTGGAGTATGGTTTCCGTTTGCCCTCGGCGATGGATAACCGTCCGCTTACCTTCGATGAGTTCGAGTCGTTGACGCCTCTAGGCATTTATGTGAGCGCTACTCCCGCCGATTACGAGTTGATAAAGAGCGAGGGAGTGGTGGTGGAGCAGGTGATACGTCCGACAGGCCTGCTGGACCCGATTATCGATGTTCGCCCTTCATTAAACCAAATCGATGACTTGATGGAGGAGATCACGCAACGCTCGGCGAAAAACGAGCGGGTCTTGGTGACTACCTTGACCAAGCGTATGGCGGAGGAACTGACTACTTATATGACCCGCATGGGGGTACGATGTAACTATATACATAGCGATGTAGATACCTTGGAGCGGGTACAGATTATGGACGACCTGCGGAATGGCCTGTTTGACGTGCTGATCGGTGTCAACCTGCTACGCGAGGGGCTGGACTTACCGGAAGTCTCGTTGGTCGCTATCTTGGATGCGGATAAGGAAGGCTTTTTGCGTTCCCACCGATCCTTGACGCAGACAGCCGGACGTGCCGCCCGAAACGTGAACGGAAAGGTTATCTTCTATGCCGATAAGATCACGGCGAGTATGCGACAGACCATGGACGAGACCAATCGCCGGCGGGAGAAACAGATGGCTTATAACGAGGCGCATGGCATTACTCCGAAGCAAGTCATGAAAAACAGTGTATCCATGCTTGCCGAGAAACAACAAACGGCGGAGCCTTACGCTTATATAGAGCCGGAACCAAGCTTGGTAGCGGACCCGGTCGTGCAATACATGAATCGTACGCAGCTTGAGAAGGCGATCGAGCGGACTCGCAAACAGATGACAGAGGCGGCGAAGAAACTGGATTTCATCGAGGCTGCCCAATTCCGTGACGAGCTGGTGAAATTGGAGGATTTACTGAAAACGAAAAAGGATTAGCTTATGAGAAGGGGAATGCTACTGCTCGGTTTTTGGGTGTGTGTATGTATGGTGTTTTTAGTGAACGCCCAAGAGCATACATCCCGTAAATTGTATTGTACGGATGAGGATCGTGCTATTTTCGATCGGTATTGTACTCAGATGGAGCCTAAGAAGTCGTTACCCCTAGACGAGCTAATGATCCATACCGCCCTTTTCTTCCGGGGGACTCCTTATGTCGCCTCTACCTTGGAAAAGGAGCCGGAGGGCTTGGTGGTCAATCTGCGGGAATTGGATTGCACCACATTCGCGGAGACCGTATTGGCTTTATCCCGTACCCTGCGAGAGGAAAACCCTACCTTTGAGAACTTCTGTGAGAATCTACAACGGCTCCGGTACAGAGAGGGTACGATAGGGGATTACACGGATCGTTTGCATTATATGACGGACTGGTTCTATGAGAATGAGCGAAAAGGAATCGTGAAAGATATGGGGAGGGAAATCGGTGGTGTCTCCCTGCCTTTGGATTTATCTTTTATCTCTACGCATCCGGATAGCTATAAGCAACTGAAGAACCATCCGGAAAGAGTTCGAAGGATGGCCGATAAGGAAAAGGAGATAAACCTACGTCCTTATTATTATGTGCCTAAACAAGAGATCGACAAATGTTCGTTCGGAATCAAGAATGGCGATATCCTCTGTTTTGTTACTTCTATCAAGGGGCTGGACGTGACGCATGTCGGGATCGCCTATTGGAAGGATGGACAACTGACATTTATCCATGCCTCTTCTTCCGCTAAAAAGGTAATCATCCAAGCATCCTCCTTACGAGATTACGCCGAGGGGATAAAGAGCTGTAAAGGGATATTGGTAGCCCGCCCGCTATCTATTCATTGAAATAACTCGAAGGCAAACTTGAATCCCATGCTTTGGTAATGCCAGCGATCGAATCCGGCGAATATCCCGATATTAAAGATATGGTTCCCGATCCCGTATCCGACTTCCGTATAGCTAGGCAAGACCGGTGTCCATAGCTGGCTCCAATAAAAGCGTTCGGAGAGGATATAGCGTGAGGCCGTTTGCATGAACTTTTTCGTGGAGTTGATGCGGAGAACCTTAAATAAGATAAAAGGGCTTTCATACATGAAATGTGCTTGTATATACTTATCGGAGGCATTGAACCACTCGCCTTTCAGTAGATTGAAGACTCCGCCAATCTGATCATCCCACGTATCGGGGAAATTCCTGCGGGTGAAATACCTAAAGTCTGCGAAATAGGTAGACTTCTGTTGTGTATAAAGACCGGCGCTGATATGATAGTTCAATCGTCTGCACAGGCCAAGCATAAGGCTTTGATGCACGTCCGCCTCTATACGTCCGTAATCTCCTGAGCTTTTCCCGACTCCGGGGATACCTCTCGCTATTTCGATTGATATCGTGGGGTAATATGAATAGACATACTCCTTCCGGTATCCGTCCATGCGATAATATTGGCGGGGGGTATAGGAGAAACCGAGCGTGGGCGTAAAGTCATTATAATTTTGGCTGAGTATTTCCTCTACATCATCCCCGGGATCGATCTCCACTCTCTTTTTAGAGGGGATACGCCGGTGGTAAGTGATACCCGTCGTTAATTGAAACCCATTGAATAACTCGATGGAGTTTTTTATTTCCGCATAGTAATGCTTGAAATACTCAAGGTTTAAATCATCGAAATTGAAGGTGGAATCCTTCAATTCCTCATTGATCTTTTGGGTGATCTCGGAAGAATAACTCTCATTACTGTTTCCTACCTCTACCGATAAGATTCCCCGTTTCTGCGGCGAGTATTCCCAATCGCCTCCGACCTTGAAAAATATCTGCTTGCGCTTGAATACGTAACCAATCTCCGGACGGAAACGAATTTGTTTGTCACGGGCGAATGTCTTGCTGATACGGAATCGCTGTTTGTAAGTGATGCCGTTACGGGCGGAATAACCCAATTGGAACGGATTTAGAAAGCCGGAATATTTAATACGGGTCGTTTTATAATCCATATTGACCGTATTCGTCAACTGCTCCGTTAGCTTAACGTACTTCTGGAGATCATCGGCCGTATCGATTTTACTTATATTCTGCTCTTGGGCTTTACTGTATAAGTGGGCTTCATCCGGACTCAAGGGATTGTCACGATGGATATTCCAATACGTGGAATCCCTGATAATAGGAACCGTATCGGACGAGAGTTTGTAATAATTGGTCAGGTCCAAGGATTTCCACTTATGGCTTTCGTTGTCCTCCTCCACCCATTCCACTTCCTGATACTTAAAGGAAGAATGGTAGGTGGTTGCCACCGCGTTTCCCAATACCCTATATCGGAGGAATAGATCCGCCTTCTCGGGTAGGATGAACCGTCTGAAATCCCGTCCGTAGCTCATGACTAGGTTGAATTCGGCGAAAGAGTAACGACCGTTCATATCGATCTTGTCGATCGTCCATGACTGGTCGATGACATATAAATCCCCGCATACCAATTTCTGGCTCCATTGCTTCGGCAGGAAACGGATTTTGTAAATCGTCAAGCCGTTGATAGTCTCCAGCCCTTCCAAGTTGAACGTATAAAACTTAAAAGCGTTGCTGGCTATCGGCATGAAGATGGCATCATCGTAAGCGGTGGGGGAATATACGTTCAAATTCAAGAAAGCCAAGGCCTCCTGTTGCTTTTTCCCGTTGGGTATGCTGTTTCCGTTGACCGCCTTTAGATCATGAAGATAGTTCTGCGGGGCGTTAAATTTAGATTGGCTGACCATTTCAAAAAGCATATCCTTATTTTTCCGGTCGATAGGAAAGATATGATGGGCGAGACGTATTAACATATTTTGTTTTAAAATTTCTGTACGTCCTTTGATATAAATCTCAGCCTCGTATTTCGATACCGTATTTTGGTATTGGGCCGCTTTTTCGATGACAAGGTGCATGATCGAGTCCGCCCGTTCTCTCGTTTCTCGATTCCCCTTGCCAAAAGACAGGATCTTATCACTATAAGTATCAGTGCTCTTTGCGAAAATACTTATAGAGATTAAAATCAAGGTAAGTATCGAATATAACTTTTTCAACGATTTTACATTCTTTCCAGACAAACATAATGAATAAATTTCAGTTTAGACGTGAAAGAAAGTAAAATGTTACAATATGGTGTAATTAATCGTACAAAAGTTTTTATTTTTTCAAAAGAAAAATCGTATATTTGTGCTTCATAAGTATGTTATATAGCAGTCGTGGTTAAACAGCAAAAAGAAGAGGTCGATTTATCGGCCAGTTTATCAGAGGTGTGGAGGGTTCTGACTGATAAGGAACGTGAGATCCTCCGTAGTAATTCGACGATCCAGCATTTCAAACGTAACGAGTTGATTTATTGCGAGGGCGACGAACCAAAGGACATGATGTGCTTGTTAAAGGGTAAAGTGAAGATTTACAAGGATGGAGTAGGTGGCAGAAGCCAGATTATCCGAATGATTAAGCCTGTGCAGTATTTTGGTTACCGGGCTAGTTTCGCTCAAGAAGATTACTTGACGAACGCTTCCGCATTCGAGGCTTCTACGGTTTGCATGATTCCTATGACAGTGGTTACGGGCCTTTTAATGAGCAATCCGAATTTGGCTATGTTTTTCATCCGACAATTATCCATTGATCTCGGTATCTCGGATGAACGTACGGTTAACCTTACGCAAAAACATATTCGTGGGCGATTGGCTGAATCTTTGTTATTCCTGAAAGATAGTTACGGGCTGGAAGAAGACGGTGCTACGTTAAGCATCTATTTGGCTCGTGAAGATCTGGCAAATCTATCTAATATGACTACATCGAATGCTATTCGCACGTTGTCCACCTTTGTGGCGGAACGTATCATTGCTTTAGACGGTAGAAAGATTAAGTTGATAGATGAAGATCGGTTGAAGAAGATCAGCAAGATGGGATAATTAGATTATTGATCGTAAAAATAAGAAATAAAGGGGCCTTTTTAGTAAGGGCCCCTTATTTTTTATAGGATCGCTTGGCGTAGACGTACCAAACGTGTCAAAAGATCTTCCAATAAATCCAGTTTTAGCATATTGGCCCCGTCGGATTTGGATTGGCTTGGTTCCGGGTGGGTCTCTATAAATAGGCCATCCGTGCCCACGGCTATCGCGGCTTTCGCTATCGTCTCGATAAGGGCGGGTAATCCACCGGTCACGCCGGAGGTTTGGTTCGGTTGCTGCAAGGAATGGGTTACATCCATAATGACTGGGAAACCGAATGTTTGCATTTGCGGGATACCCCGGAAATCGACAACAAGGTCGGTATAGCCGAATGTCGTTCCCCGCTCGGTGATCATGACATTATCATTTCCCGCGTCCACTACCTTTTGTACGGCGAATTGCATGGCACCCGGCGAAAGGAACTGTCCTTTCTTTATATTGACGATTTTCCCGGTCTCGGCCGCCGCTACCAATAAGTCAGTTTGACGGCATAGGAAAGCCGGGATTTGAAGGACATCGACATATTCGGCGGCCATGGCAGCTTCCGTTGTCTCATGGATGTCGGTAACGGTGGGAATATTGAACGTTTCGCCCACCTTCCGTAAGATCTTTAACGCCTTCTCATCCCCGATGCCCGTAAAAGAATCCAGACGGGAGCGATTCGCTTTCCGATAGGAGCCTTTGAATACATAGGGTATATGCAGTCTTTCCGTGATACCCACTATTTTCTCGGCGATACGTAACGCCATATCTTCCCCCTCGATTACGCAAGGACCTGCCATCAAGAAGAAGTTCTCGCTTTTATTTAGATCGTTTATTGTTATCATAGCTGATTATTTAGAATTCGCATTGTTGTCGCTATTTTTTCTTCGGTCGGTAGAGTGGCGTCTATCCAATGAATCTCGCAACCCCGGCGTTCCATGCCCCGGAACCAAGTCATTTGCCTCTTGGCGAATTGATGGATCGCTATCTCGAGTTGCGAGACCATCTCCTCAAAAGAAAGCTCCCCGATAATATATAAAGTAAGAAACTTATATTCCAATCCGTAATAGATCAAGTCCTCCGGTTTAACACCCGTAGCCAAGATCGTACGAACCTCATCCACCATTCCTTCGTCCAACCGGGTCCGCAAGCGTCTGGATATTTTTTCCCTACGTAATTCCCGGTCGATATGGATACCGATGATCAGGCTGTTGATCGGATTATATTCATTTACGTCTGGTGCCTGAGTCTTATAATACTCCTCGATCTCGATCGCACGGATAGCCCGCTGGGCGGTGTCCACGTCCGTTTTATTATGTAATATCTTATAAGAGGCGAGGATGGTTTCCAGCTCCTCCAAGGTTTTATTCCTCAAGGATTCCCTTAGCTCAGGATTTTGAGGCACGTCTAATAGCTTATATCCTTTTAGTACGGCCTCTATGTACATCCCGGTTCCTCCGCATAAGATCGGGAGTTTACCCCTCCGCTTCATATCCTCATAGACCCGGAAAAAGTCATGCTGATACTCAAATACGTTATATTTATAGCCGGGCTCGCAGATATCGATCAAGTGATAGGGGATTTGTTTTCCATTCACGTTGTAATCGGCCAAATCCTTACCCGTCCCGATATCCATAGAACGATAGATCTGCCGGGAATCAGCGCTGATGATCTCCGTATCCAACTGGGCGGCGAGAGCGGCGGCGAAGGTCGTCTTTCCGGAAGCCGTAGGCCCTAGAATCGTGATAAGTTCATATGATTTCATGATACAAACGTACGAAAAAAAAGGCCATCCTCAAAGAGGATAGCCTTTTCTATGTAGAGTGGTAATAAATTACTTACCAGCGATAACGCGAGCCATCTCACAAACTTTGTTTGAATAACCCCACTCATTGTCGTACCAAGATACGATCTTAGCGAAGTTAGAATCCAAAGAGATACCAGCTTTAGCGTCGAAGATAGAAGTGTTAGCACAGCCACGGAAGTCAGTTGAAACAACTGCGTCTTCAGTATAACCAAGAACACCTTTCAATTCGCCTTCAGAAGCTTCCTTCATTGCAGCGCAGATGTCAGCCATAGAAGCCTCTTTCTCAAGAACTACTGTCAAGTCAACAACAGAAACATCAGAAGTCGGTACACGGAAAGCCATACCTGTCAATTTGCCGTTCAATACAGGTAATACTTTACCTACAGCCTTAGCGGCACCCGTTGAAGAAGGGATGATGTTCTCAAGGATACCACGACCACCTCTCCAGTCTTTCTTAGAAGGACCGTCTACAGTTTTCTGAGTAGCTGTAGCAGCGTGAACTGTCGTCATCAAACCTTTAACGATACCGAACTTGTCGTTCAAAACCTTAGCGATAGGAGCCAAGCAGTTAGTAGTACAAGAAGCGTTAGAGATAATGTCTTGACCTGCGTAAGTTGTATGGTTAACACCGTAAACGAACATAGGAGTAGCGTCCTTAGAAGGAGCAGACATGATAACTTTCTTAGCGCCAGCTTGGATGTGCTTGCGAGCTGTCTCGTCTGTCAAGAAGAAACCAGTAGACTCAACAACAACGTCAGCGTCAACCTCGTTCCATTTCAAGTTAGCAGGATCCATCTCAGCAGTTAAACGGATCTTGTTACCGTTTACAACCAAAGCGCCGTCTTCTACAGCTACTTCGCCGTCGAAACGACCGTGTACTGAGTCATATTTCAACATGTATGCCAAGTAATCAGCATCCAAAAGGTCGTTGATACCTACAACTTGAATATCGTTGCCAAAGTTAGCAACTGCAGCACGGAACACCATACGTCCGATACGGCCAAAACCGTTAATACCTAGTTTGATCATTGTAATAAAACTTTTTATGGGTTTATTAATAATAAGTCTTTATTTTTATCTCTTATCCATCGCAAGGAGTAGATATTCATTTTATCCTTGCTTTAACGACTGCAAATGTAGTCATGTTTTTTGTATTGAGCCTTATAATATAGCGAGAAAAAAACTGCCCTCTAACATAAATTAATTGTTGGAGGTTATTTCTTTTTCTTGAATAAGAGATTTGAGAACCATTTTTTCGCTTTTTTGATTCCCCACGTCATAATAAATGGTTGAGCGAGATCCCAAGCGATGGGAATCATGCCTTTCGCTATGGATAAATAGTCTGAGATCCCTAAAGCGATGGAGGGTTGTCCGGCCGTTACGGGAGCTGTGTTCTTGTCGTTTGTTTTTGTCGTTGACTTATTGCTAGGGAAAAGGAGAGACGATAGTCCGGATAACAACAAACTTCCGGCGTTCTCCTGTATATAAGAGAAATCCTCATTCAATTTCTGTTCCTGCCGCTTACATTGTCTCTGTATGCGTTCTTTGTCAGAAATCAGTTTCTCCAGTGGGGTTTGCTGGTTGTTCATCGTTTGTCGCATTATTTTTATCGTCATTCGCCGTCATGGCGGCTATTACCTCATTTAATACTTTTGTGCTGATCCTGTCCCTATTCATTATTATAATGCCGATAAGTAGCAGGTACAAGACCGCCACGATACCGAATCCGAACCCGGAGGAGCCGAGCCAATCCCCTAGGAAGAAGCCCAAGGCCAAGAATATGAACAAGATGGCGAAGAATGCCAAAAACAATAATATCAAGCCATATGAGAGAACGGCTATGACTTTACCCGTTCTCTCATATGTACTCAACTTTAGGAGCTCAAGTTTTAACTCCACATAAGCCGATACATCTTCTTTCAGCTCACGGAAGACTGTTCCTGAATCTTTCTCCATACAAAGCTTATTCAGCTACGATTTCTTCTGTTGCCTGTACTACTTCTTGCTTTCCTTCTTTATATTTGGCAAGAGCGGAGTTAAAACCTTCTTTTACTTTTCCGACAACACCGTTCAATTCTTCCAGTAATTGTTCTCTCTTATCTGTCGCTGCCAAATAACCTACAGCTGCACCAACAGCCGCGCCTACTACAAGGCCAAGTAATAATTTTGAATCTACGCTTTTCATAACTTTTTCTTTTTAGAAGTTTCCACTAAGATAACGTATTTATTTGGATTAAGGTTTATCCTTGTCTTAACTTTTGCTGTTAAAAAAAGTTATCCTTTTAAGACCTTCACGGCAACCCAGTTATTTCTTTCGTTATAAGAATCCAATTTCAGCCCGTTCTTCTGACATTCTGCTTCTATCGCCGGGATATCTTCTACATAAAAGCCGCTCATAAATAGGATGCTTCCCTGTTTCATACTGTTTGTATATTGACAAATGTCATTCAGGAGGATGTTCCGGTTGATATTGGCAAAGACGATGTCGAATTGCCCGAATTCCTTGATTTTCTCGGCGCCGCCCAAGGCAACTTGTATGTCTTCGGTATGATTCAGGCGGATATTCTCTAGGGCGTTGTTATAAGCCCATTCGTCGATGTCGATGGCCGCTACCCGTTTCGCCCCTTTCAGCCGGGCCAAGATGGCCAGCACGGCTGTGCCGCATCCCATATCCAGTAGCTCCTTGCCTTCTAGGTCTAGTTTCAGCATCTCGCTTATCATCAAATAAGTCGTTTCGTGATTGCCGGTGCCGAAAGCCATTTTCGGGTCTATTATTATATTATATGTATAGCCGGGCTCCGCCTCGTGGAAGGAGGCACGGATAATGCACTCGTTTCCGATCCGGATGGGTTTGAAATAATTCTTCTCCCACTCCTCATTCCAATCCTTGCTTTCTACCCATTTGGAGGTGTAATCGATCCGGGTATTCTCTAGCGGAAAGTCGGCCAGTTTATCATCCAATGTCTTTTTGTCGTATAAAGCCTCGGATATATATCCCAGCAAACCCTTCTCGCTTTCCGTAAAGCTCTCAAAACCGATTTCCCCCAACTCGGCGGCCAGCACGTCATTGATAATCTCTTTCTCGATAGGGGAGGTGTATGTGAAACTAAGTTCGTAATAGTTCATGTCGTATCTTTTTGTTTATTTTCTATATTGTCCGCAAACATACGAAAAAATCTGTTGCCTATTCAAATATCACGAAGCCTAATACAATTCCGCATATTCTTTCTCCGCGTCGAAGCAGGGGCAAGCCTTGCGAATGTTGGTGCTGAGTTGATAATGTCCTAAGATACGTGCCGACGGGTAATCACGGCGTAGCTGCCGCAAGAGATCGAGCAGGGTACAACGCTGGGCATACGTCCGGGTATCCGCGGGAAGTCCTCGCTCATCCAATCCGCCCTCGTAGCAAATACCCAGACTGTGATCGTTCCAGCCCGAGGCGTGTGCCCCGATCTGGTTCTCCGGCCGGCAGCGGTGCAGCTCGCCATCCCGGGTGATATAGTAATGATAGCCGATGTCGGCGAACCCACGATCCTTATGTGCGCCTCGAAGCGCTTCCACGGGAAAATCCCGGTCGTAGCGTGTTGCGCTGCAATGAATTACAAGGAGGCGAACCTCCCTGTAATTCTGGTAAAAGCAATATTGTTTCATTTTTATTCTTTTTTTAGTTTGTGTGTTACTTTTCTCTTGAAAGAAAAGTAACCAAAAGTTCAAGGCCTTAGCGGACGGGCTACTCGTCGGCCTTCGCTCGCTGTCGCGTCCCAACTCGCTTCGCTCAAACAGGGACGCTCCTGTCGCTCACTTCGGCCGCCTCGCTTTACGCCCGCCCGCTAAGGCCAGATGGAGAGCCGTTCCCGGCTCTTTGAGGAGAGGCCGGCCCCTTGAGAAAGACTGTCCTTCTGGGTAGAGGGTGTCCTCTTTTGGGGAGGTTGTCTTCTTTAGGGAGTGGGAACGGGTGGGGGAGGCTTGCTAAAACAATTGGCAAGCTTGCAGGCCGAAGGCCCCTGCGATGGCGGTAGCAACAGCGATGATCACTTTGAGAATGGTACTCCAAACAGACTTCTTCATGATAATTAATAATTAATAGTGAATAATGATATCACGGACGATATAAGAGGAAAGCGACGCTTTCCTTAGGACGGCCTCAGCGGACGGGCGTGAAGCGGAGAGACCGTAGCGAGCGCCCGGAGCATCCCTGTTTGAGCGTAGCGAGTTGGGATGCGACAGCGAGCGCAGGTCTCGAAGTAGCCCGTCAGCGTCAGCCTTGACCTTTTGGTTACTTTTGGGTCAAGCCAAAAGTGACATACCGATTGGGTGCAAGCCAAAAGTGACACGCTAGATCTCGTCAGGCGATTCCGAGTCGTCCCCTCCGGAAGCGGGCTTCTTGCTGATATCGACAGAGGTCTCCCCGGCCTTCTCCGCACGAAGCACGGCTTGCTGAGCCTTGCGACTGGCCACCGGCTGGAACTCCAGTCCGGCGAAGATGTTCTTCAGGTCCTCACCCGGTATATACTGGATGTTGACACCGGTGATGTTTGTAGATGTGAATTTCTCAAGACTCTCCGCCCCCTCGTTGAGTATCTGTAGACGGAATTTGCCTAACTCGCCGAAATCCACCTGCTTTCCCTCTTGGAGGGCATCGAGCAGGTTCTCGACGGTGGAGATCAATACCGCTACCACGTCCGCACGGCTGACGGTGGTTTGCATGGATACCCGGCGACTCAGTTGCTTGAGCGACAGCTCTCCATTGACCTGTGCCGTGGCGTACGCTTTC
Source organism: Parabacteroides sp. 20_3 (assembly GCF_964238835.1). Taxonomy (NCBI): domain Bacteria; kingdom Pseudomonadati; phylum Bacteroidota; class Bacteroidia; order Bacteroidales; family Tannerellaceae; genus Parabacteroides; species Parabacteroides sp. 20_3. The sequence continues at coordinate 169,578 of NZ_CAXSNO010000006.1, read as the reverse complement.
GCCGGCTCGTCTTTCTTCAAGGGGTTGGGCCGAAGGGCCACACTGTAATTTAATGCCATAGTTTTAATAATTAAAAATTGATAATTGATAATTGAAAATGGGATCGATCTGTTTTCGATTACGAATGTACGACTTCCGGTTTCCTCCGGAATGAGTCTCGTAGAGGCGGTGTGAAATCGAGGGGAATAAGGTGATAAAAGATGAATATTAGTGGATCGGATCGTTGCCGGATTCGTACTTTTTCAGTATCTTTATTCCTGTAAATGAATTGAAAAAACACCTATTTTATGCAAACAAACAACGAATATCTGGATGAGTGGCCGGTGCGCCCTTATAGCAAACGGGAGTTGGCCATGGCCTATGCTCCCGATATCAGTCCGAGTTCCGCTCTCAACCGCTTGGCGGGATGGGTCCGACATCATCAGAAGCTCAGCGATGAGCTGGACGAGACAGGTTACCAAAACCGGCAGCGGATTTTCACCTCCCTGCAAGTGGAACTGATCTTTCGCTATTTGGGCCGTCCTTGAACGAGGGTCTTCCACGTTCGCTTTCGCATGCGTATATCGGCATCGCTTCATGCGTATATTGACGTTAGCCCACACGTATATCGCCGTGGCCCTGTACGGGCGTAGGCGTGAGGCGATGCCGGTGTACGTGTGGGGCGTGCGAGTAATGCAAATAATGCAAGTAATGCAGTACCTGTTTTCCCACACACGTGCGTACATACTTAAAAGAAGAGGAGGAAGAGGGATTATGTTTTCTTATAATCCCCTCGTTTTTCTCCCTTTCGGACGATTCCCTGTTTCTGCCAACGTTGCAAGCAACTGCATGCGGTGTTTTTGGGTATCTTCAGCTTCTCGGCTTCTTCCAAGAGGGATTGATAGGTGAAATCCGTATCTAAGGTGATGAAGAGACGTTCTTGGTCGGCCATGCCCCGGTTCTTCACCTCGTTGGCGGGAAGGAACGAGAGTATGTGTACGGCGTGTAGGTACATAGGCTCGACCAAGGAAAGGACCGCTTGGAAATCATCCTCTTGGATGGAGAGATCCCAGCGGGTGATGATCCCGTCCTTGATGTTGTCGGAGCAGGTCTGCGGGTCTGGCGTGAGCCGGGGCGACTTGCGCAGGCTGGCGGCGAAGTCTCCCGCCTCCTCGCATTCCCCTGTTATTCGCAATAGGGCGACGATCGATAGGATACGTCCGATATTGATGGCCATCCGTACGACGGAGCTGTTCATCTCGTTGCCGGTGCCCTTCCGGGAGCGCTCGAACAAGGTTTGGAACACCTCGTTGAAGGAGACGATTTGCGCGTCGGTCAAGCGAAGCGAGATCACCCCCAGTTTCTGGATCTCTCTCAAGTGAGCGATCCAGTCCTTGCCCAATTTCTGGAACTCCAGCGACGTGTCGGTCCGCTGTAGGCTGAACTGGTTGATCCAGTGAAGTACACGGGGCATATAATAGAACATTTGCCGGGAGAACAATCCGTTCTCGCTGGAAGGGATCAGCGGCTTTACCTGCCCGGGCGTCCCGCTTATCAATACCGACAGGTGGGAGTGCGACAACTCCCGATACTCCCGGTCTGTCCGCCGGTTGTAACTGAGCGGGTCGTGATCGAACGAGCAGCGGATCACCTCGCTCCAATGGCCATAATCCGAGGCGATGGAGTTGCTGACCATGTCCGCCTCGGTCTCGCAGATGATCCCCACGCCGCCCGAGTCGATGATATTCTGCAAGATACCGGTACCGGTGTTGTTGCCGGAGAATATAAACATACGGTTGAGGGGCATTTCCGGCTCCTCGGCTTTCGCCTTTTCCCGTCCCAAGGAATTGAAGGAGGTCATCTCTTTCTTATACCTTTTCATCTCCTCCGCCACGGTCGCCCGGATCTCGTCGTGGATCGGTTGCACGAGCATTCGTGTCCACGCGAGCACGCCTTTTCCGGAGGCGGGGGGAGCGACGATGAAGGTTTGCAAACTGGAGAAGAACCATTTGCCTCCATATAGGAACCGCAGCGTCTGGGCGAGCGAGGCACCCAAGGTGGTGAGCCCGCCCAGAAGGAGTACATCCCGTTGCTCCCGGCTCTGTCCGAACGCCATGATCTGCCGCAACATCCGGGGCCACTCATGCCCCTCGGGGAAGAAGGGCAGGTGGGTGAACGGATCGACCTGCTCCTCGATCTCGGTCTCTACATTATTATCGCACGCACGTGTGTGGGAAACAGGTGCTGCATTATTTGCATTACTTGCATTACTTGCGTGCGTATCGCGGGGGCGGCTTGGAGGCTCCAAGCGTACGCCCGCCAGTTCGGCCAAGTGGAAGGCCGTACCGAGGTGTATCCTGTGGTCTCCCTTTTTCAAGGAGTTGGAGAAAAGTCGTTCGGCCTTCTCCCGGTTAAACTTCACCGATAGGGAACACAGGGCGATGAAACCTTCTCGTCCTGCCTCGCCGCAATCGTTGGCGATGGCAAACGCCAAGCGTACGTATTCACAATATCCGGGGGCGATATCTACACCCGCCGAACGAACCGCTTCTACTAAGCGGGATAAACTGTCTGACATGTAATTTATGATTTATGAGTTATGATTTCAAATCCTGAAGAGCGCGTTGGGATCATGACATAGGAAACAGGAGCGGACGATGTCTTTGCCGCTCGGGTCTACTTTCTGGGAGCCTCGCGTCTCTCCGTCACCATACACATATTCCACGTAGTTCATCACGCCTAGGATATGCTCGGAGATATAGGCGGGTGTCTCGTTTCCGGGATGTTCCGGATAGGGGACGAAAGCCTTTACGCCTCGTTCGCTCGGGCTGATGAAGCAGAGAGCGGGGCATAGGTAGGCATCGTCGAACAGCTGTCTTCGGAGAGCTTCCGCCTCCGCGGTAGAGTCCAATCCGTCTACATCCACTACTACCAATCCGCTCGGGGCTAGGAGCCGATCGCTTTTCCGGTAGGAGAAAGTCCCGCAAGGCGTGACATACGGTAGCGTTTGCCGTTTCAGCTCGCTGAATCGTTCCTTGTCACCCGTCTCAAGCGGGAGGCGGAGCTGCCGGGTGAGGCGTTCGAGGGCCGGATCGCCGGTGATGAGTCGGGCCACCTCCTGTAAGGTGACTTCTCGACTGGGATATACGGTAGCCGGTCGTGATACTCGTCCCGTTAGGCTATCTTTGACCGGTGAGATCGGGGCTGCGAAAAGGGACATTTTAAATTCATTTTTCATGTATTCTTTTTCTTAAGATTAACGGCGGTGAAGGTCGGATTAATAAAATAAAGTGCGGGACGAACTGTTCGTCCCAATGTTAATGGTGTTGACATGATTAAATAAAAGATAACAGAATAAACAAGGATTTAAGGAGGATTTATATGAAAAAAGAAGACGTGGTGGGGGGTATGTTGGCTTATATAGCCCACCTTCGTGAGGTGGGGCGTTATTCCACGGCGAAGAGTTATCTGGACGCTTTACGCTCGTTCAAGTGTTTTTGCGGGATGGAGGAAATCCCTTATGCCTATATAGACAAAGAGAGGCTCTTGCTTTATCAGGCATGGCTGTCGAAGCGGGGCTGTATGCGCAATACGGTGTCCACCTATATGCGGCGAATCCGGCATATCTATAACTTGGCGGTGGAGGCTGGCGAGGTTTCGTATATCCCGAATCTGTTCAAGGGGGTGTTTACTGGCGTGGAGAGCAAGCGGAAGAAGGCGTTGCCTCTGGATAGCTTGCGCTCGTTGATGGGGACTCCGAGAGTTGAGCCGGAGATGCGGAGAACCCAGCTGTGTTTTTGCCTGATGTTCTCGTTCAGCGGGATGGCGTTCGTGGATTTCGCCCATTTGCGGAAAGAGAATGTCAAGGACGGGGTCTTGTCGTACCACCGTCAGAAGAGCGGGTCTTTCATCCGGGTGGAGATCCCGGCCGATGTACGGCTCTTGTTGGATGAGTTGGCGGTTTGCACGGACAAGGACTCGCCTTACCTGTTCCCGTTTCTGAGCGGAAAGAAAACGGGTGAGGCGGCCTATGCGGAATACAACGGCGCCTTGCTGCGCTTTAACCGCGACTTGAGGTCGCTGGCGGAGACTTGTGGTGTGGGTGAGCCGGTCACCTCGTACACGATCCGTCACTCTTTCGCCACGACCTTGAAGGAACGGGACGTACCGATCGAGATGATCAGCGAGCTGTTGGGGCATACGTCTATCAAGACCACGCAAATTTACTTGAAGAGCTTTTCCTTGGAACGTCTGTCGGCGGTGAACCGGGCTTGCTTCGAGAGCGTGTATAAACCGGTATCCGAGGTGGGGTAAGAGATTGGCTACTCGGGAAGTAGCGTAAAAGGAGGGGAAAATTACCCAGCTGTAGAGACGGAGCGTGCTCCGTCTCCCATCGTCTGACGGTATTTAAATACCATTTTGAGGAGATGAGACGGGGCACGCCCCGTCTCTACAGGAATACACACAGGTTATGAGGCATGGTGGAATGATACCGGGAACAAGAGGTCATTTCACCCGCATCACCATGTCTATACGTTTAGGATAAAACGGGAAAATCAAAGAATAGAGAGGATCAAACGCCTACAATGAGTAAACAAGCGGATCTATTCGCTTGTTTTTAGTTATTTTTTACTATATTCGCGGCATGAAAGAATACGCTACTTCCCGAGTAGCTAAATATTCACTAGGTATGGTAATTTTCAGAAATGCCATATTTGAAAACTTAAAGTGCTGTGTGTTAGGCGTAAATAGGGTACGCTTGGCAGGGCTTTGAATTGTCGTTTAATCAGAGGGGAACTCCTCGTATATCTTAGGGAAAAGAGAATCATGCCGACGCGTATTTTGAGAAACGATCGCCCGAAGGGGGGCCTGACGCAGGCCGGCAAGCGTCATGACTTGAAAGCCGTGCGCTGGTACGTGCTCACGCTTCCTACCGCCGCGGGTGGACGACGTGACCGGATCAGTCCCTCCAAAGGTTTGGACGTGGAGCTTTCCCGGCGGGAACGTCGGGGAGAGACTCTTTTCGAGTATTTCGCCCCCTCGTACGTGGAGGTGCGAAAGGTGGGTGGCAAGCTGGTCAACACGAGGCGACCTTTGCTGTTCAACTACGTGTTTATCCGTTCTTCGGTAGAGGAAATCTTCCGCATGAAGCAGGCACTCCCCTTGTATAATTTCCTTCCCCGTGTCTCTTCCGGGAGTACGACCTATTTCCCGCACCTCTTGGATCAGGAGATGGCGAATTTGCGCTGGGTGGCGGAGGCTTACTCCAACGAGCTCCCGGTGTACGTGCCGGAGAGCACCCGCTTGTTGAAGGGGGATCGGGTACGCATCACGTCCGGTTATTTTACCGGGATGGAGGCCGAGGTGGTGATCCAGCCGGGCGGCGGTCATAAGGAGGTGATGGCGCGCATACTGGATTGCATGTGGGTACCCTTGTTCGAGGTGAAGGCGGGTGAGTACGAGTTGATCGAGTTGAATGCGAAGAGCAAGCACGTTTATACCCATCTGGACAACGACCGCCTGTCGGAGGGCCTGCACGAGGCCTTGGGACGTTACCATGCTTCCGGCAGTGTCTGCGAGGAGGATCGACGATTGGCCGGCGAGGTACTGCGGGGATATGCCTCTTTGCGTGCGGAGACAGACGTGATGCGCTGCAAGCTGTGCGCGTTGCTCCTCCCGACCTATAAGCTGTCGGGCGATGAGGAGGCTTTCGTTCGCTTGCACGACACGATGCGCGGCTTATTGCCTGTCGTGAAAGCACCGCAATCCCGTGCCCTGTTGCTGGTCACCTTGTACGGCTGTACGGATAACGCTCTCTACCGTCGCATGGCACACGAGCTAGTGGATCCTTGGCAAGTCGATCCCTCGCCTAAGAAAAGCAAATTATCCTTGATCCGCCGGCTGGGCGACTATGATAGATGGCTGGGCCACGAATCAGTTGACAGTTGAGAAGTGGCAGTTGACAGTTTAAATCATAATCCAAAATTCATAATTCAAATTTGATGTCTACCCTTCCTTCCGGCGTTCGTTTGGTGGCGTTGCTGAACGACCATTTGCGCGAGATCATGGGGCGCGAGCGTGCGAACCATACCTCCATGCACTTGTATTGTACGGGGCCTTACTGGGTCGCCTTCGAGCGTTCGGCCTATCAGTTGCGTCGTGCGTTCCCGGACAGCGAGACCACGCCGATGCGCCTGTTCGGGTATCCGTTTCCGGTCGTGATGGTGTCCGTAACGGATCGCTCGCTGCGTTCGTACGCCCGCAAGCATATCTTGCGGATCGACGAGCCGGATTATAAGCGATTGACCGTCCCCGTTTTCCCTGCGGAAGATTACCGGTCGTGGCACGACCGGGAGGTATCGGGACTGCCGTATCCCCACACGTACGGATTTCAGAGAAATTAATACGATTATCACATATGTACCGACAACAATTCTTTCCCCGTCTGGGTGATTACATCGACACGCTGCTGAAAGTCACCAAGCTGACCAAATCCATCGTCTGCGTAACCGGAGGTATGGGCGGCAGTACCTATAACGCTTTAAAAAAGGTATAGACATGCATTTCAGCATCTATGTCCGTCTGTTGGATCTCCTTTGGGAACATCTGGATGACGAGGATCGGTTCCGCCAGCTGGCCCATGAAGCCGTGGAGCGGTATATCGCTTACATGCGGGGGAAGATGGGTGGAAGTAAGAATTAATCTTATACGTTAGGATCATGCAAACATCTTTGTTTCTATTATTCGGTTTCCTGTTTGCCGTATCGCTCGGCATGGTGATCATCCCGAGGATCTTGGTGATTTCCCATAAGAAACGGCTCTATGATGTCCCGGACGCCCGTAAGGTGCATACGATGCCGGTTCCCCGTCTGGGTGGGCTGTCCTTTTTTCCGGTGATCCTGATGTCGATGTTCTTGGTGATCGGTTTTCGTCTGTACTTTTGGGATATGGACACCTTGAGCTTGTCATTCAATATGCTTTATGAGTACCTGTTCCTGTTCGTGGGCATGACGCTGCTTTATCTGGTGGGTGTTTGCGACGATCTGGTCGGTGTAGGCTACCGCTATAAGTTCGCCGTGCAAATCGCCGCTGCGTTTCTGTTGGTACTGTCAGGCAACTGGTTCGACTCGTTTGGTGGCTTGTTCGGTATTTACTCGGTGCCGGTTTGGGTAGGGGTGCCGTTCACGGTGTTTATCGTGGTATATATAACAAATGCCATTAACTTGATTGATGGTATCGACGGCTTGGCCTCGGGCCTGTGTTGTATCGCCTTGTCGGTCTTGAGCGTGATATTCTTTCTTCGTGGGCAGTATGTTTACGCCTTGTTGGCGATCTGTACGCTGGGTATCCTTATGCCCTTTTGGTGCTACAACGTGTTCGGTAACGCCAACCGTGGACATAAGCTTTTCATGGGGGATGCCGGCAGCCTTACGCTGGGCTACGTGATCAGTTTCTTGATCATCCACATGAGCGTGACGAACGAGGTCTCTCCGACATTGTCCAATCCGTACATGGTAATCGCTTTCTCTACGGTGCTGGTCCCGCTGCTGGACGTGATCCGTGTGGTCTTGCATCGCCTGCGTGAGCACAAGAACCCGTTCTTGCCGGATAAGAATCACTTTCATCATAAGTTGTTGCGCACGGGGATGCGGGTGCGGGTGGTGATGGTTTGTATCATCGCGATTTCCGCTTTCTTTATCCTGCTTAATAGCTCGTTGGCATGGCGTGTGGATATAACCTATTTGTTTTTCTTGAACCTCTTTTGCTGGAGTATATTGCATGTAGGCTTGAATGGGCTGATTAAGCGTAATCGGGAACGGAAAGAGAGCGAACAACTGCGATAGGTGAAGAATTATTATCGGGATAGGTGTGGGGAAATCGTAAATGTGATTATCTTTGTAGATAAAGAAGGATAAATATAAGACTCATGGATACTCGACAAGCGGAAATAGTAGATAAGATCCATTTTGCGGTGATGGCCATAGAAGCCTCCGCCAAGGAGATGCGTATCTCTCCAATGGAAATGCGTAGGCGTTTGGAGAAGGTAGGATTGGTGCGTCGCTTGCTGTTGGATTGTTATGATGTCATGCACACCCAAAGTCTGAGGCATGTAGCGGAGGATGTCGTGGAGGCCTTGCGAAACTGGGAAGCCGCCGCATCCGGAGGTGAGAGAGGAGGTGAGTTATGATTGTTCTGTATCATCACGGTTGATCAAGCATTGGGTAAATTGCGATATACCTCACCTAATAATCAAATATGTATATTGAGTCAGTCGTTGCTCGATAAGTATTTACGTTTTGTTGATAGCGAGCGGCTTAATGATATACGAGAAGGGAGGCCGGTATGAGAGAGCAAGTGCTTTGGAGAAAGGTCGCCCGGATTATTATGCGACTAGCGGAGCGTTTGCAAATATCCCCGGAGCGTGCGCTTGCCATCTTCTATGATACGCGTACTTGTTCTATGTTGCATGATAGCAAGTATGGACTTCATTTGATGAGTGACGATTATATTTTAAATGATTTATTAAACGAGCTGAGGGATAGGCAATGAGTTCGTTTGTGCCGATCAATCCGATGGTGAAAGGATTCGACTTTAATGTAATAGGCAATAACTTAGAATTGCTGCTTGATGGGACTGGGCTTGAGCGTTCCTTCATGTCTCCAACATAAGTGATGGAACGTTGCGCTATCTCTGTTTGTTGGCCGTTTTTTGCAACCTTAAACGAGGAGCTTTGATTTCCGAGCGATCTATTGTCTCGGATTTATAATGAAAATGGAAAAGAATACCACAAAGTAAGAGATTTTGTCAAGGTGTTTCCCAAGCTTGATACGCAAACGCTAAAAGTTACATTTCCAGATTTTGATTATCTTATCACTGCTTTGAGATCGTGATTGGAAGCGTTTTTCACATCTGTCCGCTTAGACCGTAGGTAGAGCCATTCGTAAGCACTCAATAGCTATTAGTCATTGTCAAAAATAAGATGAATGGCATCGTTTATTCTCATATTGAACGTTGGTATAAACAAGACCGGGTGCAAGTACCGGTAGAGATTGTTGATCGGGACAGCCTATCCGTGATAGACTACCGGGGGACCGCTCCTTGGTGGAGAGATTGTCTATGTTGGTGTCACGTAAGAGCCAAATTCAAATGAACAAATAAGAGAAAGACGCAATCATGCAGATGTCACCGAGATAAACAAGATACTAGGTAGGGCATGCCGGATGCTAAAAGACAAAAGAATCCATTTAGGTGAAATGATGAACACTGCGTTGAACTATATGATCAATGGATGGGGGGAAATTACTCAACTATCGACATGATGGTCGCTACGACTTATTACACTCTGATAGAAATGGCTAAACTGAATAATTTGTCTCCAATGGATTATCTCTCGCATGCTTTTCATCAGTTACTGGAAGGGAATAAGGACTATGAAAGTCTATTTCTGGGTAAAAGCCCTTCAAACGATCAAATTAAACATGAAAAATAAACCCGCTCAATTGTTATGTGATTGATTTTCAATTAGTGATAAACTTGTTGAGTGTTTACTGCCTTTTGGCTTGAATTGGTTGATTAAGCGAAATAGGGAACGGAAAGTGAAAATGTAAATATCGGTGATGCATCATGCTATCCTATCAACAGGCACCAATTGTCGGTGATCTGTTCTTGTAGCTTCTAATGCAGTTACTACTCATGATATTCTAGGCGATAGTATAGTAGCGAGTGTTCCCACAAAAATGATGGAAAGGATTGAGAGAGGCACATTTCGTAGGGCAAGTCGCATACTTTAAGTACCGATTTAAAAAGCTGATATAATGTTTAGCTATCATACTCTTTCGAAGCAAAACAAGCAAGTCGTTATCTTGTATGCATCCACATTATTAGGCACATTGCTAGGAGTCTTGTCTTCTGTTATTAATACAAGATTCCTTGACCCAATAGATTATGGGGATGTGAGATACGTACAGAACATTATCAACTTGATAGCATCATTGTTGTTATTTGGATATTCTAGGTCAGGTAGTAGGCTACTGGCTTTGTCATGTGAGGAGAAAAATAGTAAGAAGATAAGAGGATGTATGGTAATAATCCTTATTTTTGCAAGTATTATACTTTTGATAGCAACAGGTTGTAATTATTTCTTTCATATTACTCATCCACGGCTAGCATATTTGTTTCTTGTTTCATTGCCGGTTTGTCTATATCCTCTTTTTAATGATTATATAAACACTACGGCACAAGGGGATAATCATATAGTGCGCATATCAATAAACACATTGCTTCCTGTACTCTTATATGTTCCTTTAGGTTTTATCATTTACTCATCCTATGGAGCTACGTCCACAAAAATGATATTATTACAATGGGGAATTAATTCGCTTGTCGCTGTAATTGTCATCATTAGTACTAAACCCTCTTTTAAAGGTTTAAGGTCAACATTTGTACAACTGCACGAAGAGAATAAAAATTATGGAATCCAGCTATATTATGGCTCGCTGGTGATGGTGGCAACAAACTATATCGCTGGCATTACTTTGGGAATGTTCAACGAAGACAACACCAATGTTGGTTTTTACACGTTAGCATTAACAGTAACAGGTCCTTTGTCTATGCTTCCTGCAATTATAGGAACGACGTATTTTAAAGAGTTTGCTCATCAATCTAGGATTCCAGATAAAGTATTGAAGATGACTTTATTAATGACCATTCTGAGTTGTATAGCGTTTATCCTTTTGATTCATCCTATTGTCAAATTCTTATACTCTGATAGCTATTCTCAAGTTGGTGTTTATGCTTCGTGGCTTGCGATAGGATATTGTGTACATGGGGTTGGTGATATGTTGAACAGATATCTAGGATCTCATGGAGAAGGTAAATTTATAAAAAATGCTAGTTTTGTTTGTGGTACGTTTAAGATTTTTGGATTTAGTCTCTTGGTGTATTTATGGGATATGAATGGAGCATTACTGACTTGCGTAGTAAGCTCAATTATTTATTTTAGATTTTTATCGGTTTGACTTAACCGATTGAAGAATAAACTTTTAGCGAATTATTTGAGAAATAGAGGTAACGATTTAGCAACCGTGCAAATTTCAGCGTTTTGCGTTGCTATGCTGTCAAATAACTCTTTCTAAATGCAAAGGTAATACTATTTTTTTCAATAAGCAATATTTTGATTTCTTATTAGCCTCTAAATTGGCTATCTTTGCTTTCCGAAATCAAATGAAAGTCCTATGATACAAGATAATTCAATTGTAGTTAGAGAATATTTGACGACAGATAAAGAAGCTGTCATGAATTTAATCAAATTAAATACACCCGATTTTTTTGCAGAGGAGGAAACCAATGATTTGAGCAATTATTTGGATAAAGAAATAGAGCTTTATTATGTCTTGCTCGTTGATGGGAAAGTGGTCGGATGCGGTGGGATAAATTTTGCAGAAAAAAGAACCATTGGAAAAATAAGTTGGGATATTATACATCCAGACTATCAAGGCAAATCATTGGGTAGAAAGCTTTTAATGTATAGAATTGAAGTTTTAAAAGCTATTCCCGGTATCAAAAAAATAACAGTCCGAACCTCGCAATTAGCATATAAGTTTTATGAGAAGCAAGGATTTACACTGAATGAAATCAAACGAAATTATTGGGCTGACGGTTTTGATATGTATAGTATGCAATATAACGAATTATAACTGTAAGATATTAGGGATAAGGGCAACCCCATCCCTAATATTTCTACAACTTCATTCCCCTGCCTTTCCTTTGCGGCTGCATGGGTCGGTGTATATTCTGCCTTAGCTTGTCGAATTGCTCCTTGAACCACTCGGCAATGGGCTTTCGGTCGATGGCAAGAACTAATTTCGTCCCGTCCGTGGGGTCTTTCATCACTTGAACCCCTGCCTTTTCGGTCTTGAATTTCCGTCTGTGTTCCTCCGAGTAGAGTTCCCCTGCGTATTCCAACGGCTTCCCCTTGACGAGCGTTGCCGTCTGCCCGTCGCTGAACCCGACAAGGCGGCAGAGGTTTTCGATACGGAGCATTTCACGGAAATAGGGAAACCATGCCGCCGCCCTTGCGATTACCGTTTTCAGAAACGATATTTCCTGCTTGTGCCTTGCTTCCTTGTCCGCTATCTCCTTGCGGTGTTTCTGCTGTATCTCCGCCATTTGTCGGCTGTGGTCGGTCTGCATGGTCTGTATTCTATCTTGCAGGGCTTCGATAGCTTCCCCGTGGGTGGCTACCTCCCTATGCAGGGCGGTATTCTCCCTCTCCAACGTCTTGACCTTGTTGCTGCCGAAAAGAGAACCGACACTCTCGGCGATGTTGGCGGCTGCGGTGGTCGCCGCCCCTTTCAGCTTCTCGGTCTGTATCTCTTTTTTCGCCCGTTTGAGTTCCTCCCGCGCCGTTTCTTTCTGACGCTGCAAATCCACTACCTCCGCTTTGAGGCTGTCGGCGAGTTTCTTCGTTTCATTGTAATACTGCTGCGTGGACTTGTGCCGTGCCTTCGAGCCGTCTATGCCTCTTTGCAGTCCGTATTTCGCCATCGCCACGGCGTAGGTGTCTTGATAGGATTTCAGCCTTAGACGTGTCATAATATCGTCGGCGCACAGCCTTACGGTGTCGGTCGGCTTCTTGCGGTATCGCTTCTTCGCCTGCTCCTCCCTTTTCCTGCGCTTGCGCTCTCCCTTGACGATGGGGACGAGCGTGACGTGTATGTGCGGCGTTTCCTCGTCCCGATGCAGGTGCGCCGCCACGATGTTCTCCTTTCCGAACGTGTCAGCGAAGTATTTCATATTGTCGGCGCACCACTCGTCCAAACGCCCCTCCCTTTCGATGCGTTCCATGTCCTCGTGTGTTCCCGACACGTTGATGCGGATTGCCCGTACTTGGTTGTTTCCGATTTTGCGTGTCAGTCCTGCTTCTTCCAATCTTTTCTGAATAGCCGCCGAACGGTCTTTTATCCCGTCGGGGTAGGCAACGAGTTTTCGGTTGAGGTGCGTGCGTGTGGGGTCTGCGTTCTTCGGGATGATGAAGCGCTCGATGTGGGCGGTCGTTCCGCTGTCGGAACCGTGCGCCTTTTCCATGTGCAATACTACGAAACCCATATATTCCTTTCTTTTTTAGCTTGTGAAACAATGATTCTTCGTATCTTCGGGGGCGGCAAATAGCCGTCCCCGACGGGGTGTGCAGAGGGGCTTGCCCCTTGCCTTATTGGGGAATTTTCAGCGATACGGAGTATTGCGGCTCGGAAAATTCCCTAATAAGCTACGGTATTTTCTCCGTAAATACCCTGCGGCGTGCCGGCGGTCTTTCTGTGGTGGCTCTCCCTGCCGCCTGCTTACCCGTATAACCCCACCTTATTATTTCCCCTTTCGGTCGGTGGTGGGCGGCGGGGCGGTCGTTTCCGTTTTCAAAGGCTTCTTTGCACGGGGCGGTCGGATGCAAGGTTTAGGGGAAGAATACTACCCGAAGCATGAGGGTGGAGATTGTTCCCCTAACGGCGTAGCCGCCCGACCTTGCATCCGACGGAAAGCCCCGTGCTTGCTTCGCCTTTGTAAACGGGAATGACTGCTCCGCTTTCCTGCGGTCGGGAAACAGCCCCTTTCCGTCCGTGCGACGGTATGACCGTATGAATGTATGACCGTATTACGAACTGATACCCCGACCGACAGACCGTTACGCCATCCATCGGCGGCTCGGCTCGGTGTCGGCAACGACAGACACGATAACCGTTGTTTTCTCTTTTCGCCGGTGCGTTATCTGCTCCAACAACACTTTGCGGACTTTCGCCGCCCCGAACGATTCGACACGGAAAGCGAGGGCGGTTATCGTTTCGAGGTCGTAAACCTCTATGCTGCTTCTGTCCGATAGACAGACAAGGCGTTTGATGCCGTACTCTTTCAATACCCCGCTCTTGCAGAGTGCCTTTATCCCTGCCCGAACCGTCGGGGCGATAACCCCGAACAATTCGCAGATTTCCCACTCGGTCATGGCGGTTGCGCCTATGTCGGTCGGCAGGGAGATATTGCCGTATTCATCTATCGTGATGATGTTCCTTTCTTCTTTCATCGGTATGCTGTTTTAAGGTGACTAAATGGCTCGGCAGATGTTCTTCTCCATCTCCTCTAACTTGTGCGACAAGGTTTCCATGTCTTGGCTTATCTTCTGGGCGGTGATTTTGGCGTATATCTGCGTGGTCTTGATGTTCGTGTGCCCCAATAGGCGGCTCACCGTTTCGATGGGTACGCCGTGCGACAGAAGTACGGTCGTGGCGTTCGTGTGGCGGGCTACATGATAGGTTAGCCGCACCTTGAAGCCGCATTGTCTGCCTATATCTTTGAGTATCTTGTTGCAACTGCCGTTGCTCGGAACGGGAAAAACATGACCGTCCCTTGCAAGTCCCTTGTATTTCTCGATGATACGTTTGGGAACGTCCAAAAGGCGAATATTCGATTCTGTATTGGTTTTCTTCCGTCGGGTGATTATCCATAGGTTGCCGTCGAAGAATGTTTGCAGGCGGTCGGCGGTGAGGTTCTTCACGTCCGAGTACGCCAAACCCGTGAACACGGAAAAGACGAACAAGTCCCGTATAAGTTCATGGTAGGTATTCTTCATCGGTGCGTCCATGAGCGTCTGTATCTCCTTTTGGGTAAGGTAGCCCCTATCCACGCTTTCGGGAGAGTTGATGTACCCTGCAAAGGGGTTGAACGGCAGACGCCCGTCGTTCCTCGCTATGGAAACGATGTGTTTCAACACAATCATGTAGCCCCACACGGTATTGGTGCGGCATTTCTTCTCCGTGCGCAGGAAATACTCGAAGTCGTTGATGAACGTGAGGTTGAGTTCCTTTAGCGGAATATCCTCACGCTTGTAGGTATGGGGCAGAAATTCCCGAATGTGGCTGCAAACCGTCTGATAGCGTCGGAATGTCCCTTGCGCCCTGCTGTGCCCGACTTTCTTGGCGAACTCGGCGTTGTGCTGCTCGAACAGTTTCAGCAAGGTTTCCTGCTTGATGCCGATACCAAGATAGGCGTCTTTCAACTTGGCGGCGGTAACATACCCGTCCGTCTGCATCAGTTCTTGGTAGCGGCGGTTTACCTCTACACGGATTTTATCCACCGCGAGGTTGATTCTCTGCGCTTCGACGCTCTTGCCCGAAGCACGGTTGTTCTTCACGTCCCACAACCGCAGGGGAACGTCCATCTTGCAACTGAACTGTTTAATCTCTCCGTCCACCGTAAGGCGGCACATCAGAGGCAGGTTGCCGTTAGGCTTCTCGCTGCCTTTCTTCACGTAAAATAAGAGCTTGAATGTACTTCGCATAACTCACTCCTTTTTTTGGTTACAAAATTAGTTTATAGTGAGTTACCGACAGCTATGCAAATCGCCGCAAAACGCAGTAAAAGAACCTTTTAGCAAGAAATCTTCACCCGTTACGGGGGTAATGAGGTGGTAACTGAACTTCTGCACCGTTTGGCTTCGAGGTGGCATTCCGTTGGCTCTACCCAATAGAAAAACAAAGCGTAACGAACGCTATTTCAGCTAATTCGCTACGCTTTGCTCAAATTTGCAAATCCGCTATGTGTTTATTTTATATGTATGGCGTTTTATTACAAAAAATTTGTAACGGTTGAGAATATATCTGTTTGAAATTCAATTTTATGATGTAAAATCTATTTGCTTTGTCTTAATTAGGAATTAGTAGGGATAGGTGATAATTTGATACAGATTGCATTTAAATCTTTTGATAATTACAGCTTGAAAGTGATATTTGGATTTTTTGCTCGACCGATTATATTTTTGAAAGATGAATTCAGTAACTTATTCATTTGATTTATTTGATACATGTTTTGTTAGAGCATGTGGTTTTCCAAAAAATGTGTTCGACTTGTTGGCTTATCGTACTTTAGGAGAGAATTGCGACGAAAGTATGCTTGCCGATTTTGCTTTGATACGAGTGAAGGGAGAACAAACTGCTCGGAACTTGTCTGATAAAGAGGAGGTCTCTTTGATGGATATCTATCAATATTGTTCGTTTAAAGGCTTAACATCTTTATCGAATGAGGCAATAGCGGAGATTGAAATGGAAGTAGAGCGAGAACAATTGTGCTCTGTTCGTTCGATATGGGAACGGATAAATTATTTACATGATAGAGGAGAGAATATTTATTATATCTCAGACATGTACCTTCCTGCTTCTTTCTTGAAAGATTTGTTGGTGACACATGGTTTTTGGAAAGAAGGCGATCGGCTCTATGTGTCTTCTACCTATGGGGTTACTAAACGATCGGGAAATCTTTATAAATTGATAGCGGACGAGAATCAGCTTACTTTCTCTCGATGGTATCATTGTGGTGATAATAGGCATAGTGATTATAAAATGCCTCAGCAGTGGGGAATTAGGGTGGAATTGATAAAGCATAAATTCTCTGTATATGAGTGCTGTTTATTGCGACCTGATATTTTTCCCGGTTTGTTTGTCAGTCAGCACATGGCTGCGATTTCTAAGGCTGTTCGGCTATCATTACAAGACGATGTCGTGAATGATTTTGCGTCAGATTTGATAGCTCCACTTTATGTCCCTTTTGTTTTCAGTATTTTATCAGACGCCAGTAAAAGAGGGATTAACAGAATATTTTTTTTGGCGCGGGATGGCTATATCCTCCATGTAATAGCAAAGAGGTTGTCGAAACAATTTCCTAAATTGGAACTAGACTATTTATATGTTTCTCGAGCTTCCCTTTATTTCCCGGGAATTCGGGAGGTAACAACGGATAATCTTGAATGTTTTTTTCAAACATATTATCAGATGATTGCGGTGACAAGTAGTCTGCGTGATGTGTTATCTGAGTTTATTTGCGATGATGTGTGTGACCGGTTGGTCGATACGTTGCCTATGGTTGGACAGTGTGGCCGGGCTAGGGAAGCTTTTGAAGTTTTACTCCATTCCGAGGAGGCAATAAAGATTCTTCAAACATATCATGATGAGCAACGAGCATTGATCTTGGCCTATTTTGGAGAGAAAGGGCTGGCCGACGAGAATGCTTCAACAGCTATTGTTGATGTGCGGGGTACCCGCCATTGCCATCAAGTGATCAATACGATTTTACAAGATGCAGGTTATCCACCGACTTTTGGATATTATCTAGAGGTGGCAGATGACCGGAAAAATATCACAGAGGCAGGGAGTTACCAAGCTTTACTTTATAAAGAGCGGATGCTAAAAAGTCAAAGATTGAAGTATATAGTAGAGTTGAGAAATGTATTTGAGCAATATTTTTCGGCAGCTCCCACCGCTCGTACTATCTGCTATATGTGGAAGGAAGGAAAGGTACGGCCAATGTTTACTCGAGAGGTTGTGCCTGCAGAGACGTTGGAGCTCGTTCGTAAACACGAGTTGGTGATGATGATATATGCGGATTTATTCATGAATAATTACTTGTATAAGCAAATAGAATCTGTATTACTTAGATCCTTGGATGTATTAGGGAAATTTGCTGGTTCGCCATCGGCTCATTATCTGAAAGCATTGGTTGGGAGACGAGTCGGGTGTATGAATAACAACAACCGGTATATCATTAAGAAAATCACTTGGAGAGATTTTGGGCAGTATCGAATTGACTGGTGGCGGGGGGCATTTTTCTACACGTTTCGTTTTCCCTTTAGCAGGCGGATCGTGGATTTTATGTATAGAATTAAGAATAAATTAAAAAATTATGATGTTTACAAATAAAAAAATTCTATTGATATTGTCTTTTACGTCGAAACCTGATTTTTGGATGATAGAGGAATATCGCAGGTTGGGGTATGAGGTGGAAATTTTGGTCAATGAGCATGCAACCTCCTCAGATTTGTTCAAGAAACGAGGTGTATGGGGACAGGCTATAAATTCTTTTGCCCGTTTTATGCTGGGCTGGAAAGCGCATAAGCGATATGCAGGAGAGTCTCGTGTGATTTTCTGGAATTGGGAATCTTCATTCTTTTTTCTGTTGAGAGATTTTCTGACATTCCGGCGTTGTCAGGCGAAAATCATCGCATTGCATCTGATTCTTATAGATACTTTGTTGGTGAAAAGATATTTTTGGCAAGTAATGTTCCTTTTCGCTCGCTTTCACTTTGGCTACTGTATAGCGGTCAATTCGGAGATGGAGCGTACAAGGTATGGAGCGAAATATCATATGCCACTTCGGAAGATTGTTGTGTTGCCTGATTCTTATGAATGGAATGGTTTGCCTACTCAGGAAGAGTTGGTGCGAATACGAGTAGAGCAGCGATCCGTTTTTTGCGGAGGATGCTCGCGTGATTTCAAAACGCTGCTTCTTGTGGCTAAGCAGTTACCTGATTATAGTTTTACTGTAATTGCGGCAAAAAAGATATGGAGGGAAGAATGGGAGATACCTGATAACGTGAAAGTTTTTTTTGATACCTCAAAAGATTTTTTTTACACGAGTCTGTTCAAGTCAGCTATTTTATATCTTCCGTTGGAGCGTGACGAGGCTAATGGCTTGATCGTGCTGACTAAAGCAGCCTTACTGAGAAGACCTATTATCGTAACAGATACCTCTTGTACAAGAAATTATATCGTTAATAATCAAAATGGCATACTTGTGCCAATGTGGGGAGTCTCAGATGCGGTAAAAGCGATTAAAAAGTTAGAAGATGAGTCGTTGAGAGACAGGCTTGTTCAAAAAATGTCAGTTGACATAGAAACACATTCGCCATTGAATTATTGCCGACGAATATTAGACATATAACTATTTGTAATGAAGAGAATAACTTTTTTGATAGACTCAATGAGTGGTGGTGGGGCTGAGCGTCAGTTAGCGACTCTAGCCAATGAGCTAGTGAACGATTATGAAATTACCATTGTGACTTTTTGTGATATAAATGATCACTATTATTTAAATCCTTCTATAAAAAGGATACGCTTAGGATATAGAAGGAGTAGATGCATGATTTGTAGGTTCCTGCGAACTATTATATATTTTAATAAGGTTAATACAGATGTTGTAATTACATACGGACAACGTTCAAGTTTTTTGGGATTGCTTTCTCTTTGGTTTCGGAAAAGCATAAGGGTGATAGCCAGTGAGAGAAATTTGACAACGGATAAGCCCGGAAGATATGAGAATATGCTTTTTAGTAGGTTATATGTGCGTGCTTCTTTTATTGTACCGAATAGTTATTCTCAAGCTAGGTATATAATAGCTAAAAGGCCGGATTTAAAAAATAAAATTATAACTATAACCAATTATACGGATCTGAAAGTTTTTACACCAACAAAGGATGAAACGTATGATGATAGTATGATAAATATAGGAGTTTTTGCCCGGTATCATAAGCAGAAAAATTTCGAACGATTTGCTAAAGCCATCAAATGTGTGCGTGAGCTAACGGACAAGCGATTTGTGGTGAATTGGTATGGTAGGAAAAAGAATGGATCAGGTGAATTTGAACCGTATTATCTTATGTGCGAAGATATAATCCTAAAGGAGGGCTTAAGCGATGTTGTTTACTTGAATGATCAAGTTAGGGAGATTGTACCTATACTGAGAGAGCAGGATGTAATATGTCAGCCTTCCCTTTTTGAGGGATTCTCTAATTCGATATCTGAGGCTATTTGTTGTGGTAAGCCGATGCTTGTAAGCGATGTAAGCGATAACTCTATAATGGTTAAGGATGGAGAAAACGGTATATTATTTAATCCATATGATGTAGATGATATAACACGAAGTATCGTGAGATTCTTAGATTTACCGAAGTCAAAAAAGAAGAGAATGGGGGAGCGAAGTCGAGAGATTGCAGAGTCTTTATTTGATTTAAAATATTTTAAAAATCAATATATTAAGTTGATAGAAAAGTGATGTTTTTTAGTTGGGTCAGAAATAAACAAGCTTTTATATGTTGTTGCTATTATCTGCTTTACTGTTTTTATTGATAATTATATCTTACTTTTTTTCAAGGCGAGATATAATATCTCCTACGTTTCTTTTGTCCTTTTCGTTCTTTGTGGTCGTTTTTATCGCATATATGTTCGAAAAAGAGTTGGGTGGAGATATTCATGGACATACGGTTGCCGTGATTTTAGTGGGTATTTTGGCTTTCAATATTGGAGAAATACTGGTGCGTCAATATTTTCGTGGTCGAAAAAGAGTGGCTTTTAGAGATAGACAACGTATTCTTATACGAGATAAGTATATTTTCCTGATGTGTGTATTTATTGTAGTCACTCTATATTTCAGCTATAAACACTTCATGAGTATATCATCTTTGTTTGGTGTAGATGATCCGGTTCTAGCCTATGGTGCGGTGAGAAGTTATTATGTAGATGTTTCTAATCAAAAAATGGATAATATTGTTGCTAAAAATGTTGGCTTGATCTTATTGGAAAATATTTCATATACTCTTATTTTTTATTCTCTTTATGTGTATTGTTATAATCGTTTTTTTAAAGGAGTTGTAAAAGGTAAATTGCTTTTGCCTTTTTTGATAGGATGTCCGATTTATCTATTTCAGTCTGGAGGAAGATCGGCTTATTTACAAATAGCTACTTGCGTTGCTTCTATTGTGTTTATGATGATAAAGCAAACGGAGGTAGTAAGATGTGAAAAAATAAAAGGTTTGGTTCCTTACTTATATAGAGTAGTGAAATATATTCTTTTAGTAATCTTTTTGTTTCTTGGGTTGGGCTATGTTAGATCTGGAGAAGAAGAGATGGATTTGGTCTCGGTTGTTTGTTCTTATACAGGTTCGAGTATCATTGGGCTAGATCTTTTTTTGACAGAGTATCTATCCAGGCCATTGGGTATGATGACAGAGAATAGTTGGTGCGAATATACGTTTCGTACTTTATATGATTTTTTGAATAGATTTGGCTTTAATATCTCTTTAGATTCATATCATGATGAGTTTTTTAGATATCCAGTTGGTACATCGAATATTTACAGTGGTTTCAAATATATGATAGAGGACTTTTCTTTGTATGGGATGTTCTTTGTCATGTTTTTACTAGGAATAGTTTATACATTATTTTGGATGTGTATGAAATATGGATATTTGAATGTGTATAATCCACTTAATTATTGGTTTCTATCTGTGTTTTTTCATGCATTAGTAATGATGCCATTAATGTATTCGTTGCCTGGGAATATAATGATATCTACAGGTCTTATTTTGAGAGTGTTTTTTTTATATGTTTTAAGATACTTGTGCCAAGGAAGATGAATTTTTTGTCTGAATGTTAATTTGGTGGATATTGTATCTTACGAATTATTTAATTATTTTTTATAATATCAAATATCAATGAAAGTTTTACTTGTAACCAATCAATATATAGATATCCGGAAGGACGGGTGTTACTGTGATTTCCCCTTGTATGGGACGCTTGAAAATATGAGTGTGTTGGGAGAATTACGTCTTGCGGCATCTTTTTCATATTCGGATGAGATGGCTAGTACTATATATCTGAATCAAAAGATTGACTTCGTAGATCCGGGACATGTGGAATACTTGCGGCCTATAAATAAAAGTGTTGGAGGATGGTTGAAGAATAGTGTTTACAACCAAAAATTGCTGGAGCGTTTAGTTCCTTTCATGGATCTGGTGGTAGGCTATATGCCATCTGGCGACGCAGATACTGCGATGAGGATCGCACGGCGACATGAAATACCTTTTCTTTCATTTTTAGTGGCTTGTCCATGGGATTCGCTCCATAATCATCATCGGCTGTTAGCTCGTTTGATGGCACCAATCAGTTTTCTTACTACTCGTTACAGTGTACGGCATTCTGATTATGTACATTATGTAACAAAGGAGTTTTTGCAGCGTAGGTATCCGACAGAAGGTAGAGCTTTGGGTTGTTCGGACACTAATTTTGGTGTGTTTGACCCTATGGCATTGGAGAGCCGTCTGCGGAAGTTATCAAGCCGTAAGGAGACGGATGAGGTTCGGTTGATTACCACGGCACATGTGGATGTGCGCTACAAGGGACATGAGTTTGTGATTCGTGCTATTGCCCGGCTGAAGAGTTTAGGGGATCTTCATTATCGGTATTGGTTGATAGGAGGAGGCAAGGGTGATTATCTCCGCACTCTTTGTAAACGTTTGGGTGTAGAGGATCAAGTGATATTCTTGGGACTTAAGACTTCAAAAGAGGTGATGAAAATACTTAAGGATGCTGACATTTATTTGCAACCTAGTTTACAAGAAGGTTTACCTCGCTCGGTTGTGGAAGCGATGAGTGTGGCTCTGCCTTGCATTGGCTTTAATACGGGAGGAATACCTGAGCTATTGGAACCTGAGTTTGTTGTGGACCAGAAAGATGTTAAAGGTATCGTACGGTGCTTAATACATTTACGTGATAACGCTAAATATCGTCAGACTGCCGAGCGCAATTTTCAAATGGCTGGTGATTATGAGCATTCCAAATTAGAAAAACGGATTCGTGACTTTTTCTCGGAGGTACGTAAGGATGTGGAGGACAAGAGGATTTGATAATAATTTAATATAAAGTGTCAAGTATGAATTGCGTTTATATAGAGAACGGTGGTGTTTATAACTATCCAAAAGGAACTGATTTTTATAATCCAAGTCGATTGTATCCAGAATATCCATGGGGAAAAGATGAGATTTCGTTTATACCTAATGATGTATATGATATGCTGAGGAATACGCTATATGGTATGGGGTATGATAAGGCGAATTTTGGAAAATGTAATTGGAACCCATTAGGTAATGTTATTAAGCCTGGTCAGACCGTATTGTTGAAGCCTAATTGGGTATCTCATAAAAATAAAGTTTATAGGGGGGATCCTAGCTTGACATGTTTGGTTACACACCCCTCCTTAGTTCGTGCGATTTTAGACTATGTTGTGATCGCTTTGAAGGGAGAGGGTATGATAATTTTGGGGGATGCGCCAATGCAGGGAACAGATTTGGATGAAATGTTTGAGCTGGCTGGGTATAACCAATTGTTTTCTTTTATAAATAGAAATGGAATAACTGTCGATATATGTGATTTTAGAAAATATAAATGTGTATTTCATAAAGGGGTAAGTAATGAACTGACATTGATTGATTCTCCTTATAAGTCAAAGGTTGTAGACTTGGGATCAAATTCATTACATGCAGAAAATGACAAAAAAGAATATGTATATAAAGTTAGTGACTATGATTATAATCTAACAAAAAACTATCATGACAAAGGAATCCATCGATATGAAATAAATGAGGCGGTATTGTTAGCTGATGTGGTGATCAATATCCCAAAACCTAAAACCCATAGACTTGCGGGTATAACCGGAGCGATGAAAAATTTTGTCGGTATCACTTACGAGAAAGCTTCCCTTCCTCATCGAGCGATAGGTGATAAAGAATCTGGAACAGGGGATGCTTATGATAAGAAAAGTATCCTAAAAATGTATATGGAATATATTGATAACAGACAAACTATTTGTTCGGTTAAAGGTCGAATAGTAATGGCCAAACTTCTTGATTTCTTGAAAAAGTCATTATATATCCTTGGTGTATTGTTTAGCGGTGACAAATACCGTATAGGCAGTTGGTATGGTAATGATACGATTTGGAGGACTGTTGTAGATTTAAATCATATAGTGAGGTATGCGAATAAAGAAGGGAATATATGTGATCTTCCTCAGAGGGAGATCCTTAATATTGGGGATATGATCATTTGTGGGGAGAAGGAAGGACCTGTCGGACCTTCTCCTAAGCCTTTGGGGATCATTATGATGTCTGATGATATGTTTATTTTCGATTATACTTTATCAAAGATTATGCAAATGGAGTGCCATGAGATTCCTCATATTCGCTTTATTTTGGATCAATATGGATATGTGTTGAATGCGTTTATTCATTCGAATAATAAAGAGATTTCTGATAAAAAGGTTTCTGATGTAAGATTCCCTAAGAAATGGAGGTTTGAGGCTCATTCGTGTTGGAAAAATTAATGGTTATGGATTATAAGAAAATAGTCAAATCTCGAAAACTTAGGTTTTTGATCTTAAATTGTTGCTCATGGGTTCCAGACAGTATCATGTTACGTGTACAATATTACATAAAGATGGGACGCAGACTATCTCTGAAACATCCACGTCGATTCTCGGAAAAACTTCAATGGTATAAGCTTTATTATAGAAATCCATTAATGTTCACCTGTGTAGATAAATACGATGTTCGTGGATATATATCTTCAAAAGGATATTCTGATTTGCTTAATGAATGTTATGGTGTTTATGATTCTGCAAGAGATATTCCTTTCAAAGAACTTCCAAATAGATTTGTGATAAAAACGACAGATGGTGGTGGTGGTCAAAATGTTTTTATCTGTAAAGATAAATCTAATCTGGATATCGAGAAACTAATTGAAAAATTGGATGGATGGAAAAATAAAATACGTGTTCATCCTGGTAGGGAGTGGGCGTATACAGGAATCAAGGGTTCTAGATTTATTGTAGAAAAATATATAGAATCTGCTTTAGAAAAAGGAGGATTAGTGGATTATAAATTTCATTGTTTTAATGGAAATGTAAAATATTTATATATCATAGCGGATAGAGATATGGGGGATAAATGTGGTTTGGGTATTTATACTATTGATTTTGAAAGAATAGATGCTATTAGAGCCGATGAGAAACCTCTATCTAGGAATATAGAAAAGCCTTATAACTTTGAGGAAATGGTTAAGATTGCGAAAAATCTCTCATCAGATTTCCCACATGTTAGAGTGGATCTTTATAATGTCGAAGGTAAGATAATCTTTGGGGAATTTACATTTTATGATGCGAGCGGCTATATGAGGTTTAGTCCAGACTCTTTTGATTTTGAGTTAGGAGAAGAGTTCGTATTGCCAGTTCCTTATAACGAAATAGATAAGAATGGAAAAAATATTTATCGTCCTCAATGAGGATTATTTCCTCCTTACGCATCGCAAGGAACTGGCTGTTCGTGCGCAAGAGGCAGGTTATGACATGGCGATTGTGGCTAAGAATACCGGGCGTAGGGAACAGGTGGAAGCGTTGGGTTTGAAGATGCTGGAACTACCCATTCATCCTACGGGGAAGAATCCGATAAAGGAGCTAAAGACTTTTTGGTTTCTCTATCGACTTTATAAGCGGGAGAAACCGGATATCGTGCACCATGTAGGTTTGAAGGTCATCCTTTGGGGTGGACTGGCCGCTAAATTAGCCGGTGTGAAGGGTGTTGTGAACGCTGTCAGCGGATTGGGTGTGATGTTTTCATTAGAGAAAGAATCTCGGTTGACAAGCTTGATATTGAGTGTTCTCCGTTTCTCGCACCATCGAAAGAATTTGATCGAGATATTTCAAAATCATGAGGATGAACGGTTGTTTGTCGAGAAAAGAGTGGTAACTAAAGATCAAATCCGATTCATCAAAGGATCGGGAGTGGATCTAAAGACGTATACATATACTCCTGAGCTTGTCTCTGATAAGATTCGGATACTGTTCTCGGCGAGAATGGTAGAGGAGAAAGGTGTTTGGGTATTGGTGAATGCTGCGGAGTTACTCCGAAAAGAATATGAGGGACGTGTATGTTTTCTCCTGTGTGGCGGTTTGTCGTCGAACCCAAAAGCGATCAAGGAGGAAGAGTTGAATGATCGTTGCGATGGGAATTATATACAATGGCTGGGATATAGATCGGATGTTCCGGATTTGTTGAGATCATCCCATATCATAGCTTTCCCTAGTTATTACCGAGAGGGGGTGCCGAAATCGTTGATTGAGGCTACAGCCATTGGGCGGCCTATCGTCACGACAAACTCTATTGGGTGTAAGGATACGGTAGAGGATGGGGTGAATGGATTTCTGATTCCTATTAAAGATAGCAAGGCACTAGCGGAAAAATTGAGGATTTTGATTGATGACGCAGATTTAAGGAAACGAATGGGACTTAATTCCCGCCAGATTGCGGAACGGGATTTTTCCTTGGATGATGTCATTGCAAAGCATTTGGCGATTTATGAGTTGATGTATTGATAATTCTTAGAAATGTTCCTGAGACTTTTTAGTTCTATTGTTATTCAATTTACATATTTATGAAGGTTTTACTGACCGGCTCCGCCGGCTTTATCGCCTCGTTCATCGCACGGCGTTTGCTGGAGCGGGGGGACGAGGTCGTGGGTTTGGATAATGTCAATGGATATTATGATACGGCCTTGAAGTATGGTCGCTTGAAGGAGGCGGGCATACGGGAAGAGGAAGTGGATTGGTATAAATTGACTCCTAGCCATACGTATGAGAGATACCGTTTTATCCGGATGAATCTGGAGGATCGGCAGGCGATGCGGATGCTTTTCGCCAACGAGGGGTTCGATGCGGTGGTGAATCTGGCCGCCCAAGCGGGCGTACGTTATTCGATCACGAATCCATATGCGTACGTGGAATCGAACTTGGATGGTTTTATCAATGTGCTGGAGGGATGTAGGTATCATCAGGTGAGTCATTTGGTGTATGCCAGCTCTAGCAGCGTGTATGGGCTGAATGCGGATGTGCCTTTCTCGGAGAAAACGAGTATCGCTCATCCCGTGAGCTTGTATGCCGCATCCAAGAAGTCTAACGAGTTGATGGCGCATGCGTATAGCCAATTGTATGGGGTTCCTGCCACGGGTTTGCGCTTCTTTACGGTGTATGGCCCCTGGGGGAGGCCGGATATGTCTCCTTTCTTGTTTACTGACGCTATTCTGCACGATCGTCCGATTCAGGTGTTCAATAACGGGGATATGTTACGTGACTTTACGTATATTGATGATATCGTGGAGGGAGTGATACGGGTCTTGGACCGGCCGGCTACACCGAATCCGGATTGGGACCCGGAGCATCCGGATCCTAGTTCCTCCTCCGCACCCTATCGTATTTATAATATAGGCAATTCACGGCCTGTCAGGTTGATGGATTTTATACAAGCTATAGAGAGCGCTTGCGGGAAAGAGGCGGTGAAGGATTTTCTTCCGATGCAACCGGGGGACGTGTATCAGACGAACGCCGATACTACATTACTTCAACAGGCAGTGGGTTTTAAGCCTTCAATGGATATTCAAGAGGGTGTTAATCGAACCGTGGCGTGGTTCAAATCATATTATAATCTATAAAAATAAATTCTACGGTATGAAGATAGCGATTGTCGGGACAGGATATGTCGGTTTGGTAACGGGTACCTGTTTTTCGGAGATGGGTGTGGACGTTACGTGTGTGGATGTGATGGCCGAGAAGATCGAGAACTTGAAGAAGGGTGTCATCCCGATTTACGAGCCGGGCTTGGAGGATATGGTCCATAAGAATTATAATGCCGGACGTTTGAAGTTCACGACGGATCTCTCCTCCGTTCTGGGTGACGTGGAGGTGGTGTTCAGTGCGGTAGGTACGCCTCCGGATGAGGATGGCAGTGCGGATCTGCGTTATGTGCTGGAGGTTGCCCGTACGGTAGGGCAGCATATCAATAAATATACGTTAGTGGTGACTAAAAGTACGGTGCCGGTGGGTACGGCCCGGAAGGTCAAGGCCGCTATTCAAGAGGAATTGGATAAACGGGGTGTGTCTGTTGAGTTTGACGTGGCCAGTAATCCTGAGTTCTTGAAAGAGGGAAATGCGGTGGATGATTTCATGAAGCCGGATCGTGTGGTGGTCGGCGTGGAATCGGAGCGAGCACGAAAACTGATGGAGAAGTTGTATAAGCCCTTCATGATGAATAACTATCGCTTGATCTTTACGGATGTTCCTTCCGCTGAGATGATCAAATACGCTGCTAATTCCATGTTGGCTACCCGTATTAGTTTTATGAATGACATCGCTAATCTTTGTGAGCTGGTGGGTGCTGACGTGAACATGGTGCGTAAGGGGATAGGCTCGGACAGTCGTATCGGGAGTAAGTTCTTGTACCCGGGATGCGGCTATGGTGGTTCTTGTTTCCCGAAAGACGTAAAGGCGTTGATCAAGACGGCTGAAAAGAATGGCTATACGATGAATGTCTTGAGAGCGGTCGAGGAGGTAAATGAGCGGCAAAAGAGCGTATTGTTCCATAAACTTCAAAAACATATCCCGGACTTATCCGGGAAGACGATAGCCCTATGGGGCTTGGCTTTTAAGCCGGAGACGGATGATATGCGTGAGGCTACCTCTTTGATCTTGGTTGATTTGCTGACGAAAGCGGGTGCTACGGTCAAGGTGTATGATCCGATCGCTATGGCGGAGTGCAGACGTAGGCTGGGTGACAAGGTCGTCTACGCGAGTGATATGTATGACGCTACGGTGGATGCGGATGCCTTGTTGCTGGTTACGGAATGGAAAGAGTTCCGTATCCCTAGCTGGGCTGTACTTAAAAGACTTATGCGTAATTCCTTATTGATCGATGGTCGTAATATTTACGACGCTCATGAGCTTCATGAGGCCGGCCTTACCTATGAGTGTATAGGTCGGTAAAATACTTTTCTCTGAAATTCAGACGATAATTTGTGCTATTTCATGAAATAGGTTATCTTTGTCTATAAGAAAATGTATTTCATTGGAAATATGCGTTTAAGTAAGAAAGAAATACAGATAATACTTCGTGTCGCCAAGGAAATATATGGTGAGGGAGTAGAGGTCTATCTCTTTGGGTCTCGTCTGAATGACGAGAAGAAAGGAGGAGATATAAATTTGCTGGTTCGTTGTTTTTCGGAGCGAAAGGGCTATTAGCTCGTATCCGGATGTTGGCTCGTTTGAAATACTTTTTGGGAGATCAGAAGATCGATATAATAGGTGATCACGAGGACTCACCGGTAGCAAGGGAAGCATTAATGACTGGAATACGTTTGGTATGACGAGTAAAAAGCAAGAATTAGAACAGCGTCTGAATCGGGAGTTTGAGATTTGCGATCGACATATACAGCGTATTGAAGAGGCGTTGGGTGAGTTGGCAGATCTTTTACCTATGTCGGTGGAGGATTATGTAGGCTTGAATAGTGAGCAAATCCGTTGTCTGGATCAATTTATCTTTCGTTTTTCCAAGCTTCAAGATGCTATGGGGGCCAAAATATTCCGGAATCTATTGGAATATCTGGATGAGGATGTTAGCTCTCTTCCTATGCGTGACCTGTTAAATCTTTTAGAACGCTATCGATTGATAGATAAGGCGGAGGAGTGGAATTATATCCGTGAGCTTCGAAACGAGATCGCCCATGATTATCCCCTATTAGAAAATGATGTTGTTTCTATATTGAACGAGCTTATCTCAAAGGTCCCTGTGTTATTTGCGATCTATAATAGATTGAAGGCGATTGTTATTTTATGATGTTTTTTTTCTTCCTTCATCCCTTGTCCTTTAAATAAAAACCTCTATCTTTGCACTCGATTTTCCGCAGAGGGTAAATAAGTGGAGCCGGAGACGGAGCCCACCCCCGGGACCTAACCTGTTTAAAAGATTTTAAGACAGATGTACGTAATCGTAGAAATTAACGGACAACAGTTCAAGGCTGAGCAAGGCAAGAAATTGTTCGTTCATCACATTCAGAACGCAGAAAGCGGTGCTGTTGTGGAGTTTGACAAGGTGTTGTTAGTAGATAACAACGGTGAGGTAACAGTGGGTGTTCCTACTGTAGAGGGCGCAAAGGTAGTATGTGAGGTATTATCTCCGCTGGTAAAAGGTGACAAGGTGCTGGTATTCCACAAGAAGAGAAGAAAAGGTTACCGTAAATTGAACGGTCACCGTCAGCAGTTCACTGAGGTGAGTATTAAAGAAGTTATTGCTTAACGTTTAAAGGAGAAGAAAAGAAATGGCACATAAGAAAGGTGTGGGTAGTTCTAAGAACGGCCGTGAATCACAAAGTAAAAGATTAGGTGTTAAGCTTTTTGGTGGTGAGGTTGCTAAAGCTGGTAACATCATCGTTCGTCAAAGAGGTACGGTTCATCATCCGGGTGAGAACGTAGGTATCGGTAAGGATCATACGTTGTATGCGTTGGTAGATGGCGTTGTTACTTTCCGTAGAGGAAAAGAAAACAGATCATTCGTTTCTGTAAAAGAAGTTGTTGCTGAGGCTTAAGTTTCTGCGACCAAAGAATAAGGAAAAGGATATCCCGAAAAGGGGTATCCTTTTTTTATTGCCGATGATAATAAACGTTATGAAGTAAATTTTGGAACATATATAAATAAACTTGTAACTTTGTGGTCTCAAACATAAATACAAACATAAAAAACAATGGGTGGTTTTTTCGGAACTATTTCTAATGGAGACTGTATTACGGATTTATTCTATGGTACGGACTACAATTCTCATCTAGGAACCCGCAGAGGCGGTATGGCTACGTACGATAAGGAAGAAGGATTTACGCGTTCGATCCACAATCTGGAGAATTCTTATTTCCGCACCAAGTTTGAACCGGGGCTTCCTAAATTCAAAGGAAATGCCGGGGTCGGTATTATCAGCGATACGGATGCGCAGCCAATCGTTATCAACTCTCACTTAGGAAAATTTGCGATCGTGACGGTGGCGAAGATCAATAACTTGGACGAATTGGAGGATGAGTTATTGAAGGCGAATATGCATTTTTCGGAATTGAGTTCAGGAAAAACGAATCAGACGGAGTTAGTCGCTTTGCTGATTACACAAGGTAAGGACTTCGTGGAGGGCATTGAGAATGTTTACAATAAGATAAAGGGCTCTTGCTCCATGTTGCTCCTGACGGAGGATGGTATTATCGCTGCCCGTGACAAATGGGGGCGTACGCCGATCGTAATCGGAAGGAAAGACGGGGCTTATGCGGCGACCAGCGAGTCCAGCAGTCTTCCGAACTTGGATTATGAGATCGAGAAATTTATAGGCCCGGGCGAGATCGTCCGTTTGCGTGCCGATGGTATGGAGCAGATGCGTAAACCGAATGAAGGGATGCAGATCTGCTCTTTCCTTTGGGTATATTATGGATTCCCTGTTTCTTGCTATGAGGGAAAGAACGTGGAGGATGTCCGGTTTATGAGTGGCTATAAGATGGGGCAGAAGGATGACTCGGAGGTGGATTGCGCTTGTGGTATACCGGACTCCGGTGTGGGTATGGCTTTGGGGTATGCGGAAGGTAAGGGGGTGCCTTATCATCGGGCTATCGCTAAGTATACACCGACGTGGCCTCGTAGTTTTACCCCGGCTAACCAAGAGATGCGTTCCTTGGTGGCTAAGATGAAATTGATACCGAACCGTGCGATGCTGGAAGGCAGACGCATCCTTTTCTGCGACGACTCGATCGTGCGTGGTACACAGCTTCGTGATAACGTGAAGATCTTATATGATTATGGGGCGAAAGAGGTACATATGCGTATCGCTTGCCCTCCATTGATTTATAGTTGCCCGTTTATCGGTTTTACTTCTTCCAAGAGTCCTTTGGAGTTGATAACTCGTCAGATTATCAGGGAATTGGAAGGGGATGAGAATAAGAATCTGGATAAATATGCTACGACAGACTCTCCGGAATATAAGAAGATGGTCGGAATTATCGCCGAGCGTTTCGGGTTGAGTTCCTTGAAGTTTAATACGCTGGAAACCTTGGTGGAGGCGATCGACCTTCCTAAGTGTAAGGTTTGTACGCATTGCTTTGATGGTTCAAGCTGTTTTTAGAAAAATTTTACCTACTTTTATGCCTGCAATGTTTTAATGGCTAAAAAGAGTGAGTTATGACAGTTTTAGATAGATTTTTAAAGTACGTTACGTTCGATACCCAGTCGAACGAGGAGACGGGTACGACTCCTAGTACGCCGGGACAACGTGTCTTTGCCGAGGCTTTGGTGAAGGAATTGGAAGCGATTGGTATGGAGGAGATCTCCTTGGATGAGAATAGTTATGTAATGGCTACTCTGCCGGCTAATACGGACGAGAAAATCCCGACTATCGGTTTTATCGCTCATTTGGATACGAGTCCGGATATGTCGGGTAAGAATGTTCAACCTCGTATCGTGACTTATCTGGGTGGTGATATTGTCTTGGATGCGGAAGAAAATGTTGTACTATCTCAATCGATGTTCCCAGAGCTTTCGGATTATAAAGGACAGGATATTATCGTAACGAATGGTAAGACTTTATTAGGTGCCGATGATAAGGGAGGTGTAGCCGCTATCGTCGCCTCTATGCAATATTTGAAGGATCATCCGGAGATCAAGCACGGTAAGATCCGTATCGCTTTTACCCCGGATGAGGAAATCGGACAAGGTGCCGATCATTTCGACGTGGAGAAGTTCGGTTGTGATTGGGGATATACGATTGACGGTGGACAAATCGGTGAGTTGGAATATGAGAATTTCAATGCCGCCAGCGCTAAGATTATCTTCAAGGGCTTGAACGTACATCCGGGATATGCCAAGGATAAGATGCAAAACGCTTCCTTGCGTGCGATCGAGTTTGCTTCTTGGTTGCCGGCCGAGCAACGTCCGGAGCATACGACTGGTTATGAGGGATTCTTCCATTTGACCGGTATGACCGGTTCGGTCGAGGAAGCTACTCTATCTTACATCATCCGTGACCATGACCGGAAGTTGTTCGAGGAGAAGAAAGAATTGCTTCGTACGTTGGTTGATAAGATGAATGAAGCGCATCCGGGATGTGTGCATTTAGAGCTTCGGGATCAATATTACAATATGCGCGAGGTTGTGGAGCCCCAGAAATATATCGTTGATTTGGCGTTTGAGGCGATGACCTCCGTTGGGGTAGAACCGATCGTGAAACCGATCCGGGGAGGTACGGATGGTGCCCGCCTGTCGTTTATGGGATTGCCTTGCCCGAATATTTTTGCGGGAGGCCTGAATTTCCACGGACGTTATGAGTTCTTGCCCGTTCGTTCGTTGGAGAAGAGTATGGAAACAGTTATAAAAATCATAGAGCTATCGGCTCGTAAATCTTAAATGCAATAATTACATGAAAACAACTCCGTTTACCGACGTGCATGTCGCCTTGGGCGCGAAGATGCACGAATTCGCAGGTTTCAATATGCCTATCGAATATTCCGGAATTATCGACGAACACATGACTGTAGTGAATGGTGTAGGTGTGTTCGATGTTTCCCACATGGGCGAGTTTTGGGTAAAAGGCCCGAACGCCTTGGCTTTCATTCAAAGCGTAACTTCTAATGACGCTTCTGTCTTGCCGCTTGGCAAGGCTCAATATACTTGCTTCCCGAACGACAAGGGAGGTATCGTGGATGACCTTTTGGTATATCATTACGAGCCGGAGAAATATTTGCTGGTCGTAAACGCCGGTAATATCGACAAGGATTGGGATTGGTGCGTAAGCCATAATACGGTAGGTGCCGAATTGGAGAATTCTTCCGACCGTACGGCTCAATTGGCTATCCAAGGACCGAAAGCACAGGAGGTTCTTCAACGTCTTACTCCGGTTGATTTATCTTCTATTCCTTACTATTCATTTGTGACGGGTGAGTTCGCCGGTTGCAAGAACGTGATTATCTCCAACACGGGGTATACCGGTGCGGGTGGCTTCGAGTTGTATTTCTATCCGAGTGATGGGATGACGATTTGGAACGCTATCTTCGAGGCTGGAAAGCCGGAAGGGATCAAGCCGATCGGTTTGGGAGCACGTGATACACTTCGTCTTGAGATGGGCTTCTGTCTGTATGGAAATGATTTGGATGATACGACTTCTCCGATCGAGGCTGGTTTAGGCTGGATCACGAAGTTCGCCGAGGGTAAGAACTTTACGAATCGTGCGGAATTGGAGCGTCAGAAGAAAGAGGGCGTAACCCGTAAGTTGTGTGCTTTCGAGTTGCAGGAAAAGGGAATTCCCCGTCATGGCTATGAGATCGCCGATGCGGAAGGGAATGTAATTGGCGTGGTTACTTCCGGTACGATGTCTCCGGTATTGAAGAAGGGGATCGGTATGGGATACGTGAAACCTGAGTTTGCGAAAGCTGGTACGGATATCTTTATCAAGGTGCGTAATAAGAACTTGAAGGCTCAAGTGGTAAAGGCTCCTTTCCGTAAATAAGAGATAAGGCTATCTATAAATAGTTCGAAGGCGATGTTCCTCACGGAGCACCGCCTTCCTTATTATAGAAAAGTTGGACATGATTAATATGTTGTTCCCTGGAAAATGTTCGATTGTGAGTACGGAAGTAGGGTACCGGTCATTCTCAAGTTTCTACCGGAGAAGTTCGGGTCTACGGTAACGGTTGCGTTGTTTGTTCCGTTGGTAAGCATCAAGCTAACGGTAGCGGAGATAAACACACCCTGTACGTTCATGTTCAGATAAACATTGCCCTTGTCATCCTGCTTGGTCTGGATATTGGAGGCGCTACCTTGTACGGTGATACCACCTAATCCGTTAGGACCGGGATACGGAGAGTTGGACGCGATCTGGACCATAGCCTGTCCGTCATTCAAAGATACGAAGTTCGTATTTGAATTTACGTAGAATACCTGTCCGTTCATCGGTTGTATGTTGTTAGCCTCCAATACGAATGATTGGTTGTTGATAGCTTGTACAGCGGCGTTAAACTCTTCTTGGCCTTCTACGGCATCTTGTGCCAGACGCTCTTGTTTCTTGATTTCTCTCTCTACTTTTTTGGCTTCCTTTGTTATCGATTTTTGAGCCATTACTTGTGTCATTCCGCACATAGCGACAGCGAGAACGACGATAAAAGATACAATTCTTTTCATACTTGATTTAGTTTTAAAACGGTTTTAAATTGTATAGATTAAACAGCGTCGTCGCGAAAAAGTTCCTGTGACTTATCCTTTTTATAGATACAATAACATTTCCACGGAGTATTTATGTTAAACAGAAATCGTACATTTGTAAATAAAGAACATAATACGATAGAATATGGATAAAGTACGTTTTGGTGTAGTCGGAACCAATTTCATAAGTGATTGGGTAATTGCCGGAGCCCGGCAGGATGAGCGTTTTGAACTGGTAGCTGTATATTCGAGAACTCAGGAGACGGCGGATGCTTTCGCCTCGAAACATAATATACCGTATACGTTTACCTCCTTGGAGGAGATGGCGAAAAGCCCGTTGATCGACGCTGTGTATATTGCCTCCCCGAACTTCCTTCATGCCTCCCAGAGTATTCTTTGCATGAGCTATGGCAAGCATGTTCTTTGCGAGAAACCCTTCGCTTCCAACGCGAAAGAAGTACGTGCGATGATCGAGGCTTCCCGTACATATAATGTCACGTTGATGGAGGCGATGAAGCCTACGCTTACGCCGAACTTTCTTGCCGTGCGAGAGAATCTTGGGCGTGTAGGTACGGTTCGTCGTTATTTCGCCTGCTATTGCCAGTATTCCTCCCGTTATGATAAGTTCAAGGAAGGAATCGTGTTGAACGCTTTCAAGCCGGAGTTGTCTAATGGGGCCATGATGGATATCGGTATTTATACGGTCTATCCGATGGTTGTCTTGTTTGGTCGCCCAAAGAAGATAGACGCCTCGGGCATAGTCCTGTCCTCAGGAGCGGACGGGCAAGGGGCCGTGAATTTCTTGTATGAGGGGATGAACGCCACGGTGCTTTATTCTAAGATCGCCAACTCCGCCTTGCCTACCGAGATACAAGGGGAGGAGGGGAACTTGACCTTGGACCGGATCAATATCATCCGTAAAGTGACGTATTCTCCCCGTTTAGCTCCGGCGATGGGAAAAGGCCCGGAACCGGTTCCGGAAGACCTAAGCGTGGTCGCCGATAAGGATGAGTACTATTATGAGGTAGCGGAATTTATCAACCTCGTCTTGTCTGGCAAGCGGGAGTCAGAAATCAATAGCCTTGATAATTCTTTGATTACATTGGAGATTATCGATGAAGTACGCCGGCAGTTGGGAATTGTGTATCCGGCGGATTGATAACTCTTCGTGATTTTCCTCTTTTTCCATCGGGGTGAAAAACTTTTTCCACCGTGATGAAAAAGCTTTTTCACTACGATGGAAATCCTTTTTCATCACGGAGAAAAAAGGGTTACTTGTATTTTTATTACCTTTGTGTCCTTAATTGTTTAGGATGTACATATATAATTCAATACCCCATATAACGAACACGCTAAATCTGGGAAAGGACCTATTGGAGGTCTTATTTGAGAAAAGAAAATCATTACCGTTTCGCTATGATTATGCGTTGGATATTATCGATGAGAATAAATTGAATATCCTGATCGAGCGTGAGGTGATCCGCAGGAACGGCCCTTATATCGAGATGGATGAGCATTATCTCTCTTTCTATGAGCTGCTTCTGGAGGCGAATGAGGAGATTTCTACCTCGGTGATCGATGAGAATATCCAGTTGGTGTATCAATTGATCGATTATTATGGCAAGGAGGATAACGATTTGCGTAAGCTGGGTTATCTGCGATCGGTCAAGGCGCATTTGCGGAAGATCGGGAAGATCTTGGTACGTAACGTGGTGTCCTTGCAACGGGTGATCGATAATACGTTCAAGAACGAGCCGAGCTATAAGGTGAAGATCGCCAAACTGGAGAATCTGGACGCTAAACGAATCGAGATCAACCGCCTGATCGTGGAAGTGGAGAAGCTGCTGGATCGGGAACGGACTCCCTTTTTCGCCCAAGTCCCGGACGAGGAGCTGTTGACGATCGCCCGTGAGTTGAAGACGGAGTTATTGAGCGCTGGCCATAGCTTGATCCATTCCCAACAGGATATCATTGATTACTTGAACCAGATCCGTACGCAGGTGGGTTTTACCCGTAAGCTGCGTCGTATCAAATATCTGCGGGAGCAGTTTGAGTTACAGGAGAACACGAATGTACGGGAGGTGGTAGATGCGGAGCGTTCCGTGGTATTGGAGGGCGTGCAGCCTACCTTATTCAAGATTTCCATTCCTTATTTGCAAACGGACGAGGCGCTGGATGTTATCTTGAAGGTGGCCGACGGCATACGGCCGGACAAGGTGATCCATCGGCAGGAGCTAGGCGTGATCTCCGCCGAGCAGATGGAGAATCAAGAAGTGGGGGAGGCCGCTATCAATACCCGGAAGATGATGGATGTTTTTAGCCGGACCGGAGGGGATTTGTTCTCTTTCGTGATGGGCTACGAGTATAACCGGGAGATGGATTTCGAGGCGAAGGTTACGTTATTTTGCCGTTTACTCTCCCTCTATGAAAATGAGTTGGAGATAACAGACCGTTTTGGGCATACGGAGCATATAGAATATGCCATTATTCAAAGAACCTAGTTGTAGAGACGGGGCGTGTCCCCTGTGATGAGACGGGGCACGCCCCGTCTCTACAACTGGATAAAATAAAACAACAATAATAAGGATGATAGATAATTTACCGGTACAGACCGCACAGATCTATGATTACCTGTCGAAAGGTAATTTTCTGTGCTCGAATACAAGTGTAAAGGAGTTGAGGACACTCTTCTCGGTCGTAGAAGATAATTTTGAGCGTTTACGTGATTATTTCTCGCATATCAATTTCGTGTTGGAGCAGGGGAATAATTACTTCTACTTCTCCCGCAAGGAGCCCCGGGCTACCTTGGAACAAAAGCTTCAGCGTTTCTTCGCTTGGATCGATATCATGGACTTCTTCTGTACGTATGATACGGCCTTCGGGCCCGGTTTCACCTTCTCGCCGGCGGAGATATTGGTACGTTCCCGTATCGACATGGATCTAGAGATGAAGCTGGACGGGTTGAAAAAACATACCGGAGGCAAGGAGAAACGCAAGGATATCCTCGATACCATCTTGGACAGGATGACGAAAGAGGGCTTTATCGAGTGCGTAAGCGATATGAACGGGACGTGGAAAGTGCTCTCCTCGTGGGACTACCTCACGAAGATGATCCATAGTATTAACATAAAGAACGAAGATGAGATATCTCAATAAAATAGTATTTATAAACAGCGCCGCTATCCGTTACTCGGAAGTGCAGCTGGACGGAAATATACATTTAATCGGAACGCAGGGAGTGGGGAAGAGTACGATCCTCCGTGCGATCCTTTTCTTTTACAACGCCGATACGCAGCGGCTCGGAATCCCGGTCGAGAAGAAGTCGTATCAGGATTATTATTTCCCTTATGCCGATTCCTCGATCATCTACGAGGTAGCGAGGGAGGATGGTTGGTTTACGGTACTTAGCTATAAGACGATGAACCGTATCTGCTACCGCTTTATCGCCTCTCCGTACCGGCCGGATCTTTTTATCGATGAGGAGGGAGCGCCTTATCCGTCGGACCGTATCCGCTCGGTGCTCGATAAGAACGGTATCAAGTATAGCGGGGCGATCTCCACGTATGAGGAATACCGGAATATCCTCTACGGAAACTCGGATAATAAACGGGATTACTCCTGTTATTCCTTGATGGAGAGCGGCTCGTATCAGAATATCATCCGTACGATCCAGAACGTCTTGCTGAATTCACGCTTGGAGGCGGATTATATCAAGCAGACGATCATCACCTCCTTGAACGAGGCGGATAGCGTGATCGACTTGAGCCGTTACCGGAGCCATCTATCCGGTTTTGAGGCGCAACTGAATGATATCGGTGTTTTTCGTGAGCCGGGCATGATGCGGAAGGCCGCCGGGATCTCCACCTTGTCGGACGATATCCGTAAGCGGGATTTACGGATCAACGATCTGTGCCGCCAATTGCGTGGGGCTTATCTGCAAACGGAGCGTATCTTGCCGGAGTTGTCCCGGAAGATACATGAGCAGGAAGCGGTCAAATCGGATTTCTATAAGCAAAGGGATAAACTAGACGCTGAATCGAAGAATCGGACAGCCACGATGGAAGGCGAGTTGGCCGTGCTGAAAAACGCCTTGTCGGAGGCGGAAGCGAAACGGGTTCTCTATGCCGGGAAAGATATCCAGACGGCGATGGATCGTTGTAACAAACTGGAGATCTTACAGCAGGAACAGGAATCCTTAGTCGTGGAGAAAGACTTACTTTCTTCCAAGAATAAGGAAGCCTCGGTCTTGCACGCCAATTTGATCGCTAATCTGAAGAACGAGTTGGCCGGCTTCGAGAACGAGAAACAGAAACAATTACTGGCGGTAGAGACCGAGATCAATGCTCGTCGGGAGGCTCGCCGGGAGTATTATCGACGGCTACGGGAGGAATTGCGCCATGCCGCCTCGGAGGAGAAAGAGCGTTTGTTGGTGGATCGGGAGAAACGTACGACGGAGGTCGCCGCCTTGAAGATGCGTATCAAGACCGCCCGGGGGCAGTCGGGAACCTCGGAGGAATTGGAGGAGGTCAAGGGACGTCTCGGCAATTACGACGCGAACCGGAAGGACTTGGAGTTGAAGATCCGTGAGCTGAAGTACGAGTTGAACTACCAGACGAAAGAGTTCGAGACCGCCGAGAAGCATTTGGATGAGGATTATCAAAAGCTAGCGGAATCCAACGAGGTTAAGATCGAGGCCCTAAGCGCTAAGCTAGCGGAACTGGCGGAGTTCTTGGACAACCAGAAAGATAGCTTCTTCAATTGGCTGTCCGAGAATAAACCCGGCTGGGAGCAGACGATCGGGCAAGTGTGTGACGAGCGCCTGCTTTACGGGAAAGAGTTTACGGCGGAGGTAGGCGAGGGAGATACCTTTTATGGAATCCGCTTCACCTCCGGGATTCACCGGAATGTCAAGACTAAGGAGGATTACTTGACGGAGAAGAAGGTGGCCGAGGAAAAACGTGCCGGAATCCAGCGGTTTATCGCTACGGCGCGGCAGGATTTGGAGGCGGCTAAGGAGAATCTTCGCAAGCAATATCAATCCTCGGTGAAGCCCATCAAGGAGGATATCTATCATGCGGAATATGAGTTGGAGCAACTGGCGGTCCGCAAGAAGGAAGACGAGTCTCGTCTGTCGGCCTTGCGGGATCAGGCGACCCGTCTGAGGCAGGAGGAGATCCGGCGCTTGGAGGAGGAGTTGAACGCTGCCGAGGCCGTCCTTTCCTCGATCCAGCAGGAGATCGCCACGCTTCAAGGCAAGATGGACCGGGAACTCGCTTCCTTGGATGAGCAAGAGAAAGACGAGCTGGCTGCTTTGGATAAGGAACTCTCCGTCGCAAGGGAAGCTATCTCGGAGGAGATCGCACGC
The DNA here is from genome assembly GCF_964238835.1 of Parabacteroides sp. 20_3. NCBI lineage: Bacteria > Pseudomonadati > Bacteroidota > Bacteroidia > Bacteroidales > Tannerellaceae > Parabacteroides > Parabacteroides sp. 20_3. Next base: position 129,553 of record NZ_CAXSNO010000006.1, on the reverse strand, counting down.
AAGAAAGCGGAGCTGGAAGAGCGCAAATCCGGATATGACAGGGAGCAATTGGATAGCCTGACCGCTAGCGGTGGCGATCCGAAACGTTTGGAGGAGATCCATTCCCGCTTGGCGTATATCGGTGGGGAGATTAAATATATCAACGAGACCAAGGCATTGATTATCGAGTATCTGAAAGATAAACGAGAGATGCTGGATAAGGTACCCGACTGGACGACGGAGAGCCTACGTTTGCAGCAGATCATCCACGGGGAACGGGAGGAATTGAAAAAGCGTCTGGCGGACGTGAACCGGAGTATCTTCAAGGTAGATGCCGAGTTGAAGGAGCTGAAGGAGTCCAACCGGAAAGCGTTGGAGAACCGGGAGGAATATCACCGCTCTACCCTGTTGGACTGGTTTACCTCTAGGGAATCCATCTTCTCTTCCATGAACCGTACCGATACGGATGGCGATTGCCGTTCCTTGGTACGGGAGATCACGATCCGCGTCAGCGAGCAATCCCAGAAGCTTTCCGAGCTGCGCAAGGAGATAACCGCCTACACCGGCAATTTCTCCGAGGATAATGTGTTCGCCTTCAAGACGAGCTTCTCGGATGATAAAGAGTATATGGATTTCGCTTGCGACTTGAAGGAGTTTATCGACGAGGATAAGGTCTCGGAATACCAATCGCGTATCAATACCCGCAACTCCGATATCTTCCGGCAGATTACGGCGGACACGAAAAGCATGGTCTCTCAGGAAGGCAATATCCGTGGCGTGGTGGATCAGATCAACGCCGATTTCAAGGAGAAGAACTTCGTGGGGATTATCCAGTGTATCGAGATGCGTATTGATCCGAGCCAGAACAAGATCGTCAATCTGTTGAAGGAGATCAAGCGATTCAACGAGGAATATAGCTGGGATTTGGGGCAGAACCTCTTCGCTTCCTCAGCCGACGATACGGCTACCCGGGAGAAGGCGACGACGTTGCTACGTGAGTTGATCAAGTCGATGGACGCTTATTCCGGCAACTTGATCCGCTTGGCGGACTTCTTCGACCTTAAATTCCGGGTGATCGAGAACCGGAATGATACGGGCTTCGTAGAACGTCTTACGAACGTAGGCTCCGAGGGTACGGATATCTTGGTCAAATCCATGGTGAATATCATGTTGCTGAACGTGTTCAAGCGGAACGCCTCCACGGTATTCTCCGATTTCAGGCTCCATTGCATGATGGATGAGATCGGGAAGCTGCACCCGAATAACGTGGCGGGGATCTTGAAATTTGCCAACGACCGGGATATTCTCTTGATCAATGGTTCGCCGACCGAGCAGGATGCCCTGTCCTATAAGCACATCTATAAACTGGAGAAGGATACGGATAGCTTCACCCGGATTCGCAGGGTGATTACGCAGTTCGATTAGTTACGATCTATGTTAGGGCCTCGGTTAATACGGGTGAGAGACGAGGCTCTCTCATAGGTCATAGATTAGGCTCTCTTATGGGGGTAGGTGTCTCGTCTATGGCCCATAAGAGAGCCTCGTCTATGACTATACCATTGAAAAAATGTTAAAGCCCTGCGATCTCATCCAGCCAAAGCGTAGCCATCGCGTCGCTCGGCATTCGCCAGTCTCCGCGGGGGGAGAGGCTGATGGAGCCCACTTTCGGGCCGTCCGGCAGGCAACTGCGCTTGAACTGTTGCTGGAAGAAGCGGCGGAAGAAGGTATGGAGCCATTTCTTGAGGGTGGCATCGTCGTAGTTTTCCCCGAATGCCCGCTTCGCCAAGAAATAAATCTTCGCGGGTGAGGCTCCGAAGCGTAAGAAGTGATAGAGGAAGAAATCGTGCAGCTCGTACGGGCCTACCAAATCCTCTGTCTTCTGCTTGATATTCCCATGCTCGTCGGCGGGAATCAATTCCGGGCTGATCGGAGTGTCTACTATATCTAATAACGTGGCGCGGGAAGCCTCGTCTACCTTGTTATTGGCCACCCATTCCACCAGATATTTAACCAATGTCTTGGGAATGCTACCGTTGACGCCGTACATAGACATATGGTCGCCATTGTAAGTAGCCCAGCCCAAGGCAAGCTCCGAGAGGTCTCCCGTACCGATCACAAGGCCGTTCTCTTGGTTTGCTACGTCCATAAGAAGTTGGGTACGCTCGCGGGCTTGGCTGTTCTCGTACGTCACGTCATGTACATGGATGTCGTGATTGATATCCTTGAAGTGTTGGATGCAAGCCTCCTTGATGGAGATCTCCCGGAGGGTCACGCCAAGGGAGCGTATCAAGTCGCAGGCATTGGTATAGGTACGATCCGTCGTTCCGAAGCCGGGCATGGTGATGCCGATGATCTTATCCCGTGGGATCTTCAAGGCATCGAAGGTCATGACGGTGACCAGTAGGGCCAAGGTGGAATCCAGTCCCCCAGAGATGCCTACGACGGCGGTTTGGGCGTGGGCATGGAGGACACGCTTGGCGAGTCCCGCTACCTGTATATGGAATATTTCCTCGCAACGTTCTTTCAAGGCATCGCCGGAAGGGGTAAAGGGATGCGGGTCGATTGCCCGGGTCAAATCCAGTGTCCGGTTGGGAAGGCTGAATGAGACTACGGTGCCGTTATCCATGTTATGGTTGAGATAACCCTGCATGAAACTGGTGTTGATCCGTCGGTCGTTCTGTAAGTTCTGGATATCGATCTCGCTGATAACGAGTTGCTCCTCCATGGAGAAACGCTCGGATTCCCTTAACAACGTGCCGTTCTCCGCTATGATACCGTTTCCCGCGAATACGAGGTCGGTACTGGATTCCCCGAAACCGGCGGAAGCGTAGACGTATCCGGCGATACAACGTGCGGATTGCTGGCAGATCAAGGATCGTAAGTAAGCATGCTTACCGATCAACTCGTTGCTGGCGGATAGATTGAATATCAAGTTCGCCCCCTGCATGGCTAGCTCGGAGCTGGGAGGGATGGGAACCCAAAGATCCTCGCAGATCTCGATACCCACACGTACCTCATCATACTCGAAGATCAGGTAGCAATCCAGCGGCACTTCCCGGTTACCGATCGTGATCATGGATTGCTGTAGGTGTGAAGAGGCCGTGAACCAACGCTCTTCTTGGAACTCCTTGTAGCTGGGCAGGTAACTTTTGGGCACTACCCCCAATATCTCGCCCCGTTGGAAAGCGACGGCGGCGTTTATCAGTTGGCTCCCGCTGACAAGCGGGCAACCTACGATCGTTAGTAAATCCAGATCGGCGGTGTTGTTCACTAAATCCAGCAAGGCTTTCTCGGCGTTTCTGAGTAAGGTCTCTTGCGAGAACAAATCCATGCAAGTATAAGACGTAACCGATAATTCGGGGAAGGCGATGATCTGGACCTCTTTTTGGGACGCTTGGCGCATCAATCCCTCAATCTGTTGAATATTATAAAAGCAGTCAGCCACTTTAACCTGTGGTACGGCTGCCGCTACTTTGACGAATCCGTAATTCATATTTGTTATTGTTTATCTGATAGATGTTCTTAATTTATCGGAGTTTTGACGACAGTCCCACAACAATACGATACGTATGGAACGTTTTCCTTCTTGGGTATATATAAGTTTATGATGTCCCTCGATCAAGGAGCGATATTCCTTGTCTCTATCGGCGAAAGTCTCTTCTATAGTACCAATAAGAGGATTGTTCTTTATCCGGATACAATTCTTCTCCAACTTATCGATAAAGTTGAGAGCAGCTTGTTTTCCAAAATGCTTTAAACAGTAGGCTATGGCTAAATCAGCTTGTCTTTTCGCACGGGGTGCCCAAATTACTTTAGCTTGTTTCTCCATGTCTCAAAGAATTGGTGCATATCATCCTCATTGATGCCTTTACCTTCTTCTAGCTCCTGTTCGGCTATATCTATTTCCCTATTGGCTTCTTTCAAACTGAATGAAATGGGAGATGCTGCATTCGCCTTGGACATAATTCGTTTCATATATTTCTCGATCTTTAGGACCGTTTCCATATCGTCTATTTTATTGAGATACCTCTCGATAAAGCTTTCTCTCCATTGTTGTAACTCTATTGTCGTCATATCAATTTCCCTCCTATATATTTATGCCCCAAAGGTATGTATTTTGTATGGGATAAAAAAGAAGGAGAGGTATACTTCGCAGCATCCTCTCCTTATTAACACAAAACAATCAACAAAAAACTACTGTCTGAATAAGACTATCTGATGAATAAAAGCTCACGGTATTTCGGCAAGGTCCATATCTGGTCGTCGACAACCAGTTCCAACTTGTCGATATGGTAACGGATGGCTTCCATCATCGGGACGATCCGATCGTGGTAAGCGATCGCCTTCTCCCGCTCACTCTCTATCTTGTTGGCTATCTTGCGGGCGTTGACCATCTCGTCCACTTTTTCCTTGATGAAGATCGTGCGGTTCGCTATATCCTCGATGATCTCCATGTTCTTGGAGGATAGATGGGCGGCTTTATCGGCGGGGAATAATTCACGCATCTTATATACGTTGTCTATCAAGGAAGACTGGTATTTGGTGGCCATCGGGATGATATGGTTCATTGTCAGGTCGCCTAATACACGGGCCTCGATCTGGATCTTCTTCGTGTACATCTCCCATTTGACCTCGTTGCGAGCCTCCAGCTCCTTACGGGTCATGACTCCCGTGGACTCGAACATGCGGACGCTGCTATCTTTCAAATAAGCGTCGAAGATCAAAGGCACGCTGGTCTCGCAATCCAAGCCCCGGCGTGCGGCCTCGGCCTTCCATTCCTCGCTGTAGCCATTGCCGTCGAAATGGATCGCCTTGCATTCCTTGATATCCTTGCGGATTACCTCGATGATAGCGGCGAACTTATCCTTTCCGGTGGCTATCTTAGCGTCTACCTCGGCCTTGAACTGCCTCAACTGATCCGCTACGGCGGCGTTCAATACCAGCATGGCGGCGGCGCAGTTCGCGGAGGAACCTACGGCACGGAACTCGAAACGATTACCGGTGAAGGCGAAAGGGGAGGTACGGTTACGATCCGTGTTATCGATCAATAACTCGGGGATACGGGCGATATCGAGTTTCATGCCTTGCTTTCCCGCTAGGTTGAAATCTTCCGTGTCGCTGTTCTCCAGATGTTCCAATACCTTGGATAACTGTGTCCCTAAGAAGCTGGAGATGATCGCTGGGGGAGCCTCGTTCGCTCCCAGACGATGGGCGTTGGTCGCACTGGAGATGCTGGCCTTCAGCAATGCGTTATGGGTGTACACGGCTTTCAGTACGTTGACCACGAAGGTCACGAAGCGCAGGTTGTCTTCTGGCGTCTTACCCGGTCCCATCAAAAGGATTCCGGTATCGGTTCCCAGCGACCAGTTATTGTGCTTGCCGGAACCGTTCACGCCTTTGAACGGTTTCTCGTGCAACAGGACACGGAACCCATGTTTGCGGGAGATCTTGCGCATTAGGGCCATGATCAGTAAGTTATGGTCATTGGCGAGGTTGCATTCCTCGAAGATGGGAGCCAGCTCGAATTGGTTCGGGGCGACCTCGTTATGGCGGGTCTTTACGGGAATGCCGAGCCTCAATGCCTCTACCTCGAGGTCTTTCATGAATTCCATGACACGGGTGGGGATGGCGCCGAAGTAATGATCCTCCAACTGCTGGTTCTTGGAGCTTTCATGTCCCATCAAGGTTCGGCCGGTCATCAACAGATCGGGACGTGCGGCGTACAGGCCCTCGTCTACTAGGAAGTATTCCTGTTCCCAGCCGAGGTAGGCGTATACTTTCTTCACGTCCGGGTTGAAATAGTGACAGACATCGACTGCCGCTTTGTTTACGGCTTCCAAGGCTTTCAGTAGGGGGGCTTTGTAGTCGAGGGATTCGCCCGTGTAAGCGATGAAGATCGTCGGGATGCAGAGGGTGTCGCCTACGATAAAAGCAGGGGAGGAAGGATCCCAAGCCGAGTAGCCACGAGCCTCGAACGTATTGCGGATACCGCCGTTCGGGAAACTGGAGGCATCCGGCTCTTGCTGGATCAGTAGTTTGCCCTCGAATTCCTCAAGTACGCCGCCTTTGCCATCATGCTCGATGAAAGCATCGTGCTTCTCGGCTGTACCTTCCGTCAAGGGATGGAACCAGTGGGTGTAGTGGGTAGCGCCTTTTTCCATCGCCCATTTCTTCATGCCGGAGGCCACGGCGTTCGCTGTCTCACGGTCTAATGGGCTACCGTTGTCGATGGAGTCCACCAGTCTCTCGTACGCTTTCTCTGGAAGATATTTGAACATCTTCTCACGGTTGAATACCAGCTCGCCGTAATACTTGGAAGGTCTCTCGGCGGGAGTGGTTAGCTCGGTCGCTTTTTTCTCGAACGCCGATTCTACGACTCTAAATCTTAACTTTGACATAATACCTGATGATTATTGTTGTTTATAGTAAATGACTTATCTTAGCCACTTCCTCAGCCTAGCCATGGCCTCTAGGGTGTCATCCCTGTCGCCGAAAGCGGTGAGGCGTAGATAACCTTCCCCGCTCGGCCCGAATCCCACTCCGGGGGTTCCGACTATCTTGACTTCATAAAGCAGTTTGTCAAAGAATTTCCATGAGGAGAGGCCGTCCGGGGTCTTTAGCCAGAGGTATGGGGCGTTATCGCCTCCGTACACCGTGAGACCGCAGTTTTGCAGGCCCTCTTTCATGATCTTCGCATTGGTCATATAATAATTGATAGTAGCTGTCACTTGCTGTTTCCCGGCGGTGGAATAAACCGCCTCCGCACCCCGTTGGGTTATGTAGCTGGTTCCGTTGAATTTCGTGCATTGGCGACGGTTCCATAATTTATTCAACTGTACCCGTTGCCCGTCCAGCGTGAAGGCGTTCAGCTCCTTCGGAACGACCGTGTATCCGCAACGTATCCCCGTGAATCCGGCGGTTTTAGAGAAGCTCCGAAATTCGATGGCTACCTTCTTCGCTCCTTTGATCTCGTAGATAGAGTGGGGGATATTCGGGTCCTGTATATAAGCCTCGTAAGCGGAGTCGTACATGATAAGCACGTCGTTGGCGAGGGCATAGTTTACCCATTTCTTCAATTCGTCCTTAGTCAAGGTCGTTCCGGTCGGGTTATTGGGATAGCAGAGGTAAAGGATGTCCACCCTGCGACTGGGCAGATCCGGTACGAAGTTGTTTTCCTCCGTGCAAGGGATGTATACTACATCGCTCCATTTCCCGTTTTCCAATACCCCGGTGCGTCCGCTCATTACGTTCGAGTCGATGTAGGCCGGATATACGGGGTCTGTCACCCCGATACTATTGTCGTGGCGGAGCATGTCACCTATATTTCCACAATCGCTTTTCGCTCCGTCGCTGATGAATACCTCGCTCGGTTCGATAAAGACTCCCCGGCTGGCATAATCGTTCTTGATGATAGCGTCGATTAGGAAAGGATATCCCTGCTCGGGGCCATATCCGTGGAATGTATCCTTGCTCGCCATTTCTTCCACGGCTTTATGCATCGCCTCGATAACGGCGGGGGCAAGTGGTTGCGTAACGTCACCAATACCCATTCGAATGATCTTATCCTTGGGATGGGTAACCTTGAAGCTGTTTACCTTTTTCGCGATGTCGGAGAAAAGGTAATTGTTCTGTAGTTTCAGGAAATGTTCATTAATTAGTGCCATACTCAGTTCTTTTGTTTTTATGTTGTTGTTTTCGTTGTTTTGTCTCGTTCCCCGTGTCAGACTTTGATGAATCCCTCGAATACGTTGACCGCTCCGCCGGTCATAAAGACCTTACCGCTTCGCTCGTCCCACTCGATGGTTAAAGGGCCCCCATCCATGATGACCTTCGTCTTTCGCTTTGTCTTCCCACGTACGACCCCGGCCACGGCGGTGGCGCAAGCTCCGGTTCCGCAGGCTTGGGTGATGCCGGAACCTCGTTCCCACACCCTCATCCGTACCTCGTCCGGCTTTAGCACCTGCACGAACTCCACGTTTGTCCGGTCCGGAAAAAGCGGGAGGCATTCCAGTAACGGGCCTACGCTTGCCAGATCGACCTTGTCCATCTCGTCCACGAAGATAACCAAATGAGGATTTCCCATGGAGATGACGGTGCCGGTGTAAATTTCTCCTCCAGCCTCAACCTCCAAGGCGATCTCGCCTACGGCAGGCATTCCCATATCTACCGTGACTTCGGTGACCTCTTCACGCTCTATTTTCAATTGTAGCTCTTTGATACCTGATAAGGTCTCTAAGGTGACCTTGTTCTTTTGCGTTAGGCCGGCCTCATAGACATATTTGCCAATACATCTGGATGCGTTTCCGCACATCATCGCCTCGGAGCCGTCCGCATTATAGATATGCATGCTGAAATCGGCGATGTCTGAAGAACCTATCAAGACCAAACCATCAGATCCTATGCCTGTGTGCGGCTTGCTCCATGCGATAGATAATTCCTCGGGGTTGTCTATCGGATAGACCATCGTGTTTACATAGATGTAATCATTTCCGGCACCGTGCATCTTTGTGAATCTGATTGATTTTGTCATTTTGATGATATTATTCTTTATATTATTTCTTTTTGTTTTATTGTAATGCAAATATATAACGTTTTGATAAGTATATAACAGGTGAGAGGCTCGAATGTTTTATAAATATGAGGTTTGTAATAGATTGAAGTTATAATATATGCATTTAGTTATAAATGATAATTAGAAGTGTGTGTTTTGGTTTTATATCGTAATATATGCTTTGTGAATATGGGTTGCTGTAACTGTAAGTAAAAAAACTATATATCTATCTATTTGCTTAAAATAAGTCTGTTTGTCTGACGAGCCTCTTTTTCAAGAAGCCTCAACTAGGGATAGATAATGGGTGAAAATACGTATTTAACCACTGATTTCTACGTAAAAGGTCATGTTTTGTCACACGAAAGGTCGCGTTGGGCGACGCAAGTAGTGGCGTTAGCCAACGCAATAGGTCGCGTAAGGCGATACATATAGTCGCGTCGGGCGATACAACCGTATGGAATGCCTCTTTTATCCGTATAAAAAACATGTTTTGACCCGTATAAATGTGAACTAGCATGAATTATTTCTCTAGAACAAAAGGTCGTATTTGGTTAATATATTACTAAACAATCATTTGCTAATATTTTTTCTCATATTTAGGGACGATAAGTACATCAGGCCAGAAAAATCAACTCTCCGGGAGTTTGGTTTACAAATTGACAAAAAGAAAGGAGCTACTCGGTTTTGTTTCCGGATAGCTCCTTTTATCAGATTAACTAATTATCTAGATAATTTATTTTACGAACTTAACAGTTGTCTTATGAGCAGATCTCAAGAGCTTAGACTGATCGATTGAGATCATATAAATGCCGTTCGGCATATTCGGAGTGCTGATGTATTGCTCATCGCTAGTGATGATACCCGTAGAAACAACTTTACCTACCATATTAACGATTACATAATTACCCTTACCATTCTTTACATAAAGACCGCTAGCGTTTGTAGATACCGTAACCTCTTGAACCTCGTCACTGATAGTCTCGTTATCGGTGATGATACCCATAGCGTCAGATTTTACGTACATTGTAGCGACAGCTTTATCGTATCCAACTGGTGTGAAATCAGCTACTACCTTGTCACCCTTTAACGGAAGATTGATAGCGATATCCATGCCTTCGGTCAATTGTCCGTCTGTATCATTAGGAGTTTGTATCTTAACCGCAACATTCATAGCGGGAGCTGTCACTGATCCTCCCATGGCTGTAGTTACGTCAGCTTTTAATAGAGTGATCGTTTCTGCGGCTGCTACTTGACCATCCCCATTCATGTCGGAAGTCTTTGTTACAACCATGCTGTATGGATTAGTCGTTCCTGTTGCAGCTAACTCTGCGATAGCACGAGTAATAGTTTCGGCTACGATTGCTTTTGCTTCGGTTGCATTCGTACGATTAGTCATTGTTATCGTTTCAGTTGCAGACCATTTCCATTCTGTCGCATTTAAAGTTTTTGTGGAATCTTGTGAGGTAATCACAAAATTCTGGCCTTTTTGCTCCATCTTAGTAGCTAGCTTACGATAACCTTCTTTTTGTCCATTCTTGTAGGATGTCAAGAGAATTGAATCGGGAGACATTTTACCAGTAGCGGCCGCTTTAAGATTCAGATAAACTTGGGCATCACCCATCGGTACTTGTACAGTAGAGCTAGTTGTAGGTACAGCATATAATGATGCCTCAACTAAACCTTTGGCCTGTTGGGTCATATTGGTTTTGATAAGGAAGTTTGGTATGGTAGTTTTTTCCTCTTCGTCTTTTTCCAAAAGAGCGATCACACTACGTAAGGATTCGCCTATCGTTACGTTGTAATCGAACATACCAGCATTAGTCGCTTTTTCTTTTAAAGAGAATAACTCTCCACCTTTAATTCCCATTACTCCGGCTAACTCGGACAATCCGCCTAAATCTAACTTAGCTGTGAATGAATCAAATGGTAAAAGTCCTGTTTGCTTTCCTAGTTCAAAGTTTAAAGAAACAGTGGAGCCGAGAATTGTTGTTGAAATAGTTTTAGGTAAGTTGAGTTCTATTGGTAATCCATTAGTTGATGAAAGATTTGCTGTGTAATAATTAGACATTTTTAATGTGATCTGACTGAACATAGCGGGAATATCTTTACTTATTTCACTCAGATTTACTTTCATACTATCTGGTTGAACTGTAATAGGATTTGCGATAAGCGTCTCTGCTCGTAATGTGCTGGCTGTCCCAAAAACAGGAGAACTTAATACATTCTCAATGTTGGGCTTTGCCAATTCTATGATATCGATTCCGCTTACTTGTTTTACCTGTTCAAACATAGCGGGCACAATAGCTTCTATAACTGCAGCTTTTTCCTTATCCGTAAGTTTTTGTTGTTGTGCCATCACTGGGGTGGTAGCCATGAATGTAGCGGCTGCCAAACTAATGCATGTAAAGATTTTCTTCATATAAATTTGTTTTAAAGTGTTTTATGACTCTAGCTGGCAAAGTTATTATAAAAATTAAATGCACCAGCGTTTATTATTCATAAAAGTTGGTGCATTTTGCTACTAAAGAAAAGAAATATTCGTCAATAAGCGGATTCATGTACGCCTTTTATGGCCCTGCCGCTTGGCTCGTTCATGTTTTTGAAAGCCGAGTCCCAAGCTAAAGCCTCTGCGGTAGAACACGCTACGCTAGGAATGGAAGGTACGCTTCTCGCCGCGCTTTCGCTGGGGAAATGCTCTTCAAAGATGGAGCGGTAATAATACTCTTCCTTGTTTTGGGGCGGATTGATCGGGAATCGTTTGGCGGCATTCGCCATCTCTTCATCAGTGACCGACTCGGAGGTTATTTTCTTTAATGTATCGATCCAGCCATAGCCTACCCCATCCGAGAATTGCTCTTTTTGACGCCAAGCGATCTCCTTGGGCAAGCTGTCGGAAAATGCTTCTCGAAGTATCTTCTTCTCGATGGTCGTACCCGGGCACATCTTTGCCGCCGGATTCAGACGCATGGCCACATCAAGAAACTCTTTATCCAAGAACGGCACTCGTCCTTCTACGCCCCATGCGCAAAGGCTTTTGTTCGCACGTAAGCAATCATATAAATACAGTTTGCTTAATTTACGCAGGGTCTCTTCATGGAAAGCCTGTGCGTCCGGGGCCTTATGGAAATATAAATATCCCCCGAATACCTCGTCCGCACCCTCGCCGCTTAGTACCATCTTGATACCCATGCTCCGGATCACACGGGCCAATAAATACATGGGGGTAGAGGCTCGGACGGTAGTGACATCATAGGTCTCGATATGATAAATGACATCTCGTAAAGCGTCCAATCCTTCTTGTATCGTATAATGGATCTCATGATGAACCGTACCGATCGCATCCGCTACTTTACGGGCGGCGATCAAATCCGGGGCATCTTTCAATCCGATGGCGAACGAATGGAGTTGAGGCCACCATGCGTCCGCTTTCCCATTGGTCTCGATGCGTTTCGCTGCGTATTTCTTGGCGATAGCGGAGGTGATGGAGGAATCCAGACCTCCGGATAGAAGGACGCCATAAGGGACATCGCTCATCAGTTGGCGTTTGACGGCGGCTTCCAGCGCATCGTGAAGTTGTTGTACGTCGGTAGGATTATCTTTCACGTTGGCGTAATCCATCCAGTCACGGGTGTACCATCTCGTGAGTTTCCGGTCTTCGCTATAGAAATAATGACCGGGGAGGAATGGTTCGTAATGAGTGGCGAAGCCTTCAAGCCCTTTTAACTCAGAAGATACCATCAAGTGTCCCTCGTCATCGTATCCGATGTAGAGCGGGATCACGCCGATCGGGTCACGGGCGATCAAGTAAACCTCTTTCTCCTCGTCATAGAGAGCGAAGGCGAAAATACCGTTGAGATCCTCGATGAAATCAATCCCTTTCTTCTTGTATAAGGCGAGGATCACCTCGCAATCGGAGCCGGTTTGGAACTCGTAATCGCCTTTTAACCGTTCTCGTAATTCCTGATGGTTGTAGATCTCTCCGTTGACGCAGAGGATGAGTTTCCCGTCGGGGCTGACCAAAGGCTGCCCTCCGGAGGCAGGGTCTACGATGGAAAGGCGTTCATGGGCTAAGATAGCGGTTTTGCCTTGGTAGATACCACTCCAATCCGGTCCGCGGTGACGGATTCGTTTACTCATTAATAACGCTTGTTTACGCAGGGCTTGCGCTCCGTCGTGTATATTGAATATCGCTGTTATACCACACATGATCATTAAAAATTGAAAGTTGAAAATTAGTTGGTTTGTAAGAAACGGTCGATGGATCGGGCGACATTACGGCCGGAGGCCATCGCTTTTACGACTAGGCTCGCTCCGCTGACAGCGTCTCCGCAGGCAAATAGGTTGCTGTTGGCGGTATATCCGGCGTTGTCTACGGCGATGTTATCGCGGTTGTCGGTAGCCAATCGTAGTTCTTTGATCAATCCTTCTTGCTCCGGATGCAGGAAGCCCATGGCGAGGAAAACCAGATCGGCCTCGATGATCTCTTTCTTGCCGGTCAGCCTCATCTGCGGACGGCCTCCGTCTGGGGAGGGAACCCATTCGACTTCTTCTACCTCAACCCCTATCAGGTTGTTTTTCTCTCCGATAAAACGGTTAGAGGCTAGGTTCCACCGGCGGATACAACCTTCCTCATGGCTGCTGCTGGTTTTCAGTACTTGGGGATACATGGGCCAAGGTGTCGCCGGATTCTGTCCGACGGGTGGCTGGGGCATGATCTCGATCTGGGTGACACAGGCCGCCCCATGACGGTTCGCTGTCCCTACGCAATCGCTACCCGTATCACCTCCGCCAATCACTAAGACTTTCTTGCCTTTGCAATTGATCTGGCTTTTGGGCGGGATGCCTTCTAAGATCCGGTTCTGCTGGCTTAATAACTCCAAGGCGAAATGTACGCCTCTTAAATGACGTCCCTCGATAGATAGATCCCGGGGAACCTCGGCGCCGATCGCTACGCAAACAGCGTCGAAATCTTTCACTACATCTTTCGCTAATATATCTTTGCCGACCATCGTGTTTACACGGAAAAGAATCCCTTCTTGCTCCATGATACGGATACGGCGATCGATAATGTGCTTGCCTAGCTTGAAATTGGGGATGCCGAAGCGTAGCAAGCCGCCCGGTAACTCATCTTTCTCGAATACGGTGACTTTATATCCTTTCCGATTCAATTGGTTCGCTACGGTCAATCCGGCGGGACCGCTACCGATCACGGCTACCTTTTTCCCGTTGCGTACCGGTTGGATAGGCTGTACGTATCCTTCCCGGAAAGCGGCTTCCACGATAGCCGCCTCGTTCTCACGGATCGTGACAGGTTCGTCGCAGCTAAGTTTCAGTACGCAGCTTTTCTCGCAGAGGGCGGGGCAGACACGTCCCGTGAACTCCGGGAAATCGTCGGTCTGCTCTAATACGTGATAGGCCTCTTTGTAACGGCCTTTGTATAACAAATCTTGCCATTCGGGTTGCTTGTTACCCAGCGGGCAGGCCCAGTGGCAGAAGGGTACGCCACAATCCATGCAGCGGGAGGCCTGCGTACGGCGGTCGCCGCTGTTCAAGGTCTGTTCTACCTCGCTGAAATCATCTATACGTTCGTGGACGGGACGATAGCCCGCCTCTTGTCTATGTATCGTTAGAAATGCTCTTGGGTTTCCCATAGTTCTCTTGTTTTTGTGTAAATATTTAGTAGTCTTTCTGCATCTCCGCGATCTTGCGTTGGAGTTTGCGCATCTGTTCCTCTTGGAGTACTTTCTTGTATTCGATCGGGACGATCTGGATGAACTCATCCACGTACTTGTTCCAGTTATCGAGCATCAATCCGGCCAGATGGCTGCCGGTATGATGATAATGCTTGCGGATCAATTCATGAAGTTCCTTCCGTGAGGTGCTATCCTCGATCAAGGAAAGCTCTACCATTTCCATGTTACAATAGTAATCGAAATCACCATTCTTGTTCCACACGTAAGCGACACCACCACTCATTCCGGCGGCGAAGTTCCGGCCTGTATTGCCTAAGACGACAACCCGGCCTCCGGTCATGTACTCGCAACAATGGTCGCCTACACCTTCCACGACAGCGATCGCCCCGGAGTTTCGCACGCAGAAACGCTCTCCGACCCGGCCGTTGATATAAACCTCACCGCTGGTAGCTCCATATAATAAGGTATTACCGGCTATCGTATTGTCTTCCGCTATAAAGGTGGAGCGTACCGGAGGCATTAAACTGATGTGTCCGCCACTCAATCCTTTTCCGAGATAGTCGTTCGCCTCGCCTTCCAACCGGAAATGTACGCCGTGAGCCAGAAAGGCTCCGAAGCTCTGGCCTGCCGCCCCCTTGAACTTGATATGCAGGGTGTTCTCCGGTAACCCGATGTTCCCGTACCGCTTGGCGATCTCGCCGGAAAGCATGGCTCCTACGGAACGATCGGTGTTGGCTATCGCATAATCCAACGATACTTCCTGTCCGGATTCGATGGCGGCCTTCGCGTGACGGATTATATCCACATCTTTCACGTTGTCGATCGCGTGGAGTTGACGGGTGACATGATGGATGGCCTGCGTGGCGGCTTGTTCCGGTAGATGGATCAAGCGGCTGAGATCCAATAGATCATGTTTCTCGATATGATCGGAAGGTTTACGCATGAGTAAGTCCGTACGGCCAATGATATCGTCTAGTTTCGTATAGCCTAGCTCTGCCAGATATTCCCGAACTTCACGGGCGAGGAAGGTGAAGAAATTCACCAAATATTCGTGTCGGCCATGAAAGCGTTTACGTAATTCCTCATCTTGGGTAGCGACACCTACCGGACACGTGTTCATATGGCATTTACGCATCATCACACAGCCTAAGACGATCAAGGCGGAGGTGGCGAATCCAAACTCCTCGGCACCCAGCATCGCCATCAATACGATATCCCGTCCGGTTTTCAATTGTCCGTCTGTTTGCAAGCGGACTTGTCCCCGGAGGCCGTTCATCACGAGCGTCTGTTGAGTCTCGGATAGTCCTAGCTCGGGTGGGATTCCGGCGTAACTGATAGAGCTTATCGGGGAAGCTCCCGTTCCTCCTTCTGCCCCAGAGATCACGATCCGGTCCGCTTTTGCCTTGGCTACGCCGGCGGCGATGGTTCCCACGCCACTCTCGGATACGAGTTTCACACTGATCTCGGCTTGAGGGTTTACGTTCTTCAGATCGAAGATCAATTGCGCCAAGTCCTCGATCGAGTAAATATCGTGGTGAGGTGGGGGAGAGATCAGAGAGATACCCGGGATCGAGTGACGGGTTCTCGCTATGATATCGTTCACCTTATAGCCGGGAAGCTGTCCTCCTTCGCCCGGTTTCGCTCCTTGGGCGACCTTGATCTGGATCTCGTCGGCGTTTACCAGATATTCCGTGGTCACGCCGAAGCGTCCGGAGGCTACTTGCTTGATGGCGGAGCGGAGCGATAACCCGTCCTTACGGGAGATGAAACGGGCCGAGTCCTCACCACCCTCGCCCGTGTTACTGCGTCCGTGTATCTTGTTCATGGCTATAGCTATCGTCTCGTGCGCTTCCCGGCTGATAGAACCGAAGCTCATCGCTCCCGTGACAAAGCGACGCATGATCGCTTCTTCCGGCTCTACCTGCTCCAAGGGGATCGGGGTGCGTTGTTTGAAGGTCAGGAAGTCACGCAAGAATATGGGGCTTTCCTTCTCATCAACCACATGGGAATATTCCTTGAATTTCTTGTAGCTCCCCAAGCGGGTAGCCAGTTGAAGCATGGAAATGGTATCCGGGTTCCAAGCGTGTTTCTCGCCATCCTTGCGGAAGGAATAAATGCCTTTATGTTCCAATAAAGAATCCGTGGGGTGGGAGAATGCGTCATTGTGCATGGCGATCGCGTCTGCCGCTATCTCTTCCAAGCGGATACCACCGATGTTGCTGGTGGTTCCCCCGAAGTAAGTATCTGCCAGATCCCGGCTTAGGCCGATCGCCTCGAAAAGCTTCGCTCCCCGGTAACTGCGGATCGTGCTGATCCCCATCTTGCTCATAACCTTGAATAAACCCTTGCAAATGGCTTTTACGTAATTCTTCTCGGCAGTCTCGTAATTCAATTGTATCTCTTGCATGTCTACTAGATCATCCAAGATAGCGAAAGCCATATAGGGGTTGATGGCACTGGCTCCGTAGCCTAGTAAGAGGGCGGCGTGCATTACCTCACGCATCTCGCCGGTTTCCACTACCAGCGCTGTTTGCACCCTTTTCTGCACGGAGATCAGATGGTGATGCACGGCGCTTACCGCTAACAGGGAGGGGATCACCGCTTTTTTCTCATCTACGTTTCTGTCGCTTAAAATGATGTAGTTAACGCCATCGGTGACGGATTGCTCCGCTTGCTTACATAATTCGTCCAAGGCAGCTTTCAGTCCTGCGCATCCTTTCTCTGCGTCAAACAAAGTGGGGAGCTTAACACTTTTAAAGCCCTTATACCGGATGTTACACAGGAGATCCAGTTGTGTATTGGTCAAGATCGGATGGTTCAGCCGAACCATTTTACAGTGGCTCTCGGTTGGAACTAAGATATTGCTTCCCACGGCCCCGATATACTCGGTCAGGCTCATGACGAGTTCCTCGCGGATCGGGTCGATCGGCGGGTTGGTTACTTGGGCGAATTGTTGGCGGAAATAATTATAGAGGATTTGCGGACGGGCGGATAATACGGCCAGTGGCGTATCGTTGCCCATGGAGCCGACCGGTTCCGCCCCTCCCGTGCACATCGGTATGATGATACGTTCGATATCCTCACGGCTGTATCCGAACGTACGCAGTAGCTTGTCGTATTTCTCTACCTTATGAGGAATCTTACGGCCGGATTTCAATTCGTCTAATTCCACCCGGTTTTTCTCCAGCCAAGTACGGTAGGGCTGGGCGTTCGCCAGTTGTTCCTTCAGCTCGCTATCGTAATAAATCTCGCCTTTCTCGGTATCGATGAGTAAGATCTTTCCGGGTTGCAGACGGCCTTTTTCCTTGATCTCGTTAGGCTCGAAATCCATGACGCCGACTTCGGAGGCCACGACCATCATGTCATGTTTCGTGATCAGGTAACGGGCGGGGCGGAGACCGTTACGGTCTAGCATGCCTCCGGCGTAGCGTCCGTCGCTAAAGAGCAGGGCGGCAGGCCCGTCCCACGGTTCCATCAAGATGGAGTGATATTCGTAGAAAGCCTTTAGATCTTCGGAGATCGGGTTCTTCTCGTTGAAACTCTCCGGTACCAGCATCGCCATGGCATGCGGCAGGCTCATCCCGGAGGCCACGAAGAATTCCAATACGTTATCCAGTGAGGCACTGTCACTCATGCCCGGCTGGATGATCGGGCGTATATCGTTGATATCCGGGATTCTGGGGGAGGAGAGTACGCTCTCCCGGGCCTCCATCCATCCCCGGTTGCCTCGTATCGTGTTGATTTCCCCGTTATGTGCCAGTAGGCGGAAAGGTTGCGCCAGACTCCAAGTGGGGAAGGTGTTGGTGCTGAAACGTGAGTGTACCAAGGCCAGTCCGCTAGTGAAATAAGGTTGCGTCAGGTCCGGAAAGTAATGGCGTAGCTGCATGGATTCCAGCATGCCTTTGTAAACGATGTTTTTGGTGGAAAGAGACGCTATATAGAAATCATCCTTGGCCGGAAGGTCGGTAGCCGATACCTTTTTCTCGACCCGCTTACGTATGAGGTATAGCTTTAGTTCCAGCTCTTGCTGATCGTTGCAGCCGATGATGAATATCTGCTTGATATCTGGTTCGGTCGCTTGTGCGTCCTTTCCCAAGATTTCCGTATGAACGGGAACTTTGCGTAAGTGCATCAAGGTTAATCCCTCTTTCTCGATCTCCTCGATGAGGATACTGAGGATGCTTGCTTGCTGTTCCTCGTCTTTGGGGAGGAAGATTAGTCCGGTGCCATATTTGCCTTTTTCGGGAACCGGAATTCCTTGCAGGAGGATGAACTCATGCGGGATCTGTAATAAGATTCCCGCTCCGTCACCCGTTTTGTTATCGGCTCCCTCGGCGCCTCGGTGCCTCATGTTCTCTAGTACCTTAAGGGCTGATTCGATGATGTCGTGCGATTTCTCGCCGTGGATATTTACTAACATTCCTACTCCACAAGCGTCATGTTCATAAGACGGGTCGTATAATCCTTGTCTGCTATTAAAATGATTTCTGTTTGTTTTCATTTGTTGACCTTATGTTTGCGTATAAATGATTATTGCGTCAATTTATTTCGCAAATATAGGTATTAATGGCATAATGTAATTGCTTGTAGGAGCGAAAGAACGGAGAAAAGATAAGAATATCTTATCTAATGTTTCTATTTGTAAGTATTCACTGGGTTTATTCTTTTTATTTGAAAGATATTTGGTTGGTTAGTTTGCTAAATGAAAGATGAACTAAAAAAAGAAGCACCGTCACGTTTTGCGACAGTGCTTCTTTTTCTCCGGAAGCGCTGTCACGGATTGTGATGTCGCTTCCTATCTGTTTTATCTATCGGGATATTCTCGGATGAAATAGCGGGATAGGAATTTCCAATTATCTTGTATGATCGCCTTGCCACGTTCCGGGCTGGTAAGGCTTTTTGTTTGTGCGTCGGCCAACATACCTCGGTCTACCAGCTCTTTCAGGAAGTAAACGCTGCAATGTTTCACGATGAAGAAAGAGAGCGCTTGCTTGGCGGCACGGTTGGCGTCGTAGAAGGGATTGTTCTCATCCTTGATCAGCTCCACGTCACGGGTGATGACTTGGGCGCCTTCCTCGGGCGTGGCGTAGATCGCCAGTTTCTTGCCTTGCCAGTCCTCGGGAAGATGGAAGTTCTCGGCGGGGATAAGGCCGGAAGTCTCCGTGATAAATGTTTGTGCGTCTTCGGTCTTGTCGAAATAGAGAAGCAGTTTGTCACCTGCGGCTTTGCGGAAAGTCTCGTATTGTTGGCGGTTTTCCTCCAGCATATCGTCGGGCAGGGTGGCAACAGACTCGTCGGCGGTGTTCTGAAATACCGCATGGTCGGGATGCTCGGCGGGCAATATCTTTGCCAGCCATTGCGGGGAGGTCAGACCTAGCAAGGAGGTCTTGCTGGTGTAGGCCATCATGCCGTGGCTGTTGACGAGCAGGTTGTTAAGCTGCTCTTGGTTGAGGTCGGGCTGCTCCTTCCAGCGGTCGTGGGCGAAGTCGCTCAGTTCCCGGGCCGACTCAGGCAGGATATAGGATTCGTAATGGAACCATTGCAATAGACGGTCGTAATCCTCTTGCCGCTCGTAGCGGGTATCAAGGGCGAAAAGCTTGGCCATGCGGGTATTCTCCGGCGCCGTGGTCCACTCTTTGCAGAACAGGTCGTAGATAAGCATGCCGGTGGATTCGTTGGCAGGGTTGTCCGGACTGACGAAAGTGCCTTTACGATAGCCGTGATACTGCTGGGTATAATGCCAAAGGAGGAAGCGCACGTCCTCAAGGTTCACCTCATCGTCGTAATAATGATCGTCCGGAGTGTAGAAGGGGAGGTATTTGCCGTATAGCTCCTTATGGGTAAGGATGAAGGCACGCCAAATCCCCGTGCCGGAGATCACGTCCTCGAAGTAGGCGGCCATGCGGATACAGATCTGCTTTGTTTCCTCGCCCTCGAAGGAGTTTACCAACTCGGTCTTCTCCATGATATCGTAGATACGGTTCGCTATTCCGGTATAATAGGAATCCACGGGAGTGCTTTGTTTATAGGGATGCAACTGCAACCAGTCTTTCGGGAAAATTTTAATGTTCTTCATGTTATTAAATGTCTTTATGCATTCAGGAGTGCAAATGTAGTAAAAATACGTTAGCTATGTCAAACGATAAGGAAAAGTTGCGGTCTTAAAAATGTAACATTTGTAGTCTTTATTGTTATCGGATCTAAACATCTTTGAAATATCGCCCCCGTACTTTCGCGTCGAAATCAAAGATGAAATAATAAGTAGTAAGATAATGGGAAAGAGTTTAAGGGGCAAAAGATTGAAAAGGTTAGGGCTTTTCTGGATGGGAGTTTTCCTGTCATTCTCTCTATGGGCACAAACAGGGGTTATCTGCGGGACGGTTACGGACGCTAAGATGAAAGAACCGTTGATCGGCGCCTCGGTCGTGATCGAGGGGACTACGGTTGGCGCTATCACGGATATAGACGGTAATTTCCGTATCGAGAACGTGAGACCAGGTACTTATACGGTAGCCGCCTCTTACGTGTCGTACCAAACGCAAACGGTAAAGGATGTTCCGGTAGTCGCACGCCAAGAGGCGGTGTTGAATATCGAGCTTTCCGACGCTAACCTCCAATTACAGAATGTGGTCGTAGTGGCCCAACGGAAATTGGGAACCGAGATGGCCGTATTAAATACCGTACGCAAGAGCCTTCCGGTCGTGAACGGCATTTCCGCCCAACAAATCAGTAAAACACAGGATAGCGATGCCGCCGAGGTACTACGCCGTATCCCGGGAATCACCATCGTGGACGATCGTTTTATCGTAGTTCGAGGGCTTGCGCAACGTTATAATAATGTATGGCTGAACAATGCCACGACCCCTTCCTGCGAGACGGACAGCCGTGCCTTCTCGTTCGATGTGCTGCCCTCTTCCTTGATCGATAATATGATGATCTATAAAAGCCCCTCGGCGGAATTGCCGGCGGATTTCTCCGGAGGTTTCGTGCGGGTGCTGACCAAGAATATTCCCGAGGGTAATACGCTCAACGTCTCCTATCAAGTCGGGTTTAATACAAACTCCGCTTTCCGAGATTTCCAACTGACGAAAGGTTCCGCCTTGGATTATCTGGGCTTTGGCGCTGGCTCCCGAATGTTACCCTCGAACGCCCCATCTCATTTGAACGACATATCGGCAGCGGATGCGGCGGCGTTTACGAAGCGGGTGAATACGGGATGGAACGTGTGTCATTTCACGGCGATGCCGGAACAGAAACTGACGTTCACGATGAATCGTACCTTTGATATCGGTGACATGAAGATCGGTAATATCACCAGTGTGAACTATAGCACAGGCTATGATTATTACGAGATGAAAAACAACAACTACCTCTCGTACGACATGGCCAAGGATCAATCCTCATACCGTTACCGCTACGATGATGTACAATATAAGAATACGACAAAATTAGGAGCCTTGTTCAACTGGTCGTTGATGAAGGGAACGAGCAAATATGAGTTCAGGAATTTCTTCAACCAGCGTGGAACCTCTTCCTTATCGCAACGAGAGGGAACGGATTTCTACTCCGACCAAAATATCCGGAAATGGGAATCCCTTTATACCGGACGCACTACCTATTCCGGCCAGCTAAGCGGGGAGCATAAATTGAGAGAAGATATGAATAAACTGGATTGGACGTTAGGTTATGCTTTCGCCGCTTACAAGGAACCGGATCGCAAGGTGGTAAAATCTTTGGAGAGTACGACGGATGGTGACTCTCGTTATTACGTGTCCGACCCGACTCGTTATTATCAAGACTTGAAAGATAACAGCGCTTCCGCCGCCTTGAATTACGAGCATAAGTTCGCCGTCTCGGAGATGTTTACCCCTGTCTTGAACACGGGGGTATATGGAGAGTTTAAGAAACGTAACTTTGATGCCCGTCGTTTTGTCTATAATATGCTGGGAAGTGGTTATGACCGTTTTGCCGAATGGGACTACAGCTCGGTCTTCTCGGACGCAAATATATCGACCGATCGTATCTATATGAAAGAGAGTACGAACAAGAGCGACTCTTATACTTCCGATAATCTGCTGGGTGCCGCTTACGTAGCCGCTAAACTGAACTGGGGAGAGAGGCTGAATGCGAACGTAGGTGTACGTATGGAGTACTATCAATTGAAATTAGATGGTTATGAGTCGGACGGTATAAAACCGGTGCATCTGGATCAGAACGCTACGGATTTCTTTCCTTCCGTCAACATCGCTTATAATTTGAATGAGAAGCACCAAGTACGCTTGGCTTATGGACGTTCCGTGAATAGGGCGGAGTTCCGGGAGATCGTACCTTACGTATATTATGATTTCGCCTTAGATGCGAATATCACGGGTAACGTAAACTTGAAGAACGCTTATGCGAATAATATGGATCTGCGTTATGAATTTTACCCGGCTCCGGGTGAGACGGTGACGATCGGCGGTTTCTACAAACGGTTCGATAATCCGATCGAGCAAACCTATATGGAAGCGGGTTCCGGATTGCAGTACACATACCACAACGCCGATCATGCGAATGCTTTCGGCGTGGAGCTGGATATCAAGAAGAATCTGGACTTTATCGGTCTGAAAGGCTTGAGCTTCGTATTCAACGGGGCTTATATCCATAGTAGGGTGTATTTCGCCGAGGGCTCTTTCGAGCGGGATCGTGCGATGCAGGGGCAATCCCCTTACTTGATCAATACGGGCTTATTCTATCAGAATGACAACGCAGGAATCTCAGCCTCCGCCTTGTATAACCGGATTGGCAAGCGTATTGAGACGGTAGGCGTACCGAAGCAGAACCCGAACGATGATATTCCCGATATCTATGAGATACCCCGTAACTCCTTGGACTTGAGTTTCTCGAAGAAGATCGGTAAATACGTGGAGGTCAAGGGAGGCGTAAAAGATCTATTGAACTCAAAAGTAGAATATAAACAATTCCTAGAGTTAACAGAGGCTTCCGGAGAGAAACGGGAGGTTGAGCAATTAATCCGTAGCTATCGTCCGGGTGTGACCGTGAATCTAGGTGTAGCCGTGAAGTTTTAATTTGAATTCACTCATATAAACTAAATTCGTTTACTTATGAACAAGTTATTATTAAAAGGTGTGGCCGCCGCTTTCTGTATGGCCACGATGTTTGGAACAACCGCTTGTGGCGACGATGATGATCTCGTAAATGTAGAGCCGCCTGTAGAGGAAACTCAAGATGTTATATTGGAAGGTGAGATTACCTCGGATATGACCTTGAAGGCTGCTGATAACAACCTGTTGAGAGGTTTCGTATATGTGACGGATGGCGTGACCTTGACGATCGAGCCGGGAACGGTAATCAAGGGGGAGAAATCGTCTAAAGGCTCCTTGATCGTCGAGCGTGGCGGAAAGCTCATCGCCGAGGGTACGGCGGAGAAACCGATCGTGTTCACTTCCGACCAACCGAAAGCTTCTCGTACCTATGGTGATTGGGGTGGCTTGATTCTTTGTGGCAAGTCTATCGTGAATAATACGGCTGGCGAGGCTCAGATAGAGGGCGGTCCTCGTTCTTACTACGGTGGAAAGGATCCGGAAGATAACTCCGGTATCGTGAAATATGTCCGTATCGAGTTCGCCGGTTATCCATTGGAGCCAAATAAGGAGATCAATGGTTTGACTTGCGGTGGTGTTGGCCGTGGCACTACGATCGAATACGTGCAGGTCTCTTTCTGTGGCGACGACTCATTCGAGTGGTTTGGCGGTACGGTAAACGCAAAACACCTGATTGCTTACAAAGGTTGGGATGATGAGTTTGATACGGACTATGGATTCCAAGGTAAATTGCAGTTCTTGTTAGGCGTTCGCGACCCGAAGCACGCTGATACGTCCAAGTCCAATGGCTTCGAGTCTGATAACGACGCTGATGGTTCCAATAATACTCCACTTACCACTCCGGTCTTTTCTAACGTGACCTTGATCGGTCCGTTCTATGGTGAATCAGCTGGTAAAACGGAAAATGATATCTTTTATGTTACGGAAGACGCGGCTAATGGCGCTAAGGGTGGATCATTCCAAGCCGCTATGCACATCCGCCGTAACTCTTCCTTGAATGTGTATAACTCGATTTTCGTGGGTTGGCCATACGGTTTGTATCTGCAAAACGCAAATGTGGGTGCGGTTGTTAAGAATGTGATCTTCGCCGGTATGTGGGAGAATTTCAAGGATGAAACTAGCCAAAATTACTTTCAGACAGCAGACTTGAGCAACCTTACTTACGCTTCCAGCAATGATATCATCGCTAAAGATGGTGACTATACATCGATCGTAGCGGATAAGATTGACGGAGCGGATTTCTCTGATACGGCTTTGAACGACGCTTTCTTCGAGAAGGTATCTTATAAGGGAGCTTTTGATGGCAAGAATGACTGGGCCGCTAACTGGACCAACTTCGATCCGAATAACACTGAATATTAATTTAGCTTGACTTTGAATAGACTGTGAATTTGTTTGGGGCACTGAGGTATCCGGAAAGATCCCTCGGTGTCTTTTCGCATATAATTTAGATAAGAATGTATCATGAATAAAAAGCTATTGTTATTTTCTGCTTTTATGGCGGGGGCCTCATGGACCGTACAAGCGCAAGACTTGGTTTTAAGCGAAGGACAGTATTATTCCGATGCCACGCAAACCACTCCATATACGGGTCGTTATACGGAATTTTATGACGATGGTATGCTTAAGATGGAGTTATATTTGAAAGATGGCCGTCCGGAGGGAACTTACGTGATTTATTATCCGAGTGGCAAGATCGCCGAGGTGCGTTCCTATTATCATGGGATCTTTCACGGAGAATGGCGTACATATAATGAGAACGGCCAGCTGATCGGCCTGGCTTCTTATAAGGAAGGGCAAAAGGACGGCCCTTGGCGTATCTGGAGTGATAAGGGAAATTTGTTGTATGAGATGTTCTATACGGCAGGGAAGAAATCTGGTGTCTGGCGTAGCTGGGATGAGGAGGGGAATCTGCTTTCCGAGGAGAATCAATAGGGATAATTGCCGTTTACATACCGTTGTAACGCCATTTACCTCTAATGGTAAATGTTTTTTCCTCTAGAGGTAAATGTCGTTACATCAGTATGTAAACAGTTTTACCTCTAGGTGAAAATACTTTTACTTCTTGATGAAAATATTGGTAAATGTAATTAAATGGAAATCAGCATGCTTACTACTCTTCCTCTTCTCCAAAGTCGAACTCGAAATCGAATCCGTCATCCATGAATTCCGGCTCAGTGAATTGCTCCAGTTCACGACGGTCTTTCTTGGTAGGACGTCCGAGACCTTTCGCACGGTTCACGAAACCGGAGATACGGTTCATCTCCAGAATCTCATACTGATCCGGGGTTGTCACGTTCTCCAAGTAATTCGGGACGAGCTTCGCGCCCACACGATTCTCGATCAATCCGATTACCTTAAAAGAGAAGGTGATCGGCGGTTTACGCACTTGGATCACATCGCCAACCTTGATCATGCGGGAAGGTTTGATCGTTACTCCACCTATCATGATACGCCCTTTCTTGCAAGCTTCCGCGGCTATCGTGCGGGTCTTAAAGATACGGGTCGCCCACATCCATTTATCGATACGTACCTCGTTCATATCTGTATTCTCAGTCTCTTTTTATTTATTATTAAATTGATTCATCGTAATCTGGATGCCGGCGAGGCAGAAGCTCTTGATGATCTCTGTCGCACGATCCAATATCTCTGGCATCAATTGCAATTCCTCCGGGGGAAATTTCCCTAGCACGTAATCGATCTGTCCGCCCCGTGGGAAATCGCTGCCTATGCCGAAACGAAGGCGGGAATATTCCTGCGTATTCAATAACTGGGCGATATTCTTCAACCCGTTATGCCCGGCGTCGCTACCCTTTGGTTTCAGACGTAAGGTTCCGAATGGCAATGCCAGATCATCTACGACGATCAATAGATTTTCCACGGGAATGTTCTCTTTTTGCAACCAGTACCGAACGGCGTTGCCGCTGAGGTTCATAAAGGTATTCGGCTTTAGCACGATCAAGTCACAGTTTTTCACCCGTATGCGTGCGATTGCCCCGTATCGCTCCTCAGTGAAATTGCCTCCTACGCTCTCTACCAGATGGTTGACAACCCGGAAACCTATATTATGGCGGGTTCCCCAATATTCGGAACCGATATTACCAAGTCCTGTTATCAAATATTTCATTATCCTCGAATCTATAAAAGAAAGGGGAAGAACATTCTATGAATATCCTCCCCTTCATGTATTGTAATAATGTTTTTACCTCAGATTATCCTTTAGCCTGAGCACCACGAGCGGCACGAGTCAATTGAACGGCGCAAACAACAGCGTTTTTAGCGTTCATCAATTCAAGACCTTCGAAGTGCAAAGCACCTACCTGCATAGTCTTACCTAAGCCAAGGTGATCCACATTAATCGTCAACTTTTCAGGGATTTGATCGTATATAGCTTTCACTTTCAGTTTTCTCATTTGAAGAGACAACTTACCACCGGCTTTAACACCTTCTGCGTGACCTTCCAAAACAACCGGAACTTCCATTACTACGGCTTTGTCCTTAGATACTTCCAAGAAGTCCATGTGAAGGATTTCGTCAGTTACAGGTTGAAACTGCATGTCCTTAACGATTGCCATCGTCTTGTTACCGTCAATGCTTAACTCAACAACGAAAATCTCCGGAGTGTAAACCAACTTACGAACGGCTTCTTTTGTAACCGTGAAGTGAGTTACTTTTTCGCCACCGTATAATACAGCGGGAATTTCATTGTTCTTACGCATTGCCTTCAAGGCTCTTTTCTGATCAGCGGAACGAGCGACGATCTCTCTTCCTTTTCCTTCTAACTCAAATGTCTTCATTTTCTTTAATTTTTGTGTTACTCAAAATTAGTTATTTTGCTTCCTAATTTCCCATCACACGGTACGGGGCTAAAAAGCGGTGCAAAGATACGATTTTTGTTTGATGTGACAAATATTTCGCATGTTATTTGTCGGATTATCGATCTAGCTTCACTAATTTCGTGGTTCGCATGATCCAACGGACAAGGCCGTGGGGGAGGAGCATTACGAGGGGTGTGCATATTTTGTTGAAGAGGCCCGGTAATAGGGAAGCCCGGTGGTGAAACAAGGCATTAATCCCTTTTTTAGCCAGTTTTTCCGGACGCATCATGATACCTAGGCGGATCGCTAAGGTCTTTAAGTTGTCGCTTAGGTTATATAAATTCGTGGCGACGGCGCCGGGACAAAGTACGGTTACGCTTACTCCATAATCCAGTAACTCTGAACGCAAGCCTCGGGAGAAGCTTTTCAAGTATCGCTTGGTGGAAGCGTACAGCGTAATTCCCGGATAAGGTAGCCAACAAGATAGGGATGACATATTGAGGATATATCCATGACGCCGTTTCTTCATCTCTTGCCCGAAATAATAACAAAGCTGGGTAGGAGTGGTCACGTGGAGGTAGAGCATTTTCTCGACGATGTTGGCCTTAGCTTGTAAGGTCTCGCAGAAAAAAAACATACCGGCGTTATTGACCAATACCTCTATTGGGATGTTTTTCTCTTGGCAAGTATCATATAGCTCCTTGGCCGCCCCGGGGATCGCCAAATCACGATAAAGCGGCAAAACTTCTATACCATATTTCTCGGAGAGAAACTCACCTTTCTCCCGGATCGCCTGCTCCTCATTGCTGACGATCACTAACTGATAGCCTCGTGAGGCTAGTTCCTCGGCATAGGCGAGACCTATTCCGGAGCTGGCCCCCGTGACTAAAGCCCATTTCTTTTCCATTATTTATATTCAAGCCTTTTGATTTCACGTACGATACATTCCGGAAGACCTTTCACGTTCTTATGACAGACCATATCCTCACTATACATACGGGCGATACAATAGTTGCTATGCCCACAATCGCAACGAGCGTGCTCGTCTTCTTTCATACGGTTGACGAAGCCCGGCTCGTTCACCAAGGCACGTGCCATGGCCACAAACTCGAACCCGTCGTTCAGTACCTCCTCGATCTTGTCTCTGGAGACCAATCCTCCTACGTAAATAAGAGGTAAATGTAAGGCTTTGCGGAATTTCAACGCATCTTCAAGGAAGTAAGCCTCCTTAAACGGTTCCGAGGGAATCATATATTTACCTACCATGCGGATTCCAATCGGTAGATAGCCGCGAGGCATATAATACGCCATCGTACGGATCGGCATTTCTCCCCGCATTACATACATGGGGGCACGGCTCACGAATCCGCCGCTTAGTACTAAGGCATGCGCTCCGCATTGGTCTTGGAGTGTACGGGCTACTTCTAGGCATTCGTCTATTTCAAGTCCTCCCTTGAACCCGTCCCGCATATTGGTCTTTACGGTTACGGCCATGTCGGAACCTGCTGCTTTCATCACCTCTTCCATACACATTCTCATGAAGCGCATACGGTTCTCAAGGCTTCCTCCATATTCGTCTTTCCGGTGGTTGGTATACGGGGAAAGGAATTGGCTGATCAGATAACCATGCCCGGCATGGATCTCGACAGCGTCCATACCTGCCTCACGTGCCAATCGTACGGCCTCACCGTAGGCACGAGCCATGGAAGCGATCTCGGATTGTTTCATACCTCGTACGATCGTGGGAGAGTAGAGGTTGAAACCGCTGGACGCTGAAATAGGCGTGCATCCGCAAATCCGCTTATGCGACATATTACCACAATGGCCTAACTGGATGGAAGCGGCGGCTCCCTCTTTATGGATAGCGTCGGTGAGCTTGCGGAGGCCGGGAATAATATCCGGACGCATCCACAGCTGACGCTCGAACGACAAGCCGCTTTGCGTCACGGCGGCATAAGCTATGTTCGTCATGCCGATCCCTCCGGCGGCTACGGATGTGTGATAGTTGAATAACTGCTCCGAGGGAGCGTTTCCCGGGCACATACTCTCGAATGCGGCGGCCCGGATCGTGCGGTTCCTAAGTGTTAGCGGACCGATCTTACCGGGTGTAAACAGGATTGATTTGTCCATATCAATAGATTAATGTAGTTGTTTCGAAAAATTAAGTTAGATGGTTTTCTCTATATTCCAGACGAAGGCCCGAAGCCCTTGCGCTTCCGTTTCCTTGTCTAAGTTGTGTAGGATTTCCAGAAAATGATCGACCTTCTCGTCTTCTACCATCGTAAGGATAGCTGAATTCAAGGTAGGCCAAGCGTGATTGCCGTAATGTGGCTCGCCTGTTTTACTTCCCCGTCCTTGCACGACATCCCAATAGGTAAAACCTTTAAGGTTATTACGGTCCATGATACTGACGATAGCTTCGTAATACGCTTGATTGAAAGATATAAATATCGCTTTCATATAGTTGTTTTTTATGAGATCGCATATCCGTAGGGAAGCTTTTCTTACGATGGGCATTCAAGCCTGCTTATAATGGGCATCGTAAGCACCTTACAATGGGCATTGTTATGACCTAACAATGCCCATCGAGGTTTGCTTGGCCTCGGCTTCCCTATGGTACGCAAAGATAATTAATTATTTCGTAATGCCTTCCTTATTTTGCGGCGTCTTCGTTTTACGCCGTTGGCAGCGAATACGGCATAGACCGTCGGAACAATAATCAAGGTAATCAAGGTGGATACGGAAAGACCCCAAGCCACAGTCATACCCATCGAGCGCCACATCTCGGAACCCTCGCCGGTTCCCACCGCCATCGGGATCATACCCAAAACGGTCGTCAACGTTGTCATCAATACCGGACGGAGACGGGATTTACCGGCAGTCACTACCGACGTGATAATACCCATGCCACGCTCCCGGCATAAGATCGTATAGTCGATCAGCACGATACCGTTCTTAACCACGATACCCATCAACATGATCACGCCGATCAAAGCCATAACGCCCAATGGTGTCTGCGTGACCGCCAATCCCAATACGATACCTGTAAAGGCGAACGGGATAGAGAACATGATCACGAACGGGTCTACCAACGACTCGAACTGGGCAGCCATCACGATGAATACCAAGATGATGATCAATACCATCAAGATACCCAAATCGGTAAATGTATCCTGCTGATCTTCGAATGTTCCACCCAACTGCCAACTTACGTCGGATGGGATATCCATTTGTTTCAACTCGTTCCGGGCGGCGGCAACCAAGTCGCTCAATGCCGCTCCCTTACCCGCTACGGCAGATACGGTGATCACACGCTCACGGTCTTTACGCTCGATGGTCGGGGGAGTCATACGTTCCACTACCTTGCCTAAATCACGGATGCGGATGCCTTTGCCTTCATTGTTATAGATCAAAATATTCTCAAGATCCTCTACGGACTCACGGAACTCTGGGGCGTAACGTACCTTGATATCATACTCATCTCCATCCTCACGATATTTTGAAGTGGTGGAACCATTTACACGGTTTCGGAGATACATGGAGGCGGTTGTTACGTTCAGCCCGTTGATGGCCAGTTTCTCTCGGTCGAAGTCGATCTGGTATTCCGGGATATAATCCTCACGGCTGATATTTACTTGCGAGCATCCTTTTACATTTCTCATACGACGGGCGATCTCATTCGCCACGGCATCCGTCTGGGCGAAATCAAAACCATAGATATCGATGTTAACCGAGGTCTCTCCACCCATAGAACCTTCCTGCCCTCCGGCGAGTACCTCGAATTTCTTGATCTCGCTGTATTGGGCTAAGTCCTGCCGCATCAACTCGCAAATCTCGGTAAGACCTCTCTCACGGTCGCCCACGCTAGTCAGGTTTATATTGAACTCGATAATATGCGTACCGTTATTGCTTAGCTGTGCGAAGGTATTATCCGTATCCGCCGTACCTTCCGTGAAGTTACTGATCAGTATCTCCGGATATTTCTCACGGAACTTCTTGTCGATGTCGAGAGCTAACTCACGGGTAATATCCTGCCGTGTACCGATCGGCAACTCAATCGTTATACCGATGCGTGCGTTATCTTGCGTCGGGAAAAATTCCGTCTTGATGACCGGTATCAGCATCATACTGCCGATGAAGATCAGCGTAGCGCCTACGATCACCGTTTTCCGGTGGCGTACGGCCCAGTTCAAGAAGCGTCCGTAACCGCGATCCAAGGCGTTCAATCCCTTTTCGATAGGCGTGAAGAACATCCGGTACAATTTACCCTTCTCCGGTTGCTGGCGTAATAACTGTGAGCAAAGCATCGGGGTCAATGTCAAGGCGCCTACCGTAGAAACGATCATGATGATACTAACGATCCATCCCAACTGCTTAAATAAGATACCCGCCATACCCGTAACCATCGTCAACGGCAAGAACACCGCCAACATCGTAAGGGTGGAGGCGATAACCGAGATAGCCACCTCGTTCGTGGCGTGTACGGCGGCCTGTTTCGGCTGGCTACCCCGCTCGATATGGGTCGTTACGTTCTCCAATACCACGATAGCGTCGTCCACCACCATGCCGATAGAGATAGAAAGTGAGCTCAACGAGATAATGTTTAACGTATTACCCGAGGCCAGCAAATAAGCGAAAGAAGCGATCAAGGAGATCGGGATGGTTAAGATAATGATAAACGTGGCCCTCCAACGTCCCAAGAACACGAATACCACCAACATAACGATGATAAAGGTAATCATGATCGTCTCTTTCAAGCTATCGATCGTATTCAAGATATTCGTGGAAGTATCCATGATTACGTCCAGCTTCACGTCTGAGGGTAAACTAGCCTGTATCTCCGGAAGTTTCTGGTGTACCTTCTTGGCGATGTTCACCGAGTTCGCTCCGGACTGTTTCTGTATGACGATCATACCACCTTTCGTGCCGTTGTTAAACGTTTCTTGCGCACGTTCCTCGATACTGTCCTCTACACGGGCCACGTCACGCAGATATACGTTCTTTCCGTTCTGGCTACCGATCACTAGGTCTAGCATCTGCTTAGCGTCCGTGAATTCTCCTTGAACACGCAAGGAGTAGGTATTAGAGCCGATATCTACGCTACCTCCCGGTGTATTCCGGTTCTCTTGCGCGATGATGGTAGAGATACCTTCGATGGTCTGGCCGTAAGCCTCCAACTTGTACGGGTCGCAATACACTTGCAACTCTCGGATCGGCGTACCGGAGATAGACACGGCACCCACGCCACTGATACGGGCCAATGGGTTGGATACCTTATCGTCCAAGATCTTGTAAAGAGCGTTCGTGCTCTCCTCCGCGGTTACGGAGAGGATCAAGATGGGAATATCGTCCGTACCGAACTTGAAAATGATCGGATTCTCTACGTCATCGGGTAGGGAAGACTCCACCATGTCCAGTTTGTCGCGGACATCGTTCGTGGCGACATCGATATCGATGCCATAATTAAATTCCAACGTTACGATCGATATATTCTCACGGGATTGCGACGTGATATGCTTCAAGTCGCTTACGCTATTCAACACGTTTTCCAAGGGCTTCGAAACATTCATCTCGATATCCGAAGCGCTGGCGCCGGGATAGGCCGTCATCACCATGATGGTGTTCGTCTCTATCTCCGGAAGCAAGTCCACTGATAACCTGCTTAAGGAAAAAAGTCCGAAGATCACGATCGCCACAAATACAAGGGCGGTCGATACGGGCTTTCTTACCGCTGTTCCATATAAACTCATAGTCTGTTATTCGTTTTCGATTTCAACTTCCATACCGTTCGTCAGGCGGCTTTGCCCGGTGATAACCACTTGGTCGCCATCCTCCACTCCGGATATGATCTCATATTTATCACCCATACGGCGTCCTAGCTCCACCTTCTGGTAGGATACCTTGCCGTCTTTGCATACATAGATATACCGGTCGCCGGCGCCTGATTGTTTTACGATAGAGCGATCCGGAGCCACCACGTGATCCATATGGCCGAAACTCATTGTCACCCGGGCGAACATACCCGGTCGCACTCGCTCATCCGAGTTGGCGATCTTGATCTCCACGGGGAACGTGCGGGTAGCGGGATCGATCGTCGGGTAAACTAAGTTGACTTTACCCTTGAAAACCTCGTCTCCGTACACATCCAGCCGGATGTCTACCTCATGGCCTTTCTTCACTTTCGTAAAAAGACTCTCGGAGACATTCACCATTAATTTGACCGGACGGATTTCCTCTACCGTATAGATGGGGTTTCCGCCGCTGTACATATCGCCGCTATCGTAGTTGCGGGCGGTTACGACTCCGCTGATCGGGCTTAGCAATTGGGTGTTCTCCACCAAGTTTTTATACGTCTCGCGAGCCACTTCCAAGGAAGTCTTTTGGGCATCCCAAGCGGATTTGGAAGCACCGCCTACCTTATACAACTCGTCGATACGTTTGAACTCGATCTCTTGGTTATCCAATTGTATCTTCGCTTGCTTTAGGCTTGTAGCGTCCATCTTGGCCAATAACTGCCCGGCTTTTACATGGTCGCCTACCTCGGCGAAGATTTTCTCGATACGGAATGGGGTTTGGGGAGCGATATTATTTTTGATATTCGCTTCCACCGTAGCGGTAAATTCACTGAGTTGCTCCACGTCTTGAACAGAGACCGTCTCCACTTTCACCTTTACTTTCTCATTCTGTGTTTCCGTGGCTTCCTCACTCTTATTACCCGAGCAAGACATCAGCAGGGCCAACGTAGCTATCGGTATTACTTTCAGCATTTGACTTGTCTTCATATAATTGTTCCTAATTATTATCTATTAAACTTTCAATTTTTAATTTTCAATTCATCTGTCCGTTACCTAATACTTTCTCCAGATCCGCCTTCGCTACCATATAGTCGTAGATAGATTGGTTGAAGTTCAACCGGGCCTGCGTCAAGGCAAGTTCGGCATCGTTCATCTCCAGCCATGTACCGGCTCCGGTGTCGTACCGTTTTTGCGAGATCATATATCCCCGTTCCGCTTGCTCGACTCCCTTTTGGGCGGCGTCGAACTTCTTGATACAGGTATTCATATTATCTATGTACTGTTTAACGGCCAACTGCAAATTACGCTTGGTATCGTCCCGTTGCAGGTTTAATTGGTCGATGGAGACTTTCGTCTGCTTTACCTTATAAAATTTACTACCTCCGGAGAAGATAGGAACCGATAACGTGATACCGATCATCGAATAGGGGTTCCATCTGTAATTCTTGAACTTGAAGTCATTGTTCATGGCACTCCATTGATATAGACCGGTCAGCGACAAGGTCGGCAGATAATCGAATTTCTGCATGACCAGCGTCTTTTTTAGCTGTTCCGCCTGAAGGTCTAATTGTTTCAAGTCGGTATTCTCGGATAAGGTTGTATCCGTGGATAGATAGTCGGCGAAGAGGCTGGACTTGAAATCCGTCAGTTGCCCGTCGCAATCGATATTTAAATCCAGATCCATACCCAATAACGCTTTTAACTGCCATTTAGCCAAGGTAAGGGAGTTCTCTGCCTGCAACAGATTAGGCTCTGTATTCTTTACCGTCACATCGGCACGTATCAAGTCGTATTCAGCTACGGTTCCCTGTTCATACTTCCGTTTGATATCCAGATAATTCTCCATGGCATTGTCGTAACTTTGCTTGAATACCCGGTAAGAGTCGCTTGCCAGAAGGACGGCGTAAAAGCTCTTTTTCACTTGGTTCACCATCGCTATCTTAGAAGAGCGAGCTTGCTCCACCGCCAATTCCACGTCTAAGGCCGAGATACTCAAGCTTTTCCATAAGGAGGCGTTCACCAGTGGCATGGAAGCGTTGAAGCCCAAGCTCCAGTTGTTGCTACGTCCTACCTCGAAACCCTCGTCCATACTCGACATGTCCGTGCCTTCGGGCAAGCTGCCGCCTCCCATGTCACCCATGTCGAAATCCATATACATCACCTGTTTCTTCAAGGTACGGTTGTAGTCCCCCGCAAAACTGATCTGCGGAAATAGAGAAGCGTACGAGCCTTTACGTGCGTACTTTTTCTTCTGTATTTCTTTATCGGCAACTTTTACGGTCGGGTTCTCGCTAAGGGCGATCTCTAGCGCTTTCCCAAGATCCAGTTTCAGGGTGTCTTGAGCCAGAACCGGTCTCGCCGCCAGAAAAGGCAATACCATAAATGTGACCAACATCATTTTTCTACTCATCAATAATCGTTTCATTTAGGATAGATTTTGTCTGTGATTAAACTCATTAAGTGTTCGCTATAAATCATAGGATTGTTTGAGATCGAATCGGTCTAGGATCGCTCTTCCCTTCTCGGTACTGATCCCTTTCAGGAATGTGAGGAGGATCGTGTTGTATACCTCGGTGATGGAATGCTTGCAGAAGACATTGGAAGGCCGCAACATCTTCGTCTGCTCTTTCACCAATAAGGCCATGATCTCGAAGTTGATCCCCTCTTGGAACACGCCCTCTTTAACGCCCCGTGTGAACAAGTCCATACACCTCTTACCCATTCTCGCTTTATTCATCTCTATTTTTTGTTGGGCTTTCGGATATTTCTTCAAGTCCTCGTAAAACTTCTCGTTGAACCATCTCGGGTTTTTCATCATCTCCTCATAGAAAAGCAGGATTACTTCCAAGGCATTGAAAGGTTCTTTTTCCAGTCCCGTCAGATATTGTCCGAGCGATTCGGAATTGTGATCGATCCCCTCGATCAGCAAGGTTTCCTTGTCCTCGAACGACTCGTAAAGTGTGCGCTTGGAGATACCAGCCGCTTTCGCTACATCATCCATACTCACACTCTTGATGCCATATTGAGAAAAAAGATCGAACGCCGTATTAATAATCTGTTCTTTTATCATATTCGTTTTTGTTACGTCAAAAGTAGCCGGGGCAATCTCCGTATACAAGTAAAAAGCGCTGACTCGTCCGTTGGAATCGACCAATGACCGGATATTCCCGTCGAATCTATTCGCAAAGGTCTGATATATTTAGAAAACCAGAAAGGTTTATACTGTTACGGTATTGGTATGGAATGAAACAGGATATTGTCAAAAATTCTTGTTATTCGTTCAATTTTGGATGAAAATTGGTTAAAAACGAAATAGTGGGTGGTCTTTGGCTTTTTATTTCTATCTTTGTCCGAGGTGATAATAAAAATCTACAGATAGATATGAAAAATTTACCTTTAATTGAAGTCACTGAGTTAATCAAGGGAATTGAGTCCAGCGACAACTTTCAAGATGATTTATCGATAGCGGATCTGAATGGAGATTTGATTAATTACGAGGAAAAAAGGCTGGAGCATTCCACCCCGATGCGTTTAAATGCCTTGTTGATGATCTTGGTACAGGAAGGTACCGCCGATATCTCGGTAGACTATATTCCATATAAGATAGAGAAGAATACGTTTATAACCTTGATGCCGACTCATATCATACAGGTATCGAAGGTGAGCAAAGACCTAAGAGGGCGTTTGTTGATCGTGTCCAGATCTTTTCTGGATGGATATACTGCCCCGGCAGGGAAAAAGAACTCCATGGTGCATTATATGCAGATCCGTAAGAATCCATGTGCTACGATTAGCGCCGAGGAGACTGAGCATATATCCGGCCAATTCTCCATCTTACGGGAAAAGATGAAGTTGCGTACCCATTTTTTCCAGAAGGAGGCTCTCCAGAACGCCTTAATCGGTTTCTTTATCGAGTTGGCTAATATCTTTATGGGTAAGAAGGAGCTGATGACGGCACCTACACTCTCCCGGAAGGAGGAGCTTTTCGAGCAGTTCCTGCAATTGCTTTTCGAGCATTGCAAGGAGCAGCACGTCGTTACTTTCTATGCCGAGAAATTATTTATTACCCCACAGTATCTTTCGCTTATCTTGAAGGAGCTAACGGGGAAATCAGCGAATAAATGGATTGACGACGCCTTGATCGTCGAGGCTAAGATGCTGTTGAAGGCCCCGCAAGCCACGGTTCAGCAAGTAGCGGATATACTCCACTTCTCCGATCAATCCACTTTCGGTAAGTTTTTCAAGAAGCATATGGGTATATCACCCATGGAATACCGGAAATCATAATCCGGTATTTTCTATACGCTTGCGGAACTTATACCAGTTGATCAACTCACAAGCCCCGTAGAAAATGCTGGCTACACCGAAGATTACGAATGTATTTGCCGCCGCCCCGAACGGGTAGGCAAGAATCATTACTCCGGTTATCAAGATCAAAGCCGGCATCAGGTAGAAGCCCAACGGTACATTGCTCCATTTCCTTGCGGATATCAATGAAACCAATTGCTGTACACCGGCAATTACCAATAAGGCTCCGAGTACGTACATTAATATATTCACGAAGAACTCGGGCATGATCACCAACCACGCTCCGAACAGTACGCTTCCCGCTGCCTCGATAGGAAACATCGGTTTTTCCCCGTTCTCGTTTTTCGGTCGGGTGAAATAGCTGAGGATAGCGAATAATCCCGGTAAAATGAATAGTATACCGATCGTGATAACCAGATAGGTTATGGCTGCTTCCGGCCATAATACCAAAACAAACCCTAATACCATCGCAAATGCGCTACGTAAAACTGCGCCATTAATAGATCTCATATGTTTTTATTTTAGATTTCATTTATAATATGACAAAGGTATATATTCTTTCCGACTTTTTTTACCTTTGTGCGCCATAAAGCAGTATCAGGAAAAACATCGAAATATATCCCTCTTGAATGCATGCTTCGCGTAAAAAGACAAACTTGAAATCATCTAACGAATAATAATACTAAAACAAAAAATGAAGCGTATAGTTTTTTTGGATTACGTGCGTGTGTTTGCGTGCTTCCTTGTCATGGTTGTCCACGCCAGTGAAAACTTTTATGGAGCTGAGGGCTCCACGGATATGGTGGGACCGCAATCTTATCTGGCCAATGAGGCTGATCGGTTGTGGGTAGCCGTATACGATGGTTTCTCACGCATGGCGGTGCCATTGTTTATAATTGTCTCTGCCTTTCTTCTTGCGCCGATGAAGGCAGGGCTGACCTCTTGGCAATTCTACCGTCAGCGTTGTATCCGCATCTTACCGCCGTTTTTCATATTTATGATATTATACAGCACTTTACCCTTGCTGTGGGGGCAGATAGATGCCGAGACATCATTGAAAGATATATCGAGAATATTCTTGAACTTTCCTTCACAGGCTGGACATTTGTGGTTCATGTACCCTTTGATCAGCCTCTATTTATTTATACCCGTAATATCGCCATGGTTGAATAAAGCCACGGCGAAAGAAGAGCGTTTTTTCATCGGCTTGTTTCTGTTGTCGACCTGTATGCCCTATCTCAATCGTTGCTTCGGCGAGGTGTGGGGACAATGTTTTTGGAACGAATACCATATACTGTGGTACTTCTCCGGTTATTTAGGATACCTCGTACTGGCACATTATATACATGTCCATCTTACATGGAACCGTTCTAAACGTCTGGTTATCGGAATCGCCTCGATGGTCGTCGGTGCCTTGCTGACGATTTATTCCTTCTATGTCCAAGCGATACCCGGAGTAACTCTTGTCACACCTGAGATAGAGATCGGATGGGCTTTCTGTACGATCAACTGTGTGCTTCTTACGGCGGGTACGTTCCTCGCTTTTACTTGCATAGGCAATTCGAAATCTCCACGACTCATAACAGAGATGTCTAAACTCAGCTACGGTATGTACCTTATGCATATATTTTGGCTCGGATTGTGGGTAACGGTGTTTAAGCACGACTTAGCCTTGCCTACTGTCGCCGCCATACCATGTATTGCGGTAAGTACATTTATCTGCTGTTATGTGACGACAAAGATTATCTCATTAATACCGGGCAGTAAATGGATTATAGGATGAATATAGGATAGCTCTGTCATTTGGCGCGGTTACTTTGTAAACAAGATGATAAGATTACCTGTTATTTGGAAAAAATCGTATATTTACGATATTCAAATAAATCCCGGGTAATAATGATGACGAGAACAGTTTTTATACTTTTGATATCGAGCCTTTGTACGCTAAGTTATTGTACGCCGAGGACCGAGCCTGCTCAAACCGAGGTCTTAACTCCTGTGGATTCTATATCGAAGGATTCCGCTGTGATCATGGAGACTTTGCCTCCCCATATCGAAATAGAGAAAGAGCTGCTTTACGATAAGCATACTTTAGAAGATACTTACCCCTATAAAGATACGACACGGGAGTTCCAGTGGGAGAAAATGAAAGAAAGATTATCCTTATTGGAGTCGATCCAAAAGGAGCCGTCTCAATGGGCGATCTTGCAGAACTATAAAAACAGGAATGGAGAGGCTCCTCTTGTAAAAGTCTTCAAGAGAGATGCCTATAAGAGGGTTTCCGATACGCTTGGTGTAGAACGCTATCAATCCGTCCCGCTTTATTTGCTGACTGATACCGTGATTCCCGAGATCTATGGACGTGACGGTAGCTTGGTTCGTATCAAGGCGATGGATGAGGATTCTAAATTCGCTCGTATACAAACCGTGTATGATGGGGAGGAGGAGTGGTATGCTCCGAAGAAATATATCAAGCAAATAGGGGATACGGTAGTCTTCGATAAGGCGATCTTCGTGGATCGTCATAACCAGAATATCGCGACCTTGGAGCACGTCGGCTCAAAATGGTTGGTTCGTAGCATGAACCCTGCGACTACCGGACAGCATCGTCCTCCTTATGCGCAGGAAACCCCGTTGGGAATGTATGTTCTCCAAGAAAAAAAGTCTCGCATGATCTATTTGGTAGACGGTTCCAAGGAGACTGGCGGATTCGCTCCTTATGCCAACCGTTTTACGAATGGGGCGTATATCCATGGCGTACCGGTCAACGCTCCTCGTAAATCGTTGATCGAATATAGTCCTTCGTTGGGAACGACACCACGGTCTCATATGTGTGTGAGAAACGCGACTTCGCATGCGCAATTTGTTTACGATTGGGCGCCTGTTAATAAGACGATTGTTTTTGTATTAGAATAAAAATCATAACTTTGCGGCGTTATTGTTTTTTAGTATGCGAAGGATTTTCTTGTATTTGTTTTTTATTGTCTTGTCTGTAGGTTCAATTTCAACCGGTGGCGTTTTGCGTGCCCTATCTCCGGAAACGGGATCAACGTCTGTGGCGGTTATGGGGCGCCAATTATATGAGGAGATGCGATTGGATCAATGGGTTTGTTTCGATGCGTTTATGCAGGGGCTTAGAGGTTCCGAGAAGATTGATCGGAAAAATAAGGATATCCTTACATTGATCGATTTCTCTAAACCTTCTACGGCGGAGCGTATGGTTGTATTGGATATACGGCAAAAGAGAATACTTTACACCTCTTTGGTTTCTCACGGTAAGAATAGCGGAGGGAATTATGCGACCTCTTTCTCGAACGAGAACGGTTCCCATAAAAGCTCTTTAGGATTTTATCTGACGGAAAATACGTACCAAGGCCGGAATGGCTATTCGCTTATCCTAAATGGATTGGAAAAAGGAATAAATGATTTGGCTAAGCAAAGGGCGATTGTAATTCATGGCGCCTCTTATTCCGATCCTTCTGTGGCAGCTTCCTCGGGTCGGTTAGGACGTAGCTTTGGTTGCCCTGCGTTGCCTGTATCTGTCAGTAAGCCAATTATTAATACGATAAAGAATGGAACCCTTTTATTTATTTACGCCAACGATAAGAACTATCTGACGCAAAGTTCCATTCTATCCACTCAACAAGAAAATGATATTTTTCATGAAAAAAGTTACCAAAAAGTTTTGTAGTTTAAAATAAAGGCGTACCTTTGCACCGCAATCAGAGATAAACACTATGAATTGCAAAACGGGGTGTAGCGCAGTCCGGTTAGCGCACCTGCTTTGGGAGCAGGGGGTCCCAAGTTCGAATCTTGGTACCCCGACTTAGAAAAAGGGAAATGGTTGATATTCAGCTGTTTCCCTTTAACTGTTTTAATACCCCCGGGACAGGAATGGGACATAAGTTATCAAAGTGCCTCGTTTTAACATAACGGGACGATTTTGAGACAGGAAATGTCTGTAATATTTTTAGTGTAAATGTCTTAGCGTTGATTTTAATTTAAAATTGACGTTAAAAAAAAATGCCTAAAAGGAAACAAAGTTCGAGTGTTTTGAGCATCGTAGCTTATACTCCGCCTCAATTATATGTCGGTGTGGAATGGTATATCGGATTTATGGCCTTCGATCCAGCAAAGGGAAAGATGCGCCGAAAAAAAATCAAGCTTAATCATATTTCGAAAATAGGAGAGAGGAGGAGCTATGCAAAAGATTTGATCAATCGTCTTTCGGAACAACTTCGAAGAGGTTGGAACCCATGGATTGAGCGGGAATCAGCATTATCTTATGTATTTATTGATGATGCCATAGAACATTTCTTTCGGATACAGAAAAAATATTTGGATGATGACATTATCCGAGAAGCTACTTATGTGGAATATCAATCAAAGATTAGGAATCTCAAGAAATACAATGAGTCGTTGAAACAGTCGGCTACGTATATTTACCAAATTGATCAGCGCTTTTTGCAAGAGTTTTTGGATCATATATACATTGATCGCGGCAATACGGCCAAAACTCATGATAACTACATAAGGGTTTTGAGTGTATTTTGTAAATTCCTAGTACGCTCTGGATATCACAAAACGAATATGGCCGAAGGTTTGCAAATTTTAGGAAAGCGGCATTATCAAAAAAACAGGACAGTCTTGTCTATAAAAGATCTTGAGCGCTTACGGAACTACTTGATGGGGAATAATAAACATTTCTTGCTAGCCTGTTACATTGAATATTATTGCCTTATTCGCCCTAAAGAGATGTCAATGCTGAAAATAAGGGATATATCGTTTAAGAATCAAACGATTTTAGTTAGTGGTGATATATCGAAGAACCGAAAAGATGCGGTGGTTACATTGAATAAAAAGGTTATTCAATTGATGATAGATTTGAAAATCTACCAATATCCGATGAATTATTATCTTTTCTCAGATTCTTTCAAACCAGGAGAGAGTGGAAGAACCGAGAAACAGTTTAGGGATTATTGGTTATCTCATGTTATGAGAGATTTAAAGTTCCCGAAGGATTATAAGTTCTATTCCCTAAAAGATTCCGGAGTTACAATGATGCTTCGCCAAAATGTGGATGCTCTGTCTGTACGTGATCAAGCTAGGCATTCCTCAATATCAATAACGGATATATATACGCCACATGATTTGAAGGAGGCGAATCCTTTGTTGACGGATTTTGATACGGGATTTTAATGAAAATATGATCTGGTCGTTGTTAATAGATTACATTCCTAATAATCTCATCATCATCTCCACTTTCCTCTCCAAGGCACGATAATCGGCCAGTGTCACCCTTGGGGGTTCCGGGGGAAGATCGTCGGGAGGTTCGGGGGAGGCATCGGCGGCTATCATTGGCCTCACCGCTTCCTCCATGTCGGTATCCTCGTCAAGCAATACGGTCTCGGCGGCTACCGGATCGTCGATCTCCTCATAGTGCCCGGGGAGTTCTTCCAAGGGGGTATCCAGCCTGTCGCCGCCTAGGTGATAGGTCTTGCCCAGATAGATTTCCGGTCCGGCTATCCATCCGTCACTGATACGGCGGAAGACCTTGCCGTCCTCCGCTATCAGATGCTTGTTGTTCGATTCGTCTGTTCTCATGACTCCGTTTTTTCTGATATGGGTTTGATACGACTTGCGTAAGCGGACCAGTTCGTGGCCATCTTATAGGTATCTACCGCCTCGTCCGGCACGTAGATCGGACAGGAGTTACCGTTCGTCAAGGCTCCGTAGGAGAGGGTGAAGGGAGTAGTGGATAGAACGCTGATAAAAATCAGCTTGGAGCAACCAACTATCAATGATGAATTGTAGATTACCTTCGCCCACGATGCCAGCGGAGTCAGATCAACCGAGACGAGTTTAGAGCAGTCATTCAACAACTCTGAGGCATTCGTGACATTAACCCACGATGCCAGCGGAGTCAGATCAACCGAGGTGATATTGGTGCAGCCAGACAGCATATTTCTGACGTTATCAACTTTCATCCATGATGCCAGCGGGGTCAGATCAACCGAGGCCAAGCTGACACAGCCATGCATAAAATAATTTGCGTTAAAC
Organism: Parabacteroides sp. 20_3; assembly: GCF_964238835.1. Taxonomy (NCBI): domain Bacteria; kingdom Pseudomonadati; phylum Bacteroidota; class Bacteroidia; order Bacteroidales; family Tannerellaceae; genus Parabacteroides; species Parabacteroides sp. 20_3. The sequence goes on along the minus strand of NZ_CAXSNO010000006.1, from coordinate 86,245 downwards.
ACATTAACCCACGATGCCAGCGGGCTCAGATCAACTGAGGTGAGTTTGAAGCAAGCAAACAGCAACCTTGAGGCATTCGTAACGTTCACCCACGATGCCAGCGGAGTCAGATCAACCGAGACGAGTTTAGAGCAGCCATTCAACAACTCTGAGGCATTCGTGACATTAACCCACGATGCCAGCGGAGTCAGATCAACCGAGGTGATATTGGTGC
>NZ_CAXSNO010000006.1:0-85934 GCF_964238835.1 Parabacteroides sp. 20_3 | reverse complement strand
TGCAGCCAGACAGCAACCTTGAGGCATTCGTAACGTTCACCAATCCAGCCAGAGGAGTCAGATCAACCGAAGTGATATTGGTGCAGCCATACAGCAACTCTGAGACTTTAGTCCTTTTTTTATCATTCTTAAAAACATTTCCAAAATAGATCAATTTGGAGCATTTATAAAACGTGATATCAACTACGGTGCTATCACCAATACTCCAATATGCAGCGAGACATGAAGTTGATCCTATGGCGTATGTTACATCCTCACAAGAAAGTATTTCGGCGTTATGATAGCCGTTATCCGTATAGGTATGGCTATAGGACTTAGATCCTGTTCCCGAAGCGTTTTCTGTCGTACCATCCCCCCAGTCTATCACATAGGAGGAGGTAGGAGAAGTGACGCTGATAGAGCAAGATGTACCGACCAACATCATTTGTATGTTCCCGTTTTCCTCTGGCTTCAAGATTACAGGGTTTAAGACGATAAAGACATTGACGCTCATAGCAGACGTTCCGACCGTTACCTGCCCTTTATAATCAAAATAGTTAGGATGCGTAATGTCATAGTCATACGTTCCCTTGGTTATCTGCAATATACACTCCCCGTATAGATTAGTCTCTTTTGACTTTCCATCACAAGAAACGGTTGCCCCCTCGATTAGGACGTTATCTTGACTCTTCACCACGAACTTTACATCTACCACAGCATACACCTCCAGCGTATGGCTCGTGTCATTCGTGATAGCTGGAAAATCAAACGTGTTGCTTCCGTAGCCCAACGCTGATACGGTTCCTTTCATCGCCTCGCCACCACGGATATAGACGTATCCGTTCGCGTCGCTCGTGTAGCTCTTGGTATCGGTGGTGATCATGGCTCCGGATAGATAGACGGATTGGCCGTAGACCTTTACCCGGATGGTACGCAAGGGGATGTATGTGATCGTATAGTCCTGCGTACGGGTTCCGGATACGAGATAATCGGCGGTGAAATCCTTGTGGTTGTCGCACTTGAAGATGATGGGGACTATGGAATCATCGTCCGCCGTCACCTTGTAGGTGTACTCGTTCACCTTCTCGTACTCATAATCCCCGCATTCGAACACGGCGTTGGTAATCGTCTTGGATTGGGAGGAGCGGAACACGAATGTCGTGATAGTCGGCGGTAAGAGCGTCGTATAGGTGATCTCCAGCTCCGGAAAAGCCGCCCGGCACTTGGCTAGCTTATCGCTGGTAGCGGATATGGCGTGGTATTTTCCCGTTATGACGGCGGTCTGTACGTTATTGCCGTTCTCGTCGATACCACCCACCTTGATCAATTTATAGAGGTCGTTCAGGTTCGGTGCCGAGGCATTGATATTGATAAGGCGGACACGGTTCAACACCGGGTTCTTGATACCCAAGCACCGAGTTATAAGATAGAACACGTTGATCCCCGTATCCTCGCAAACGATCGTAGTCAGTTTCGTAACCCCCGCTATTTCGAAATAAGCGTCCGTAAGCTTGGATTGATTACGGAGGGTTAAACCCGTGAGGGTAGCCGGGAGATACAACTTGGAGAGGATACCGGCGGCAGGCAACACCACGGAGGTGATGGACGTGCCTTGGGCGTAGACCTCCTCCATGTTCTCGCATCCGGAGATATCCACCGCCTGCCTCAAGTTCGGGCAGTTACGGATGTCCAGCTTGCGGAGCATGTTGTTCGTTCCGATCGAGAGTACGGTAAGGTTCGTGTTCTGATAGCCCGACACGCCGCTACCGATCAACAACTCAGAGAGGCGGGTAGCCTTGGATACGTCGATCGTACCGGCGTACAACCCCGACATATCCCCCAAGGATTTCACCCGGCTCGCCCCATAGATGATCGTCTCGGTGTCATTAAACACGATGTCGGGGGCCTCGATCAATACCGGCACGTCCTTGTAGGTACGTTGCCCCACCATGTAGGAACCGTACTTTACACGGGTATACTGATCGGCGTACGGGATGATCGTCATGTTGGCCGACGGGGACACGCCCGTCCATTCCCGGGGCGTATAGAGACGCAAGGTCGCGAAATCCGAGAGGAAGCTGCCCGCCGTATACTTACTGTCTATATAAAGGAAGCGGTTATACGTCCACCACTTACGGTTCTCGATACGGGAGCCTTGGGCGGCGTACAGGTAAGACCCGTTGCCCTCCTCTATCAGCGGGTCGATATACTTGAAACGACCGTCGGCGTTGTAGATCGCCTCGCACCATTTGTCCGATTGCTCGCCGTTCAACACGGACATGATCAAGTCGTACGAGAGCAATCCACGGGTACGGATATCCTTGTACATCGCCTCGATCTCGGAAGGGAAACATTTCTCAAGGTTGTTCCACAACACGCTACTCTCACCGTTCCAGACGTTTAGCGTACCTATCTTGTCGTGATACTCTATATTGTATCCGAAAGCGATCAACCCCTCGTTATTCAGGCCGAAACAGGTATCGTTGTCGTAAAAGATAAAGATCCATTTCCCCTCCTCGTGGAAATAGGTAAGGAACATGTTCTTCGCCCGCTGGTCCACCATACCGAACAACTCGGTGATAAGGTAGTAGGCGATCAAGTTATCAAGGTTGAAATGATTCCGAACCTCGTTCTTGAATTTATCCAAGTTGTCCTTGGTGGATACGACCCACGAGGTAACGGCCATGAGCTTCTCCGGCTTGCGGGTACCCACCTCGTACTCGGCGTTGATAGCGTCATCGTCCGGATAGCGGGACTCGAAGTCGTTCGTCCAGTCCGTCCCGGAGAAATCGGCGGACTTGAAGAGGCAACGATCGGAGGTATTGTTCGAGAACTCCCAGCTCTCGTCACCCTCGGAGAAACCGAAGGTGTCGGCGGTGGACTTATCGTTATTGAAATTATATTTACCCACGAACTCCAGCGTATCACTTGCCGTCTCACGGTGGAAGATGGCTATCGGATAGCCGTCTACCGTTGTGCGGACCTCCTTGTTCGTTTTTTGGGGCGGGGTGGTAAGCCCCATCTCGATCAATAGGGAATTGATGACCTTGGCCATACCCGTGTTGTGCGTACCGGATGACTCGGCGAAATCCGCTTTCACGCAAAAGGCGTTTACGGGAATGCTATTCGCCCGTAACGCGTATGTGGGCGATGTCCTTCCGCTCTCCGTGTAGGTGATATCTGCCTTGAACTTGAACTTCCAGTTCTTCCTCGGATAATATTGGGAGGAGGTACCTTGCACGTCATTCTGGACGTTCTCGCAAGAGAAAGATCGCCCGGGTTCTTGCAAGTCCGTAAAATAGACCTTGTTTGTTTTCTTATCGCCTTTATAAGTAGGCAACGGCCCCTCGAAGATCAAGCAAGGCAATCGCTCCAACACCTTTTGATAGGTGATATCCCCATAATCATTATATACTTGGTTCCGGTTGTAGATAGCCAGCGCCTTGTCGTAATCGTCCAGATCGCCTATGAAGTTATCGAGCATCTGGTATTGGTTCAAGTCGTTATCGTAGACACGGATGTTATACAGGTCGATCGTGCAGCCCTCGCTACCGATCACGATATCCTGCGGAACCTTCTGCTGGAAATTATCCTCCGACGGATATTGCGCCGCCCCGGACATGATGCCGTTGATATAGATGTATATCAAACGGTTTAGCGTGCGTTTCTCAACCACGAAGGAGATGCGAACCCTCTCCTCCTCCTTGAACCGGGTGTCGATCGTGGTCTGCTCGGACGAGAACACCGCTTTCTGGGAAGATATCTGAAGGCCGATCCCCCCGTTCACGCACTCGATAGCGATAGCCTCGTAATCGGTCACGTCGCGGGTGGAGAACTCGAACTCGATGGTCTTACCCGTGGCCCGGAAGTCATCCTTGAATATCTTCAGCGGGATACGCACACGGGTGTCACCCGACACACGGAGGGAGGTGCTATCCCGTTCCGAGATCCAGCCGTTCGTCTTGAAGTTGAAGCCGGTCAGATCCGCGGATATATCCCCGTATTTCCACTCGTTACGGTTATTGTCGTTGTTACTCCGGTTCTGCGAGGTCAGCCAGAGTTGCAGGTTCGCCTTCTCCGGCTCCACGATCACCTCGGCGGGGGATACGGCGAGCGTAAAGGTCCGGGAGGCCGACCCGCTGGATATCTTCAGGGAGAGATCTCCCGACTGGGGAATACGGTAATTCCACTCGTGCAAGGTGCGGTCTACGCTCTGTGTGGATACCGTGGCGTTGTTCGCCGATAGCGTAACCTCCGATAGCGAGGAGTCCGGCGTATAGACCACGAAGGGGATCGTGAGCCGGTCGTATTGCCGCGCGGCGGTCTGGGCGAAAGAGGAGGCCACGATAGGCGTGTTATCCCCCTCCACGATACAGATAAGGTCGTTGGTAAGCGTATTGCTCCGGATCAGCTCCTCGTTGATAAGGGCCGTCATGTAGACTTGGAGCAAGTGCGCCCCATGCGCCTGCCTAGGGATCACGTAGGTCAATTGCCGGTTCGAGGCGCTGGTCTCCACCGTTCCCAACTCCTTCCCGTCCAGTACGAAATGCACCGTCTTGTTGATGGCCCCCACGGGCGTATAGCGATAAACGATCTCCCCGGAATAGACGAGCGCCGGGTCTATGGAGGAGGATATGGACATGGATATCACCTCGATCGTATAGGATAGGGAACGTGACGATCCCGTGCTATCCTTCACGGTTACCCTTACCGTGTTGGAGCCGGTGATCAAGTGTTCCGTCGGATCGAAATAATTATTGCCCTGCGAGATGGATACCATGCCCACCTTCTGGCTGTTCACGGTGTAAGTGGCCGTTCCCGGCCCGGTCTCGGAACCGTCATCCTGATAGACGCTCGTGAAATTGTATCCCACGGTGACGGCGGCCCCCTCTACCGTGGTGATGAGCGTATCGGTGACGCCCACGAGTTTCATGGTCACGCCGCCACCACCACTTCCTCCTCCGATCTCGGAGAGGTTCTTCACCGTCCATAGCGAGCTTCCGGCCTCTTGCACCAGCACACGGGACTCGTCCGGATCTTGGTCTACGATCTCATCCACGTTGGTAAGCTCGCCCAGCGAGCTAGCCCCGCCGCCGCCCCCGCTTCCGGAGCCTACCGGGATAGCGTCCGATACGACAACGCCCCCGGAGGTAAGATACAGATTACCGTCTTTCGAGTAGCCGTTATCCACCTTCTTCTCCAGCAATTTCTTGATCGCCTCCAGCTCCTTGGCATAATCCCCGTCCAATTTACCGAGCAAGTCTTTCAGCCGGACCTTCACGTAAGAGACGTTAAGGCCTTTCTCCTCCAAGGCCGGCAAAGAGTTTACGAAATCCATGCTCTCCGCTACACGGAGATCCTCTACGCTAAGGGAACCCGCCTCTATAGCGTTCTTTACGATCGGGGTTAAAATCTCGACCAGTTCTTTAATTTCTTCGAGAGTATATGCCATGGGATCAAGATTGCTTATAGGGTTACCGTCTCGTTAAATATCCTGTCGAAAGCGTTTTGCACCTTCGTATACGCGCTTATCCATTCCTCTCCGGTAAGGCTGTCCGGGGATTCTTGGAAGAAAGAGAGCCTTTTGTTACGATCAGCGGACGCGTACCCGATACGGGTACCGGCATCGTATATGTAGGCATCTATATGCTGGAATGGCTCGCTTTCCTTACGGGATGCCTCTATCTTCACGAAACCCGTGGAAGATAGGGCTTCTGTTAAGGACTTATTGATTGTAGTCGTTTCCATTTTTCTTTGTTTTAGGGGTAAGTAACTCGTTCATGGCATTTTTCAAGGGGGCGATAAAGGATGATTCCATGATGATCTCCTTGATGGACTCAGCCATAGGTCTCGGAACATCGATAGCTTCCTTGCTGTAGTATATCTTCTTTCCGAAATCAGAGACAGCGATATCCGCCGTACGTCCATAGACCAAGTTTCCTACCTCTTTTGTCAAGTCAATAACTACGGGATCGCCTTCTACCGTAGCGTTAATACTTACTTTACTGAAATCTACTTTCATAATTCTACTGTTTTAAAAAAAATCTATGATCCTAATAAAATATTTCCGTTGTCATCGGTCACTCCGACGATTATGCCGCCCATAACACGAAGACGGACATTGTCTAAGTCAAAATCTGCGGGGTTGAAAGAAACTCCGGGATAATGATAGCGGTACATGTCAGAACTCTTATAAATAGAAAATCCGGAACAACGCATTTGGCCCGTAGCAAATACCGACCCACTGAAAAAGCCTGCGTACTTAGATCCATCCGGAGGAAAATTCGATCCCCATCCGTCTGTTGATCCATATATGGCTACGCCAAAAGTGTTGCATATACCAGATATACACGCATGGGTATCAGCGGAATTGCTCCAAGCCCCTACCATCGTTTTACAACTTGTTCCAGTATTGTATGTGTATCCTCCCCCTACTGTCAGCCTAAAGGAGGTATTACCGAAATAGTCAGAGCCAGTCCAGTTAAGACCTTTATAACTATTCAAGGAGAACGCACCGATACTCAAGGTACTGCCTACGACAAGGTCTTTAACGTTTATCAAGTCCGCTTGAATATACCCTCCCGCTATAAGCGTCTGTCCGTTTATTATCACGCTCGCCAATTTGTTCGCTCCCACACTGGCGCTACCTGTAAGTTTCCCTGTTAATTCCGCTTGAAGGGCTTTGGCCAGGTCTTCTTTTGTGATAGACCCACTTTTCGTATAACCTAAAAGAGTGTTGTTTAAGGTAGTCAGATTGACCTTGTTCGATATTTCTTGACTTAATGCCCAAGACAGATCATCGGAAGAGACACCATCTTTCCACGCCATCGATCCTAGATCACCTGAGTTAACCTTGTTCTTGATCGTATTCTGGGTGCTTAGGTCAAACATGGAAAATGTCACGAAACCATTCAAATTGAGTCGGCTAGCGTTTATCTTGATCGTCTCCGCCGTCTGGTTGATGCTCGATATGATACTATCCTTAGATACCTTCAGATTAATATTGTCAGCGTTCACCTTGATAGCCGCCTCCATCTCGGTTTTCAGCCCGGATACGTCGGTCTTCTTGGCGTACAGCGTCAAGCTCTCATCCACACCGTCCAGCTTTAAGCCTAGGCTTGTCACTGTCTGGTTTATGCTGTCAGTCTTCGTCACGTACAAGGATAATGTGCTGGTCGTATTATCCAATTCTACCCCCATCTTCGTCACCGTCCCGCTCAACGTGTCGATCTTCAGGGCGTACATGCCTATCTTCTCGTCCGTCTGCAAGAACTTGGTGGACATTTCCAGCCGTAAGTCCTCCACGGGATGCGTGGACATCTGGACGTTGTAGATATATATTTCCCCCGTATAATTCAAGATGAAATCACCTGTTCCGTTCCATTTGCCGGAAAATTCCTCTTGAACGAAGGTATCCGTGATCGCCAACGGTTTGCTTACGTAAAGCCCCTGTCCGGAGAATCCGGATGTTAACATACCGGCGGTCTTTACCATGTACATGAACGATACGTAATAGCTAGGCCATACCTTCGTCCCGTCGGGCATCTCCAGTTGGCCGTCCGGTTTGTTCTTCAGGTAGGAGTTTAATTGCTTTACTCCCGAGTTCTTGATATAAAGGGCCTTGCGGCTGGATACCTCCACGATTCCTGTAACCTTATCCTTCTCAGCGTAGAAGGATTCGTTCACGGCCATGAAACGCTCCTTCACCGTGAATAGCGACACGTCGTTACCGAGTACCCATCCTACCGTATCAGCGAAGAAAGAGGCGTTCGTGAGGCAATTATCCTTCTCCGATAGCTCGTAGCGCACGGAAGACATCTCGCTGGAAAGCCTGCCTTCCACGATCTCGAACTTGGTCTTCACGTTCTCCCCCGTATCGAGCATGAACTGCCCACGGGCGTAAAGATTCTCCACGTACGCCCCGTCACCGTCCAACCTTCCGAAATAGGGCGTGACCAGACCGTTCATGTTCCCGATACGTACCTTCACGCAGTTTTCCGGATCGGTCTTCATCCCACGGATCACGTCCATGTAGGGCGTGCCGAACTCATCCACCGTGGTGATCTTCATGATGCCGCTGCGGGTGGAGTTATCCGGATTGTCCACACGGCAAAGGGTATCCCTCTTGGCTATGTCCGATAGATTTCCCACGAAATTCGTGAAACGGAGCCAGTCCAGACGGTTCTCGCCGTCGGAGAGGTCCCCTACGGCCACTTCCACCACCTTCAGCTCGTACGACTTGGTCATCTTGTAGTCGTTCTGCAAGGTAGGATCGCCTTGAAATTGCTGTACCATGAGGATATCACCTTCCCGGAACGGGTTGTACAACCTGCCCCCGTCGGTATCTAGGTAGATCCGGCCGGTCTCCGGGTCGTAATGATCCACCTCCATCATTCCGGCGAAGATGCGGTTATCATTCTCGCCAAGCAGTTGCGAGACCACGAACGTATATACTTTAAGCTCGTTGCGTACCGAGATCGAATCGATCTCCAGCTTGTATTTAGTCTCCTCCACACCGGCGGCGTTCGTCACCTTGTAAGGCGCTATCATGAATCCCGTCCCGTTCGGGAAACCGGAGGCGAATGTAGGAGAGGAAAGGGAACCGGCGAACATGGAGTCATGCTTCACCTTCAAGTCCTTCACCCATGCCGTGCCATCGGCGAAGATACGGAAACCATTCTCGTGCTTGAAACTATCAGCGTCACGGTCTGAGTAGATGGAGGATTCCAGCCCGCTTAAGATTATGTCTTTTTCGAAAGTGATGTTACCATGCGCCGTATCATCTATATCTTTTCTTAAAAAGCGATCATCAAGTGCGGATATAGGCTTTAGTATCTCCTTCAAGGCTCTAAGAGCCGTGAAAGCGTTCTCATCGGACGGCTCTGTCAGATCATCTAATTTTATATGATAGAAATCGTCTCCCGGTCCACCCGATCCTCCTGCTCCGTTGACGATAGCCCTCCAAGTCTCTCCAAGTTCGCTTATGATGCCGTTCCTTATCGTGTCATGTATTACACCAAAAGACGTAACGGATGCTTTCGGGTTATGCGGATCAAAGGCCGGGAATAATACCCCCTCGCCAAGCTCTTGCCGTGGGAGCTCAGCTAAGCGAGGGGGAAAAATAAAATCCGGCGAGGAGAGGTTTGGAACCGTTAGATTATCCGGAAGCTCTTTCTCGTTACGGATAAGGTTCAGGTATCTCGAGATCTCCGAGAGTCGGTACGTGAACGTATAGGAGCTCGGGAGATCGTTGGAGGTGTAGGTGGCGTCGCTCTCGGTGACGATTATTCTCCGGATCATGGACGCCTCGTATATATACTTGGCCCGGCTGGGGAAAAAATCCAGCAACCAACGGCGGGAGTAATCATCGAGGAATCCCGTGTTCTTAACGAACTTACGATCGGTCTCCACGTCATACTCGGACAGGTTCTCGTCCAGTTCCGCTATCAGGTGGCCATGCTCCGCCTGCAGACGGTTCACCCCATGGGCACGGAAGGTGTCCATACCGCCCAGACTGTTCTCGAAAAGGAACCATTGCTCGTCCTCGGAATGGATATCCGTGAATTTATAGAATTGCGATACGCTCAGTCTCGCTCCGCCGGCCTCGGCGTAAACCTCGAGATAGCTGGGGTACTTGTTCCCGAATAGCTTGGCTACGATTGCGTATTGGAGATTGAGTGTCACGCACTCGCCGGCGGTCATTCCCTTCAAGGAGGTCATGCTCGAAGATTTGTCCGGGAACGTGGCCTTGGCCTTCACCGTGCAGTCCGATATGGCGTAGTAGGTCAACCACTCCGGTGAGTAATAGGTCACCTCCTTGACCTTTGGCTGCCACGTGAGGAAGTGGGACTTCAACCAGTTTCCCGGCGTGTCCGCCAGATCCGCTATCCCGCACCGGATCGCCCGGAACGAGTGGGAGGTCCCGTCTATCGTGGCCGTGAAATCTGCGAATATGGTATTTTGGGAATAGATCTCTTGGGCCGTGTCCAAAGTATAGCTCAATTGGCTTTCCACCACCTCTCTCACGTCGATCGTGACCATCTTGTCCGGCCCGGGCTCGTAGCTTTGCTCGAGCAAGGTGGCCGTTCCTTTCTTCAAGATGAAAGAGACGGCCTCTTGTGCCCCCAATACAAATTTCCTCATGTTCCCGGACAGGCTCAGAGCGTCTGGTTTATCTATGATCGTTGCCATTTGCGATTATTTTACCCCCAAAAGTATGGCTGTCGGATGGTCCGATAAAGGACAGTTACCGGGTCACGGGCTCGAGCCACACGGTCAGGGTACCGTCCTCCGGATCGGTCGGCCCGGATGCGGAGCCACGGCTATAGAATTGCACGGGATAAGTGGCTTGATGGTATTTCCCGCCCTGCACGTATTGGTATGCGCTGGGCGGGGCGTAGTATATGGTCACGGGCTCCTCCTTGAACACCCATCTCCTTTTCACGCTGTCACTGGCGTTGGACCGGGAGTAGTTGACCTTCCATTTATATTTGGATACATGGGAGGCGAACCGCTCTGCCTCGGCCATGGCCGTGGATACCGGCTCGTAAAGCCTCGTGGTAAGGAACGTGGATTCCAAGGGTTCCCGGGAACCCGGGCTATATTGTATGGCGGAGGGAAGCAACTCCTGTCCCTCGATCGTCACCTTCCTGTACTCGGAGAGCGATACCTTTTGGATGTCACTGAGAAGCATGCTCGCTTTTATCTCGAGCAGAGAGTTCCGGAGCAGGGAATCGTAATTCCTCCAGAACCGTTCGAAAAGCCCGTCCGGGCCGTGGTAGGCGAGCGTATAGTTCCAGAGCTTGTTTCCATCCGCATCATGATTGAGGATCGTCCCGTAGTCCAGTTTCCCGGCATGGAATACGAACGCCGGCATGGGTTTCAACTCCTCGTTATCTTCCGCCTCGCCTACCACCTCAGACGTGGAGTCATTCACGGAATCCATGATGATGGAGGAGTTCAACGATCTTCCGGTCCCTATATAAATCCCGAGATGCGGGATGGCCCCGGCTCCTCCGCTGCCAAAAGCAGGTGTATAGACCATCGCCGGTAGCACGTCCGGGGATTCCTTGCTCTCCGTCTCCAGTGTCCCGCCGGCGTAATAATCCATCGTGACCAGACCTATCCGTTGCGTGACCGGCGTGATCCCCTTGTAACCTCTCCGGACAAACTCACCCGATATCTGGTTATACTCCACGTCCGGGTATTTCTTTAATAGGTCTACCAAGGTACTGAACTCCTCGTTCTCGTTCCCCGTGGCTCTTCCCGTCGTTGGCATCGGGCGCTCGCTCTCCTGTTTCTCTTCCGGCGGCGTGAGCCGGTCACAGGTAAGCTTTAACTGCTTGAAGCTCGAGGGATGGTTGACTGTGTATTTACCGGCTACGCGATCCGTGAGGTCGCAGGAGGGTGTCTCGTTCAGGTTCTCATCGAATAGCACGATACAGATGGTCTTGCGGGTCTCGTCCGGGATGAACTCGCAGCAGAATTTATACCGGTATACGTCCAGTATCGTCTTGATCATGCAGTCCGGGACGATCTGGGAGTATCGGATCTCACCCCTTACGATCGTATCGATCGTGTTGTTCAGAAAGACCATGTCCTTGAATGGGGTGGTGCGGGAAAAGAAGGAGTCCTCCAAGGTGTAGCCGAGATAGGCGAATATCTCCTCCAATAGATGCAATCCACGGATGAAGGGGGATATGTAGAATCCCGGAGCCAACCGGATCGTTTTCTCATCGACTACCTCCGTCCGCTCCACGTCGTTGTAAAGACGGGGATATCCGTCCGGTCCCGGATCACCGGTGGCGTTTAAAGAACCGGACTCTAGGATGGCCGGGAACAAGGCGAATCGGTCGTCATGTGTAATGAACAGGTTCCGGCAGAAGGATATCGCCTCGCTGACAGACGCGAACTTGATAACCTTGTCCTCAAAGACCGTGGATAACGGTACATCCTTGATTTTCTCGTAGAACGCTCCGGTATTGAGGTAGAAGCTGGTCTCGATCCCGGTTTTCCGGTTCGCCGACAGGATGGCTTGACGGCAGGGAATGGAGAATACCCCGTGTTGGATCATGGCGTTGATCCGCTGCGAGGCCTTGCTGATCCCGGCCATGTTATCCGGATAGATGAGTAGTTCCCTATTCCTGTCCGTGGGAGGGAGTGTTACCGGTAAGCTCTGCTCTCCGTAATCGTTAAAGAACGGGTTCATCCGGGATAAGGCCAATTGGATGTCTCCTAGGTCGTAAGCCTTGCCGGATTCGTGAATGATATCCATCTTATTTGCCTCCTATCTTTTTGGATTTATTCAGAGTCTTTTGAGCGGCCTCGATATCGCTGTAAACGATATAGGCCCTCATGCCTTTTGCTCTTAGTTCGGAAAATAGCATAAGTAGCTGTGTGAGTACTTTGAGTAATTCCGGATTATTACTTGAAACCATTACATTTTCTTCATCCGAGCGTCCATTGTATCCACCGTTGGCGAATCCGTTGACGGGAAGAGGATTTGTGCTTGTTCTTTGTCTTCGGATGGCATCCAAGGCTAGGATATGGTTCATGGAAACCGGATCTTGTAATTGCCATGCCGGTGTAACGTATTCTTCTCGATGTACGGGACCAGCCACTTCAAGTATACCACCGTTGCCGGTGAATCCTCCGTTGTACCAACCGGTGGAGTCTGATACAACCCGTTGTCCGGTTTGCGGCGTAGTGCTGTCATTAAGACCTGCATTTGCGGTAGATGTACTAGGTTTCTTGATAAGACCTTTCAAGGCACCGAAAGCGACGTTAATAAGTGCGATTTCACCTGCTGCTTTTGCCAATCCTAGAAAACCTAAGCTACCTATATCTTTAATGGTTCTTTCAGCGATAGCCATTACTGCAATCTGTCTTAATGTATCTAAGGTAAGAAGAAGAATATTATGCATAGCATCAGCAAATGTCGTTTCGGTATCTGTTAAAGCTTGACCTAATATCATTCCTGCTTCACTACCAAAATCTTTCATTATGTTGAATTGCTTTTTTTTCTTTTCTTCCTCTTCTTCTCTAGCCTTCTCTTTTTCGTCCATTTCCTTTTTAACGAATCCTTGTAACAACTCATTCAATTTGTCATAGTGTTCTTTTGTCTGTTTTTCCTTCTTTTTGTTGATGTCTTTTTCTTTTTGGAGATTTTCCAGATAGGCTTGATACCCTTTGTCTAATAATTTGATCTTATAATCTAGTATTAATTGCTCTATTTTCTTTCTTTCGTCACTGCCTATTTTATAGATAGCTAATTGTTTATTTAATTTTTCGAGTTCTAAAGCTTGAAGTTTTGTTTGATAATCATCATATAATCTTAGGCCCTCGGTATAATCTTGTGTCAATTTTAGTTTCTTGGTTGCGATATAACGATCAACCTCTTTCAGCTTTGCGTCTGTGATTTTTTTCTCTTGCTCCACTGACAGTCCCGGGGTTATATCCGTTTTTTTTATTTTAGGGGCAATAACTTCTACTTCTGGCAACTCGTTTGCAGGTTTTTTAGGCAGAAGAGGAGAGTATTTCTGAGATATCTTATCGAGGTTGGATGCTAATTGGTAAGTTTGTGTCATATAGCTCTGTAAACTTCCCCAGAAATCCTTATCGACCTTACCTCTGGCACCATAGTAGTAGTCAATGTAAGAGATGACATCATCATACGTTTTTGTCCATGAGCGTCCGTTCTTTATCCCTTCATCTGTTATACGTTTTACGTCTCGAAGCATAGCGTCGGTAACGAATTGCCCCAGATTTGATTTTTCCCTCATTTGATCCATCAAATCGATTTGTTTATTTAAGGCGGTGGTCGTTACATCCTCCTTCTCTTTCTGCATGGTTTTTAAAACTATGTTTTCATGCAACTTTTCATTAACTATTTCTAAAGCTTTTGCGATATCCTCGGTTGTACTTTGTTCTGTTAGTTGGTTTTCAAGATATTTTCCATATCGAGAATTGATCTCATCGATTAATTCTTTTCGTTGCTTTGTTCCGGCGTTGCTTCGTTGGAGAGCGTCAAATAGGGTATAAGCTTCTGCCCGTTCTGTGGAGATTTCCTTGTTCATCTCTTTTAAAGCCCGGGCACTTTTTGTTGAATTATCCCATATTTTGTAAATGCCTACAGCTAAAGCCGTAATTGCCACACCTGCCGCAATAATGGGATTGAGACCCAGAGTCACTAAGAAACTGCGCATAGCCATAGTCGCAGCTTTGATATTTCTAGCCTTGAGAGCTGATGCTGCCGCTAATGCATATTCTGCGGCTATGGAAGAACGGGTCGCAACTAAATGAGCTTTTTCTATAATTGTAGCTTTTAGAGTAGCTCCATTTGACGCAATCTTCCAGTAAGTGTTTAGCTTGATAGCGGCTGTATACAAAGTTAATGTCGATATTAAGGTAATAACCAGCCCTGTATTTTTACTGATCCAATCAGCCATCAGAACTAGTTTTTTAGTCCAGTTCACGGTTTGATTCATTACGCTGATAATGGATGGATTGATCTTCTCCATTAACTCAATGCCAAGATCGTTAAGTTTGTTTTTTGCTTGTTGCATTTTAGCCGTGGCGGATTGGCTTTTTATCGTGGCCTGCTCTAAAGCGACGGATGTGCCGGTTATGGCTTTCGTATAATATTCTACCTTATCCGCTTCATTGATAAGGACAGAGGCAACATTGTAACCTTCTTCCCCGAACATTTTTTTGATAGCGGTAGCGTCCATTTGTTTTTTGCGGAGATTTTCCAGAGCCGTACTTAGCCCGACTATTTTGGGGTTAGTCTCGTCAGCTCCTGTTTGCAGGGTAAGGAAAAACTTTTTGAGTCCGGTACCGGCGATCTCGTCCTTGATACCTTTCTCTCCCAGAGTCTCTATGGTTCCAACCAGTTGTTCGATCGGGATCTTTGCGGAAGCGGCTGCGACACCACTTGTCTTTATAGCCTTGGTTTGGCTCTCTACGGCTGCCGCACCGAATTTACTTCCGGCGGCAAGTACATTTACATATCGAGCGGCTTGATCAGCTCCATCCCCATATTGGTTTAATGCCAAGGTGACGGCATCTACCGCATCTGTAAGTTTCATGCCACTGGCAGAGGCGAGGATGAGCGTTTGCTCCGTCACTTCTGCTAAAGCCTCTTTATTTGCTAGCAATTCGGGTTTAGCGGAACCTACTAATTTATAAGCTTCCAGTATCTCATCAGCGGATTGGCGTATGCGGATACCTTCTTCGGTAACTGTAGTGGAAAGACGTTTTGCTTGATCTGTAAGCCACTCTATACTTTCATCATCTAGGCCTGTAAGAGCTTTTACATCGGCCTTGCTTTCTTCCAGTTTATTGCGGGCTTCACGGAATTTGTTGAAAGTAAGAGTAATACCCGTAATGGCTGCCACTGCGGTACCAATGATTCCCATATATTTATTTACGAAATCTGTGGCACGTCCCCAGACCGAGGCTTGGCAACCGATCTCTACACGCATCTCTTGTTGGGCTAGTGCGGTTTCTTTGGAGATGCGTTTCAGCATTTCTAACTTAGTGTTATATTCAGCGGTACCACGAGTTACTTTTTTCAGCTCCGTTGAAATTTTATTCTTTGTCTTTATTAAGTCATTATAAGTAGCTCCACTTAGGTTCTTCAATACTCTTTCCGTATCAGCGACCTCTTGCTTATACTTTTGCATCTTCTGGGTTTGGGCAGTCAACTCACGTTCTATTTTCTTTGCCGCCTTACTATTGCCTTCTCCGGCCGTCCGGAGATCAAGTAGCTTTTTCTCCAGTTCCCCGATTTTCGTCTCTAACTCCGATGCGCTAGTCATTGCGTCGGAGTTATCCAAGTATATCTTGATGCTCCTGTTTAAATCTCCTGCCATATCCTAATCTTTATCTATGAAAATTCGTGATGCGTCGATTTGCATATCGGCGGCGTAGTCCGCTACGATGTCTGCCAGTTTGGGAAGATTCTTTTCGATGATGGGATCGAACCAACGGATCGGTTGGCGGTTGCCGGTTCCCATCAGGTAGAAAGAATCCGGGTTGGTCTTTTTCAGCTTCCCGTATTTGTCCGTCCATTTAGAGCCGCCCCGGAAACCACCTTGGCCCCGTCCGGCTCCCTTATGGATATAGATACCTTCACGGGCGAAACTGAATCCCACTCGTTCGGTCTCTCCTTTACTTTTGTAAATTCTGGGTTCTAGGGAGTCCGATAGGAACTCATCTTTCTGGACAAGTAAGGCGATATTCCCTTTCAAGTCTTGGATCACGTAGCCCATCCATTCCTTTACCTCAGAATTGAATTGTCTCAATTTCTCCTTATCCTGCCTACGTTCATACCGGGCGATCCGGCTGGTTGACTCTAGCGAGATTTCGAAGGGTAATCCTTCCCTCGCTCCGATTAGGGAGTTCTTGCGTTTAGGCGTGCGCATCTGCTCGCTCAATCTTTTCATGACTCCCATATCATACCCACATTGATTTGTCGATAGAGAAGGGGATAGGCTTTCTTAGGTTGAAGCCTAACATCACCCCATAGAAATTATCTCCCATGGGACCTATGCCCCGAAAGGTCATGCTATTTAGCTCTAGGAACTGAAGCCCGTTACGTTCCTCGTTCCAGTCGAGCATCATCCGGCAGACGATCTGCATGAGAAGATCCTTGCATTCCGCTTTCGCAAAGTGAATCCCGTCGATATTCCCGGCCTCGCATTGCTTTAATAGGGCGATAAAATATTGTGGGATATTTACGAGGTTGTCATTGCTAAGCCAAGAAAAATCCGAGTTAAGCCCGTCGATGGCGACTAATACATGATCCCGGATAGAGGAGATACGTTCTTCCAGATCGGAGATTTCCTCTACCTCGTCACTACGGAGGAAATGACATTCCCCGTCCGTATGACCGATAGCGGCTAGATGCCTAGCGATCCATTCCGAATACTCAAAGTGATTGTATATGTCCATAACATCCAATTTATAGACACAAAAAAAGCCCCCCGAAGGGAGCTTTTAAAGGACATATGAAAACTACTAATCACCTTTTATACCTACTGATATAATCAGTCAAGCGTTCAGCTTGCAATTTTGTTATCTTTGTAAATGAAATCTTCTTCTTAAGTGTCTCAAAACCAAATTCATCTATAAACTTACCAATTGAAACATTTAAAAACATAGAAGGCAAAGAAGACACACCTTCCATATCGATGGTAATCTTGTCCGAAGAATTCATATTCTCTCTGATTATATCATAGAGACTACTTCCTGCCATAGGAAAATCCTTTCCTTCCATCACGTCATAAAGTTTAATTGTACACATAGTATCCTCTTTTTATTTAGTTAAAAATCAAACTCGTCTAAAATTTCTTCTTCTTCCAAATTTCCTAAATATAATTCGAAATATATCAACGTCCCATTAAAATCAAAATCAATATTGTCAATTTTAACTTCATGCTTCTTTAATAAACGAGCTGTATTGCAAATTATTCTTACTGCATCAGCGCACGATAATATATTATCTAGGCCTTTTCCTTTATTATGAACCTTAGATCCAACTGTAAAATCAACCTCTATAGACTTTTTCAAAGCATCGCTATCTGATATTATAGTGGAATCAAAATTTCTGACAGATTTTGATATACCTTTCCCGAAATCACAAATAGCTACACGCAAGACTTCATCCTGTCCTTCATATTTAATAAATGAAAAAGCATTACCATTTGCATCAGCATGATCAAAAACATTATAAAATGCTTCTACTATGCTAAGCGAAATTATACTTAAGTCTTTACCTCTAAAGAAATTCTTTTTAAAATATTGTTCTACCTCTATTGCATATGCGTCTTTTTGATTCTCAACTATACGCCATAAATTAAATATATTATCACTTTCAGAATCCACATGATCTTTACTGTAATTCCAATACTCTCTAAATTTAAGATCTTCAAAAAACAGCTTCTCTATAGATTCATTTGATATCCGTATAGTATGTTCTTCTACATTTACTAAAAATTCAATCAAACATGCAATTGTAACAACATGAATAGGCTGAAATAATTCAGGAGACAATGTATCCTTAAAAACAAAAGTTATTTGTTTTTGATAATTTTCTTTTTTATATTCATTCCTGATAGTAGCGATTTGTCTCAGCCAATCCGCTCTTTTCAAAGAGTTAAAATATATGTTCGTATTATCCATGTTTTGAAGAACATTATTCATATATACAACAATTTTTATCTGCTGAATATTATCAGTTTCTATTTAAAAAAGCAAAATAAATAATAGCAAAACAATCAACACACCAGCTATAACCTTGCTTATATGGTTTTTGCTGTGACGCACTTCATTCAGAGCCGCACCGATCAGCATAACAAAACCTAATATAGCTACAAATGTCAGCATACTGCAAATATAATCATTCTTTTGGAAGAAGCAAGCGTAACAGCTCCTCCAATCTCATGGCGGCACGCATTCGTTCTTCTTTACTATATTGTCCGTTTACATCGGTAACGATGTCGAGTAGGCGCAGGGCTTCTTGGAGTTTCATTTCGGTTCCTCCTTTCCTTCAAACAAACATAATCTTTTTTTCAGAAAACTTAGAGCCGCGATAAGCGACAATGATTCTTTTTCAGAAAGTACACCCGGGGCATCATGCTCGCATGCGATGAAAGTGATAGCGCTGTCAATGGCCTTAACATCTTCTTCTAACCCACCTTTATCATTTTCCTGCCAATATCTGATCGCATCCAGCATCGGGTTTGATATACATATATCTTCCAGTCTAATCATTTTGGCCTCCTTTCTTCGCTGAGTTATAAACGAACCAAGCTACGATGACCAGTGGTAAGAACACTGAAGACAGCATAGCCAATAAAGCTACCGTGTACATTTTAGCCTCGTAAATGGATTTGCAGGAGGCGATACCAAGAGGTAAGAGGTTGTAGAACTTTTGGACGGTTGTCCATGTGAAAGGATTGGATACCTTTACGCTTGTAGCCACCTCGGGCTGCAAGGTAATTGAATTTTTCTTTGTCATAATGTAACGCATTTAATAAATTAATATACGAGAAGGGAACAAAAAAGTTCCGCTTTCCCGTTGCGTTACACCTTGACAAGGCAGTGGGCGCATTAACGCTCCACACGGGGGTCGGAACTATATTTTTAACCGTAGGCATAAAAAATGCCCGCAGCAATAAATGGCGAGCCTTTGTCGCCTTGTCAAAATGTAACGCATTGCAAATATGGTAAAAGTTTTTGGAAATGCAATGCTTTCCATGTATTTTTGTGGAAAATTGAATATAATATGAAAATTGAAATCAAATTTCCAGATGAAAGTAAAATGGAAACATTCATGTATTTACTCATGACTATCGCTCTTCTTCTTTTATGTATGGGTATGTGCTGTGCAGGAGTAGGTTACCTAATAAATCTATTTATTTAACCGCAGCTTTTCAGCAATCCCGAGAATGTTGTTACGATAGTACACAATCCAACCAATATGGTAATTCCTCGTAGCCGCTTCTCATTCTTTTTTTCCTCTTTCAGTCCATTCAAATAAGCTGAATAACTTCCAAATTTCATCATCAACTCTAGGCCTTTAGCTGTCATCATGAATTGATTTTCCTCTAGTTCTTCCATTATTCCAGCCGTTAGAACGAGCCGTTTAACCCGGTAAAATTGATTGTCGGATATATTGAAACCATTATTGGCAAAATTATCTTTCCTAATATCTTGGGGTTGAATCTCACGATATAGATCTTTCAACATGAAATCCATTAATTCTAAATCCGTATGCTCCATAAACAACAAAGCCCGCATTTCAGGTCGGCCATGACCTTACTCTACGGGCTTTTCTCCAAAAGGTTTATCTTATCTAAATCCCCTGCATGGCCTCAGTGTATTTAGTTTCAAATCGTATAGCAAATATGGTGAAAGTTTTTGATATGGCAAAGAAACCAAGTATCTTTGTGGAAAAGAATTGCGATATGAATACAACAGATTACGATATCTATAAAATCAGACAAGAGCAGCTGTCGTTAAGCCGTCGTATCACTCGCATAGAAAATATGATACACGCAATCAGACCTACTCGATTAATCTACGTATTAGGTTTCCTATCGGGTTTCCTGCTAAACTATCTACTACGGCACCTGTTATAGCGGCCAAGACCCACCAAGCGAATTTAAACAAGGAGACCCAGCCGTTAGCCACGTCAAGTTTTAATTTTTTATCTTCCAGTTCTTCTTTATCTGCTGACTTTTGCAGATGTTTTTTCAATCCAATAGTAGCAATACTTTCTCCTTCATTGGTTAGTATCAGCCAATATTCATCCTTTCCCATATATTCGATCGCATGATACCGCTTCATCAGCGTCTCCTTCATATACTCATAATCCATCGTGTGATTATCATAGTCCGGAAGGCCATTATAAAATTGGTCTATATTACAGCGACCAGCATTTTGTTTCACCGTGGCAAGTATCTTATCCGCTATCTCGTATTGTTTTTCTGTAAACATTATCAAAAGAGAATAGCCTGTATTTCTGAGGGTGCATCCTCATACTCTACAGGCCATTAAAAAACCAATTGGCATATCTTTTCCGAAGGTCACCGCATGCACTCGGTTCTACTCGGTTTCTAATCTTTTCGTAAAGATGGGGAAAGTTTTTGGTAACACAATGCTTTCCACGTATTTTTGTGGAAAATGTTATTCCTATGAAATCAATAATCAATTATTTTCGCAAACGTAAAGAGGAACGTCTTCGTGAACGTTGTGTTAAGTATGCCATTAAAGCCCACGAAGGACGGGATAAAGGTTTTACTGTCAGCGATTCAGCCCAAGACATTGAATTGTATATAAAAGACGGTATGACATCCCAAGGAAAAAGGCATCAATAAGGTTTCTTATAAGGCAAAACAACAGGTAACTTGAACCTTATTCGGTTCGCCTCATTTCCATTGCTTCCTTCTTTGGTTGAAGCGCCTATACCTACTACACTGGCTAATACACCGATCTTTCCGCTATTTTCCTTTATTTCAGAGGTGCTGACTTGTAGATTGTAAGCCCTCGATATATTTGATATCTAATCTTTTTGTAAAGAAGATGAAATATTTTAAGAAAGTGAGATTTTATCCATTGAAGAATTTCTCATTTCCCAATAAATTATCTTTAGATATTTTAATATTGGGTGAGAAAATCATTAATTCTTTTCCTTTCCCAACTTTTGCGGCACTATAATTTAAGTCAAAGGGACGAGTCCGATAATGAGAATATAGTTTTGCGATAAAAGGGACAAAATCATAAGAAACAACCCATTTTTGATCTTGTATAGAGCTTATTTCATTGGCTATTTCTTGGTGATCGTTGTCTGTATAGTAATTCATATATAGACCTTTACCTTTTATGTAATAGGGTGGATCAAAATAAAATAATGTTTTTTCGTTAAGTTGGATCTTTAATTGTTTCACAAGTTCAACCGCATCTATACCATATAATTGAATTTGATTTACATATTGTGCGATACGTTGTATTCTACTGATTAGGGTTGGCTTGGTATAACGAGCGTCAATAAGAAAACGTCCTGTTTGTTCCATACCTCCAATTATTCCACCATTGAGTATCCCTGAGCGATTTGTTCGGTTTAAATAAAATGTGGAGAAACCTAACTCTAACAGATCTACATTTACTTTTTGTCGTTGAATTTCTTTTTGTCGTAGCCAATGCTCAATGTTGACAGGGGTGTCATTTATCAATCTGCATAAATCTTCAGTCTGGTATAACACGGAGTGCCAAAAAGCATATAAAGATCTATCTCTGTCGTTAATGATGATATGACTTGCAAGCCCATTGAATAGTAAAGACAAGGCAACAGACCCTCCTCCTACATAAGGTTCTACATAGGTACCTCCATCTAAATTATTGTCGATAAATAATTTAGAAAAGTAGTTTGCCACCTTGCCTTTACCACCGGGGTATCTTAATGGAGAATAAAATCGATCAGGCATCATCTTTTTCTATATTATTCCACAAAGTTACCATAAATCTCTGGAATAACCTCGAAAAACGGGAGAAATGACGCTAAACAACTTAATATCAGAGTCGTTACGATGTCAAATGATGACAAGCCGAAAAATCGGAAAACGCAAAGAAAAGCGGATTTAAGAAGAAGAATGGTTTGCAAATCATTACCCGTGAAAGAGTAAGATTTAACATATGAGAGATGCTATTGCACCGTTTGTCACCGATTTGCGTATCAAGGTCTAACTCGTTGATATTTAACTTTGCAAACAAAAAAAACGAGTATGGCAAGAAGTACATTCAAAGTGCTGTTCTACGTGAACGGCAGCAAGGAGAAAGACGGTATTGTCCCCATCATGGGACGAGTGACAATCAACGGTACCGTGGCGCAGTTCAGTTGCAAGCAGACCATCCCGAAAACCCTTTGGGATGCGAAAGGCAACCGAGCCAAAGGCAAGAGTGCCGAAGCACGGAACATCAATCTGGCATTGGACAACATCAAGGCGCAAATCATCAAGCACTATCAGCGCATATCCGACCGAGAGGCATACGTAACGGCTGAAATGGTGCGCAATGCCTACCAAGGGGTAGGTAGCGAGTATGAGACACTGATAAAGGCTTTTGACAAGGATTGCGCCAACTTCCTGAAACGTGTCGGCAAAGACCGCAGCATCGGCACATACAAGGTAATGGTAAGGGCAAGGAACTATGTCGCAGCCTTTATCAAGTCATTCTACAAACGGACAGACATGTCCATGCTGGAACTTACACCCGACTTCATCAAGGAGTTTGCGGCTTATCTTACGGCTGAACGGGGACTGAAAAACGCCACCATCTGGCTGAACTGCATGTGGCTGAAAGGCGTGGTCATGCGTGCGCACTATAACGGACTGATACCGAGAAATCCGTTTGCGCAGTTCCATATCAGCCCGAATGTTAAGGAACGGGAGTATCTGACAGAGGACGAAATCAAAAGAATCATGGCGCACGAGTTTGACAACCCCACCTTCGCATTGGTGCGAGATCTGTTCATTTTCGCCTGCTTCACCGCCTTGTCTTTCGTGGATATGAAAGAACTCACAACGGATGAAATAGTGGAGGTGAACGGTGAGAAATGGATATTGTCGAAACGGCACAAGACAAATGTCCCGTTCCAAGTGAAGTTGCTGGATATTCCCTTGCAGATAATCGAACGGTACAAGTATCTGTCGGAAGACAAGCTGGTTTTCGGGAAAATCAACTATTGGACGATGTGCAAACAGCTGAAAAAGGTAATGGCGGAATGCGGAATAGAGAAGCAAATCTCCTACCATTGCGCACGTCATACGTTTGGAACACTGGCTCTTAGCAAGGGGATGCCCATTGAAAGCGTGAGCCGTGTTCTGGGACACACGAACATTGTCACGACTCAAATCTATGCGAAGATAACCACGCAGAAACTTGACAATGACCTGACGATGTTCGGCAACAAGCTGAACGCATCGTTCGGAAGTGTAACCCCATAACCAAGCATAGCCATGAAACGAAGCATCATCACAACGGACGGCAACGGCAACATCACCTTGCCGACCGACATTAGCGCAACCGCCATGAGCGAATGGGAGCTTTGCGACCTGTTCGGAGTAACCGCCCCGACATTCCGTGCAGGGCTGAAGGTTCTTTGCAAGAGCGGAGTTTTAAGGGAATACGGGATAAGGCGAAGCATATGGGTATCCGATAATTGCTGTATGGAGGTTTACAACCTTGAAGCGATAGTTACCCTCGCTTTCCATATCGGCACATTCGGAGCGGAACGGGTACGCAATGCCGTTCTTGAAAGACTGTACCTGCGAAAAGAGAAAACAAGCATCTTCTTCTCGCTGAATACCAACGGTATATCCAAATCCGAATACTTCTCGTAGCTGAATGCCTGACATTATTCACTCGGTAAGTCAGTAATTCATTAAGTCAGTACGACAGCACGACAGACGCTCTGATTTTTTCTCCCGAAAAGCGTAATCCGACATTTGCTTTTCGGGAGTTTTTCCGTTTGCCCAACCCGTTTCCTGCCCCAAACCATTGAAAGTTTTTGTTTCGGGGGCTATTTGTCACCATTCTGCCGTGTTTTGCATAACGACCTATCCGATAATTGATTATATTTTTGCAGCTGGTAATTTTCAAACTTAAAACCATTTGATTATGTCAGCTATCGAACAACAGGACAGCCACAGACCGCCATCGGATGGCGGCATGGCAAAGGAAGAATTTATCCGTGTCGGGACAACGCTCTACAAGATTGTGGAGCAACCGAGACTGAACGGAGGGTATGTGAAGAAACGCATCGCATGGAACAACGAGACCCTGCGACAGGATTACGGCAAGGATTACATCGGCAGTGTTCCCAAGTATGACGGCTTCTGCACCGTACCCGAACACATCGGCTACCGTTCCGTGGTCGGCAAGTTCCTTAACCTTTACGAACCGATAGACCACCGACCGCAGGAGGGCGATTTATCGCATATCCAATCTTTGGTACGGCACATCTTCGGGGAACAATACGAGTTGGGGATGGACTATCTGCAACTGCTCTACCTGCAACCGATTCAGAAGTTGCCTATCCTGCTGTTGGTATCGGAAGAACGCAACACGGGCAAAAGCACATTCCTGAACTTTCTGAAACTCCTCTTTCAGAACAATGTAACTTTTAACACCAACGAGGACTTCCGCAGCCAGTTCAATTCCGATTGGGCTGGCAAACTGCTCATCGTGGTGGATGAGGTGTTGCTCAACCGCAGGGAGGACAGCGAACGGTTGAAAAACCTCAGCACCACACTTTCCTACAAGGTAGAAGCCAAAGGCAAAGACCGTGACGAGATTGCGTTCTTCGCCAAATTCGTGCTGTGCTCCAACAACGAGTATCTGCCCGTAATCATAGATGCAGGGGAAACACGCTATTGGGTGCGCAAGATAGACCGCTTGCAGTCCGATGACACCGACTTCCTGCAAAAGCTGAAAGCGGAGATACCCGCCTTTCTCCATTTCCTGCAATACAGACAGCTATCCACCGATAAGGAAAGCCGGATGTGGTTCAACCCCACATTGCTGCATACAGAAGCCTTGCAGAAGATTATCCGCAGCAACCGCAACCGATTGGAGATAGAGATGCACGAACTTGTCCTTGACATCATGGACAGTGTCGGCACGGATACATTCTCTTTCTGTTACAGCGACATTCTTCTTTTGCTGGTACACTCACAGGTAAAGGTGGAGAAACACCAAGTCCGAAAAGTGTTGCAGGAATGTTGGAAACTGACCCCTGCGCCAAACGGACTGACTTATACCACCTACCAGTTCAACTGCAATCGGGAGTGTCGGTATGAGCCGATAAGGAGAGTGGGACGCTTCTACACCGTCACAAGGGAGCAACTTGAATCCCTGTAATATTATCATTTTTCTGTTGAATTGTTGAATATGGGTATAAATACACTGACAATAAACGATATACATTCTCAACAAAATCTCAACAAGCCAAAAGAGAAGTTGAGAGACCACCGACACCCGTTTGTTGATTTCTCTTTTGGCGAGTGGTTTGTTGAGAAGATGTTGAGAGGTTACGAGGCTGTATATAAACATATTACATTGACAATTCATCAAATCAACAAATTTTCATCAACTTCAAAACCGTATGTAATATGACAATCCAAGATGTAAAACAAATCAAACTGGCAGACTATCTGCAAAGTCTAGGCTATACGCCTGTAAAGCAACAAGGCAAGAACCTGTGGTATAAATCACCGCTACGGGAAGAAACGGACGCATCGTTCAAGGTAAACACTGAGCTTGAAAAATGGTATGACTTCGGCATCGGCAAAGGCGGAAACATCCTCGCATTGGCAGCGGAACTTTACTATTCGGAAGATGTAGCCTATCTGCTGAAACGCATAGAGGAGCGGACAGCATACATCCGCCCTGCATCGTTCTCTTTTGGCAGACAGCATTCCGACAATCAGCCTTATCAGGGATTAAGGGTTGGTGAGTTGTCCTCTCCTGCTCTTATAGCCTATCTGCAAGAAAGGGAAATAAACATCGGACTTGCCAAAAGAGAATGCAGGGAGCTTCGGTTTATGAATGCCGACAAACCCTATTTTGCCATCGGCTTTCCGAACATGGCAGGAGGATATGAAGTACGCAACAGATACTTCGAGGGATGTGTCGCCCCGAAAGACATCACCCATATCCGACAGCAGGGCGGACAACGATGTATGTGTTACCTGTTCGAGGGGTTCATGGATTACCTTTCATTCCTTACCATCCGAGTGGGAAACAATCCGCAACACCCGCGATTGGACACACAGGACTATATCATATTGAACTCCGTTTCCAATCTTGCAAAAGCGGAAAGCATATTGGAGACCTACACCCAAGTCGGCTGTTTCCTTGACAACGACACGGCAGGACGGAACACCTGCAAGAAGCTGAAAGAGAAGTTTGGGGAACGGCTGCTTGACAAGTCAATGTACTATCGTGAGTATAAGGACTTGAACGACTACCTGTGCGGTAAGCCCTTGTCCCAATCGGCAGAGCCGATAAAGGAGAAGAAGCAAGTCCAATCCGCAAGGCGGATGATGCAGCCACCGAAAAAGAAAGGGGGATTTCATCTGTAATATGCACGTTCGCTTTCCCAAAGGTATTTAGGCAGAAATACCATAGGCTCAATAGGGCGTTTTCTTCACGCATTACTCCGTAACGCTAAAAACACCCTATCGAGCCAAAGGGAAATCCCTTTGGAAACCCTGTGCAAACGAGAGCAGAAGCCAAACCCGTTTGGATTATGCCGAGTGCAGCAATGGTTCATTTGCATAATAAACCCTGTGAGCCGATGTCACAGGCAGAGAGAAGAAACATAACGATAACCGCAAAAATAGGAATAATATGGGATATTTTTCATTAGACATAAAGAAAGCAAAGGGTACATCGGACACCACGCAGTCCGACCATATAGAGAGAAAGATAATACCTAAAAACGCAGACCCGACAAGAACGCATCTGAACAGGGTGCTTGTCGAATACCCCGATGGCGTTCACGGCAGGGATGAAGCGATTGTCCACAGGCTGAACACGGCAGGCATCAGACGGAAAATCACACACGACCAAGTCCGTGTCGTTCGGGTGGTCTTGTCGGGTACGCACGAGGACATGATGAACATACAGGAAAAAGGAGAACTCGATGAATGGTGCAGCGACAGCATCCAATGGCTGCAAGCCACATTCGGCAAAGACAATGTGGTTGCCGCACATCTGCACATGGACGAGAAGACTCCGCACATCCACGCAGCCGTTGTTCCCATCGTGACGGGTGAAAGGCGCAAAGCCAAGAAAGAACAGGCTGATGGCAAGCGCAAGTACCGCAAGAAAACAAATTCCGTCCGTTTGTGTGCCGATGACCTGTTCAACCGCCAGACCCTGATTGCCTACCACGACAATTACGCAAGAGTGATGACGAAATACGGATTGCAACGTGGGGTACGGGGCTCGGAAGCACGGCACACTACCACCATGCAGTATTATCGGGACTTGAAAAAGAAAAATGAAACCCTTGAAACCGAAACCAGACTGTTACAGGAGAAGAAAGCCGAGGCACAGGAGGAACTGAAACAGGTAAAAGCGGAAATCCGCACCGACAAGCTCAAAAGCGCAGCCACCGATACGGCAACCGCCCTTGCAAGCAGTGTGGGTTCTCTTTTCGGAAGTGGAAGAATGAAATCGTTGGAACGCAGGAACGAGGACTTGCAAGACCGCATCCTTGAACTTGAAGACGAAGCCCGACAACGGGAACGGCAACAAGCCGAACAGATACAGGAGATAAGAAACGCTTACGAGCAACAGCACCGCAAGCTGTCGGAGTTTACGGATTTTGTCAGACGCTACTTTCCGTATGTGGAGAAACTGATGCCTGTAATAAATTTCCTACGTGAACGTTTGGGCTTTAATGACGGGATAATCAGAAGACTGTGCGAGTTCAAGGAGGTCGGGATAAAAGGTGAACTCTATTCTTCCGAATTTAACCGAAGTTTTGATACCCGACATTCCGTCTGCTCCATCAAACAGGATGAAAGCGGTAAATTCGATTTCAAGATAGACGGGGTTTCACACGTGAGCTGGTTCAGAAAGAAGATGAATGAGTTTAGAGAAACTATTGGAATACCGAAGCAAAGACAAGATAGAGGCATAAAACTATAAATCAAAGCAACAGCCGTAATAATCTGCCTGTATTGTGCGGATTGTCACGGCTTTTTTATAATTTTGCAAATGGATTGGGGCGACTCTTTCCAAAATATAAGAAAAAGAAGAAGCGTTATGCGCATCAAGTATTTGGAAACGTAGGAAATTTTCAAATTGCATACTCAGATGGCATAGTGGTTCTCACGCTATAGCGTGGGCTGCTATTACTACATCTGTATGCAAGGTTTCCTACGACCTCCAAATTAGAAGTGGCATTGCGGTTCACGCTTTTTTACTACTAAAAGTTGAGAGTATCATAATAGAAATATTTAAGGTCATATATAAAGGTTTTGTGTTATGGGGCAGAAGCTACACAACCGTATAGAAATTTGGAAAAAATTATTGCTCGATTTTGGCAAGAGAAATAGGTTAATAAACTTTCTTGAGGGAAAACGTAGTAACGTAATGATTACTACGCCATCTCTTGATAAATTGTGGGAATTCATTGTTGTTAATGAACGAGAGATCGTATTCCCGTATGCCCAAAAAGTACAAGTTGATGATGATGGTGAAGAAATATATGAAACCATAATTAGAGGTGATATTGAAACTAATAAACCTATTGATGATCTTCAAAAGACATTGAAATCCTTACGATATAAAGCTAATACTTCAATCGAAGAACAAGGTATAAATACTTTGTACCTTACTTTAGGTATGCTTAAATGGAAAGAACGAGATGATTCATCACAAGTATTTTCTTCACCTATAATTTTAGTACCCGTAAGGCTTCTTATAGAATCTATAACCTCTCCATATCGCTTGGTATTACATGACGATGAAATCGTTATAAATCCAACATTGTCTCATAAATTAGATAACGATTTTAGTATTTTGATGCCAGAGTTTGATTCGACACACGACTCTCCTACAGACTATTTAGAAAAACTATCCTGTAAAATCAAAAACAAGGGATGGAATGTAGAAGAAAGTACACATCTAACCAATCTGTCATTCCTTAAAATCAATATGTATAAAGATTTGGAGAGGAATGAGGAAAAGCTAAATGCAAATTCTGTAATTGCAGCACTGGTTGGAGAAAAAAATCCAATTCAAGTATCAGAAGATCTGAATAATTTTGATCACGATAAACAAATTCGCCCAATTGACACATTCCAAGTTGTAGATGCAGATTCAAGCCAACAGGATGCAGTGCTACTTTCAAAGAAAGGTGCGAGTTTTGTTTTACAAGGTCCTCCGGGAACAGGTAAAAGTCAGACTATTACAAACATTATTGCTGAAGCTATAGCTGATGGTAAAAAAGTTCTATTTGTGTCTGAAAAGATGGCAGCCTTACAAGTGGTTTACAGCCGTTTAGCAAGTGTTGGACTGGCGGATTTCTGCTTTACGCTTCATAGCCATAAAGCCAAAAAGAAGGATATACTGCGTGATCTTGCCAACTCTATTAATATTGACCGTACTCGTGTTAGAGATGAAGCATTGACTCAACTCGATCTCTTAGAGAGAAAAAGATGTTTACTCAATGAGTATCAAGAGGAACTTCATACACAAACCTCTGGACTTAATGTATCTATATACTCTGTTAATGGGGAGTTGGCAAAATTAGAAAATGTCCCAGATGTTATTTTCTCCATATCAGATGTCGATACAGTAACGGTAGCAGTACTTAATGAAAGGAGATATCTACTAAACGAATTGTCTAAGACCATGGGAAAGCGCAGCGAAGATTATACTGATAATGTATGGCGTGACTCCTCTGTCAAATTCTTATCCAATGCATTAAGACATGAGATCGACTCAAATGTAGCTACAGCCATTCCCCTAATTAAAGAACTTGCGGAACGACACACCTCTATTTGCTCCAAATTAGGTGTTAAATTTGAATCATCCTTAATTGGTATCGACGACCTTATATCCCTTTTATCTTTTGTTGCAAAATCTCCGACTATTCCGATAGAATGGATTATGAATCATAATACAGATTCTTTAATGGAGAATGCACATAAATATAAATTACAAGTAGAACAAATAGCTAAAATAACCACAGAATTAAAAAGCAAATATCGTGACATCTTTTTTGATTGCGACGCAACCAAACGTAAAAATAGTTTATGTTCTCTCATGCATAAACTCCAAGCAAGAATCGAAGAAAACGATAAGGATTGGATTGCTAAAAATATAGATAAGATAAATGATGAGTTAATATCAATCACCAATGGCATAAATTCAATAATAGAAGAAGCCAAACTCTTATCCTCTAAACTTGGAATATCAGAACTCAACACAATTAATCAAGTTATCTGTTTTATTAAAAGTATTCAAGCATTAGCTGATATTCACAATATACAACCAACTCAAAAGTGGTTTAACAACGAAGAATTAACTCGTATTAAATCAAGTATAGAGGTTTGTAAGTCTTTACATAATGCGGTATTAGAATCAAGAGATTCTATTCTATCACATTTTGATAAAGAAATTTTAGAATGGGATTTTTATCCTGTTTTACAACGATTTAGAAGTGAATATAAATCTTTTTTCAGAATCTTTAATGGCAGATACCATAAAGATATTAAACAGCTCAATTTATATTTGTCAAAGGGTGAGAAAATATCATACAATAAAGCCCTTGAGGTATTGAATGTGCTTAAACAATATTCGGATAATCAGGGAACTATTACTACAAACACATCGCAATATTATGATGATTATGGTAATTATTATGCCTGCATAAATACTCAATGGGATGTGTTGTCTGATGACATTGAAAAGTTTGAAGAGTCAGTGTGTCATTTGCATATGATAACTTCAGACTTGAAGAATTTGATTGTTCAAGGACAATTACCTGTCTCTGAAATTATACAATTTAAGACCCATTATTCAGAATTTAATATAGAGTCTGCTTTTGGAAGATTATGCGCTCTGCTAAAGTGTGATTGTAATAAGGCGAGTCAGTGGAATGATATTAGAATATATGCACAGGAAACTAACTCTATTGCGATAGAGTTTATTTCAGAGTATCAGAGCTTAAAGAATATGCAAAAAGTAAATTGCAATTATGAATCTGCTATTTCTGATTTGGATTTGCTTATGTCTCTTAATGGCTTAAATGAGAGGTTGGCAAAACAAAAGGATTCCATATGTCATATGTATAAAGATTATTATGATGGAACGGAAACAGACTGGGAAAAACTAATAGAAGCTCTTAAATATGCTGTTGACCTTAAAAATCTCGTTTCTTTATACAATCTTCCCGAATCTTTCATAAAAAATATATGTGAGGATTGCGGCATCAGAACTTATTGTTATAATGAGAATCTAATAATGTCTGAGCAAAAGGATGCTTTGCAAAAAAGTATAACATGGTTTGTCTCTCTCTTCAATAATGGAAAAGACTTTTATCAGCATAATATTATTGATTTAGCCAATCGTATGTCCTTATGCAAGGATAAAAAATATTTATTGGAAGAGTGGGTAGATTATTGCTCTAATAGAGAAAAATGCAAAAATGTAGGACTCGAAGAATATATCAATAAAGCCGAAGAATTAAAGATTGATTCTAACTATATCGTAGAGGCCTATTTAAAGCGCTTCTATCGTTTATGGTTAGATGCAGTATTGCCAAATTTCCCTGCAGTACAAAACTTTAGAGGTAGAATACAAACACAAACCATAAATGAATTTTGCGAACTCGACAAGGGACAATTCAAGATTGCACAGGCAAGAGTGAGAGAACGTGCATTGAGTAGAATACCTGATTTTAACTCGGTAAATGGAGCAAGAGACGAAATTGCAATATTGAAACGAGAACTTAATAAGCAGCGGCGGTTGATGCCATTGCGTAAACTCTTTATGACTATACCCAATCTTGTAACGTCACTCCGCCCTTGCTTTATGATGTCTCCATTGTCTGTCAGTGTATTCCTTGAAGCACAGAGTTATGATTTCGATTTGGTTATCTTTGACGAGGCTTCACAAGTGCATACAGAAGATGCTATTGGTGCAATTATGCGTGGTAAGCAGGTTATAATAGTGGGAGATACTAAGCAGTTGCCACCAACAAGTTTCTTCTCCACTTCTCTTAATGATGAAGATTTTGATGTTGATACAGATGAAGCTATTGAAGATAACGATGCTGGAGCATATGAGTCTATTTTGGATGAAGCTGTGGCCATTTTGCCAGAACGTAGTCTAAGATGGCACTACAGAAGTCGTCATGAACATTTAATAGCATTCTCCAACATTAAAATCTACAATAGCCAACTGATTACTTTTCCGTCTTCAACAGAAAAAGCTCCTGATTGCGGTGTTGAGTATGTATATGTAAAAGATGGTATATATGATAGAGGAGGAAAGAAAAATAATGTTATTGAAGCAAGAAGGGTCGCTGATTTAGTTTTTGAGCATTTTAAGAAACATCCTAAGCGTTCACTTGGAATTGTTACATTTAGTGAGTCGCAACAAAATGCAGTAGATGCAGCTATTCGTCAAAAACGGCTACAAAATCCCAGTTTTGATAAATTCTTTATTGAGGATAAGGAAGAACCTTTCTTTATTAAAAATCTTGAGAATGTACAAGGTGATGAGCGAGACACCATTATCTTTAGCATTGGTTACGCAAAGGATAGTAAGGGCATAATGTACATGAATTTTGGTCCATTAAGTCGTGAGGGTGGCTATCGTCGCCTTAATGTAGCGATTACACGTGCTAAATACAATATAAAACTGGTAGGGTCTATTGTGCCGACTGATATTGATTTAGATAAGGTTTCTTCAGAAGGAGTAAAGATGCTTCGCTCATATATTGAGTTTGCTCAACAAGGAATTGTAGCATTAGAAAAAGAACTTACATTTAATTGTGATTTAGAATTTGACTCGCCTTTTGAAGAGGCTGTCTATGATTTCTTGCAATCGAATGGTTACAATGTGGTAACGCAAGTTGGTTGTTCTGGATTCCGTATTGATATGGCGGTTAAACATCCTACTGAAAGTGGAAAATTTGCTATTGGTATCGAGTGTGATGGAGTGACATATCATAGTTCTCGTACTGCCCGCGAACGAGACAGGTTGCGTCAAACCGTACTTGAAGATATGGGATGGACTATTTATCGTATTTGGTCAACAGATTGGATAAAAGACCAAAAGACAGAAAAAGATAAACTTATCAATGCAGTAGAGAAGGCTATAGGAGGTGTTGCGATAGAGTCTGAAGACCATTATTCTATTGACGATGTCAATAATGATACCACACCCCCTATCATTGAGATAGAAGAAAAAGTTAAACCTGCCGAGGTTGGAACGATTGGGTATGGATTTGAATTGTATAAGCGTGCATATCCTATAAACATAATTGATGAAAGTGGAAAAACCAAAGATGGATATGATATAGCTTGGGATATTATTTCATTAGAGCAACCTATACATTTTGAAGAATTATGTAGGCGTATCGCACCTGCATATGGTCGCCAGAAGGCAACATCTGTCGTTCGTAATGAAGTAAGATACATTTTCCGTAATCACTTAAATGGAATGATTACCGAGGATAAAAATGAGTTTGTCAGAATAAAGGATTTTACAGATATAAAGGTTCGTATTCCTAATCCCGATGATGATTATTTACGCCCTATCACATACATTTGTGATGAAGAATTAGCGTTAGCTATGAAAACGATTGCTCAGCATAGCTTTGGTATTACTCCTGAAGATTTGTTCATTGTAACTGCCAGAGAATTTGGGTTTAAGCGTACAGGGGATAACATAATTTATTCACTCCGCAATGTGTATAAGCAAATGATTAAAAGTAATGAAGTAACAGAGGTGGATGGAAAAGTCTGTGTAAGGATGTAAAATCTCAAATGTCAAGTTGATAAAATCATATAAAGACAAATTGGTTTTACAACTTCCATTTTCATACAAAAATATGTTTCACTTTTGCAAATAAAAGAGTACCTTTGTGCTTGAAACAAGTTACTTGAACGCAATTCATAGCATAATGCTGCAAATAGCTCGGTTGCCAAGTCATTACCTCAAAAACGGGTAATTATCCCAAAGTCCTTTGTATAAGGTACTAACAGAAGTTTTCCAGAATTACGTAAAATTCTTGGATATTGTCCCATGTGGTTAATAGAGTTTCGGTTGAGGGTGAAAATTGATTATTATGTAAATAGGCTTGAATCGTATCTATACCCCAAATGCTATTTTGATCTTTAGTTATGGTTTTGATGCCTTTGCTTAAAGTGTCATCAATATATTTCTTTTTGGCCATGAAATCGGTGACTTTACTTACTTTCTGATAAAGGGTAGCTCCTGATTTTGAGGCTGATACTTTATCTTCTGGAAGTAACCCTTTTTTTTCTAAAAATGTATCCACGCTTAACTCGATGAAAACACGAAGAGCTATAGATGAACAAATCGTAAATGAGTTGATATCCAAACGTTGTAGTTCGTAATAGAGTTTGGCGACCTTTACATTTGTTATATTGATCAAACATGATCTAGGGATTAAGGTTTTACGTTTAATAATCGATTCTATGTTTGAGAATCCTTTCTTATCGCTTCCTTTTGTATTATTAGAAGGAAATGCATTCTTTTCTTCTGGTATTTCAATGGTAGGATCAACAAGTAACCACTCTTTCTCTACTTTTTGATTTAAATCCGGTAAACTATTTGTTTTATAGCCATTAATATAATCTGCACGTAGCTTTGAGGTATAGATCTTTCCTACTATGAAGTCTGGTTTTGTAATGTCATTAATAATGAGACTTAATCCTTTAACAATTTCAGATTCTTCTATATTGGATTTCAGCTTACTGTTTTCGAATCTGAGGCCAAGCTTTTCTCTTACAAAACGATCACTTAGTAAACGTTGTAAATTTGTGACTTTTAAGCCTGATAATAGATTCAATGTACTATCTTCGGTATAAGGAGAACTTTTTAAGAAATCTAGGGCTTGAATTTCAATGGGAGGCATTTTCCCATATTTCATATCGAAACGTTTTATTTGTTCAGAATTCCAGTTAACGATACCAATACCTTTTTGCTCTCCTGTATGCTCTAATTTTACCCATTTATCTGCTTCTGTTATATTGTCAAACACAAAACATTGTATTTTGGTGATAGGTGAGTTTTTAAATTGGATATTTAGTTTGATAAAGCCTTTTTTTAATTGAGGAAAAAGTTTTGAATCAATTAAATTAGGACGGGTCATTAGCTTTATAGCTGTTGTTCGACGGTTTCCTTCCTTTACTAGAAACTTATCGCCAAAAGAAACCACATAAAATGGTTTTGGGGATAGTCCGTTATCTAATATGTGTTGAGCAATCCTATAAATTTTGCTCCCCATTTTAGCTAGCATAACATTTACTGCTTCTTTTTCATTTGAAGAAGGTTCAAAACGATCATTATCCTTGTTGATCAATAATTTTGATAGTGGAATAACTTTGTATGGCATAGGTAAAAGGCGAATCCCTATATAGTGCGCCCACCGGAAACATAACCGGAACAGGATTGCTTACCTGTTACACTGTATAGGGATTCATATAGTGTTTTTTATTGGGCATGTAAATGTGATAATATTTTTTGAATAAACAAAGAAAGAGCCTTAAATAATTTCTGCTTCTTTCTTCAGAAGACATCTCTGATAAAGTATGTTGCATTTTTTCATCAAAGCCTTTTTTCTCTACCTCTGTTTTTAATGAATGGTACTCTGCTATTAAAATATTTAATTTTTCTTCCGCATTCATACTTATATCACTGTTTTTATACTTGTCCGACATATCCGATCGCGTTATATTGTTTTCGTAAGTATCATACCAAGTTCAATTTAGTAATCCGGCGGCTGATGTCTTTCAGCGCCATATCCAGAATAGCCAGTTCTTCCTGTGTGAATTTGCAAATTTTACCGTGTACGCTATTCCCGTTTAATCGTTGGTAGAACCAAGAGGATGATTTCCCGAAATAATCTTTGGCTAGATTAGAGACGGACAGGTATGGTAAAACGGGACTCAGTCGCTCACGAATAGTTAGCTGCTCCTTGATGTCCGCGATCTCTTTATGGATGTTTTCAAAGTCATTTTGCACACCTGCGGTAAGCAGTTCGGTTTCCTTTTCATCCATGCTATCCAACAAATCGGTAATCTGTCGGTCTATGGTAGGGCGGTCATTCTCCGGGGACTTTTTCCAAAGTTCCTTTAGTTCAAAAAAACGCTTTACTTTATCCATATTATTCTGTTTTTTGAGTTACACATGAAAGGGAAACTCCCCCTCTGGCCTGGAGGGGGAGAACCTTTCTGGTCAATAATACTTTCCAAGTTCCTTAAGTTCTTTCTCAAGTCTCTTGATCTCTTTATCAACCACCGCTTTCATGAATTTGCTTCTCGAAGTCAGTTCATGATACTTGCGGAGATAAAAAAGGAGATCTTTTTCTGCCTCTTCTATCCGGGCTTTTAGCCCATCGTCACTATGCATAGAGCTCTTGTCTTAATGACATCACAAAGATAATAAAAATATTATCAATGGCAAACGTTTGGTAATATTTTTATTATCATAGTATCTGGATTGGAGATAATAACAAAACCGCTCCACCTTCACAGGCAAAGCGGCTGTCCATTACTAATCTAAAAATCTAATACCATGAAAAACACCTATTACTACATATCTTGTTTCTTTTTCTCCTCTTTTTCGATCGCTACTTCTAGGGTATAGAGAGCGTCGTATAAAAGGGATTGCTTTACCTGTTCTTTCTTGGTCACGTCTCCGCTGGCCATCTCATCCACGATGCGTTGTTGCGTGTCGAATATATCCAAAGGGGCTTCATTCCCTCCGGAGGAGAATACCCGGGAGAACTTTGCTTGTATGAAATTCATGCTACCGAGGTAGTACCAGAACATGACTGTCTTTACGATCGGCTCTACATTCCGGAACCAAGCCGGATCACCGTCCTCACGTATGGTGAATGAGCCGTCTTTCCAGATTATGGATAGGAAGTTATCCAATGCCTCGAAGAAATCCTGTCTCATTCGCTGTTGCCAAGTTTGCAACATGATGAACTGTCCGTAGCTGATATTGGTCAGGCCGTCTTCCGGTCCGTATAACTCGATATCTTTGCCTTTGTAGACGGGGAATGGGTTACGGGTTAAGCGGATATCCAGCTCGATTCCCTTCTCTGTCTCTTGGAATAAGAAATCAAAGATGGTGCTCAACGCCGCCAGTTGCTCGGCCGTGATCCATATACGATCTTTGGGAAGGGAAACGGCGTAACCGGTTCCATTGGCTTTCTGATATCGCCGGATTCTCGCGGACAGGCAAAACAATAGCATCTTGACCTTGGCTTCTTGGGCCGTACTTTTCGAGTTCAAAATATTGGCGAGAAAGCAAAGCTGTTCCGCTGTCATCTCATCCCATGTGCCGGGCACGAGGTAATCGATATCTTTGATCGTTATTTTTCTCATAATACGAAAATATGTTTGTCCTTGGAATTAAAGTCGTTCTTGATAGGAGCGGGGAGGCCTAGTTCCGGGGCGTAAACTTTCATGTAATCCTCGATTACCGCTTCTAGTGACGTTACCTGCTCGGCGTAGAAATTACCGTTGTCCGTGGGATCGGAATACAGCGGATAGATCACGGGCTTAAACTCCAGCTGGCCGGCCGCCGTACGTTGTACCCGGGTGGTTTGGCTGGTATGGAGCTTGGCTACGTACATGGCGAGCCATACCCGGATATAATCAATCAGCTTGATCCGGAGCGGATCATCCACGCCGGTTCTTAAGGTGTCTTTTAAGCTCTTGTCAAGAGTGGTCCCGATCCAGCGGCATAGCTTCATCTCCAGTGTATCGAGTAGGGGACGGAACTTTTCGAAGGTCAACCGGGAATAATCGATATTCACCTTACCGTAATATTGGAACTCCCGGGCGGAATTAAGGTAGTGGCCGTTGGCTTGGTTCTTGTAATAGCGGCTTTCTTTCCATTCCGGATAGTCGTTCTCGTGGCTTCCGAGATGCTCCAGTAGCTTATCCAAGTTATTCCATCCCCGTTCCTGCATGCTCTCTTCCGATCGGGCGATCTTTTGATCGCTGGCTACGGTGAACTTATCGTTCCGGCTTACCGTATGCCCGCTGTCACCGATCAAGACCCCTAGCTCCGGACTGGCTAGCGCCACGGCCAATGGTCCCAGTGTCCGGCTGGCAAGTATCTTGATCGTAAGGATATCTTCCGTTAACGGCTCTCGATATAGCCGATCGACCAAGGCTTCCCCGAGGTAGGGGACGATATATCGATCGAAAGCGTCTTGAAGATAAGGCTCCAATATCTCGAACTTAAATGAGGCGTTTACCTTGACGGTATGCCTCAAATCATCTATCGTTTGTAGGAATGGCTGTGTCATGATTATACTTTTTCGTTACCGATACTCTTTTCCGATCCCGTGTTCTTATCGAGTGTCGTTAGCATGATATTGGGTATCACGAACTCGATGTCTTTTCCCCATCCGTTGATCTCCCGGGCTAGGTATAGCGGGAGAACCATCATGTCCCGGAGCGGCTTGAACAGCACTTGGGCGATAATGAATAACTCCCGGGCCTCGGTACCGTTGATGTTCTTCGATTTCCCGGGCGACGCTCCTTTCAAGGACGGATGTACGCCCATCGTGTTACAGATCACGTTTGTCGCTTCCTCCGAGTCCTCGATATACTCACCGCCCTTGATAAATGATTCCAAGGGCTTGATGATGATATCGTTCTCCTCGTATTTATTGATCTGATCATACCGGAAATGGGATACGAAGCTCTTGCCGGCGTTCTCCTCTCCGGAAAGGAAGTCGTTCAGTTGTTGTAGGAAAGCGTTCTTGCGCTCGTTCCGTTTCTTCTTGTCATCCTTGGGGATACCTTCCGAGTCGTAAAGCTTGTCCCAAAATTTCATGTTGATGGAGACGTGATATTTCAAGACCATCTGGTTTTTCAGCAACGCCTTCTTGAATTTCGGGATGGCGCAACTGAACTCGTACCAATCGAGGAAGATGGACCACCAATAAGGGCGGTTGTAATAAAAACGCCCCGGTACCGGCATATTGAGGCTTAACGTATAGCCATTCTCTTCCTCGTCCTTTTTCTCTCCGGTCTCCGGATCGGGTACGAGCCCGGTACGAACCTTGAGATCGTAAAGCGGGCTTCGGCGGTCTAGCAATCTCGTTACGATCACGTCGTCCGGAAATGACTCCTCTCCCCATTGCGAGGAATAACCATGATACTCGATGCGTTTCGTCTTCTCGTCTTGCTCGCTGATCCGGGAAAAGCACATCTCCCGGTGCCAGATCTGGACTACTTTCGGTCTCTCTCCGGCTTTCCGTTTGCCAAAAGCCAGATAGACGAAAGAGTCGGAGAATACGACCAGATCGTTGGCCAGCTCAGACATTACCCGTAAGTAGTTGCTATCCGATATGAACTGGAATATCTCCGGAGCCTCTTCCGGGGTAAGTTCCTCCAGCTCGATCTTTTGGGTCTCCGGATTCTTCACCCTCCGGCAGACCATCAACCCATCGCCGTAGGCCATGTTCGCCTTGAACTCGATATTGCTGCCTACGATCGTGTTGTCGGCGATCTTTTTCATGATCCTTACGGGCAACTTGTCTTGGTGACCGAACGGGACAAACCGGACCTCTTTCTTGACGGAAGATCCTTTGGCCGGGGTAATGACCGTGGCCGTGAATTTTTTATCCTCCAGAAAACCTACGTCCTCGGTCATGACCACCGCCGCTTTCGCTCCGGGGAGGAAAGCGGTGTCACCCATTAGAAATACGTTCTTGCGTCCCATTATGCGTATATTTTTTTACCGTTAATCCGGATGATCATGCAACGGATGAACTTCCGGGGGAACCGTTCGCCCCGAATCCGGATGTTTACCGTACTTCCCTTGGCGTGGATCGAGCTGAAGTAGGCTACCTCATAATCCTCGATCGAGCCGGGAGAGCCATTTCCCTCCCGGCTTTCATTCAACCGCACGTACGAGAACGAGAACATCTTGTATCGTCCCCGGTCATCCTTTTGCTGCATGACAGCCCAGACATCACTTTGTTTTATCCTTTTTTCCATATCTCCATCTTAAAAAGATAACCAAGGCCAGAACCATCGTTACGCCGAGCGCCCACCACCCGAGGGCGTTCTTGCCGACATCGGAGTTGAGTTTGGTATCTCCGGACCGCTCTTCCTCATGGCTGGCTTCCGACCGGGCGAAAACGCTCTCGTTCTCCTCTTTCTTTTGGCTTTCCGCTTCTTCTTTTCGCTCGTTCTCATGTTCCTCGCCTTCGAGTGTCGTTTCCGCCTTGACCGGGTATCGGCCGTTTTCGTCCGGCTGCCGCTCAAGGTCGAATTCCCTTCGTATGATCCGGATGTTTCTCCACCGATCTCGCACGGTGTTGGAACTGGCAAGCCGTACATCCATAGAGGTATCCAAGCTCTCCAATACCTGTCGCTCTTGATCTCTGTAATGGCTATGATCAGAAGCGCTACGACGCACGGAGCAGCTAGCGCAAAGAGCCACCATTCCGGCCAAGACACACAATCTCTTATAAAGTCCATATTCCATGATTCGCTATCCAAAAGGGAGTTCGCATAAACAATACCACTCTCACATCAGTTCCCAGCCGGCCTCGATGTCTTCCATAGGGATACGCTCGCCGTTCTCCATGTAGCACATGGCATCCACTAGGGCGCACATCGTTCCCTTGTCCGACAGGTCTAGCCGGCAACAGTCCGGTATTTGCATCTCCCGGCATACCCATCGTACGTAAGCCGCCGTGTCATTCTCATCGCGGGGTGCCCATCGTTCTATCAGTTCCTTTATGGAGCGTAGGTTATACGATCGCTGGTATTTTAGCAAGAGCTTCATCATGGCCCGTACCCCATGCGGTATATCCTCGAATTCCTCGAAAGCGTTGTCCTTTTTATCGGCTTTCGATACTTCTCCGGCCCAGTCGTTCCGCTCCGAGTTCCGGATATTACCGGGGTTGTTGTTTCGGATTCCCCTTGGTGTCGTTGTCATTTTTACAATCCTCCTTATCTAATTGGTTACTAATATTCTTTCCTAGCTTAGACTCGATCTCTCCTTTGAGCTGTAGTTTAAGCAGCTTTGGAAACATCATGTTCGGCCAGATAATCAATGCGCTACCCAGCATGCTCCACAGCTCGCACACACAGGCTAGGGTACATCCGGCCTTGGTGATTATGGCGTTATCTTGAGTGAATATCCGTTCCGTAACGAATACCACGAGCATGAAACCGAAATAGACGATCACCTTGGCGGGGGTATCTCTTCCGCTTTGTGATAGGAAGAATTTACCTTGCTTCTTTGCCGAGAACATCCCGAATAGCAAGTCGGCCGTAATAGCCACGCCCATAGCGGCGAAAGCGTATTTCACGGGCGAGATAAAATTCAATAAGAATATCATTCCGCTTATTATCCAGCCCCAAGAATGGTTCAATACCATCTGGAGCTTTATCAAGATCCTCTCCACGATTGGGCTAAATACCTGTGATATCATCTCCAAACATTTTTCACAAAGATGCTCGTAATCATACCTTCGGAAAAGGACATGAAAAAGCCCCGCGAGGATTTCTCCGGGCGGGGCTTGATTGATGTGTTATTCTTCTGGCAATAGTAGGCGAAGTAGTTCTTCTAGCCGCATGGCGGCACGTATTTGTTCTTGCTTGCTGTATTGATTGTTTACGTCGATTACGATGTCGAGTGGGCGGAGGGCTTCTTGGTGTTTCATTTCGGTTCCTCCTTTCCTTCAAACAAACATAATCTTTTTTTCAGAAAACTTAGAGCCGCGATAAGCGACAGTGATTCTTTTTCAGTAAGTACACCCGGGGCATCATGCTCGCATGCGATGAAAGTGATAGCATCATCAATGGCCTTAACATCTTCTTCTAACCCACCTTTATCATTTTCCTGCCAATATCTGATCGCATCCAGCATCCGGTTTGATATACGTATATCTTCCAATCTCATCATTTTTGACCTCCTTTCCCTAGGAACTCCCCGATCAAGTTATATATATCCGTAAGTTGCTCTTCTGTTATATCGCTCATGCGGTATTCGTTACAATCAATGCAATAAAGAATCTCTTCTTTCTTACCGGGGGATTTCACCCGTATTTGTTCTATGTAAGGACTTGCTTTCATGACCGGCCTCCTTTCTTGGCTGAGCAATAAATAAACCAAGCCACTCCGATCAGCGGCACAAATACTGGAGATAGCATAGTTAATAAAGCTACCGTGTACATTTTAGCCTCGTAAATGGATTTACAGGAGGCGATACCAAGAGGTAAGAGGTTGTAGACCTTTTGGGCGGTAGCCCAAGAAAAGAAACCCGTTTCGTGGGTGGACGTTGATTGTAGGGTACTATTATTCCCCGGCAAACAAATGTTCGGTTGTTTGAGCATAACTAACATTGTTTGTTTGGGGCAGGAAAAACAAAAAACGGTCTCGCCTGTCCCTTTGCTCTACACCAACCAGGCAGTTACGGCCATTAAGCCGTATCAAGGGGGTACGAAACCGCTATATTATATATACGTATAGTATGGACACAAAAAATGCCGATACAAATATGTTCGGCGGTTACCCGCCTGGTCGAAATAGAGCACTGCAAATATGGGGAATTCTCCCCACACTTGCAATACTTTCCCCTGATTATTTCTTTTCTTCCTCAAATTTGATAATCATCTGCTTGTATTCTTTGATCCGCTTTCCTAATTGGGAGAAGCGGCTTTTGGTTTCTTTCTTCTCTGTTTCTTCCAGTTGGAACAGCTCTTGTATTCTCTTATCTGCGTTCGGGTCTGTGGAAAGTTCATTTTTTAGTTTTTCTATTCTAAGTTTTCGATTTGCAGCCTCCTTTAGCTTTGCTTTAACTTGGATGTACTCACCAAAAAGAATTTCGTCAATCGTTTTGTACACCCACACTTCAAACTTAGGACTTAGCCATGCCGCAAATTTTAGGGCAACGCTACGTTCCATCCATGTACCATTGTTGCGACCACCATTTACGACTTTTACTAGTTTCCCTTCAGGTGAAAATTCATTTTCAGACCGCAGATCTGCGGTCTGACAGTAGGCTTGAATGTATGCTTTTGTACTGTCAAGACGCAAAAAGCCAAATACGTCTTTTTCAAAAATCTTTGCCATCTCTGTTGCATTTACCATAACATTTTCATCTGCATTAATATCGAATGCAATTCGATTGTTCTCGAAATTTAATACCTTTGTTGCCATAACCTTAACTTTTTAATTGTTTATGATTGGCGGGGAGGAAAATCCCCGCCTTTTGTTTTTGTACTTATTGCTGATTTATCATTTCCTCCAATAGAACTTCTATTTCCTCTTCTTCCTCTCTTTCAAGTTCTTCCGTAACTTGTGCCCAATAAGCTTCATCATGAAGTCTGTTTTTCTTTGTGTTTAATTCTGTTTCCATATTTTTAAACTGTTTATGATTGGTAATAAATATTAAATATTGTGCAAAGTAAAATATAATATTCTGATTATCAAATGTTTAAATAAATATTTAACATTTTAATCGCAAATATTTAACATTTCGGGCATAAAAAAGCCCCGCCGGGGATACCGACAGGGCATATAATGGGGGAAAGTTTTTGGATGGCAAAGAAAAAGCCGGCTTTTATTGGGCCGGCTGGGGAATATTCCAAAAAGAATTTATCACATGTTCTCTATCCATCGTTTTCCGGATGGTGTATAAGTATACGCTAATATGCCTACGGCAACAATAGCTACAACGGTAAAAAAAACAACTGCTATCTGCATATTATTTATTATTTTAAGATTCTATATCCAATCATCGCAAAGGCAACCGTACCGATGAATCCCATCGCAAAAAGATAATTAGCCATACTTGGTATCTCATCCTCTATCTCCCGGTTTAGTAAAGAGGCCGCTACCCCTAGCACCAAAGCCGCAAATGTCAACTTTGCCATATCAAAAAAGAACTTAGCGGTAGTTTCCTTTCTTACTTTACTTTTTTCTAATTCATTCTTGGTTGCCATGTCGCAAATATGGTGAAAGTTTTTGGGATGGCAAAGAAAAAATCGCAATATCCTTATATAACTTTACACTGCTAGGTAATCCCTAACATCCTATAATCACCATATCCCACCTTTACCCCCGTGATCACGACACAAGTTTCTATTATTCACTTCAAAACAATCAACAAACAATGGCTACAACTTACAAATTAGTGCAGCGACGGGACATGCACAAGGGAGCGACTGAAGGCGATAAGCTTTATTACGCACAGGCGAAATCTACGGGTACTAGTGATATGGAGCGTCTTTGCTCCATGATTGGCGAGCGTTCTTGCGTATCTAGCGCAGACGTGAAAGCGGTGCTGGACTCGCTTATCTACGTGATGAAGCTGGAGATGTCGGACGGCAAGATCGTACAGCTGGGTGAGTTCGGTAATTTCCGTATCACGTTCGGTAGTGAGGGGACGAAGGTGGAGAAGGATTTCAACGCTACTAAGATTCGTCGTCCTAAGTACACCTTCTCTCCGGGT
Source organism: Parabacteroides sp. 20_3 (assembly GCF_964238835.1). Lineage (NCBI taxonomy): Bacteria > Pseudomonadati > Bacteroidota > Bacteroidia > Bacteroidales > Tannerellaceae > Parabacteroides > Parabacteroides sp. 20_3. The sequence goes on along the minus strand of NZ_CAXSNO010000006.1, from coordinate 41,180 downwards.
AAGGCGCTTCGCTCGCAAGCGAAGGTATTGCGATTCGAGAAGGTAAGCGTGGAAAAAGGCGAGGGAGGAAACGACTCCGAGAGTCCGGACGAGATCTAGGCTAAAAGCACGCATCGTTTGAGGGAGAAGGGCGCATCGTTTTGGAAAAGAGGGTGCGTCCTTTTTTTATGAGGTTAGTATTCAGTATATTTGATAATTTATAAATAGAGAAGGATGGACAATGAGAATTTTAAGATAAGGGCTTACGGGTTGCAGGAGCTAGGCATTCAATATTTCCCGAATAGCGCACCCGCTTCGGCCTCGATCCAGCTAAAGAGATGGATTAATCTAAACAAGGCGTTACTTTATGAGATTACCGAAGCCGGGTATCATTCCGGGCAACGCTTACTCACGCCACGGCAAGTACAAATCATAACAGCGCATTTAGGGCCTCCATAACAGAGGCTCTTTTTTTGTCCCCGCATATTTCGCAACGGTTTCTCATTGTTGAAATGTTAATTTATTGATACTTAATAGTTGCGCACCTCTCAAGTAGCGTTTTTTTCTCAAAGCGTGCGAAAGCACCCCGCAGCGCCCTACAAAAAAAATGCGGGCGCAAGTTCAATTTTTTACCTTATCTGCTGCCTCCCTCAGACAGATCACGCATGAAATGCGTCTACAGATTTTTAATAAAGGAAGATGATTCCGGATTCCGCGTACGCGAGTTCGGGCATAAAGAAATTCGCGCCGACAAACAATGTGTCCCATGCGTCGGTAATGTGTGTCTTGTACTCATCCGGGTTATCGGGGCTGTCTTCTGTAGCTTCCGGCGATTTGTCTTTCTCGAATCCGTTCTTGCCTACTTTCACCGCTGTTTGCTCCATGGCGAGTTTGAGGAACTCGTTGTTGTATTTATTGAAAACAGGATAAAGGAGCGCCGGATCATGCTTTAAGGCCCGGTCTATTTGCTCGTGCCTCCAGTCGTGGCGGCTTACCTGTCCGATATAGATATCGGTGATATCCCAACCATATTCCTTGAAGATCCGGATGATGGTATCTTGATAGGACTCGGAGTTATTGCCGGTAGTCCACGTGAAGGTCTGGTCATAAAAGAAGATGATATCACGTTTGAGCTTGTATTTGTAGTATTCGCAAACCTGACGAGCCAATTCATCCAGCTTATCGGGGGTCTTGACAAAGAAGCTCTTTAGGGTACGTAATTGATGGCCTTGTACCTGTCCGATACATGCGGTATTGATTGCGGAGTTACTATCGAAACCGATTAGCAAGGGAGCGTCCATATCCAGATCCCCATCGGCTAGGCATCCGGCCAGTCGCAGCCGGTTCCAGTCCGCTCCCATGCTACCCATGTAGCGAGTATCGCCGGGGGTATAGAAATGGTAATCGTTCAAGGCCGAATAGAAGCCATTAGCGACACGGAACAGGCGTTCGTTCATGAATGCGGTACGCCATATAAGGGAAGGGACGTTGCGGTACATTTGCCAAATGTAATCCTTGCCTACGACTTCCATGTTATCGAAAATATCATACTCTCCGTAATATACCGTGTACTCCCGGGTCTTGCCACGCATAGGTTTGACAGGTGCTTGATACTTACGGGCCAACATTAAGTCATGGCGTAATTCTTTGTATTTGCGTTGGGTGTATGATGTTTGTTCCGGAAGGCGCTCGGTTAATTTCATTTCCCGGTATAGGTTCCGGATCAAGTTGATATGAACCGGATTCATGTCGTTGATCTTATCCAATATCCAACGTCCGGCTTTTAAGGTTGGCATATCCGTGGAATAGAGAACGGAATGATGCCAAGGGCATTGGTTGAAATCTTGCAAATTTCCCCGATTGGCGGGATCAACCTCGGATTTTATCTTATCGTAGTCTAGGAATTTCGCCTCCGGACCGATTACCCAATCTAAGGACATGGAGTTCGCTGACATCCCTTGACTGAAGGAGAGTACGACCAATACGGTGCCATTCCAGAAATGAATGCAATTGCCCCATGCGGTCTGAAGCGGCGGGCGCTTGGGCTTTCCGAAGTTGGCGGACAGGGGTGCCTTGCGGCCAACAAAGAAATGAATGCCCTCGATATAGCCCCATTCGGCGAGAGCGTGGATAATCGCCGGTAGCGTATTACCCCAAGCCTTGGCATAGGATGGAGAGATTAAAGCCCCGGTAGAACCCGGCATAGACCAAACATTCCGGATGATGAAGCGTGCGTCCAAACCCTCGGATTTACCGGTACCACGGCTACACACCCAATACTCGTCGTGGGCGGCGATCGCCATTCCCATGCGTTGCATCTTATTGAAAAACTTGCGTTGCGCCTCTTTCGCTTTACGGGTGAAAGGTTCAGTCATCAGTGCCATAGTCGTCTGTAATGGGTTCAATATCTACGATATCATGATCTTGCTTGAACAATGCCCGGAATGATTTCCTTTCTTCTTCAAGATTAGGGATAGGCTTGAAATCATCTCCCATTAACGTGACATCATCGGATGGCTCAAAGCAGGGTGGTTCCCAAGCGCTTCGATCAATGTCATCGTCTTCTTTATCGGAGCGGGTGTATTTACCGATCTTGTCCGCGTTGGCGGCGATACCTTTGGGGTCTTTGGCTTCCCGGGCGATGCGGATACCTTCCTTGGCGGCCTCGATCACCATGTAACGATACCAGTTCTTGCCGGCTAACTGTACATTTCCTACGAGTCTCCGGATAGCGGCCAGATCACGGTAAGCGGTGGCTTGTGATACGGGCTCACAACTGCCGTCGCAACCGGCCATCAGGAAAGCGATCAGGTCTTTGTCGGCTGTCATGGGGTCTTCCAATAACTTGGAAACACATAACATCCAGCGATCTTTTTGCATAAGCTCCCGGCAGGAGAGAAGGCTTGCCGCTTCTTCATGCCCTTTGAAAAGTACCGTGGCTATCTTGTCGTATGATGTTAGTTCCTTGTTCATTCTTTCTAAAGAGGTTATGATAAAGGGGAACAGCCAATACCTTATGGATTGTCTATTCCCCTTCATTATGGAAGCAAGATTTATTTCAAGTTATCCAGTTCCGCCAGCTCACGTTTGTAATAAGCCAAGCGTTGCTCTGCTTTTTGCCGGAGGTTAAGCTTTCCGTTTTTCTCATGTTGGGCGATAGAGGTTTCCGTGCGCCGGATATTCTCCCTCAGTCGTTCGATCCGGTTGGCGATTTGCATACCTTTCAGCAATTGATCGGCCGGGAGCTCCTCGGTTTTTTGAACCTCGGTTTTTAACTGGATCTGCTTACCCTCGGCCCAAGCGTCGATCTGGTCCCATAGCTTGGCACGGCGGCTCCAAAGCTCATGCACCTGATCGGCGATCGGCTTGCGTTGCTCCGGAGTAAGGGCCTCGTTCTGCATCTCCGTGAATAAGGCGGCGTACAAGGGGGTGATCTGGCGGACCTCGTCGAAGATCGTACGGATGTTATCCGGAAGGGAGGAGTACGTGGCGATCTTCGCTCCGGGCCGTAACAGGGCGAATTGATCTTGCAGTTCTTGCAACTCTTCCTGCGCTTCCTCCAGCTCGGCTTGCAATTGATCGATCTCTCCGGATTTATCGTCATTGTCTTCCTCCAGCTCGGTGATCTTGTCTTGTAGCTTGAATAGCTCGGATTCTTTCACGAGGATTTCTTTTAAGACTTTATCGCCTTTTAGCTGATCCGCTGTTTTCTCGATCGCCTTTGTTGCCGCGACCGCTGTTTTCAAGAGTATCGAACCCCGTTCGGAGATTGTTATCTGGGGTTGGGCCGACGATAGGCGCGCTACGGTTGTCAACTTATTCACCAATACGGTGAAATGGGAATCGAACTGCGGAACCTCCTTTACCTCGCTAAAGAAAGCGATATACTTCTTTCTCATCTCCTCCGGAGCTAGAGCTTGAAAAAGCGCTAGACCGTCCGCGTATTTACGCTTACGGTCCGCTAACCAGTTTTGTAATGTTATCATTTAAGAACCTCCTTCCGGTGGAGTAGGAGCTACCCCGGTGAATAATGCGTCTATATCGATAGGCGTTCCCATGATAATCATAGGGGCGGGGCTATCGGCCTCGAAAGTGAAGGACCAACCTCTTTTGTCGGCCGCCGCCTTGCCGCCGTCGAAAGAGGCGGTAACCGTACAAGGATAGCCGGGCTGTCCGATAAGCTGCTGGCTCTCGTTGTCCTCGATGATCAAATAGCCGGGCGTATTGCAGATCTGCCGGGCGAAAGCGGCGGCTTCCACTTTCTTGCCGGGGTGGAAGAACTCGCCGCTGATCTTGTAACTTTTACAATCTGTCTCGCCTTGAGACTCCGCTTTGTATCCTACGGTTGCCCGTGTCGCGTAAATAGGTGTCGGTTTACCTCCCGACTCTAAAAAGGTAAAAGCTCCTGTCGCCGTCACGAAATCGGCTGTGGCCTTGGCCTCTTTGGGGAGCGTGGGGACGACAGAGACTGAGGTTTCCGGAATAAAGGCGATACGACCTTTATAACCCCCCATATTGTCCGCTCCGGCTGGCCATAAAACAGGGCCAAACGAGGCGCACATCACATAATCCGCCGGAACGTCCGCCCCCATGAAGAGGACGGATAGCACCGCTAGCAGAAACAATACGGACAAAACTTTTCTGAAATCTTTCATCGTTTTATTTATTTACTGGTTTTACGATTTGGTATAAGTACCGGAAGCGGTGAAGTCCTCTCCATCGGCTACCGTGACTTTCACGTCTGCCGGCTTGGTATAACCGGCGATATCCTTGAAGGATACGGTTTGCTCACCTTTGGGTATGCCTAAAAGGGTAGCTCCGCTTCTCATCCACTCGCCGTTCTCGCCCACCTTCCAAGCGGCACCGGCTTCTATGGCCTCGTCGCTCTCGATCGTGACGGTCAGGGCGGCACCGGTTACGTAGTCGCCCGCTAAATCAACGCCCTCATTGGTGAACTCGTTAATCTGGAATACCTTCGGATGGATATCCTGAAAGCGGGTACCGTACCCGGCTTGTAGCCAGAACTGAACCTCGTTCGGGTCCTCGAAGATATCGCGGATCTGGACGAACCGGGTCGCCTTCTTCGTATTCACGCCAAAATCCAGCATTCCGGGACGGATTAAGATCAAGGCCTGCCCTGTTCCATATGCCTCATGGGTGACAGGTTCCAGTCCCGGGAACTTGGCGTCGTCCTTGACCGCCTTCCAAAACTCCTCGGTGGATGGGCGGGCGAACGCTTTTGTCTTTTGCCGGTAAGCCTCCTTACAGATCAACTCGATCTCGTTGGCATAATACAGGATCGCTTTACGGCGTAAGAAAGGATGTGCCGCACGTAAGAAGTTGACCAGACGATCGTAATCATCTACACCGTCACCACTGCCAAACGTACCGGTACGTACTAGGTTACGATTCGCCATGGTGATATCCTTCGTTGTCTTGAAATGATCGATCCAAGGGAAAAATCCGGTGAAAGAACTCATCGGGCTATACACATTGTCGTTTCTTTCGGCGAAGAAAGCGGAGAAAGTGATATCCTCCGAATGGCTGATGATGTGATTATCCACCACGAATTTCTCCATGGGGTGTTTCTTTACCGTATGGTCCACCTTCTCCCCGGCGTTGGAGAGAATACGTTTCTCCGTATAATTTAAGATGTTATCCTTCAAACGAGAAACGGTAAGTTCCGGTTTGATGGACATCTCTACCAATTTACCGATCTCATCGGGATACTTAATCTCGGCCCCGGCTTTATATGGGCCGGTGTGTCCGGCTTTGCGGCGAGCGTTCACGATCACGTCCTCATTCTCGATCTCGATCACGTTGAGCTTCATGGCCGCGGCGAACTCCTGAAACGTGAAATAGGGAAGGGTACGCAACACGTTATCGTAATCCTTCGCGTAACGATTCAGTTTCTCAATATCTAAAATGCCTTGTTTTGCCATTGTTCTTAGTGTTTAAAAAATCCTGTTTTCTCAGCCTCGGCCATGATAGCGAGGGTATCATCCTCATACTTATCGGCGAAATCCTTGATGTCTCCGGTCTCGGCGGTCGGCTCTTGCTTTACTTTTGCTTCCGGCTTTTTGCCTGCCGGTGTTCCCTTTAGCTCTGCCACGTCTGATTGAAGTTGCTCAATCTGTGTGTCTTTCTCTTTCAACTCTTCTTGGGCGGTCGATAATCGCTCCTGTAAGTCGGAGGTATTACCGGTGCTCTCGATCGAATCGAGCAGCTGATCCACTGTTACGTCTTCCGCTTTCATGTCCGGGTTATCACCCAGTACCTTATTCAGAAGCTTGTCCCAGTTGTCGGCCGCTTGTTTCATCGCATTGTACGAATCATCTTTCAACCACTTCATAAATCACTATGTATTAAAATAATTAAGAACATTCTCGAAAGTATCTATCTCATCGATCATACCGATGTCCATGGCCTCCGGAGCGAAAAACATCTTACCGGTGGCCCATTTACCTTGATCCTCGTTGATCACGCCTACCCGGGCGTTAGCGATGCTGGAGATGAAATTCTCGTTATACGTATCGCATACTTTTTTTAGCGGTTCCGTATCTCCCTGCAGAGCCTTGTGAAATTCTTGGTTCTTGTCCGTGGATTTGGAGGCATAGATATCGATCAACTTGATTCCCATCTTGGCATAATACTCGCTGGTATCAACGATCGTCATATAGGTACCCACGCTTCCGATCCGGCAGACGTTGGAGTTCGCTACGATCTTGTCGCAACAGGAGGCGATGCCATAGGCCGCGGACGCTACGAAATCATTGCAGAAAGCTACGACAGGTTTGTTTCGGCTGTTAATCGCTTCCTGCATGATCCGGCATCCCATTCCCTCGCCTCCGCCGGAATCGATATTCAAGACGATCGCCTTGATATTATTCTCGTTGTAGCATCGGTTTAGGAGATTCGCCTTGGTAAGCATTCCGGATGGACCGCATTCTTGGTCGTATTTCGTGATCGCCCCGTTGATGTTCATTATGGCTACGGAGTTTTTGGGTGCGTCCTCGGGTGGAGACCATCCTCCATACTCGCTGATCTGGTATGCGCCATTTTTTAGGGAGGCGAAAAGCAAGGCGTTATCCTCGGTCGGCTCTTGTTCGGAAGAAGCGTTCCGGGGTTTCCCGAACATCGTTTCCGGCTTGGTAAGAAAAGATGCGATAAGGGGGAAATAATTCGCCGCGAAGTTTTCCTCGACGAACCAGACTCCCCCCAGAATGTTGTGTAGATAAAGCATATCTTCCTTTTTGATGGCAAGGATATACTTATATATATGTATGGTAAAGGACTTCGGTCAATCGATCAGTTGAAGTTGCGGAACCAATTGCTTTCCGGATAACGAGATTTTGTATCCCGAGAAACCGCTAGGATCGCTGGGGTGCAACACCTCGAATTTGCATTTTAGGGGAAAACGATCCGATCCGACCACGAATGTATCCCCACTAAAGTGTTTGTACTTAAAGATCGCCGTGAGGTGGTTCAATCGTTCGCATTTTTGCCATAGATCGCCGGTCATATATTGACGGGGTATTTGCAAGGAACCAGATACATTATATAGAGTGCCTGATTCACTTTCTTGTGGCTCAACCTTGATAGAGGTTCCATATCTCCCCGGGTGAAGGTTGATCCAGTCTCCGGACTTGAGTCCAACTTTTACTTTGTCTGCCTCTTGAGACACGCTCGCTATTTGCCTCGAGAAAGCGAACCACGCATCGGAGATGCCTCCCATATTGTCTGCCATAACCTTAGTTTTTATTTGTTTATCAATAATATCTGATCGTAATGGATACACTTGGAATTTTATTCCTCCCAAAAGGGACAAATCGATACGCTTGGTCGGAGTGAAAAACACTCGTATTTAACTTTTATTGTACGAACGTTTCTCTTTTTGCTTCCTAGTTCGGTCCCTCCAGCGATAGTAGTTCTTTTTTAGAGCGTCCTCGCTGATCCCGTTGATATCGAATTTGCGCATAAAGGAAAAAATACTTTCGATATACTGTATCCCATACATATGCTTGTTATAATCTATCCATTCGTGCAGCTCGGCCCAGAACATCAACTCTATCCGTCGCTCAAGGATTCGCTGCGAGCGTTCGCTAAGATAGTTGTAGTAAGCCGGATCTTTTCCACATCGTCTGTCCGGCAAAGCTATTTCCAGCGTTCCTTGCTCCAAAGGGCAGGAGGCCGGGCGCTTGGATGTCAGATCAAACAGGGTATGATACAAATCTGTCTTGTCCGGAAGGGTTATCACTCCTTCCCGGCAATCATTGAATTTTCCACGCATGTACTCCTCCAAATGCTTTTTTATGCTTATCTTTACTGTCACCATATCGATTTTCTCTCTTCTTATAGGCTTTTTTACTCTATTTTCCCTATGTGTATGTGTTATATTTTGCGGCCAACACGTCAACAGACCAACAAGAATTATAAAATATGATGCTAATTTACTATATTTCAATGATATAATTGATAAAACACCAAGAAATATGCGACCAACAAAAAACAGAGCTTGTTGGTCACCTCTACCAACCGTCAACAGTGCTTCATTTTTCCCTGAATTTAGAATTATTGCCAACAGTGACCAACAAAAAGAAAACGATGACCAACAGGAAACAACAGCCTACTTCTATTTAATTAATATATATATTATTGATTATTATATATTTATCTTATATCTGTTTTGAAATGTTTCATCTTTTGTTGGTCTGTTGGTCTGTTGACCACTTTTTCTATCCTTTATAGGGTTTCAAAACACGCAAAACTTGCTTATTTCTTTTTTTAATTTCAGGGGGTCCGGGGGAAATAGATGAATAAAGATAGAACCGGCTTCCCGGATGTGCTTGTTGTCCATGGCCTCCAATAGCCAAGCTATATCCTAGAAAGTCGGTTCTATGCGATTTTAAAATACTATCAGTCGTTAAAAGCGGAATCCCGGCTCAGTCTCCGGAGTCTGATCGTAGTTTTGTACGTCTCTTTCGAAATCGACATCGAGCAAGTCTCTGAGAATATCGTAATTGAAACAAACTGCCGAGGTATTACTCTCTTTGTTCACCATAATACGTTTCATGCTGTTATCTATGGTGGGTTCTCCCGCCGGGTTTGCTAGAATGTCTCCTTTTGGGACTTCTTTCACCTCTTGCCATCGATAACGAGTGGAACGTACTTTGCCAATATAGGCCTCGTTACTTTCGAAATAGGTATTTAAGGATTGAAGAGAGAACGCCTCACCTTTTAGCTGCTGGGTATACATAGGATAGATATTTGTCATGTTTAGATATAAAACACGGGTATCTATGGGCTCTAGGGTTTTTATTTCCGTATCCCGGCCTTGTTTCTTAATTGTTACCTTTCCCGGTACCTCGATCTTATAGTCTCTACCTTGAACTAGGCTTCCTGTATCGATCAAGAAGTTGAGTATACTGAAGAAGTTGAACATCTTATTTGAGGAACTAATCGATTCTACTTGTTTGATCACTTTCGCTATTGCGATTTCGAAGAACTGTTCTGCGGTAAAAGGTAGTTGCAAGGAGGTATGTTCTTCCACTATACGACAAACGGAAACGAACATAGATACTGTTTCGAGTATACGAGAGAGACCATCCGTGTTTTTAACGGATACCCGTACTTCGTCTTTCAAGGATTTAAAGACCTCGTCGTATACTTTCTTATAATGTTGCAAGATGCTATTTCTGCACGCCAATATCTCAAGGAGGACGCTATGCAGTCCGGATTCCTCGTATCCTTTCAACTCATTGAAGATTTCTTCTTCCAAGTCCGATCGATCATCCCGTTTCGGAACCTCGCAAATGATACATCGATTTGCGAGGGAATTATCATCCTGCTGGGGGCTTTCCTGTCCCATGATAACGAGAGGGGCATTCACTTGGCTACTATCGATCTCCTTACTTACCGCATCCTTGCGTTTCTGCTTGCCTTCGCCGTCATATACGGCGGCTTTCAAGGCTTGGAAGATCTCAGGTTTTATTTGAGTATCATTATATTCCTCCAGCATGATCGGAATATTTCGATATCTTTCCAGCAAAGAGAACAAAGCGGCGGGGGTTCCGGAGTTTAGGTTGAATGCGGGTGCGTCTGGCGGTATTGATAAGGAACGGATGGAGTAGCCTACCTGCGATTTTCCGGAACCCGTCGGACCGATAAAGAATAAAGCCGTAAAGGTTCTCCTAACATTGTATATATCGCTACGGAAGGCACTCATGATCGAATATATGATCGCCCACATGCCGTTATTGTTTAGCTTGTATACCTCGTTCATCAGTGAGGCCCACTTTTGGAAATTGATAGAACATCCCGCTTTGGGTTCCCGGTACTTGATAAAGCGATCCAGATAGTAGCGATCGCTATCCCGGCGCTCGGATGCGTAAATTTTAGAGAAAGCCGGGATATAGTAATATTTTTTGTTATGTTCGACTAATCCTAGATCAGTAATATATTGAAGCTCTTGTTTGCCATCTATCTCATGTACGATCGCATTACTGAAAGCAAAAAATCCTTCATCATACCAACCAAACATACGGAGTTCAAAGCATGTTTTAAATCTAGCGGCTATACTTTCATATATAGAATCTAAATGGTTTTGGGTTCCGTTACTAAAGAAAAATGAGCCTTCTTCCCATATTCTTTTTTTAAAAGTTTGAAGGGTGATCATATCTCCACTAATCCATTCCATGTAAATAGGATAATTATAGCAAGGAGAGGTTATTTGGACAACTCGTTTATTGAACTGGCTTTCTTTATCATAGATGTGGATAAGCGGTTCCATATAAAAGTTTCCTACTCTTATATATGAATTTTTCCCATTAGAGAACATATATGCTACCTTCCTTCCTGAGGAATCTATCAAGGGAAAATATTTATAAGCTTTCCACATTCGATTTATTTCCGGATCTTTTTCAACGTAATCAGGCAAACGATTGGGATCGAAGATTAGAGCGGTACCATCTATTTGCAATGCGTCGTTATTAAACTTAACCTCAGATTTTCGAATTTCAAGATAAGGTTTTAGAACGTGCTCAAGAGCTGTTTTGGTGACCCCTAACATCCGGGCATAATCTGTAGTTTGGAAAGCCCGGGTGGTAGCATCCGCATAGGATATCACTTCAGAGCATCTTTCTAAGGCTATTTTCTTTATATTCTCGGGAGATTCCCGGAATGTACTGTATAATCCGATATAGTATTCATTGAATCCAATCTCTTTCTCTGTGTCTACGAGTTTATAACGTTCTTCACCTTTCTCGTCTACATAACTTTCCCGCTCTCTTTTATATTTGCTCATGGAGACCGTGAAGCCGGTTCTTGTCAAGGAACGTAGAAATGAGAGCTCTTCCGGTTCGATCATGTTTTCTTTTACCTCGAATTTATCCCTGCAACGGATGATGGGAGATAGCCGGCGAAGCTCTTGGATCTCGGACACACCCGGGATGCCTGTTATAAGGATGACCGGACAAACTCCCCATCCCTCGGAGAAACGATTGACAGACCAAGTAAGGGTGACTTGTTTGTTCCCGGTTTTTACAAGTTCCTCCGCTTCTTCCACGCCGGTCAATCCCGGTTGGGTAGGTTGGGCTGGCACGCTTTTCTTACCTACGGCTTGTAGCTCGGCAACTAGATTTGTTATCAATTCCCCATCTGCGTTAAATCGTTCGGCGAGGGATACGATATACGCTTGCCTTTGTAATTTATCCGGTACGACGGAGATACTTTGGGCGATAATCCGGAGAACCTCTGTTTTCCGGATCGGATCATCCATCTCGCTTTCGAATGCTTTATAAATAAAGGAGATGAAGTCGGTCTCCTGCTTTTTCAAGAATTTGGCTAGTTTCTCAGTCCCCATCTTGCGGGCGAAACTGTCCGGATCTTCTCCTTCCGGAAGAAGAACGGCACGGACGTTCATGCCCTCGGCCAGCATGATATCCATGTTCCGGACGGAGGCTTTCATGCCGGCTGCGTCTCCATCATAAACGGCAGTGATGTTTCGGGTAAATTTCTTGATGATCCGGACTTGATCTAGTGTAAGGGCGGTACCGCTACCGCAGACCGTATTGGGATAACTGGATTGAACGAAAGAGAGTACGTCAAATTGACCTTCCACCAAATAGCATTTATCGGATTTCGATATCTCTTGACGAGCTTGGTATATACCGAATAACGTCTTTCCCTTATGAAAAAGGGGAGTCTCCGGAGAGTTTAGATATTTACATTGGGTATCCTTTTCCAAGGAACGGCCCGTGAAACCGATCACTAGTCCTGATAAGGAATAAAACGGGAATGTGATCCTATTTACAAATCGATCGAAGATCTTTCCGTTCTCTTTTCTGATAATCAAACCGGTCTTCTCCATAGTCGCCATGTCATAACCTTTTTGAGAGCCTAACTCGGTTAATGCGGTAAACATGGATGAAGAGTACCCCGCTCCATATTTAGACAGGATATTCGGGGTGATTCCTCGTGTTTCCAGATATTCAGCGGCCTCTTTCTTCTTGAGGAAAGCCGTAAACGTTTCTTGGGCGAATGTGAGGCAGATTTGTAGGGCCTCCCGCTCTTTCGCTATCTTCCGTTCATCGTCGGTTAGTTCCCGTTCGGGTACTGTTATGTTGTATTTCGAGGCGACTAGCTTTACCGCCTCGAAGAAAGACATCCCTTCGTGCTCTTTTACGAAGGTTATCACGTTCCCGCCTTTACCACATCCAAAACATTTCCAGATATTCTTAGCGGGGGATACGACTAGGCTTGCGTCCTTGTCCCCATGGAATGGGCAAACTCCCTTGTAATTTACTCCAGCTTTTTTTAGCTTAACATAATCACCTATCACGTCTACTATATTGGCCGTGTTGATGATATTATCGATCACGTCTTGAGGTATCATATTTCATCTTCTTTATTGTCGTTAAATAAATATAGTTGTCGGGCTTCGAAGGCCTCTTGTAAGGATACGCCTAGAGTTGTGGCTAGACGTAAATACTCTTGATCTGTGGGGCTTTCCTCCCCCCGGTATAATTTCCAAAACCGTACTTGGTTGATATTTACCGCATGCAAGAAAGCTGTTGTTACATTGAAATATTCCGGATTGATTAATTTAATCCGGAACAATTCTAGCACAAGGTTCCGTTTTACGGAAGGACGGTAAACGATATGGTTCCTATGGATATATAGTTTAACGGCTAACTCGGTCTTTCCTAGAATCTTCCCTATTTCCTTGAGAGTTATCTTCCCCAGATTCTCCTTCAATATTTTTTCTTGGCTTTCTGACCAGCGTTGTCTTTTCATGTCGTCTTATGAATTTATAATCTTGACTAAAATCATAGTCATAGTTTCCTTCTTGAATGAACATACAGACTATCTTTATAAAGAGTTCTTTGTTTTCCTCCTTAACCGTAGCCTCGAGAGAGAATGAACGATCTACTTTCATATTTAGAAGTTCATTATATACGCCGTTCACATATTCCCGGAATAGATCTACTCCCATTTTCTCTTTATAGATGGCGATCCAGTTCCAATCTGTCATTCGATACCGGGCGTAACTATCCATCGATTACCTCAATATTGTCAAAATCTGCGGTGTCAAAATCCAATGGTTCTCCAAAAAGAGGATTATCGGAGGTGACGCACGCTCCCGGAACATATAGGTTTAGTTCCAACCATTTCAAAAAATCCTCCCGGTCGCAATTAACGGGAGGGCATTCTACTTCGTATATGATTCTAGCTTTCATTGTATATTCTTTTCTAATTGTCTTTTCATGTCCATTACGATCCTATCGACACTTGATCTTTGATCGATAGGCTTCGTCGCCAAGTAAGTACATAAGCAATCATCTAGGATGACAGCTTCTTCCTGTGAGATATCCTGAATGATGATCTTGCCGTTTGAATCCGTTTCGATATACATGATCATTCCTCCTTCCTCTGTGCCCATATGTTGTCCATTTTGGCTAACTTATTTTGCATGTAGCTGCGAAGTAAAGTGGAACATTCTTCTGTATAGTCCGCAAATTTGCAAGCGAACTGGTATTCACATGTCCGATCAACATCACGAACGAATTTGCCGGCATGATTGATTATGGCTTTTATGTGCATCTTATCGGATTGGATAAATTGCTCGTCCTGCATTAATAGCCCTTGGATTTCCATAGCGGAGTTCTCTAGGATATCTGCCGCTATGAACATCATCCAAATCGGTAAAGCGTACTCCTGCGGAGTAGTATGCGCCAACTTTTTTCTTTTGGCGGTGGCTACAGCCATCGCTAAATAGTTCTTGTCATTCATCTTTTTTCTTTCCTCCTAAAATTTCCATGGCATGATTACACATCTTGATGGCCAGATATTGGAATAGCTTGGGAGATTTGTTTTTTGCGGGAGGTAAAAAATCCACATTCAATTTAACCACATCCCCATGTTGCGTGATGGTAATCACTGCCTTTGCTTGCTTGATTGCCTTGTAGGTCTTTTTATTCAGTCGTTTCATATTTCTTTAGTTATGTAGTGTATACCATGAAATCTGATGGATCAGCAAACATTGATGCCCTTTTTTCTTGCCAATCTATAGTTACTACTATCCACTCTGAAGGAATATTCATATAGTCGAGTCCAATATATTTAGTAACCCAATATATAGATATACACCCAGATTCATGTTGTACAATCTCAAGATCCTCTGGCTCACATTTTAAACGGCATCGAATTTCACTCTTGAGATCCTCTAATTTTTCTTTTGCTTGTTCCAATGTTATCATATTCAGTATATTTTTTAGGTTATTACAGAGAGTCTATCTGACTTGAATGTTTACGATTAATCTTTTGAAGAAAATCTTTACGACACTTCTCAGGATCAGCGGTGTAGGGGATGAGAATAACCGTTCGACAATCTATCCGGAGAGGAATCTTTCCTTCATCGTTACCGTTTGGTACGATAGAGGTTGGATTCTTTCCCATATCAGCCTTCGGTTTAATTACGGGAGGAGGAAGTTGTTTTTTTAATCCTAATTCTTTTACCAGAGCATACACTTTCTCCGGGCGTATGCCTAACATCTTGGCCATAAATTGACCGGTCAGTTTTTTGTAATTGGTACGAATGTACTCCTTTTGTTCTTCTAATGTTGCCATGGTATTGATTTGATTTATTTTAAGTTATGTGTATGCCAATAGTCTACCAGATATGCGATTGTCCGTGTAGAAGTTTTTTCGTGTATATTCCGGATATGATTCGCTACGGTATGCGGGCTGATATGGAGCAACTGTGCGATATCATCCACCTTATATCTTTCGATCACCAAACGGAGCACGTTTGTTTCCCGGAACGACAAGGTCGTGTTAAATTCGGGCTTGCAAACAATCCCGGCAAATGGGCATTCATTTCGTATCGGACATTTTACTTCCTCAAAATGGAATCGTCCCCACACATCTATATCCGGGTTGTTTGCGTCATATTCGCCGAAATTACACCGGATAAAACGAGAAACGATCCAATACTCATAATTGAGTCGATTCGGTTCTTTTCTTGAATATAACAGGCTCAACGCTTCCCATGCTTTGGTATAAAAAGTCACCAGATGGGAGATAAAAGCAGAGATAAATACCCTGTTCTCCTTTCCTGTTTCGGCCAAAACCCTAACAGGGTCTCCCTTTGGCTTGATCATAACCTCGCAATCCGGGGTGTTATAGAACTCTATTTCTTGAAAGCGATTCATGTCTTTTATTTTCACATATCGTTAAATTCCCTAATACTTATGAGCCTACCGTCTTTTAGACTGAGCATTAAAACATATTCCGCCGTTGAAGTTTTTTCTCCTGTATTATCGTAATAGGAAAAGCCAGAACTCTCGTTCAAGCGACGTAATAACTCTGGGTTATTATTGATTTCAATCAAATGTCCTTTTACGGATTCAATGAAAGCCAAGGCTTTCTCCACAGATCCTTTTGAAATTTCTTTTGTGCTCATGATTTTACCATTTAAAAGTTGTTTGACATATTGTTTCTAAAGCTCTTCTTTCCAAAAGAGAATAGTTTTCCCGTGTTAGTTTTGAATAGAAAGTTGGATATGAGATACCGCTTGCTACTAAGAACTGATCTCTAACAGCTTTCTTCCTTTCTTCATCCAAGGACTGGTAATAGTCTTTAAATGTCATTTTTTCAATCTTTTCTGCATTTTCCATACGTAAAACATATTTTAGTGTTATATTTATAATGCAAACGTAAACTAAACTTTGATATTATACAAAGTTTTATGTGATATTTGTCACATGATTATATATGTTTAACAATGTTTACAAATAATACTTGAATGTTTATACCAAGTAAAATAGAACAGCTTATTATTGATAACAAATTGACAAAGAAGTCTTTTTGTGAAAAAGTATCCATATCTGTACAAGGATTGGACAATATTTTGAAAGGAGCAGATCTTGGTTCAAGTAAACTTGAACGAATAGCAGATTTTTTCAAATTACCCATTGATTACTTTTTCGATAGAGACATAAATGTAGATAACTCAATCGGTCATCATGTAAATGGAAATGGGAATAAGGTTTCTGGAGATATTACTCTAAGTGAATGTAAAAATGAACTTGAGAAGCTCAGATTACTCATTAAGGAGAAGGAAGAGCGTATAAAAGATAAAGATGAAATGATTGCACTTTTAAAACAACAACTAAATAAGTAGTATTATGGAAGAAAAAAAGGTTATTCACAGTAATGAGTATCACTTGCTAAGGCAATCAGATATTCAAAAAGAAATGAAACAGGTGGTGGAAAACTTGCACATGGCTGCTGGATCTGTAGGGGGATTTGATCTCTATAAAGTCGTACAGACTTACATGCTTGATCTAGAAAAACGGCATGCAATTAATGAGCTTCTTCATATTCCGGAAGATGCTTCTTTTTATTATGAGAAGTAATTTGTACCGGGACTGTTTTAGGACAAAATAGTATTATAGTGATATTTGTAATATTTTGATAAACAGATAAATAGATGCTAAGTATTTACACAAAAGGGTCTTGGTACCCCGACTTAGAAAAAGGGAAATGGTTGGTATTCAACTGTTTCCCTTTTTTTGTGTCCTGCCCTTAAATCTAAAGGATAGTCAACGATTGTAATCAAAACAATTGTTCGTATCTTCAAGTAAAAAACATTCTTCTTACTATATACAAATATAATTACTATCTCATCTATTTCCAGATTATCGCCGTGGAATATATAGACCACGTCGTGATTTGTATATTCCACGTCTTGATCTGTACAGACCACGTCGTGGTTTGTAGAATTATACAGTATGCGCATAAAAATTCATAGGCTATCGAGCAAGAATTCATATAGGAGCGGAGCGTTTTTTGCTTATGGAGAAGAGGAGACGCTCTTACGTGTCAAAGTGGGAATAGTGTCAAACAATTAGACAGCGTTGTCAAAATATTGGACAGTTCTAAAAGAATGGCTTTTTGTTATCTGGTTGTTGTTTAGCTGTTTATGTGTTTTGGCACGTTCTTTGCTATTATTTTAAGTAGAAAATAATAGAGCAATGAAACAAATATTACTTACAACAGTTCTTTCTCTCAGTTTCGCTACCGCGACGGTGGCCCAAGAGAAACTTTGGACTTTGGATGAATGTATGCGCTATGCCGTGGAAAACAGCCCATCGGTTAAAAAGCAAGTTTATACATCAGATACGTATAAGGCGGAACGGAATGCCGCCGTAGCTTCTTTTTTCCCGGCGGCATCGGCTAAGGTCGGAGCGCAATATAGTTTTGGCCGTTCGATTGACCCTGCGACCAATACCTATGAGAATACTTCTACGTTTAATAATAACTATGGCCTCGACGCTTCTATTCCTATTTTTACGGGCGGACAGCTGATCAATCAATGGTTGATGGCAAAATCCAATCGCCGTATGGGAGTTAATGACATCCAGAAAGCGAAAGATGATTTAGCGATGAAAGCTATGCAGGCTTATATGGATGTGGTATATTATAAAGGAACGATTCGTATGGCGGCCGAGAAATTGGAGGAGAGTAACCGTACCTTATATAAGACTCGCCGGCAAGAAGAGCTGGGTTTGAAAGGGAAAGCGGATGTAGCTCAATTCGAGGCTCAAGTAGCGGCCGATGATTATACATTGACCCACCAGCAGAATCTTTTCAATACGGCCTTGCTTACCTTGAGGGAATGTATGAATTATCCATCTGATTTAGAACTGGAGGTGGATACTTTATTACCGGATATCAATTATGTCCCGGAAGTAGAGAACGTGGCGGAGATTTTCGCTTATGCGTCCGGGAATAACCCTACCGCCTTGCAAGCCGAGTATCAATTAACGCAAAGTAAATACCAATATCGTATTTATAAAGGAAAGTTGCTACCGAGCATTTATTTGAATGCCGGAATCTCTACGAGTTATTTCGAGAACCTGAAGTCTGATAATGCCCCGGAAGTTTTCAAGGATCAGTTTAAGAATAACCGTGGTGAATATGTCTCTTTTAGCCTTAGTTTCCCCTTATTCGATGGTTTGAGCAGATTAACGAACGCTCGTCGTTACCGTAACAATATGCGGATCGCACGGGAGACAAGAACAGAGGTCTTTCGCCAGTTGCAGACAGCGATAGAGCAATCCGTCTTGGATCGTGAGGGATACGCTAAAGAGGCCATACAGATGGATAAGAAGGTGAGATCGGATGAGTTGGCTTATCGTGTTACCCTACGGAAGTACGAGGAAGGCCTGATGAGCACGCTGGATGTACAGACAAGCGCGAATACGCTGTTGGAGTCCAAGGCCAATCTGCTTCAAAAGCGATTGATGTACTTATTGAAAAGCAAGTTGGTAGATTATTATAAGGGCAAGCCTCTTATCAATGAATAAGAATTGAGAACATAGAATTTAGATGATAATAAAAAATATAGAATACGATGGATATACAATTAGAGAAAAAGAAAGGTCTTCAGAAGAAGCATATTCCTTATGTAGCGGGTGGCGTGTTGTTCGTTATCTTGTTGGGATGGATTATCTTTGGTGATCATGCTTCTACGTTGAAAGTGGACGCGAGAGGGATTAGCATCGGTAATGTGACTCGTGAGCAATTTAATGACTTCTTTCGTATGGATGGTCAGGTGCAACCTATCACGGTCGTGCAGCTTAGCCCCGAGGAGGGCGGTATCGTACAGGAGAAAGTCGTGGAAGAGGGCGCCCAAGTGAAGAAAGGCGATATCATTGTTCGTCTGAGCAACTCAAATCTGGATTTGCAGATATTGAACGCTGAGGCCGAGTTGGCGGAGAAGCAGAACTTCCTTCGTAATACGCAGGTTACCATGGAGCAGGATAAGCTGACCAATCAGATGGAGAAACTTCAATACGATATGGACATGAACCGGGCCCGCCGCTCGTTCAACCAACAAGAGCAGTTGTATAAAGAGAACTTGATCGCCAAGGAGGATTATCTGAAAGCGAAGGAGGACTTCGAGTTAGCCTCTCAAAAGCACGCCTTGATTACCGAGCGCTTGCGCCAAGACTCTATCTCCCGCACGATCCAGATGGATGAGATGGAGGCCAGCTTGGCGAACATGCGGAAGAATATCCTGTTGATCCGTGAGCGTAAGGAAAACTTGAATGTCCGTTCCCAGATCGACGGTGAGTTGGGACTGTTGGATGTCGTATTGGGGCAAAGTATCAATCCGGGACAAAAGATCGGCCAGATTAACGACCTTTCCGATTATAAGATCGAGGCCATGATCGACGAGCATTACATAGACCGTGTGAAACCGGGCTTAAGCGCCGCTTTCGAGCGTCAAGGCTCGTCTTTCGACTTAACGGTGCGCAAAGTTTATCCCGAGGTTCGTGATGGTAAGTTCCGTACGGATTTCGTTTTCACAGGTGAGCGTCCGGATAATATCCGTAGCGGACAGACCTACTATATCAACTTGGAGCTGGGACAACCTACCGAGAGTATCATTATCCCGAAGGGAACTTTCTTCCAGAGTACGGGTGGAAGTTGGATATTTGTTCTTGATCCGGATGGAAAGAAAGCTTACAGGCGTTCTATCAAGATCGGTCGTCAGAACCCGCAATATTATGAGGTTCTTGAAGGTCTGGAAGCCGGTGAGAAGGTGATTGTGTCCAGTTATGAGAGTTATAAGGATAATGAAGTGCTGGTGCTGGAATAAAATCGATATAATATGAAAAACATACTAATCGCCATTCGTTCCATTTTTAAGAAAGGGCGGCATAACGTGATGAAAATCGTATCGTTGGGAATCGGTTTAGCGGTAGGTTTGGTATTGATCGCTAAAGTCTATTTCGAACAATCGTATGATGATTTTTATCCGGATAGAGACCGGGTCTATCAAGTATGGGCGAAATACCAGCAAAATGGAGGGGAGTTGAAGGATTATCCGCAAACAAGCGGTGGCATCGCTCCAACTATGCAACAACAGATACCCGAGATTGAGACCGTCACCCGATACACGAGTTTTGGAGACTGGACCTTTACGATGACCGACACCAAGATGAAATACTCCGGTCGTTGTATCATAGCGGATAGTTGTTTCTTTGATATTCTTCCTCGTCCTATGCTGATCGGAAATGCGAAAGAGGTTCTTTCCACCCCGATGTACGTGTTGGTATCAAGTCGTATAGCGAAAAATATCGGGGGCGATGTTATCGGGAAAAACTTCACGGTAGACAGTTCGCCGGGACGTACTATGACTATTGGTGGCGTTTTTGAGGAAGTTCCGGAAAATTCTCATTCCCGTTACGATGTGATTGTTTCTATGGCTTCGGCGGGTCGGTTCATGTGGGAGGGTTCGCCTACTAATATGTTGGGAAATGATCGTTACATAAGCTACGTGAAATTGCACAAGGGGGTGAATCCTTTAGCTTTGGAGGAACAGGTGCATACGTTCGTGAATTCTTATTTCCCTCCGGAGGAACAGCAAAAGACAGGGTTTAACATTGGTTTCTCGTTTCATGAGCTGGATGGCTTACACAAGGAGTTGCCGCAAGTCAAGCGAATGACATGGATACTTTCCTTACTGGCCTTCGCTTTGATCTTCACGGCGGTGATGAACTATATCTTGATTGTGATATCCTCTATCGTTAATCGCTCGAAGGAGGTGGCTGTCCATAAATGTTATGGGGCAAGCGAGAATAATATTCATGGTATGATGTTTGGTGAGGCGTTGGTACATATAGTGCTTTCACTGATCTTGGCCTTATTGTTGATCCTTGCGTTTAGAGGTACGGTAGAGGAGTTGTTGGCGACTTCGTTAGATTCCTTGCTCTTGTCTAATGGTAGCTTGGTCTTGCTAGGGATATGTATTTTGGTGTTTTTCGTATCTGGTTTTATGCCGGGATCATTATACGCTCGGATTCCGGTGGCCTCCGCTTTCCGTAATTACCGGGAAAATAAGCGTATCTGGAAGAAAGCCTTGTTGCTTGTCCAGTTTGTAGCCACGGGCTTTTTGGTGACGATGCTTGTTTTCGTTGCCCGTCAATATACGTTTATGGTGAACGATCGTCCGGGATATGCCTATGAGAACCTTGCCTACTGCGGGTTAGCTGGCGTGGACTCTACCTCTCGTGCCAAGATTCTGGATGAGGTGATGCGGCTTCCGGGGGTCGTTGCGGCTACCACCGTCTATCAATTGCCTTTCGAGCATGCTTCCGGTAATAATATTCTTTTACCGGGTGAGACTCAAGAGCTTTTTAATATCGCCGATCTCTATTGGGTAGGTAACGGATATTTGGACATGATGGAGATTCCCGTGATCCAAGGCCGCTCGTTCACGGAAAATGTGACCAATTCAAGAGAGGTGATGGTAGACCGCCGTTTCGTGGAGAAAATGAAATTGGTAGCGGGTTGGACGGATGATGTGATCGGGAAGGATATCTGCGTCACCGAGCATAGCAAATGGAATGAGGAGCCATTCACGATTTGCGGTGTTTATGAGAATATCCGTCTGGGAGGAATCTCGAACCAAGATATGCGGCCTTCCGTATTATTCTATACGCATAAGCCCATGTATACCTTGCAGGTGAAGTTCCATGAGCTGAACAACGATAGTATGGCTCGTTTACAGCAGAAGATATCCGAGACATTTCCGGATCGTGAACTGAACGCTATCTCTTTCCGTTCCGAGATCATGGATCTATATAAGGACTCCCGTCAATTCCGTGATTCCGTGATGATCGGAGGTTTGGTCACGCTTCTTGTTACGTTGATAGGACTTATTGGCTATACGAATGATGAGGTGAGCCGTCGTCGTAAGGAGATAGCGGTTCGCCGGGTGAATGGGGCTACCTTATGGGATATATTGAGGTTGTTCATAAAGGATATCGGATATATCTGTATCTATGCGGTCATATTAGGCGGTGGTATAGCATACTTTGTCTTGCAAAAGTGGCAAGAGCAATTCACGGAGAAGGTTCCTTTGTCATGGTACATATTCTTGGGTTGCGGCGTATGTGTATTATTGATTATATATTCCGTGGTTTGTCTGGATGCCCGCAAGACGGCTAATGATAATCCGGTGAATTGCTTAAAATCTGAGTGATTGAAAATAGATAATAGAAAATTGATAATTCATAATTTATGAATAATTTATTGAACTTTAAGTCCTTTTTAAAGTTCCTTGGAAGGAATAAGGCTTATACGCTGATAGACGTGTTTGGTCTGTCTGTATCGTTGATGTTTGTGTTATTGATAGCGGTCTATACGGTACAGGAGATGTCGACTGATAAATTCCATACCAAGGCGGATCGTATCTATCTGGTCGGGAATGAAAATTGGATGGCCACCGGAGCCGCCATTCCTTATAAGATAAAGGAACGCTATCCGGAGGTAGAAAAAGTTTGTCCGGTAGTGGCGGGTAATTCGAGTGATATAGTTGTAGTTTCCGGTGATCGGAAACTGAAGGCAAACGTGATGTTCGCAGACTCTACGTTCTTCGATTTCTTTGATTTCCGGTTGCTACAAGGCACTCGTGAGCAAGCGTTGGCCGCCGGGAACTATGCGGTGGTCTCCTCTTCGTTCGCCCGTAAGATGTTCGGAACGGATGATCCGATGGGACGGCAGTTGGTGGTGGGCGATACCATATCGGCTACTATAAACGGGGTGGTGGAGGATTTACTTCATTCCTCTATTCCCGAAGCCGATGTGATCGTGCGTTGGGAGCAGGTTCGGTATTTGAACTGGTCGTTGGCTCCGGATCAATTGGGGAATGCCGGAAGTACATCGGCTTTTGTCTTGGTGCGTGAGGGTAGTGATTTCCCTTCTCGTGCGGAGGATATGGCCCATTGGTTCAAGGAGTTTTATTGGCCGTATCAATATGGGACGGCAAAAGAGGTACGCATATTGCCGCTTAGTGAGCAGTATTTTGCGAAAGCCGCTTCTTACTCTTCTTTGCGAAAGGGAGATTGGCGTTTTGTGATCGTGCTGATGTCTGTAGGTTTCCTTATCTTGATTTTCGCGGTCATTAATTATATTAACTTGACGGTCGCCCAAGCGGGTTTCAGGGCGAAGGAGATGGCTACCCGGCGCCTTTTGGGATCTTCACGGGGTGAGTTATTCATGCGTTTGATGCTGGAGTCCACTTTACTTACGTTTATTTCTTTGATTATCGGGGTTCTCCTTGCGCTGGCGGTCGTGCCGTTTGTCAATGATTTATTGCAGACACGTGTCGATATGAATGTATTGGGTAGACCTGTCTGGCTATTGGCTCTGGTTTCATTAACGGTTGCCGTGGGAGTTTTATCCGGCTTACTGCCTGCTATCATTATTTCTTCTTCTAAACCGATCGAGGTGGTAAGGGGTACGTTCCGGGCTAAGACGAAAATGGTATTCAGTAAGTTCTTTATCGTATTCCAGAATGTGATCACGATCACGATGATCGCAGCCTCTATCGTGATGGTTAGCCAGATTGTTCATATGATCAACGCTCCTGTGGGATATAATACGAAGAATTTGTTGGCCATGAACTCGGTAGACGGAAGGCAGTTGTCTGCTTTTGTCGGTGAGCTGAAAGGCTTGTCGTGCGTAGATAGGGTAGGGAAGACACGAGGACTGCCTTTTTTCGGTAGTAATAATTGGACTGCTACCTATCAAGGACAAAATATATCTTTCCAGCAATTTATTATGGATAAGGAATGCTATGAGATGCTAGGATTGGAGATTTTGCGTGATAACCATTTAACGACAGAGGGCTGGTTCCTAAACGAGCAAGCGATACGTGAGATGAACCTGCTGGAGGATGCGGCCTCTTTTATGTTGGATAGGCAGGAGAAGCCGATAGCGATAGCGGGTATCGTTCGGGATTTCTATTGCTTTGGGAATGTGACGACAGAAATGAGGCCCGTTATGTTTCGTTTTTTGAAAGATAATGAAACTCCTTGGATGATCTTGATCGAGACACAAGGTGATCCTTTTGCCGCAAAGGAGGCCATCGGTAAAGTATATGAGAAAGTGACCGGACTTGAGTTTGAGGCTTTCTTCATGGATGAGAGTTTACAAAACTCATTCGACTCGCAAATCCGTTTGGCAAAGATCGTAATCGTATTCTCGATAATCGCCATCCTTATTTCTTTGCTAGGCTTATTGGCGATGTCCACTTATTTTATCCAACAGCGTTTGCAAGAAGTATCCGTACGAAAGGTATTTGGTTCCAGCAACCGGCAGATATTGGTTAAGCTCGTATTCACGTTCTTGAACTATGTGCTGATCGCTTTCGTGATCGCCATACCTATTATTATGTACTTTATGAAAGATTGGCTGTCCGACTATTCGTATCGTATCGGTTTAAGCCCGCTGATATTTATCGCTGCCGGCTTATTCTGCCTCGTGATCTCGTTTGTCTCTGTCTTTTTCCAGAGCTACCGGGCTGCCACATCGAATCCGGTGGATAGCTTTAGGCATAGGCTTTAGTAACTTTTAAAAGGAAATATCATGAACTCAATCGTACGAAATTTCGTTTTTGTGATCAGTCGTTTTAAAATGGCTAGTTTCTTGAATGTAGCAGGATTATCTGTGGCTTTTACAGCTTTCTTGATCTTGTTCATGTAAGTTCGTTACGAGTGGGGATACGATCGTTTCCATAAGCATGCCGACCGGTTGTATCGCTTGGAGATCGTTCACAATAATAAAGGGGCGCAAGTCGTATTGAACCGCCCGCTTATCGATCGGTTCTTGGCCTCCTCTCCACATATTGAGGAGGGGGCGCTAATCAATCGGTGGGGCGATAAGAAGTATATCACGGTGGATCGGGATGGTGAGCGGATGACTTTCCATGAGGAGCTCTATGCCTGCTATCCCTCCTATGCCCGTGTTTTCAACTTTGATATGGTGGAAGGTGAAGCGGCGGCGTTGGAGGAGAAGGGTCGGGTATTGATACCGGCAAGTATGGCTCATCGTTTCTTCGGCAATCATCCGGCAGTCGGGCAAGTCTTGATCGGAGAGGGGTGGACGTCCGAGGTGGGAGGTGTCTACCGGGACTTTCCCTCCAACTCGATCGTCAGTAATGCGGTCTATCGGCGCATATCGGACAAGGAAGGCGCAGGCGCTTGGATGCAAAATAATTTTGAGTGTTATCTCCGTCTGGATAATCCGGCCTCCGCTCCGGATGTCTTGGCTGGTTTCGAGAAAAATTTCCGCCACGACGAATGGAATTGGAAAACGAGACAATTGCGCTTGACTTCTCTGCCGGATATCTATTTTAAGACTGACACGAGCTACGATTCACAGAAGCAAAAGGGGAGCTATGCCCAGCTTCAAGCGCTATCTGCTATCGCTATCTTGATCGTATTGATAGCGGTCATTAATTTCATGAACTTCAGCAATGCTTTGGTGCCGGTCCGTCTGCGGGGCATCAACACGAGGAAGGTATTGGGGAGTCCGGTATCGGCGCTCCGGATGGCCGTGGCTTCGGAGGCGGTGGGGATGTGCCTGTTGTCTTACCTGATCGCTTTGCTGCTGGTTCGCCTGTTGTCGAAGACCGGGTTTGTGGATTTGGTCAGTGGAGGCATTTCCTTGGAGGGGCAGATGCCCTTGTTGATCGCCTGTGGAGGCTTTGTGTTGCTGATCGGACTTATCGCTGGTTGCTGGCCGGCTTGGTATATCACCTCTTTCTCTCCGGCACTGGTGCTGAAAGGAAATTTCGGCTTATCTCCCAAGGGGCGCTCGTTCCGCAATGTGTTAGTAGGATTTCAGTTCGTGGCCTCTTTTATTTTGGTTATAGCGGCTTTGTTTATCACGTGGCAGAATTACAATATGCTTCATACGCCGCTTGGATTCGATAGCGAGCGGATTGTCACCGTAAAGCTAAACCGTAATCTGAGCAGGCAACCGGAGAGCGTGCGTCAGCGGTTGGGGCAACTCTCCTCTGTCGAGGCCTTGTCGTTTACCTCAAGAGTGCTTGGCGCTGAGGATAATTACTCCGGCTGGGGACGTACCTACGTGGATGAGGATATCCAATTCAAGGTGGTGCAGGCAGACTCGGAGATTGAGCGGGTATTGGCCCTTCCTATTCTGGAGGGGCGGGGATTCCTGCCGGAAGACCAGTTGAGCGATGGCACTTATTTGTTCAATGAGGAAGCGAAACGGACCTATGGGCTGAAAGCGGGAGATCCAATCCGGTTGGACTGGGGAGATTTACATCGTAGGGAGAAGATCGCCGGTTTCGTGCCTGACCTGAAATATAACTCGTTCCGGGATAAGCTGGAGCCGTTCGCCATCTTTGTCGGAAAAGATATTATGGCTGGGACCTTGACGAACCTGATGATCCTTGTTCGCCCGGGGACGGACTACCGTCAACTCTCGCTAGACATAGAGAGCTCCTTGCGGGAACTAGATCCTGATTATCCTCTCGATATCCATTTGTTCAACAATATCCAAGAGAACTTGTACCAGAAAGAGCTGCTACTTGGCAAACAAATCTTGTTCTTCAGCTTGATTGCCGTATTTGTGTCTTTGGTAGGCGTATTTGGTGTTGTCTTGTTTGAGAGCGAATATAAACGGAAAGAGATCGGTATCCGGAAGGTATTTGGCGCTACCGTGATGGACTTGTTGAGGAAGCATAACCTATCGTATCTATGGATCGTCATGATCTGTTTCGTGATCGCCTCGCCGATCGCTTGGTACGGCATTGAGCGCTGGCAAGAGAATTTCGCCTTGAAGGCTCCGCTCCATTGGTGGATTTTCCTCTTGGCTTTCCTTGCCATTACGATCATCACGTTGCTCACGGTTACGATCCAGAACTACCGGGCTGCCAGCACGAATCCCGTGGACAGCATCCGGCAGGGATGTTGATATCGGCCCTTCAGATCCCGAACAAGAACGGTAACGGTTTGCTGTCCTTGAAATCTTTGGCGGTGTTTCCGGCGTAAATCTCGCCGTCTGTGAGCGTTAGTTTCTTGATAGGTGTACCTGCCTTGAAGTCCAAGCTCTTGAAATCTACCCAAAAGATATCCGGGCTTAAAGTAGACTCGAAGTAATATACCTTATTCTTCTGGTCGGCTACCGTACGCCAGCGGGTAGAGGAGATATTCGGTTGATCCGGGGTCGTGATTCCCAGAGGTACCGATACGTTACGCATTACGCTGAATACCCCGGCTACCGCTTCCCGGAAATTACTTGTCTGCGGGATGGCGTGGATATAGAAAGAGGCACGCACGAAACGATCGGAAGCTCGGTTCGTACCCGGCAACATGACCAAGCCGCCTATCTGTTGCCAGTAATCGTTTAAGGTTAGTTGCTTATCGTATGTAGGGGAATTCGTCATGACTTGGCATTCCCGTCCCTCGTGGATAACCAAGTTCCCGTTCAGGTATTCGAAGATAGCGCTATTTCCTGAAGCGTCCGAGATCGAGAGATGCAAGGTCGATTTCGCCCCGTTCGGGAGATCCGGATCGTCGATGCGGAAGACCTCCTTGCTTAACTCGGCAACCGCCTCATCTACCGTGGCGAAATTATCGAGTACATACTGCGTCCAGATGCTAAGCCCCATAACCGGGCGGTTATCGTCCGGTCGGAAATAAGATGACTCGGTGAGGAACAATAGGTTGGCTACAAGTCCCTTCTCGTTCATGCCGTCGCACGTACCGATATCATACCCGGCGGTCACCACGCTTCCGTATTTCGAGGTCCATTGGATGGTATTATCGGATATCGCCCCCCTTCTTTGCACGCCCCGGGGGAAGAGGTAAAGGTTGGATTGCGGGTCCTCTTTCCAATCCATGGTACGTCCGGTTACGACCATATTGTCCGGCCCGAGGTAAACGGCCCTTGTACACGCCTCGCTTCCCGTAGGGTTCATGAACATGAGCAAGCCGGCGAAAAGAGAGGCCAGTGTTAAATTCTTTGATTTCATAAGATCTATATTATTAGGATAATCTATTTATGAAACAAGTGGCTTTAAGGAATGTTTAGGGATGGTTTAGAATGATATACGAGATACGGAGCCGTGTGAGTAGCCCCAATTTCGTTTTTAGGCTTTCATATCGTCGAGGATGCGGAAGCGTTGGGTATGGGAAGCCAACGATACGATTTGATCTCCTTGGACGATAAATAAGTGCGGTTTCTACTGTGATAAAAACATTTAATAACATCCTTTTTATCGGGCTTATTACCTTAAAGGCGTTATCTTTGCCCATGAATAAATAACAGTTTTGGGAGTACAAACTAAAAACAATTTGATTATGTTCTCAGGTATTGTAGAAGAAGCGGCTCAGGTAGTAGCCCTCCAATCCGATAAAGGAAACCTTCATCTGACGATGAAGTGCTCATTCGTGAATGAGCTGAAAATAGATCAGAGCGTGGCTCACAACGGCGTTTGCCTTACGGTGGTAAGCATGACGGAAGATACGTATACGGTTACCGCTATCAAGGAGACCTTGGAACGTTCGAACCTCGGGAACCTGAAAGTGGGCGATAAGGTGAACTTGGAGCGTAGCATGTTGATGAACGGCCGTCTGGACGGGCATATCGTACAGGGGCACGTGGACCAGACCGCCGTTTGTGCGGAGGTGAAGGAGGCGGACGGCAGCTGGTACTATACGTTCGAGTACGCTTTTGATAAGGAGATGGCCCGGCGGGGGTATATGACCGTGGAGAAAGGCTCCGTTTGCGTGAACGGCGTCAGCCTGACGGTATGCAACTCCCAGCAAAACAGTTTCCAAGTCGCTATCATCCCTTATACGCACGATAACACGAACTTTTGCCAGATCGAGAAAGGTACGGTAGTGAACCTAGAGTTCGATATTGTCGGGAAGTATATCAGCAAGATGATGCAGTTTAAATAAGGTTCGAAGAATTTCCTATCCATAAAAGGCTTTAGCGGTATCTGATGATCCCGGCTAGAGCCTTTTCTATCTACAGACAATCTTAATTCCGTGCGTGTACGATTAAAAACGTTTTAAGTAAATTTTCACTAACCAAAACTATCCTTGGTATGTTTATTGTTATATAATTATTATGAGAAAAATAGACTAAACATATCAGATTATGGCCTATATCGATTATTACAAGATTTTGGGGGTGAACAAGGACGCTTCTCAGGATGATATCAAGAAAGCCTATAAGAAGTTGGCTCGGCAATATCACCCTGACTTGAATCCGAACGATCCCGACGCCCATCGTAAGTTTCAGGAGATCAATGAGGCGAACGAGGTGCTTAGCGATCCGGAAAAGCGTAAGAAATACGACCAGTACGGGGAGAATTGGAAACATGCGGATGAGTTCGAGGCTCAACGGAAGCAGTACGGCCAGCAAGGTGGCGGCTTTGGCGGCGGCTTCTCGAACGGTGGAGGTACGTATTGGTCTTCCTCCGGCGATGATGGAGAGTTCTCGGATTTCTTTGAGTCTATGTTTGGTTCCCGCCGGGGTGGCGGTGGCCGTTCTAATCATGGGTTCCGTGGACAGGATTACACGGCCGAATTGCACTTATCCTTGATGGATGCGGCCAAGACACATAAGCAGGTGATCACCGTGAACGGCAAGAACCTGCGTATCACGGTTCCCGCCGGCGTAGCCAACGGGCAAACCATTAAGCTGAAAGGCCAAGGCGGGCCGGGCATGAATGGAGGCCCTGCCGGTGATTTGTACATCACGTTCATTATCCCGGACGACAGCCGTTTCAAACGGGTGGGAGACGATCTGTACCTGACTGTCCCCTTGAACCTCTATACGGCGGTCTTGGGTGGCGAGCAGATTATCGATACCTTGGATAGCAAGGTGAAACTGAAAGTAAAACCGGGTACGCAAAACAATACGAAAGTCCGGTTGAAAGGTAAGGGATTCCCTGTTTACAAGAAGGAGGGGCAGTTTGGTGACTTGATCGTCACGTACTCGATCGAGGTGCCGACCAACTTGACAGAGAAACAGAAGGAATTGTTCCGGGAAATACAAAGTCTAAATTAAAAACAGGTGTATTATGCAAACAGATTTAGTTATTGTCAGTGAATACTGCCAGAAATGCCATATAGACCCTTCGTTCATCATTTTGCTGGAAGAGGGAGGTTTGATAGACATTAATATCACGGATGGAGAGAGGTATCTCTTTTCTTCCCAGCTCCGTGATCTGGAACAATACACACGTATGTATTACGACTTGTCTATTAACATCGAGGGAATCGAGGCCATTCATCATATGCTGAACCGGATGCGGAATTTGCAGGCGGAGATACAATCGTTGAGAAACCGTCTGCATTTATATGAACCATTCGGTTTTGATATGATCGAGAATTTCTAGTGTCAAATTGCTGCTAAACAAGGCTTCACTGCCCGATAACGAAGGGCGTATGCAAACAAATTGAAAATATTTCTTGAAAATGTTTGGAAGTTTGGAATGTAATATATACCTTTGCACTCGCAATCAGGAAATGATAGCGATTATATCGCGGAGTGGAGCAGTGGTAGCTCGTTGGGCTCATAACCCAAAGGTCGTAAGTTCGAGTCTTGCCTCCGCAACAAAAGAAAGCCCTCGAGTCATTGACTTGAGGGCTTTTTCTATATTCAATCAAGCGATCGGGCGATGCGACCCCGATGGAAACGAATAATAAGCTATGCTTATTTCTTCCGTAAAGGCCCTTTGTTCTTCCAGAATCCCAATTTATAATAGATATAGGTGATTGTAAGCCCGATGCAAAGGCTGGCGCCAATGGCCCACCAGATACCGCTCCGTCCCCAGATAGAGCTAAACCAATAGGCGAGGGGAATGCGTATCAGCCAAAGACAAGTGATGCTTACTGCCATCGGGAACAGGGTATCGCCAGCTCCCCGTAATGCCCCGTTGAAGACGTTCAAGCCGCCGTGTACGATAAAGAATCCTCCCATGATCAATAAATATTCCTTGCCAATCCGGATCACTTCCGGGTCCTTGGTGAAAGCCAGCATCATCTTGTCCCCGAAAAAATAGATGGCCGTGAAGGTTGCTAGACCCAGCAATAGGTTGACAAGCATGGCGAATCGTACCCCGTCACGTACCCGGTCCAAGTGCCCAGCTCCGATGTTTTGCCCGCAGAAAGCAGCTAGCGCCCCAGAGAGGGTCAATACCGCTTGGATGATGATCGTGTCGATCTTTCCCGCTGCCCCGTAAGCGGTGAGCGTATCCGTGCCGAAACTGTTCACGATCCCCAGCAAGGCAATCAATCCGAGCGAGATGGCACATTGCTGTACGCTGGAGGGAAGCCCGATGCGGAGCCCTTCCTTGAACAGTCCCATATCGAACAATAAATCCTGTTTCTTGATAGAGAGCAGGGGATGGGTGTTGTTCACGTAGCCTAGGGCCACGCACATGCCGATCCCTTGGGCGATCACCGTAGCCCGTGCCGCCCCTTCGATCCCCCATTTGAAAACGACAATGAAGAGTAAATCCAAGGCGATATTCAAGATCGTGGTAAGCAGGATAAACAGCATGGGGCGCACGGACTCCCCGACACCCCGCAATATGGAGATAATGCTATTGAAAGTGACGAACAAGAACGTACCCCCTACATAAATCCTGAAATAAGCGACCGCCTGCGGGATCACGTCCTCCGGCGTGTTCGTCAGCCTGAACATCGGCTCGGCAAAAATAATCCCCGCTATGGACAGCAATACCCCTGCGACCAACATGAAGATAAAGAAAGATGAGAAGGCTTTTTGCACCTTATCGAACTTCTTCGCCCCGAAAAACTGCGAGATCACCACCGACGTACCGCTCCCGATACCGATCACCAGCGAGATAATAAAGTAATAGATGAAGAAGGAAGCCGATACCGCCGCCAACGACTCTTTCCCTAGAAACTGCCCGACAATGACGCTGTCGGTCACGTTATAAAGTTGTTGCAGCAGATTGCCGATCAGCAAAGGGAAAGCGAAACGCAGGATCACCTTCCATACCGCCCCACTCGTCAAATCCCTATTTCCTGTATTAATTTTCAATTCTCAATTCTCAATTTTCAATTCCCTATAGGTCTTTCAGCAGGATATTGTCGTTTGCCTTTATCATATCCTCACGTGTCTTCAGCAGGGCTTTCCATTCCTTGCTGAAAAGCTTGCTCGTGTCAATCTTGAAGTTCTCGGAGCCATACTCGTCCATGCGGGTCAGCAGGTAGCTGACCGTGATCTTATTGACATCGATCGCCGGCTGGTAGTATGCCACACGGTCGTCATTCCCGTAATTCACCTCGATGATGATGTTCAACTCCGTGAGCAGGTATAAGATCTGTGTCGTTATGCGGATAGGGATGCGGTAAGCGTCGGATAGCTCGTCGGCCGTATAGGGTTTCTCGCCTTTCACGAATCGTTTGATGATCAGCGAGGCGATCAGTAGGGTCAGGAAATCCTTGTACCGGCGGCTGATACTTTTGCTGTCCCTCTCAAAGCTGAATTTCTTCACGTTCTGGGAGGCGTACGACAGCTCTGCGCCAAACAAGCAAATCAACCAAGAAAGCTGCAACCAGAGCAACAACAAAGGCAGTGCGGCGAAACTACCGTAAATAGCGTTGTACTTGCTCACCCAAATCTGCCCGCTGATATAAATAAATTGGAACAACTGGAAGGCGCAACCAGCGATAAAGCCTGCCACCAACCCGTTCACGAACCTCACTTTCGTATTCGGCAGGGAGACGTACAGCCCCGTGAAAGCCAATGTCGTGATAATATAGGGCGCTATATGCAAGAACAACTCCATGAGCGGCGTAAAAAATAAGTATTGCCCCAAGAACGAGTTCTGCAAGGTAGACAT
Source organism: Parabacteroides sp. 20_3 (assembly GCF_964238835.1). Lineage (NCBI taxonomy): Bacteria > Pseudomonadati > Bacteroidota > Bacteroidia > Bacteroidales > Tannerellaceae > Parabacteroides > Parabacteroides sp. 20_3. The sequence continues at coordinate 7,984 of NZ_CAXSNO010000006.1, read as the reverse complement.
GAAGATGGACAAACCGCTGGATGCCGTCATCAGCACCGGCAGCACGAGGAATAAGGCCAGATAATCGGATATCTTCCGGTACCACGGCCGGGATTTCTGGATCTGCCAGATATCGTTGAACGTATCCTCTACGGACGAGATCAAGTTGATCACCGTATAAAACAACAAAATCAAACCGACCCCGATGATCACTCCCCCCTGCGCCTGCGCCAGATAGCTCTCCACGAACTCGAACGCCTTGTTCAGCTCCATCTCGTGCCCGGGGAAATAATCGAACAACTCCTGCCGTACCGTCCCTTGGAAACCGAAGCCCTTAGCTATACCTAATAATACGGCCAGCAAAGGTACGATAGATAACAAGGTACTGTAGGTAAGCGCCGACGCCTTGGTTTGCAGGTTCTCGCTCTGGAAACCCCGCACGGCGAGTATGACCGTCTTGATGATATTGATATAAATCTCCTTCAGCCCACTAACTTCATTCTCGGTAATCCGCCAAATGTCGTAGGTAACGAAACGGATGGTTCGTGCTAATAATGCGCTGATCCGTTCTCCAATAGGTTTCTTTTCTTCCCGTGGCTTGTTTTTGGGCATATCGGCACATGATTTAATTGGCAAATAAAAAAGCAGTCTGCCTATAAGCCGGGTCCTGTACCTCTTTGGAAAGAGGCGCCTGCCATTTATCTTGTCTTACCGTCGCCGGTAAGCTTTAGCGGTCTACCCCCCGGCATCGGACGAGCCATCCTACATGCGCCGGTATACATGACCTTACAACCCATAAGACGTACGGCATCCCGTATCGCTACGGGACCCGGTGAGCTCTTACCTCACCTTTTCACCCTTACCGGACGAGTCCGGCGGTTATTCTCTGTTACGTTACTCTACCCTCACGGACAGCTTCCCGTTAAGAAGTATGGTGCTCTGTGTTGCCCGGACTTTCCTCACACCCGAAGGTGAGCGACAGACCGGCAGACTGCGATAGGACAAAGATAGGTATTTTAGTTGACAGTTGGCGGTCGGCGGTTGACAATTATTTTGGAGACGCATAGGAGAGATAGGATAACATTTTCTTTTTCAGCCGTAAACATATTCTGTCTCCTAGGTGTTTTTTATACGAACAGGGATTCTAGATTGCCAGTAACCGACTGTCATTTATCGATTGCCGACTGTCAGTTATCGCATGTCAACTGTCAATTCGTCTGCTGTTTAATTGTTAAAAAGGTACTTTGCAATACACAGTACTGTTAAGTGCGGTTAAGCCCTTGTGATGCCTCGTTAAAAGTGATAAAAAATACGATGGAAATGGAATATCCGCACAATTTTTGAGTTTTCTTTGCCGTAAAGAAACTGTTAAATTTAAGTGTTTAATTAAATAAGAAAAGTATGAAAAATATCTGGAAGAATGTGCTTGGTGTTGCTCTGATAGCAGCCATTAGTTCTGGTGCCGCGATCGGAACGAGTACTTACCTGATGAATAAGAATCAACGTCCGGTGGAGTTGGCCTCCGGGGTTGAGAATACCTTCAAGCAACCGTACCGATTGACGAATTATGGAACCGTGGCCGCCGAGAATATCGATTTCACTACGGCCGCCGAGAGCGCCATCCACGGGGTTGTCCATATCAAGGCCACGGCTAACGCGCAAGCCTCTAACGGGGACGGCGGTCAGCAGTATATGGACCCGTTCGAGTATTTCTTCGGCTTCGGTGGCCGTGGAGGGTTCCAACGTCCGCAACAGCAACCTCGTGTGGGCGCCGGCTCGGGTGTCATTATCTCTACGGATGGTTATATCATCACGAACAACCACGTGATCGACGGAGCCGATGAGCTGGAGGTTACCTTGAACGATAACCGGAAATTCCCGGCAAAGATTATAGGGGCTGATCCGACAACAGATATCGCCTTGATCAAGATCGAGGCAACCGACTTACCTACGATCCCCTTTGGTGATTCTGAGAAGTTGAAAGTAGGTGAGTGGGTGTTGGCGGTAGGTAACCCGTTTAACTTGACCTCTACCGTTACGGCAGGTATCGTGAGTGCTAAGAGCCGTGGTAACATCGGCGCCGGTGGCAAGGATCGTAGCAAGATCGAGTCGTTTATACAGACAGACGCCGCCGTGAACCCGGGTAACAGTGGTGGGGCGCTAGTGAACACGAAAGGCGAGTTAGTCGGTATCAATACCGCTATCTACTCCGAGACCGGTAACTTCGCCGGATACTCTTTCGCCGTGCCTATCAGCATCGCCGGTAAGGTGGCTAACGACTTGAAGCAATTCGGAACCGTGCAGCGTGCTGTATTAGGCGTATTGATACAAGACCCGCAATACGTGCCGGACGCTGAGAAAGAGAAAGTGAAAGTATTCGAGGGCGCTTACGTAGGTGGTTTCGCCGAGCGCAGCTCCGCTAAGGAAGCCGGAATCGAGAAGGGTGACGTGATTGTAGCTGTGAACGGCGTGAAGATCAAATCGTCTAGCGCTTTGCAAGAGCAGATCAGCAAATACCGTCCGGGCGACAAGGTAGAGTTGACGATCAACCGCAACGGTAGCACGAAGAAATTCACGGTAGAACTCCGTAATGCGCAAGGTAGCACCAAGGTCGTGAAGGGTGGTGACAGCGCAGAGGTTATGGGCGCAGCGTTCAAGGCTTTGAACGACGAGCAGAAACGTAAGTTAGGTGTAAGTTATGGTATCGAGGTCACCGGTCTGACCAGCGGCAAACTGAAAGACGCCGGTATAAAGAAAGGCTTCATTATCATGATTGTAAACAACCAGAAGATCTCTGCTCCGGAAGACTTGGAAAAGATTGTGGAAAGCATACTTCAAGGACGTACGGAAGATCAAGGCCTCTTCATTAAAGGCTTCTACCCGAACGGACGTACGAAGTACTATGCGATAGATCTTGCCGAATAAGATAAACAAGGACTGTAGTCTTATAGGTGTGAAAAGATTGTTAAAGGTTTTTAATTGGCTGGATGTGGGGTGCATCCAGCCAATTCTTTCAACAAAAATGGTTATCTTTGCACCCCGTATTCTCAATTAAACAAATTGAATGAGACAATTAAAGATCACAAAGTCCATTACCAACCGCGAAAGCGCTTCGCTGGATAAATATCTTCAAGAGATTGGTCGAGAAGATCTTATCACGGTAGAAGAGGAAGTGGAATTGGCACAGGCTATCAAAAGAGGAGACCGTAGGGCGTTAGAGAAATTGACCCGTGCGAATCTCCGTTTCGTCGTTTCTGTGGCTAAGCAATATCAGAACCAAGGTTTGAGTTTGCCCGACCTTATTAATGAGGGTAACTTAGGCTTGATCAAGGCTGCCGAGAAATTCGATGAGACGAGAGGTTTCAAGTTTATTTCCTATGCTGTATGGTGGATTCGCCAATCTATTCTGCAAGCTTTGGCAGAGCAGTCAAGAATCGTGCGTCTTCCGTTGAACCAAGTAGGCTCGCTGAACAAGATCAGCAAGGCCTTCTCCAAGTTCGAGCAGGAAAACGAGCGCAGACCGTCTCCAGAGGAACTTGCTGATGAGTTGGATATCCCGGTGGATAAGATTTCCGATACCTTGAAGGTGTCCGGACGTCATATTTCCGTGGATGCCCCGTTCGTGGAAGGCGAAGACAACAGCCTTTTGGATGTGCTTGTGAACGATGACGCTCCTATCGCGGACCGGTCGTTAATGAACGAGTCATTGGCTAAGGAAATTGATAGAGCGCTTGCTACACTGACCGAAAGAGAATGTGAGATAATCAAGATGTTTTTCGGTATTGGCTGTCAGGAAATGACATTGGAAGAGATTGGCGACAAATTTGGCCTCACTAGAGAGCGTGTCCGCCAGATCAAGGAAAAAGCAATCAGAAGATTAAGACAAGGAACTCGTAGCAAGCTTCTAAAATCGTATTTAGGCTAATTTAAGGAATTATTGAGTTGGCGAAGGCTCCGGTCCGAAAAGGATTGGGAGCCTTTATTTTTTTTCTTAACTTTGCCACTGGAATATAATACCATAAAAACTATATAAATGACTACAAGACGTAATTTCCTGAAAACAGGATCTATTTCCTTGGCCGGCCTGTTGGTTGGCGAGAAGGTATACTCCGCCGTGAGTACGCCCGACAATAAAAAGAGTTTTAGCACGATCGCCTCTAAGGTGACCGGCGATTACGCCAGCAAGCGCCCGGCTCCCGAGGCCCGTAAGTTTACCTCCAAGGCGGTAGAGGAGCAACTGAAGGCTTCCAAGGCCCGTATCAAGGACCCGAAGCTGGCTTGGATGTTCGAGAACTGCTACCCGAATACCTTGGACACGACCTGTGAGTTCAAGATGGTAGACGGCAAGCCGGATACGTTCGTGATCACCGGAGATATTCACGCCATGTGGTTGCGTGACTCCTCGGCGCAGGTTTACCCCTTCGTCACCTTGGCGAAGAAGGATAAGGACTTGCGGCAAATGCTGGTCGGAGCTATCAATCGCCAGACCGCCTGCATCTTGATCGATCCCTACGCTAACGGCTTCAACGAAGGCCCTACCGGGAGCGAGTGGGAGAGCGACCGCACGGAGATGAAGAAAGAGCTTCACGAGCGTAAATGGGAGATCGACTCGCTTTGCTACCCGATCCGCTTGGCGTATCATTATTGGAAAGAGATTGGCGATACCTCCGTATTCGACAACAAATGGGAGAAGGCAATGGAGGCCGTTTACCGTACCTTCCGTGAGCAACAGCGCAAGGATAGCCTCGGGCCGTACCGTTTTTCCCGTGTGACGGACCGCCAAGGCGATACCCTCTTGAACGATGGTTGGGGTAGCCCGGTGAACCCGGTGGGCCTAATCGTCTCTTCTTTCCGTCCTTCCGACGACGCTACGCTGTTCGGCTTCTTGGTACCATCGAACTTGTTCGCTATCACCTCGCTTCGCCATGTCGCGGAGATTCTTCGTGCCGTAAGAAACAACACGGATTTGGCCGGCCGTTGCGAGGCGTTGGCCAACGAGGTAGAGGAGGCCGTGAAGAAATACGCCATCGTAGAGCATCCGGAATTCGGTAAGGTATACGCCTTCGAGGTGGATGGCTACGGCAGCCGTGTTTTCATGGACGACGCTAACGTACCGAGCTTGCTGGCTTTGCCGTTCTTGGGTTGCGTGGACGTGAACGACCCGGTTTACCAGAATACCCGTCGCTTGGTGCTGAGCCCTTCCAACCCTTACTTCTTCAAGGGAAAGGCCGGCGAGGGCATCGGCGGTCCGCATATCGGTTTCAACTATATCTGGCCGATGAGCTTGATCATGCGTGCTACGACTTCCAACGACGAGAAGGAGATCCGGTATTGCATAGAGACGCTTCGTGATACGGACGGAGGCACGGGCTTCATGCACGAGTCTTTCCATAAGGACAATCCTTCCGATTACACCCGCTCGTGGTTCGCTTGGACGAATACTCTGTTTGGCGAGTTGATCGTGAAGCTGCAATCCGAAGGCAAGCTGAAAGACCTCCTCGGCTAATATCACCAAGGTTAATATCACCAATTGTAGAGACGGGACATGCCCCGTCTCTACAAGTCTGTAGCTGAGTGTATTTAGGCAAAATCAATCAAAACAACATAAATCTAAGCGGAATACATGAAAACAAATCAACTATTCATTCTGACAGGTCTGGCGGCGATAGCCTCCACCTCCTGTAGCCAAAAAGAGAATACGTCCGGGCAGCCCGCCAAGCCCATGAATATCCTTTACATCATGACGGACGATCACTCCTTCCAAACCATCAGCGCCTACGACAAGCGATACATCCAAACCCCCAACATCGACCGCATCGCAAACGAGGGCGTACGTTTCACCAATAGCTTCGTAGCCAACTCCATCAGTGGCCCCATCCGTGCCTGCATGCTGACCGGCAAGCACAGCCACAAGAACGGCTTCATCGATAACGCCCATACCTTCGACGGCTCGCAGCAGACCTTCCCGAAGCTATTGCGTAAAGCTGGCTACCAAACCGCCATGATCGGTAAATGGCACCTCACCTCCGATCCCACCGGTTTCGATTACTGGAACATCCTCGTAGGCCAAGGCGATTACTATAACCCCATCTTCATCGATAACGGCGAGAAGCGTCAGATCGAAGGGTACGCCACGAACATCACGACCGATCTGGCTCTTGATTGGCTGGACAATAAACGAGACAAGAGCAAGCCTTTCTGCCTCCTGCTGCACCATAAGGCCCCGCACCGTACTTGGATGCCCGATACCTGCGACCTGCGTCTTTACGACGATGTGACCTTCCCGCTGCCCGAGAACTTCTACGACGATTACGCCGGCCGCATCGCCGCCTCGGAGCAGGAGATGAGCATCATCAAGGATATGGATATCGTATACGACTTGAAAATGGCCGATAAGGAGAACGAGATCCATTCCTCCAACGCCGATCTGGAGAAGTACGGCCGTGAGCTTTATAACCGCATGAATCCGGACCAGAAAGCCGCTTGGGACGCCTATTACGATCCGATCATCCAAGACTTCAAGGCGAAGAAACGCACGGGTAAGGAGCTGGCTGAGTGGAAATACCAGCGTTATATGCACGATTACCTTCGGGTGATCCATTCCGTGGATCGGAACATCGGTATCGTGCTCGATTATCTGGAGAAGAACGATTTGCTGGATAACACGTTGATCGTCTACACCTCCGACCAAGGCTTCTACATGGGCGAGCATGGCTGGTTCGACAAGCGCTTCATGTATGAGGAATCCTTCCGCACCCCGTTGCTGATGCGTCTGCCGGGTGGCAAGAAGGGTGATATCCCGCAGCTCGTGCAGAATATTGATTACGCCCCCACTTTTTTGGAACTGGCCGGAGCCCCCATCCCAGCCGACATCCAAGGCGAGTCCTTGCTTCCCTTGCTGAAAGGCGAGCGGCCGGAGAACTGGCGTAACTCCCTTTACTATCATTACTACGAGTATCCCGCCGAGCATTCCGTGAAGCGTCATTACGGCGTACGTGACGATCGTTATAAATTGATCCATTTCTACAACGACATCGACGTATGGGAGCTTTACGACCTCCAAGAAGATCCCCACGAGATGAATAACCTTTACGGTAAGCCCAGTTACGAGGCAGTGATGAAACGCATGCGAGACGAGCTTTATAAGCTGCAAAAACAATATGATGACCCTGTGGGAATACGCTTCAATGTGTCGGACTGATGAGAGCGGACATTCGTGTTCTGTTATCAGATTTTTTAATTAGTTGTGGATTAAGGTGCATAAAGGACTTGGAACTTGGGGGATGAGAAGTTGAGTCTTTGCGCTTGATGACTTAGCTCTTTGCGCTCTTTGATTTAAGTCATTGGCTCGAAGGAATTAAGTCTATCGTATGGCTCTTCTTTGCTTATGCGTGTATCGAATTAAAAAATGACTATAGGCAGGTTTCAAGTTTCAAGGTTTCATGAAACCTTTTTCTTCACACACACGATGCGTACATTATATAGGTTTCAAATAAATCCCTTTATGTTTGTTATGCGGGATGGATAGCCTCGAAGAACTTGCGTAGCCACGACATGATGTTTTTACCCGAGGCGGACGGAGCGATCATGAGGAACTGTATTATATGTACTTGTGCGTGTGTGAGGAAAAGGGGTTCGTGAAACCTTGAAACTTGAAACCTATTTCCATGCCCATCCAGATATTGTCAACATCAGTACAGATAAATATATGTGCCTTTATCGTGTGCGTACATTAAAAGTAAGGATTGTTGAGCCATGAGAAAAAACTTGAAAAATAATGCCGAAAATGTTTGGAGGTTATGTTTTATAGCGTTACTTTTGCACCCGCATTCGAGAGAGAACGCCGGTACAAAATGATGAAACAAACTTTTAGAAAAAAAGTTCCGAAATAATTTGGAAGTTTAAAATAAAAGTCCTTATCTTTGCAGCCACGTTCGCAAAACGAAAGCGACAAAAGAGTTCTTTGAGAGATTTACATAATTCAACAAGTAGTACAAGTATTAGG
>NZ_CAXSNO010000005.1:0-407636 GCF_964238835.1 Parabacteroides sp. 20_3 | reverse complement strand
TCCGAACAGAGAAGTTAAGCCTCGTCACGCCGATGGTACTGCGTAACAGTGGAAGAGTAGGTAGCCGCCGTCTTGAGAAAGGCGAAAGCCGGAAGAGAGAGGAGTCAGTCCGAAAGGGTTGACTCCTTTTTTTGTTATATACACCAGCCGTTTAATTTTCAATGATGTCTGCCTCTTATTGCTAGCTTCCATTTACAACAGTCATTTAGATGTAACATGACATGTCTGGTAGGAGGCATTAATAAAATACCAGCTATATCTTTTTTAGCCCAGAAATCAAGCAACCAAATCGAATCTTCATGATTTGTGGTTCCACCTTCTTCTAATATCCGGCTTATTCTTTGAGCTGGGATTTTGCGGCGTATGTCATCGGGAGATAAGGTTCGGATGATTTCTCTGCTTTTTCGTCCTACTTCATTCCTGTATTCTAAGAGTTCTTGAATACGTAGACTTTTGCTTAGCTGAATAATCTGGTTATCAGATAAGGCATTTCCTGTGTCTCTGATAGGGGAATTCATTCGGGTTTGCCAGTCTTCATTGAAGATCTGCTTTTCCCCGTTAACTAATATATTCATGGTCAGATCCTCAATTCTGCTGATATGCCATAATACCCAAGCGATGGTTTCATCTTTCGCTGTAGGCATAATGGCATATTCATCCTCTCTTAAATCTCCGACTAGCTCATCGACCTCGTTTCTCTCATTACCAGACACCACAGAGAGGTGTAATTTCCCATGAATCTCAAGAAAGAGCTCCTTGGTTTGCTCTATTAATTCCGGTTTACGGATAATGCGGTTTAATTCTTTATGTGATTCGCTTAATCCGGCTCCAAAGTATTTCATTTTGGGGATTATTGGTAGCGTACGGCTGTCCCGGCGGCGGTAACCATCAGCATGCTTCCGCTTCCTCCTACGGTCTCATAATCTAGATCTACGGCGATTACAGCGTTTGCGCCCATTCGTGCCGCATGATCGCTCATTTCTTTCAAGGCCGTTTCTTTCGCTTCGCGTAAGACACTCTCGTAAGAACCTGCACGTCCTCCGACAATATCCCGGATGCCTGCGAAGAAATCTTTGAATACATTCGCTCCGATGATCGTTTCACCGGATACGATTCCGAAGTACTGGGTAATTTCTTTTCCTTCGATCGTGTTAGTTGTTGTGAGTAACATAGCTTTTCAATTTAATCGTTTGAGGGCAAATATAAGATAAAGGGCGAACCAGTGTACTGATTCGCCCTTTGTTTTTATGTTTCTTTATATGAATTTATTTTACCGGTTGATCGGTCATGATAAACTCAAGCTTACCTCCATTTATGATATCGGAGTGGCTGATGAAAGGAGTCTCTAGGACTTTACCGTTTAGCTTGACTTCTTTAACGTATTTATTGGCGGGATTATTGTTGGTCGCCACGATCTCGAAAATACCGCCTTTTACGTGCATAGAAGCCTTATTTACCATCGGACGGCCCAATGTGTAAACCGGAATACCCGGACTTACCTGATAGAAACCTAGGGCGCTCATGACATACCAAGCAGACATCTGTCCGCAATCCTCATTACCGATGATACCATCCGGTTCATTCGTGTAGAAATTCTGCATGATATAATCTAAATACCCTTGCCCTTTCCATGGAGAATCTGTCCAGTTATAAAGATAGGCCATATGGTGGCTCGGCTCGTTTCCATGAGCGTATTGGCCGATCAATCCGGTAATATCTCCGGAGGCTTCCGCCCCGTCAATCTGGGAAGAGGTGGTGAACAGGGTGTCTAAACGTGTTTCCAGCTCTTTCTTGCCACCGATAGCGGCGATGAAGTTATCCATATCATGTGGTGCGAAGAAACTCCATTGGAAGGCATTCCCTTCGGTATAGTCGCTTTTCATATGCGAAGAATAGCGAGGGTTGAATGGAGTACGGAAAGAACCGTCGCCCATTACCGGACGCATCATTTTCGTCTCGGGATCTAAATAGCGTTTGTAGTATTCGGCTTTCTTGGCATACTCATTCGCCAACTCTATATTACCTGCCTTCTTGGCGATTTGGGAGATACACCAATCCTCGTATGCCATCTCCAATCCCCACGATACGGATTCAGGAACAGAGTCGGCGGGGACGAAACCATATTTCTCCTTATAGTAAGGGTGCATCGTGATCAGATCCAACTCACGGGTTCCTTTGAACTTCTCGGCAAGATCCTCACGGTAAACGGAAGAACGTGCGCCGGCTTCCGCCCACGTGCTCATATCACCTTCCGCTAAATCTTTCGCTACAAGGTCGGCGAGGACCGAGACGGCCGGATATCCTACCATACAACCTGTATAACTAGAGGCTAAAGGCCATTTGGGTAATATTCCACCTTCTTTATAACCTTGCACGAGTACCTTACCCCAATCAGTCGCTAAGTCCGGATTAATGATTGTCATTAACGGATGAAGCGCACGGAACGTATCCCACAAGGAGAATACGGAATAATTTACGTAACCCGGTTCGGCGGTATGCACTTTCTTGTCCATACCCAAATAACGCCCGTCCACGTCTTGATAAGCGAAGGGGGCGATCATGGTATGGTAGAGCGCCGTATAGAAATTGACCATGACTTTCGGATCTGCCTCGATCTGGATCAAGTTTAACGCCTCGTTCCAAATATGCGTTGATTCCTCACGGGTCTTATCGAAATCCCATCCGGGCAATTCTGCCTCGAGATTCTTCTCGGCGCCTTCCGGATCGACTACGGATAAGGCTACTTTTACATAAAGCGGTTGTGCCTTTTCAGCGAATTTGTAATGGAACTTCAAATCTTCTGCCGTATTTAGGCGTAAGAACAAGGAGTCTTTACGTAATTTCCCCCCGATGTATTGGTATACCGTCTCGATCGGTTCCGAGAAAGTAATCCGATAGGACATAGAATGGAAATGCGCCCAACCTTGTGTCTTCACGGTTCCTTCCACCGTGGAGTCGTTTACAAGTAAATATTGGTTACCGATCAGCTTATGTCCCCAGTTCGGTTGAAGGATATGCCCTAAGTCAAGCAGGACACGACGTTCTTTGGGATTGTCGTATGTATATTTGTGGAAACCTACACGATCCGTAGAAGTCAATTCCACGTTGATGCCAAAGTTATCCAAGCGTACGGCATAATACCCCGGTGTCGCTTTCTCAGTGTCTTTCTTGAAGGTAGCTACTGGTTTGATGGAATCTCCACCGGAGAAAGGTAATAAAGCTACGTCACCCAGATCGCCGATACCCGTACCAGAAAGATGCGTGTGGCTGAACCCGTAGATATGGTCATCATCATAATGGTAACCACTACTTGCGTCCCATCCCAAGATATGGGTATCCGGGCTTAGTTGTACCATCGCGTACGGACGGGTAGCTCCGGGGAATGTGTGTCCATGGAACCCGGTTCCGATGAATGGGTCTACATACCTCACCTCATCTTGTAGTCGCGGCGACTCCGGCGCTTGCTTGCATCCTACCAGCAGGCAGGCAAGAGCGGCCTGAAAAAATAAGATCGTTCTTTTCACTGTTATTATTGATTTAGTTTGTAATAAGCGAATTATCAATCATCTGTCACAAAGATAATGGCTTTGGGGGAATATTGGAAATTTCCTTTTAAAATCTGCAACCTTTTTCGGGCTTGGCTCGTCTTATAGATAAAAAAGTATGGGAACAAACGAATTTACGACAAAGATATTGCCGCTGAAGAATAACCTTTTCCGGGTTGTTTTCCGGATTACCGGAGACGTGGAGAAGTCTGAGCAGATCGTTCAGGAAGCCCTGCTTAAGGTTTGGGAAGACCGGGATAGCTGGATTGTCATTGAGAACTTACCTTCCTATTGCATGATGGTAGCGCGTAATCTGGCATTGAGGGAAACGTATTCCGGAAATAAGGAAAGGATGGAGCGGTATGCGGTAAGGTAATCTGTTTATGGATCGTGTATGGACTATCAACGAATAAATAAGTTGCTGGATAAATATTGGGAATGCGCCACATCCGTGGAGGAAGAGCGGGAATTACGCCAGTTTTTCTCCTCAGCGGTGGTACCTCCCGACTTATTACCTTATAAGGCTTGGTTCGTATCTCATGAGGCCGAGGCATTACCCCCTTTGGGGAAAGAATTTGATGCTCGTATATTAGAACATATCTCGGAAGATCGAAAATTAATCACTACATTTGGAACGTTATTTAAATCTATTACTCATTTAATACATAAGATTATGGGAACGAATATGAAGAAAGCCTTTACCACCCTTTTATGCCTTTTGTTTTGTATCACGATCTCGGCACAGGATAAAGCCGCAGATCTCAGTAAGTTCGTAGGCGATTGGTCCTTCTCTGCCCCCGACGCTCCGTATGGATATCAAGATGGAAGTTTTCAGATAAAGCAAGAGAACGGCAAGTTGACCGCTAAAGTGAATATACAAGGTAGTACCTTGGAGATAAATGATATCAAGGCGAAAGGAGATACCTATACCAGCTCTTTTTATGTGGATGGAACGCCTGTAGACTTAACTATGACCCAGAAAGGAAATGAGTTAGAGGGAATGGCCGACGCCGGAGGTATGCAGATTCCCGTGAAATTCAAGAAAACGAAGAAGTAGCCGCTTTGTGGTACTGTGAGTTTCTGTTAACTTCGCGGCAAAAACTACAAAGGGATGTTTACAGTAATCGGAATCATGTTCTGCGGCATTGCCGTCGGGTATTTCTTTCGTAAAGTAGAATGGCTGCAAAAGATCGGTAAGCCTATTTCTTATACAATTCTTCTTCTTTTGTTCCTGCTGGGAATTTCGGTAGGGGCTAATGAGTCTATCGTGAATAATCTTACGACATTGGGTGGGCAAGCCTTGTTGATCGCTTCGGCCGGTACGTTGGGGAGCGTCTTGGCGGCGTGGGGAGTTTATCATTTCTTTTTTAAGGAAAGGAGCCGGGGATGAAAGGGAGTTTGATCGTCGTGGGCTTCTTTGCCTTGGGGTGCTTGCTGGGATGGAGCGGTTATCTGCCCGGGGTCATTATCGAGAATGATATAACGGTTTATGTACTTTACCTCTTGATGTTTCAAGTAGGGATTAGCATAGGAAGCGATAAGAAACTGAAAGATATTTTATCGAGTATACGGCCGAAACTCTTATTGGTGCCTCTGGCTACTATTATCGGGACGTTGAGCTTCTCCGCCCTGATCAGCCTTGCTCTTACCAAATGGAGCGTGTTCGATTGTTTGGCGGTCGGAAGCGGTTTCGCCTATTATTCATTATCCTCCATCTTGATAACAGAGCTAAAAGAACCGACGCTGGGGGCGCAATTGGCGGCGGAGTTAGGGACGATCGCCTTGATCGCTAATATTATCCGTGAGATATTCGCCTTGCTGGGCGCTCCGTTGTTCGTTAGATATTTCGGAAGGCTATCTCCGATCTGCGCGGGAGGAGCTACTACGATGGATACGACATTGCCGATTATCACCCGTTATTGTGGAAAGGATTTGGTCTTTGTCTCTATCTTTCACGGAATCTTGGTGGACTTCACAGTTCCGTTTTTCGTTTCTTTCTTCTGTTCGATGTGAGTGAAAGAGGCTTCCGAGATCTCGGAAACCACCTTGCAAGGTTGAAAAGTCATTTCCGAGGTCTCGGAAAGCATTTTGCAAGGTTGAAAAGTCGTTTCCGAGGCCTCGGAAGGCATTTTACAAGGTTGAAAAGTCGTTTCTGAGGCCTCGGAAGGCATTTTACAAGGTTGAAAAGTCATTTCCGAGGCCTAGAAAAGCTATTTTACAGTTTGCAGCATCACTTCTACCGCTCTTTTTAATTGCGTGTCCTCGCCGGAGAGCTGCGCCTCGGGAGTATTGTACACCTCGACATCCGGTTGCAATTGTTGGTTTTCCAGATAATTGCCTTGCATATCTTTCACGCCTACTTGCGGGATACCGAACACCAAGGTCGGATCGATTTGCGTTTCCCACCATACGGCTGTCATGGTTCCCGGAACCGGGGCGCCGATCAGCTTGCCGATACCTAAGGTCTTATAAACCCAAGGGAAACCATGAGCGTTCGAATAATTATCCTCGCACATCAAGACACAGGACGGTTTGGTCCACTTATTGTAAGGATCGCTACCGATGTATTGTCCGCGAGGCTCGAAGCGCTGATACTCCTTGCCGCTCAATAAGGTAGCCAGATCATCATGCAACCAGCCACCTCCGTTATGGCGGGTATCCACGATCACGGCTTTCTTATTCCGGCAACGGCCTAATAAGGCGGAATAGACCTCGCGGAAACTCTCGCTGTTCATACCTCTTACATGTACGTACCCGATTTGCCCGTTCGATAATTTATCTACGGTTTCTTGGCAATTCTCGATCCATCTTTTATAAAGGAGGTTCGATTGCTCTCCGTTACTGATCGCTTTTACCTGTTCCTCGAAACGCTGTTTGCTGGTAGGATCATAGACAGAAAGCATTACTTTCTTACCGACTTTACCGCTTAGCAGTGGATAATAATCGGCGTCTTTCTTTATCGGTGTTCCGTCTATCTTCTCGATGATACAGCCTTTCTTTATCTGGCTGTCGGCCAATGTCAGCGGCCCTTTGGCGATGATTTCCTCGATCTTCAATCCGTCGCCCGTGTATGCGTTATCGAAGAAAGCGCCTAAGCTGGCGGTTTCCGGCCCGGTTAGTCCCGGATTGTAACGAGCGCCCGTATGGGAGCCGTTCAACTCGCCCAATAGCTCGGAAAGCATCTCTTGGAAATCAAAATTGTTGTTGATATGCGGAAGGAAACGGGCGTAAGCGGTCTCATACCCTTTCCAATCCATGCCCCGGAGTGTCGGATCATAGAACTTATCCAAGACTTGACGCCAAGCGTGATGGAAGATATAAGCACGCTCCTCTGCCGGACGATAAGCGAACTCGGCCTTGAAAGCGATCGGTTTTTCCTTGCTATCCTTCAACTCTATCTTTTTCAGTTTACCGCCGGCGGTAAGATAGAGGTTCTCTACTTTCTTATCGGCGAATAGAGTGCCTCGACCGACATTCTTGAGCAGTAATTTAGTGGACTTTTCCTTCAAGTCGTGTTCCCATAAATCAAAGCCTTTCTCGAAAGCGGCGCAATAATATAGTTTATCTCCTTTCGGGGCGAGTACGGCGTCTCCCAATGAGGATGAATTAGCGGTCAGGCGAATAATCCGGTCCTTGCGGTTCTCCAAATCAAACTTCAAGGGGACTACAGGCTTATCCTTATCCTCTTTTTTCTTATCGGAATCTTTATCGGATGTCTTATCCTCGTCCTTATCTTTGTTTTCATCCGCTTCTACCAAGGCCAGTTCTTCTTTACTGAGGCGGAATTTATCGTAAGCCTCACCGTCGAAGAACATGATGTACACATCCCGCTCAGCACCCCAGCTACCGTGGCTGCGGAAACCGGCACGGTCGGAGGACCAGATCATGGCCTTACCGTCTAATACCCATTTCGCGTCGCCATCCGAATAACCGCTTTCCGTCAGGTTCGTTACCTCGCCGCTACCGTCCGCTTTCACGAGGGCGATATCCGTGTTGTTCCATCCTCCGACGGAGATGTAATCTACCAAGAACCATTTGCTGTCTGGCGACCATTGAAAATGCTGGTCTCCATCGCTATACGAATAGAGGTATTTCCCGTCCAATACGGTGCGGACCTGCTTGGTCTTTCGGTTGATAACACGTAAGGTGGTGCGGTTCTCAAGGAAAGCCACCTCGTTGCCATCCGGAGAGTATAAGGGTTGGAACGAGGTTTGTCCGGAGACTACAAGAGGCTCCTCTTTCAATTCCGGGGCGTAAGTGAATTGCTTATCTTCGTCACGTGTAAGTTTACTTTCGTAGATCCCCCATGTTCCTTCCCGTTCGGCGGAATATACCAATGAACGTCCGTCGGGACTGAAATCTATATTGCGCTCTTGTTGCGGCGTGTTCGTGATTTGACGAGTCGTCTCGTATTCAATAGAAGTTACGTAAACATCGCCACGAGTGATAAACGCTACCTCTTTTCCATTCGGGGAGACGGCGATATCCGTAGCTCCATCGGTCAGAAGACGATGGATCACGTCGTTCTCGATCTTATCCGCGACGATCTGGATATTCACCTTGGCAGGTTTCTGACCTTCCTTAACGGTATAGATCTCGCCGTCGTAACTATAGCATAGAGTCCCGGAATTATCGGAGGTAAGGAAACGCACGGGGTGGGTGGTATGCGTCGTGATTTGTTTCTCGTTGTTGCCTGCCAAATCCTTCTTGAAGATGTTAAAGCTTCCTTTCTCCTCGCTTAGGTAATAGAAAGACGCCCCATCTGCGGCCCATACAGGATTACGATCCTCACCGCCAAAAGTGGTTACTTTCTGGAAAGAGCGATCTTTTCCAAGCGTACATAACCAGATATCACGGGTGATAGAAGATTGATGATGCTTGCGCCAAGGGTCCTCGTAACCTTTGTAGTCATTGTATAATAATTTACTGCCATCTTTGCTGAGGGCTATATTTTCCATGTATAACGAAGAATATAAATCCGGCCTTCCTCCGTCCGTGCTTATCTCATAGACTTGCATAAAGCGGGTGCCGGGGAATTGGATATCCTTGGCGTCTTGCAATACGTTGGCTAGATACAAGATGTGTCCGTTGTCCTTAAAGGTAGTGGGATATTCGTTTGTGGAGTGGGTGGTGAGCCGCTTAGGTTCCCCTCCCTCCTTGTTCATGAGAAATACATCGAAGTTGCCGCTACGGTTGGAGGCGAAGGCTATTCTCTGTCCGTCGGGCGACCAGACCGGACGGGTATCATGCGCCGGATGTGTTGTCAACTGCCGGGCTTTTCCTCCGGAAGAAGGGACCGTGTAGATATCCCCTTGGTAAGAAAATGCGATCGTCTGCCCGTCCGGGGAGATCGCGCAGTAACGCATCCATAACGGACTGTCGTCTGCTTGCGCCGCCGCCGATAAAAATAACGCCAGCGCAGGAATCATCAAGTTTTTCATGTGTACTCTAATTTAGATTTACAAATGTAATCGATTTTCGATATTTATTAGGAGAAATAATTGCGTAGATTAAATTTTTAAATATTTTTGCATATGAACTTTAAAACCGCCAAGATGATGACTAAATATAGGGTGTGTATGACTTTTATGTCCATTTTATTATTGCTATTTCATTTTGTGTTTCTGTTTTCTTGTGGAAAGCTACCGGAAAAAACATTTGCTTTTTCTGATAACCTGCGGATTGACTCTTTGGAACATATGGCTATGGATTCGATTTACCGGAATCCTCGATATGCTCATTCCGCATTGGATGAAGCTTTAAGTCTAACTAAAGATAGCGATAAATATTATAAATTACTTGCGGTTAAAAGCCAGATTTATTTTGCAAATAGTGTATATGATTCCGGGTTTGTTTTACATCGGTCAATTATAGATTATTGCGACCGTGTACCGATGTCTCCCAAGATACATGGACTCTTAGGGACGTTGAAAAATACGGTTGGCAATTATTATTCATTTTTGGATAAAACGGATTCGGCCCTCCTTTGCTATTCCGAGGCGTATCAAGAGATCCGGCAGAGTGAGATGGAGCATAAAATCCCGGATATTTATATCAATATAGCGGATATATATACCCGGAAAGGAGCTTACGATCAGCGAGCCCGCTACTTTCGCCAAGCTCTTTTCGTGAGTGATTCATTGGGTATTATGGATCGGATGTCCTTTCCTATTTATTTTGGTTTGGGCGAGACGTATATGGAATTGAGGGACTTTGACTTATCCGATCACTTTTACCGTTTGGCGGAGAAAGAACTGGATTCTCGTAACTTGAGCGAGAAATTCACCTTTTGCAATAGCCGGGGAAATTACTATTATTACAAGGAAGAGTATGCGAAGGCGCTTCCTTGGTTCTTGAAAGCCCGTGAGGTGGTACGTCCTACTCATATGGATTTCTATACTAACGTATGCGAGATCAATTTAGGGGAGATCTATCTATGTCTGGATCAGTTGGATTCCGCTCGTTTTTATCTGGAAAAAGGGTTTAGGTACTTCCATACCTATAATAATAAGACGGCCTTGTACCATTTGACGACCTTGAAGGCTTCGCTAGCCTTAAAAGAGGGGAACTCCGGGCTGGCTTATCAATTGTTGAGGAGTTACACGGATACGGTAGGCATAGATCCCAAGATGGTAGCGATCCGTAATAAGAACTTGCAGAATTACTTCGCTACCACGGGCGATTTTAGGCGTGCCTATGAGTACCAAACGAAGAATAGCGTCATTGAGAACAATATTCGTAGCGAACGGACCCAGATGCGTGTCACCGAGATCGATATGCGTTATAGCCAAGATACGACTTTACTCAAGCGGGAGGCTATTATTAAACAACAGGCCGGCCGGATGGAATACTTGGAAATGAGCCGTTGGGTTTGGATCTTGCTTTTTGCGATCTTGTCGATCGTCAGCGGCATGGCTTATTACTTTATGAAACGTAAACGGCATGCCCAATGGTTAAGCCATATCGATCAGGTGACGAAGTTAAAGATGGAGAGTATTCGCAACCGTGTATCCCCTCATTTTATATTCAATATATTGAACCGGGAGATTAGCTCGGAGGAAGAAGGAAGTTCCCGCCGTACGCAACTTTCCGGATTGGTGGAGTTGTTACGTAGTAGTTTGGAGATCACGGAAAAGCTTAGTATCACGTTGGAGGAAGAATTACGCTTTGTCCGGACTTACTTGAATTTGCAGGCGCAAGGATTAGGGCCGGACTTCCGTCTGGAATGGAATCTCGATCCCTCCCTTGACACGGACGCAATCTATCTCCCGGCCATGCTGATCCAGATACCCGTAGAGAATGCCGTGAAACATGGCTTGTGTGCGATCGAGGGCGAGAAGCGATTATCTGTTTTCGTGGAGCGCGACGGGAAAGGCATCCATATCCGTATAGAGGATAATGGACCCGGGTATCGTCTGTTTACGAATGCGGGACATAACGGTACGGGGATGGGAACGAAAGTCCTTTACCGTACGATCCTATTGTTGAATAGGAGAAATAAAGAGAAGATCACATATTCGGTCCAAAGCAAGGAGAAGGGGATGGGGAGCGGAACAATCGTCAGTTTCTTTATTCCGTTGGATTTTAATTACGCTTTCTAGGTATCGTGAATGTACGAAAGTAATCCGGGCCGTTTCCTCCGGATAGTGGATGGAAGCGGCCCGGATCGAATTGAATCGGTTGATTCGGGTTATAGTCGCTCAATGTCTTCAACAGAAAGTCCGGAGCATTGGGCGATAAGTTCGGAGTCAAGTCCTTGCTCCTTCATCTTTTGGGCTATCTGGAGTTTTTCCTCTTGACGGCCTTTCTCGATCCCTTTCTCGATCCCTTTCTGCATCCCTTTTTGCATTCCTTCCTGCATTCCTTTTTCAATCCCTTCCGTTTGTGCGTAATCGATGGTCGCATACCAATCCCGATAATTCTTTAGGTTTTCCTCGTAGATCGCACGTTCTTTTTCGCTGAGTGAGTTGACGTTCGCCACGTCCAGTAAGCGAAGGAAGGTCTCCTGTTCCTCCTTGAAGGGAGATTGTTCAAATAGGTTCATATTCTTCAATGTATAAATCCAACGTTCGAAGGAGCTCTTGCACTCCTCCTTGCTTAAACTGAATAACGGGAACGATATGTAGATCTGCTTCATCTTGATCTCATTGAACACCTTTCCCGTCCTCTCGTTAGCGAGGACAACATCCGTACGGAAGTCTGTGAACTCCGGCAACTTGAAATTCAAGAAATAGACTCCGTAGATGGGTAGCAACCGATATTGCCATTGCTTGCCGATTTGTCCTTGCCGGGCCACCATGCGACAAAGATAATAAAAACCTCTGTTAAAGAAATAGTGCTGGGGACAATTCTGCATCTCTAGGATGAACTTGGCCCCGGACACGTCCTCGCAGAGCAGGTCGAATATGATGGTACGGTTCTCGACGGTCTCTGGCTTGATCTCCTTGTCGAGGTAGGTGATGTCCTTGATCTGCCGTTCGCCGGCTAGGGCGGCGTTAAGGAACTTGATGGTAACTTGCTTGTCTTGGAAGACAGCCTTAAATCCAGCATCAGTCATGATGTCTACGTATTGCGCCATAGTTAAATGGTTTTAGGTGATTACTGCTCCAAAGGTAAGGTTTATTTTCGTATTGCGCATTCTGTTTATTGTATATTTCTTAAAAAGCAGGTTCATGGTAGTCTGCTTTGCTATTTATAGAAAGTACGATTAGTATTAATAGTAGTGCAAAATACTATGGATAGTAATCGGCTCCCATTTTGATCAATTCTTATTATACGCTGATTATCAGAAATATAAATAACAATCTTTAAATATTAGGCTTATTGTACTTTTTAAGAGATCAAATTTGGTATGGTTGACTTATTCTTTTCACGTATAAAGATAACATTAAATAATAGACTAAGCCGCTAGCATAAAGTTCTCCAAGTGAATAACTAATCACTTCTCAACTCGTAAGCTTATGGCTTGACAAGCCTTGGATTATACGTTTGAGTATTTGCAATGATTGCATGTGAATGTTTGTATTTATTATGCGGTTATGGATGGATACCATATATAATGTACATGCGTACATTATATAATAGATAGAAACGGCTAGTCTAAACGATCGATTCTTTTAGTCATTTGCAAAGGTACGCGTTTCTTCGATACTTGCAACCCTTCCGGGCTATTTTTTTTCCACTTATCCTCTTTCTTATCAATAGGATAGGTTATCATTTACCAAACAAGCGATTCCTTCAACGAACCTCCCGCTCAAGCGCCTAAAAAACGCAAGATCTAAACGATCGTTTAGACTAGTCGTTTTCGAGTAAAACAAGGGTACTAAACGACGGGATGGACTTTAATTAACACTATTATTAATATTAAATTTTGAATTTATGAACAAGAAGTTTTCTACTCTTTTGGCAGGTATGGCGCTGTTAAGTGTTATGTCTGTTAATGCACAGACTACACCAAGTCGAGTAGACCCGGAAACTGTATTGGGTCAAGAATGGCGTTTAGGCGGTTTGAAGGAGGGAGCTAATTCTGGTCTTTATCAGTTGAAGGTCATGGATGGCACTACTCCTGCTTATCTTGCGATGGAGCTAAATCGTGGAACAGGTGATTATGAACTACGTGTTTATAGTGCAAGCGAAGCTAAGAATAACTTAGAGGCTACATTGTGGTGTGTTTCTGTCTCTAATTATAACCAAGGTCAAGCTCCTATTTATGACTTCCAGAATAAATTGTCTGGAACTATGTTGGATTTGACAATGGCTGGCCATGAGAAGACTGAGAATGGTATGAATGGTGCTTGGAAACCTGTTTTAGGTGGTGAGATCGCAGGTTGGGCATTCTCTCGCTCATACAAAGATTTGGAAGAAAAGAGACCTTTGTATTCTTATTTCTCAACGGACTCAATTGTTGGTTTGAAAGCGGATCCTGCTACCGGCGCTGTTAAGGTTGCCAAGTGGGGTGCTAATCAAATAGATGCCACTTCAAACGCCGCTGATGTGACTAACTTTGCTTTGGTTGGCGCAGCACAAATCGCATTGAGCGAAGATCAAGTAAATACGAAGTTGGGTCTTCTTCAAGATAACAAGGCTGGAGTACAATTGACTTTCACTCCGGACGTGAAAGGTACTAGCTTAAAGAATCCGTTCAATGAGCAGAAGTTTATCGCAGAGGATAAAGATAATAACAAATGGCTTTTCATCAAGCAAAAGGATAAAGACGCTTATTTGAAAGTTGATACGGCTTATACGAATGAGACAGGTACAAAGTTCTTAGCTTACGGTTGGACAGAGAAAGCAAAGGATAAAGCTGATGCTTACAGTTCTATTAGCTCTGAATTACGTGCTCAACATCAGTTCAAATTCATCTATTCTCCGAGTGGCGATAGCTTGTACATCTATGTAAAAAAAGTTACTTGGAATAATGATGGCAAGTATTGGAATACGCACGTTACGGCTACTCCAGTTAACGAGCATGAGTTCTGGCGTGTCTCTTTGCAAGACTTGATTAAAGATGAAACTTGTATTTTGACAGTTGATCCGGAGGACCAGAACACTCATATTTCTTTGGGTCTTAGCGGATGTGAGGAAAAGGGTTCTTCCAAGACTTCCGTTGATGATGGTGTTTATTTCATCAAGAATAAACAAGGACAGTATTTAGCTTCTCCTATCTATGAGAATGGTACTATCCGTTGGACAACCGTGAATGAGGATGAGCAGAGTGTTGCTCATATGCCAGCTTATCAATGGGTTGTATTGAAGAAAAATACAAGTAATGATAAAGTGAAGGCTGTGTCTCCGGTTACTATCTCTAACCGTGAATTCGCAGATAAAGTTATAAATGCGGATTTTGATGGTGATGGCCAGATGGAGTCATATAAGACTGCTGTTTATTCTACTGTTCAGTTAAGAAAGGCAGAGGGTGGTTCTTATATGTTTGTATATGGAGATAAACTTACAGCGGAGTATGGCTCTGTCGGTATAGATTCTTTGTTCTTCGAGAAAGTTCCGGCAGCTTCTATTTCTGATCCGTATTTAGGTTACAGAAAGTTGGAGAAAGATTCTTTGTTGGTTAACAAATATACGTTTAACTATTGGCATCCTTATGCTACGGATAAATACATCGCTAAATCTACAGACTCTACGTTGACTGTGTTGGATGGAAAAGATGCTTTCGTAATTGATACATTGACTGAGCGTTGGTATAATAACTCAAAGATATTTGCGACTGTAGATATCCCTTACGGTTATAAGGTTAGCGATGATGTGGCTAAGAATCGTATTAAAGGCTTGAAGACTCTAGTGAGAACTGCTTATGAGGTTTCTTATAAAGATGGTAAAGGTGAACTTAATGAATGGAAAGTTAATAAGGAAGATAAGTTTAATGTAGGTTCTAGTGCTACTGGTCATCAGCAATCTTATACGACTTATTATGCATTCTTCAAAGAAAACAACCATATCAGTGGAAAGCACTATTATGCGATTGTTAATGCTGCATATGATAATTATCCTAATGCTACAAAATATGTATTAGGTTATCAGAAAGCTGGAGTATCCGATTATGACGGTGCCGCTACATTGAAGAATCAAGTATTAGGCGAGACTCGTACTTCTGCTTTCGCTATCGAACCGGACAACACTCCGCTTTACCGTCGTTTCAGTTCTCTTGAACTTGAAGGTAATGAAGGTGACAAGGCCGATACTTTACGTTTTATCGAGAAATACCGTAAAGAATACTTGCAGGTTGAGAATAATAAGAACTTCATGAAAGAAGGTATTGACTTCTTAGGTATTTATACTCCGGATAAGACTGAGGATGGTTTGTCATTCATCGTTGATACCGCATGGGTAAACCGTGGTTCTGGTAATATCAAGCCTCAATATTTGATCTCTATTGATCGTAATGATTTCGAAGGAGTTGAAGGCGTACCTTGTACGGAAGATGACCATCACTTTACCGCAGAAGGTAAACCGACAGATAAATGGCATTGCGTTCACGCAAAACCGGCTGTTCCGGGCTTTGAAAGAGGTAAATATTTGATCAATTTCCATGATTTCGCTAATAAATATGGTTGGTCAACATTATCAAATGGGGAGCAAGATGCTGACTACATGTGGAAGAAATATGATCGTGCAGGTTTCGTGGAAGCTATCCGTGTAGCTGATACTTTGTATATCTTGAGAGATGAGTTCAAGAACTTACCGAACGAGAAGATCAACTTCGCTGATTTGAACAAGGCTGAGGAGGATGCTTGGACTGCGGCTAAGAAGGCTGGAGTATCTGAAGATGAATTTGTTTCACACAAATATATCTTATCTGGTGATAACCATAAGTATGTGACTTGGTCTATGCGTTTCGTAAACAAGGAAGTTGCCGCTAATGAGGTAGAAGCTGATAGAGCATTCTTGTTCGAGTCTATGAAGAGTAAACATGTTTCTGGTTACAATAATTCTGCTATGGGTGACATCGCTCCTACATATGCGGCTTGGTTGAGAATGCAGAATGGTTGTTTAGTTCTGTCTGATGATCGTTCTTCTAATTTCGATGAGATGAATACAGGTGGTGACGATGCTTTGATCTTTAATGTGGAGCAAGGTGATGATATCGCAACAGATAACGAAACAATCGATGCTGTAGAAGGTATCTCTGTAGTAGCCGGTAACGGTACCGTAACCGTTCAAGGCGCAGCTGGTAAGTCTGTAGTTATCACGAATATCTTGGGTAAGGTAATCGCTGAGACCGTTCTTACTTCCGATAACGCTACAATCTCCGTGCCTGCCGGTATCGTAGCTGTGGCTGTTGATGGTGAGGAAGCTGTTAAGGCTATCGTTAAATAAGAATTTAACAAAATAAGATAATCATACAATTCCCGTGCGGGTATCGATCCAAGTAATCCGTGACGGATGAACAGGCGGGAGTTGGATTAATATTAATACTAAAGTAATAAATTAAGAGGTCCGTAAGTACCTCCGTGAGGAGGAAGTACGGATAAAGGAACAAGAGGATGCGTCGATATAATGTACGCATCCTCTTTAGTGTTTATAGCGGGTGTTGAGGATAAATCCTGCTTCTACTTGCAAAAGAGCGAGATAAGCAACGGCACGCTGATCTCGAGGATAATCCCGTGAATAATAGCCACAGGTACGATATTCTTTCCGGAATACCGGCTGATAACCGGAAGGCAGACATCCATGGAATTGATTCCCGCCACGGATACCGGAGCGAATTTACCAAAGAAAGAGGCATACAGCGGTGCCCCGAATAAAGCTAACATTTCCCGGATGATATTAGCCAATAACGCGATAGCCCCAAGTTGCGAAGCGATCTCTATCCCTGCCGACGCCTCTTTCAGTTGTACGATAAGCAAGGAGGATAAGGAATAATAGGCGAATCCGCTTCCTACAGCCATACAATCATATATATTCCACGAGGTCAATAACAAACTTGCCGCCGCGGAGAATACTAACGTGCCGATGATCGTAAAGAACGGCAGTAACAAACTGGAAAACCGGATATCCTTTACCATCTTTCCTAATTCGGCGTTTGCTCCCAGATTCAATCCTACTTGGATAACGAGGGCGTATAGCAAGAATTGCGGTAGTTTTTCGCAATACGTGGAGATAGTCGTGTTGGCGAAGGTTCCGCAAAAGATTCCCGCTGTGAAACATAAGATAACGATTAGGTTATTTTTCATTGAGACCTCCTTTCTTGATAAATAATTTATAAGCGATAAAAGATGCTACCAGACTTCCCAATACTCCGCAAATAGCAAGTATGGCTGCTTGTATTCCAAACTCACCAATATTATTCAGCAAAGATTGGTTGGCTCCTATGGTAATACCAAATATGAACAACATCGCGAAAATCGTATAAGAGATGGAATGTTCCAATCCCTTGAAAGCGGGGATGTGTCGGCATAAATAACCGACGCTTATCCCCAGACCTAATAGACCTAGAATGATAAACATAAGCATATTGTATTTTGAGATGCGCAAGACATCCTTTCCCCGGAAACGAAGCATACGAATACTCCCTCTTTTCCGCAGAAGTTAAACTTGAGTGCAATTAAGACCTAGATGTAGGTGTAAGAAGAGAACTATAAAAAGAAGTCCTCTCAAGAAGAGTATGAATGGATTTAGACAAAACCGCTGAACCAATGAACATGCACGATCGTGTTACCCGAGAAAGCTCGGGTATACCATCTTTTTGAGTTGTTCAGAAGCTTCTTGTTCATCTTATTTGTATCATTGTTTGATTTCTGGCGCAAAGGTAGTAATAAATTAGAGATTCTAAAACTTTTTCTAGGATCGGATATATAAGGGACTTGACTTGGATTTTGGATCTTTTTATGTACATTTGAGGTCCTACCCGCTATTGGGCCAACTAAAAACGGATAGAACAGATATGATTAAAAGATAAGATTGGTTATGAGGAAAAGAATGATTTTAACAGCATTGGCGGTTGTCGCTATCCCTACGTTGTTGATGGCGGCGGATGAGGCGAGATTGATGCGCTTCCCGGCTACAAATGGTTCAGAGATTGTATTCTCGTATGCTGGCGATTTATATAAGGTCCCGGCTACAGGTGGTGAGGCACAGCGATTGACATCGTATGTGGGGTATGAGATGTTTCCCCGTTTCTCCCCGGATGGTAAGACGATCGCTTTTACGGGACAGTACGACGGTAACACGGAAGTGTACACGATGCCCTCTTCTGGCGGTGAGCCATTGCGTATCACTTACACGGCTACGAATAGCCGTGATGATCTGGGCGATCGCATGGGCCCGAATAATATTGTGATGACTTGGACACCGGACGGTAATGGTATTGTTTACCGCAACCGCATCAGCGATGGGTTCTCCGGTAAGTTATATACGGTAAATAAAGAAGGTGGCCTTTCCGAGGTGGTTCCCTTGCCCGAGGGCGGCTTTTGTAGCTATTCGCCCGACGGAAAACAATTGGCTTACAACCGGGTAATGCGTGAGTTCCGTACATGGAAATACTATAAGGGCGGTATGGCCGATGATATCTGGGTGTATAATCCGGAGAAGAAAAGTGTAGAGAATATCACGAACAATGAGGCGCAAGATATCTTTCCGATGTGGATTGGTGATGAGATCTATTTCCTTTCAGATCGGGATTACACGATGAACTTGTTCGTTTACAATACGAAGACTAAACAAACAAGTAAGGTGACGAACTTCACTGAGTACGACGTGAAATTCCCTAGCAGCTTCGGCAATACGATCGTTTTCGAGAATGGAGGCTATATCTATAAGATGGATGCGGTGTCGAAGAAACCGGAGAAAGTGAACGTAACCCTCGCCTCCGATAATGTCTACGCACGTAGCGAGATCAAGGATGGCTCCAAATATATCACGAGTGCCAGCCTCTCCCCAAAAGGTGAGCGTATGGTGGTGACGGCTCGTGGCGAGGTCTTCAATATCCCGGTAGATAAAGGGGTTACGAAAAATATCACCCGTACTCCGGGAGCGCACGAACGTGACGCTCAATGGTCTCCAGACGGAAAGTATATTGCCTATATCTCCGATGCTACCGGCGAGACCGAGCTGTATCTCCAAGATTCCGAGGGGGGCGAGCCTATCCAGTTGACCAAGAATAACGATACGTATATCCGTACTTTCCAGTGGAGTCCGGATTCCAAGAAGATTGTCTATACGGATCGTAAAAATCGGATCAATCTTTTGGACGTATCTAACAAACAGCTAACAACTATCTCACAAAGTCTGTTAGGTGAAGCCCGCAACGTAAGTTTCTCTCCGGATAATAATTGGTTGACTTATTCCCGTGTGTCCGATAATAATTTCTCGATCGTCTATGTCTACGATATCGCGGGTAAGAAAGAATATCCCGTGACCGATAAATGGTACGAGTCTTATTCTCCGGTATTCAGTACGGATGGCAAATATCTGGTATTCACTTCCGCCCGTGATTTCAATCCTACGTATAGCCAAACGGAATGGAATCATGTGTATAATAATATGGGTGGCGTATATCTGGCGTTATTGTCTAAGGATACCGCTTCCCCGTTTATGGAAACGGATGCGGAGGTAGCCATTGAATCTACCCCGGCGAAAGCGGATGCCTCTAAAAAGGACGAGACAAAGAATGAGGCTTCTACTCCGGTCGTAAAGATTGATATAGAGGGTATCACGGATCGAATCGTTAAGCTCCCCTTGCCGGGATCGAATTACTACGATCTTTATTCCGATGGAACGAACGTATATTATTTCACGAAAGGCGGCATGAAGATGTTTGACTTGAAGAAACAGAAAGAGGAAACCGTTAGCGATGCCGCTATGATGGTTGATCCGGCTGGCAAGAAAGCTGTTTTCTTTAAGGACGATCAACTATTCGTAACCGATATACCGAAGGGTAAAGCGGATTTAAGCAAGCCGGTTAATCTGGCGAATATGAAGATCACGGTAGACTATACGAAGGAATGGGCGCAAATCTTCGATGAGGCTTGGCGTGCTTTCCGGGATGGTTTCTATCTGGAGAATATGCATGGCAAGGATTGGAAGGCGATCAAGGAGAAATACGCCGCCCTTCTTCCTTACGTGAAAACACGTTTGGACTTGAATTATATTATTGGCGAGATGATCGGCGAGCTGGGAGTAGGGCATGCTTATGTGAACCCCGGTGAGGTGGAAAGTCCTAAACGGGTATCGATGGGTCTGCTAGGTGCTGAGGTTTCTCGGGATAAGAGTGGTTTCTTCCGCTTGGAAAAGATCCTGCCGGGGGCTTCTTGGAGTAAGGAATTACGTTCTCCATTGACAGAGCCGGGTGTTGAGGCGAAGGCCGGAGAGTATATCGTCGCTATAGACGGAGTACCTACGAATAGCGTGAACGATATGTATAAGTTGTTGATCGGGAAGGCGAACGTTCCGACCGAGTTGTCTTTGAATAGCAAGCCTCAGTTGGCGGGGGCTCGTAAGATCGTGGTCAGTCCGTTGGCGGAAGAATATTCTTTGTATCACTATAATTGGATCCAAGATAATATCAAGAAGGTG
The DNA here is from genome assembly GCF_964238835.1 of Parabacteroides sp. 20_3. Lineage (NCBI taxonomy): Bacteria > Pseudomonadati > Bacteroidota > Bacteroidia > Bacteroidales > Tannerellaceae > Parabacteroides > Parabacteroides sp. 20_3. The sequence continues at coordinate 387,063 of NZ_CAXSNO010000005.1, read as the reverse complement.
GATAAGGCGACGAGCGGTAAGGTCGGTTATATCTATATCCCGGATATGGGGCCGGAAGGCTTGAATGAGTTCTCCCGCTATTTCTATCCGCAATTGGATAAAGAAGGTTTGATTATCGATGATCGTGCGAATGGCGGTGGAAATGTCTCCCCGATGATTCTGGAACGTCTGTCTCGTGAGCCGTATCGTTTGACGATGCGCCGGGGTTCTTCTTTGATCGGGACCGTGCCGGATGCCGTACAGGTTGGCCCGAAAGTTTGCTTGATCAATAAGTATTCCGCTTCCGATGGCGATTTATTCCCGTGGGGCTTCCGTGCGCTTGGCTTAGGTAAATTGATTGGAACCCGTACTTGGGGCGGTATCATCGGTATTAGTGGTCCGCTTCCTTATATGGACGGTACGGATATCCGTGTGCCTTTCTTCACGAGCTATGATCCGAAGACGGGTAACTGGATTATCGAGAACCACGGTGTGGATCCGGATATCTTGATCGATAACGACCCCATCAAGGAATGGAACGGTGAGGATCAACAATTAGACCGTGCTATCGAGGAAGTCATGAAACAATTAAAAGAACGCAAACCGCTAGCCCCTGTCCCCGCACCAAGGGACTGGAGCCATAAATAATGAGAGGTTATTTGTAGAGACGGGGCACGCCCGTCTCTACAAATAAATAGTAAACGGATTAAAAACTAGTAATCTATCTATGGAACGATTCGCAGCCATTGACTTTGAGACCGCTAATGGAAAGCGGAGCAGTATTTGCAGTATAGGTATCGCCATATTGGAGGATGACTGGGTAGTAGATAGCATTTATACCTTGGTACGTCCTACCCCTAATTTCTATACCCGTTGGACTACGGCTATACATGGGTTGAGCGCTGAGGATACGAATGACGCGTTATGTTTCGAGGAGGCTTGGGAAAGCATCGCCCCGAAACTAAAGGATCTCCCCCTTGTTGCCCATAACAGTCCGTTTGATGAGGGATGCCTGAAAGCCGCCCACGAGGTATATGACTTAGCCTATCCGAAATATCCCTTCTATTGCACTTGCCGTCTATCCCGGAAGATGTACCCGTTTCTGGTAAATCATCAGTTGCAGACAGTAGCCGCCCACTGCGGTTACGACCTTACCCAACATCATAACGCCATGGCCGACGCTTACGCCTGTGCCCATATCGCCCTTACGATGATGCGGGAAAAAGAGGTCGATACCTTGGAGGCGCTTATGGCTTCCTGCTACTCTAGGTAACTATGGGGTGTTTTTCCCGGCTATTTTATCCACCACGACAGCGATAGCGCCATCTCCCGTCACGTTGCAAGCGGTGCCAAAACTATCCATGGCAATATAAAGGGCGATCATTAACGCTTGCAGTGTCTCATTGAATCCCAGCATACTTTGCAAGATACCCAAAGCGGCCATAATAGCCCCTCCCGGAACCCCCGGAGCCGCTACCATCGTAATTCCCAGCATCATGATAAATCCGCTGAAATTGGAGAAGGTAACCGGTTCTCCCGCCATGATCATGATAGCCATAGCGCAAGCTACGATTTTCATGGTGCTACCTGCCAGATGGATCGTGGCGCAAAGCGGAACGGTAAAGATCGCTATATTCTCCCGTACGCCATTCTTGACAGCCTGCGCCAGTGTCACGGGAATCGTGGCGGCGGAGGATTGGGTCCCCAGAGCTGTAGCGTAGGCCGGTAACATATTCTTCAAGAGGCGGAGCGGATTCTTCCCGGCTATGGTTCCGGCTATCGTGAATTGAATCAATAACAATAATACATGTAAGACAAAGATGACTATGATAACCTTGAGGAACATCGTGATAATACTCATGACTTGTCCGCTCACGGTCATGTTCAGGAAGATACCGAAAATATGGAGCGGTAATAACGGGATGATAACCACCTCGATCAGCTTAATGATAATTTCCTTGAAATCCGTGAAAGAGTCACGCTGGGTGGTTCCCGCTATATTAGAAAGCCCTAGGCCAATCGTAAAGGATAGCAGCAAGGCTGTCATGACATCCATTAAAGGCGGCATATTTACCACGAAGTAAGGTGTCAGCATGAAATCTTCCGGATTCTCCATCGCCGTCAATTCCGTGTTGGTCGGTAGTATGTGCGGGAATATAGCCGATCCGCTCAGGAACGTGAAGAAACCCGAGAAGACTGTTGAACCGTAAGCGATCAAGGCGGTTATCAATAATAGCTTTCCGGCTCCTTTGCCCAGATCTCCGATAGCGGGAGTCACCAGCCCCAATATGATTAGAGGGATGGAGAACGATAGGAAGTTGCCGAACAATGAATTGAAGGTTACAAAGATACGTGCGATTCCTCCCGGTAAAAACTGGCCGAACAATACGCCGGCGGCGATAGCGATAACGACTTTAGTTAACAATGATACTCTGATCTTCTTCATGGTGTTGCTTTATTTTGAAGCCAATGGCGGCCATCGTAATACTCATCAACGGACTGATCAGGTTAAAGAAGCAATAAGGAAGATACGTCAGGGTCGCTACGCCTAATATCGTGGCTTGCGTCATGCCGCAGGTGTTCCACGGTACCAGTACGGACGTTACGGTTACGGAATCTTCCGTCGTACGGCTTAACAGGCGACTCTCATATCCTTTTTTCTTGTAGATATCCTTGAACATATTTCCGGTAAGGATAATAGATATGTATTGATCGGCCGTAACGATATTCAAGAATAAACCGGAGAATACGGTAGACGCCACCATGCCGACCCTCCGTTTCATAAAGCGCAGGAATACGGACGTAAGGCTTTCCAGCATACCGCTGGCCGTCATGGAACCACCGAAGCACATGGCGCAGATGATCAGCCAAATCGTATTCATCATACCCGCCATACCCCGGGTAGCGACCAAGCTGTTCAAGGCCTCGTTGCCCGTATCGATTTGGGTACTCCCGTAGAATGTCATGAATAATCCCTTAAACAGGGAGGAGGCATCCGCTACCGATGCTCCCGCTACCTCTTGCAATAAATGAGGCTGGAAAAAGATCGCGAGCACCCCCGCCATCGCTGTCGAGATAAACAAGGTGATCAAAGACGGTACTTTCTTGGCGATTAATATACCCGTTACCACCGGTACGATCAGTAGCCAGAGTGAGATATTAAAACTTTCGTTCAACGAAGCGGCGAACTCGGCTATTTGCCCGGATGCGTTCGAGGTATGCGTAAAACCCGCTATGGTAAAGATAATCAACGTGATCACCATAGACGGTATTGTCGTAAGCATCATATACCGGATATGGGAGAACAAAGGGGTATGCGTTACGGAAGAGGCTAATACCGTCGTGTCCGAAAGCGGTGAGATCTTATCCCCGAAATAAGCGCCCGAGATGATCGCCCCGGCTACCCACCCCGTAGCGAAGCCCTGTGCCTCACCGATACCCATCAAGGCGATACCGATCGTGGCGATGGTAGTCCACGAGCTACCGGTCATAACGGATACGACAGCGCAGATCACGCAGCAAGAGGCCAGAAAGAAACTCGGATGGATGATTTGCATCCCGTAATAAATCAAGGTCGGGACGATACCGCTGATCATCCAGCTACCGGATAAAGCGCCAATCAACAATAGGATAATTATAGCTGTGGCCACTCCCAATATGTTTTTACATATCGCCTCTTCTATATCACGCCATTTGACTTTGCAGAAGATCATAGCCAAAAGGGAGGCCACCGCCGTGGTGGTAAGTAATACGACTTGGCTTCCGCCGCTCAACGCATCGCTGCCAAAAGTGCGTATGGTTACAAACAAAAGAGCTACCAGCACGAGGATAGGCACTAGTGAAAGTAGAGGGGAGGGCATCTTCTTAAGATGATTTTCCATTGTTCATTCAGTCGCTTAAATAATGATGGTGCGAAAATACTAAAAATACCTTGAATAACGCTATGAATTATAGATTGATTTCCTTATTTCACAGTCTTTTGGACGATCTTATAACCGGTTGCCGCTATAAGAATGCTCATAAACGGGCTGACGATATTAAAGATGCAATAAGGGAAATAAGTCCAAGTAGATACGCCAAGGATTGTAGATTGCGTCATGCCGCAAGTCGTCCACGGGATCAGCACGGAGGTGACGGTGACTGAGTCTTCCGTTGTCCGGCTAAGCAGGCGGCTTTCGAATCCCCGTTGCTTATATACTTCTTTAAACATTTCGCTGTTCAGGATGATGGCGATAAACTGGTCCGCCGTGCAGATGTTCAAGGATAATCCGGACACGACGGTAGAGGCGACCATGCTGGTACGGCCTCGCATGAAATGCAAGAAGATACGTGTGATGCTTTCCAGCATGCCGCTAGCGGACATGGCCCCGCCGAAACACATGGCGCAAATGATCAGCCAAATCGTGTTCATCATCCCGGCCATTCCCCGGGTAGAGACTAGAGAGTTCAGGGCCTCGTTGCCGGTCTGTATCTGCGTGCTGTCATAGAAAGTCATCAGCAGACCTTTGATATAGGCGATAATCCCGCTATCTGTGATCCCGGAAATCTCCAATAAGGCGTTTGGCTGGAAGATCAAGGCGAATATTCCGGCGAGTATGGAAGAGGCGAAAAGCACTACGATCGAAGGTGTCTTCTTGGCGATCATGATTCCGGTAACGATCGGTACGATCATAAGCCAAGGCGTGATATGGAACGAGCCTTTTAAGGCTTCGGAGAAAGCGGCTATCTGGGATGCGTCCGCTGCCTCCCTCGAGAATCCGGCGATGCTGAATACGATCAGTGTGACGATCATAGAGGGAACGGTCGTATAAAGCATATACCGGATATGCGTGAAAAGGGGCGTGTCCGTTACGGAGGCCGCCAATACCGTAGTGTCTGATAACGGCGACATCTTATCCCCGAAATAAGCGCCCGATATAATCGCTCCCGCTACCCACCCCGTACTGAAGCCTTGTGCCTCGCCAATCCCGATCAAGGCGATCCCGATGGTGGCGATGGTAGTCCACGAGCTACCCGTCATGACCGATACGATACTGCATAGCAGGCAACAGGCCACGAGGAAGAAATCCGTTTGCATGACTTGCAACCCATAATAGATCAAGGACGGCACGATCCCGCTTACCATCCAACTGCCCGATAGGGTTCCGATCAATAAAAGGATGATGACAGACGGTGCAATCCCATAGATGTTACGGGCGATTTGCCCCTCGATATCTTCCCACTTGATCTTGCAATGAAAGACGGCGATCAAAGAGCAGATCGAGGTGGCTATCAATAATACGATTTGGCTGGCTCCTCCAAGGGAATCGCTCCGGAAAATATAGATGGCTACGGCCAGCATGATGACTAATGTCACTACGGGTAGTAAAGAGATCGCGATGGAGGGTGTCCGGGGCTTTTCTGCCATGGGTTTATTCACGTCGTTTGTTATTTATCATGGATAATCCGAATAAATTCTTTATACGGACCTTCCTTGTGTTATCGATTCTAATTAATTTCGCTGCAAAAATAAAAAAGGATTTGGATAGGGGGGTAACTTATGGTAGTAAATAATCGGTTAGGCTATTTATTTGTCTTTTTGGGGATGAGTATGGCGCTATATGCCCAGCGAAAGACGGAAGTGATCCGTTATGGCGATCTGGATCAGTGGGTGGTACGTAAGATCACGGAATCGGCTATTATCGGGAAGGAGACGAAGACACTTTACTGCGTTGGCCCTACGGATACGATTATCGGAAATAGACCTTTTGAGTCGAAAGTTTCGCCTTGGGGCAGTTCTAACGTGATGGCAAGGGTGAGCGGGATTACGAAAGCTAGCGTCAGTGTCTACCCCGAAAGACGGGATGAGGGGTATTGCGCACGGCTGGAGACGGGGATAGAATCGATCTCGGCGATGGGTATCATGAACGTGAAGGTGTTGGTCGGGGGATGCCTCTATCTCGGCCGTTTTCTGGAACCGGCGAAGAATTCTTCGGAGACGTGGGGACAGATCGTTTGCGGTATCCCGTTTCACCAAAAACCTACGTCCTTGTTATTCGATTATAAGGTGAAACTCTCCGGTGATCCCAATCGTATTAAATTGAGCGGTTTTAGCAAGAGATCGGAGGTAAATGGCATTGATATGCCTTTGGTGAATCTCTTTCTTCAGAAGCGTTGGGAAGATAAGGACGGGAACATATATGCTAAGCGTATCGGTACGCTGGTAATCCGGATGGATAAAAATACGGATTGGGTAAACGATGCCAATTTCACGATCTTATACGGCGATATCACGAAACGTAGCGATTATAAAGAATATATGGGGTTTCAACTCGGAGAGTCCGCTCGTTATAGTTTAAACAGCAAAGGTAAGAACGTCCCTGTCCAAGAAATCGGCTGGGGAACGGAGGACGATGAGGTAACCCATATGATCTTAGAGTTCTGTTCCAGTCACGGAGGCTCATACATAGGGTCTCCGGGAAATACCTTTTGGGTAGATAATATCCGGTTGGGATATTGAGCCTATTATCGTTGAAACCCTATGGTATTTGTCTCCGGTCTTGATACAGAAGCCAACAAATGAAGCGTAGCTTGTTTTATTCTATGGTTTCGTGATCAGAATATAATAGTCTGATATTAGCCTCTAATATTCTGAATCCACTCCCATGATCGTGCGGCATACCATATTTAGGGCCAGATTTATAGCTCCCGATTCTTATATCATACATTATCTTCCCATCGGTTAAGAGTGATATAAAACGCTCAAATGATGGCTCTGTATATATATCGGCTTTATTGAAGTAGAAGAGTTCCTTACCTCCTTCTTTTTTCGTTTGGGCAGTTACATATAATAAGTTCTTTAGCTTCTTTGTTAGTGCTTTTTGAATGTCTTGATAGGTGTAACCTACGCTACAATCTAACAGCTCTTTTGTATTTAAGTCAAATACTCCTATTAATATTGTCTTGGCGACAGGGTTGTTTAGGAGTTTAAAAGAATATTTCTTCATATATGTGTTATAGCTATTTGCAAACATAGACGTATGCAAGCTATTTATAGATGGTGCATCTTCATAAGGTGTTCCAAATTTATCTTTTAAATAAGCATTCGCACGTTTGGGAAATGAGGGGCTTTTCGTGAATAGGGTAACGTAAGAGCATGAAGCGCCGCGATGAGATTTTATTTCGAATCCAGCTAAATCGGGCTCGTCTAAATTGTTCTCGACAACTCCGATGTAATCTTCAAATGTTTTTCCAATCCCAGTATTGTTGGCTCTATTGCTTGGAACATATTCCAAGGATTTAACCTCTTTGAACTTTGAAATAATAAAATCCTTATTCTCCATAACGTATTATATTAAATATGAGTAAGTCAATAATATCTCTATCTTTGGAAAAATCTTCCTCTGATATGAATAGCTGTTCTATGGTAATGTTGAAATAGTGGCATATTTTATAGATCTGACTAAGGGTGTACTTATGTGGAAATTTAGGGCTTTCTATACTCCCTATTAAGCCCGGAGCCACTTCGAGGAGATTCGACAACTCTTTTTGGCTAACATTGTTGGCCTCTCTTAGCTCCTTTATCTTAAGGATGATTTCAAGTTGATACTCGGTCTTTCTAATCATTATTGTTATTTTTGCCCAAAAATATAGTTTTATATATGCTTATGTACTCACAATATGTGAGCGATTGAGTATATTTGCACTCACATAATATAAGTAAGGAAGGTATGTACAAAAGAACGATTGATAATAGGTGGAGCTTTAAGGATGCCGATACCAAAGAATTTACTCATTGCTATCATGCGTATCCTGCGATGATGATTCCCCAAGTAGCAAGAGCTCTAATAGAGGAATATAGGCCAGAGGATGGAGTTGAGCTACTTTTTGATCCATATATGGGAAGCGGTACATCGTTAGTTGAGGCTTCTATAAAAGGTATAAACGCGATAGGAACAGACCTTAATCCATTGGCTAGATTGATGAGCCATGTAAAAACAACCCATTATGATTTATCTTGTATCAGAGATACTTTTTCAATGATGCAAGCCTTGTTCTTTGAGTATTCTGAAGATAAGGTCAAGAATAAGAACTTCGATAATATTTCTAATTATACTTATTGGTATTCCAGAGATAGCCTTTTGCGCCTTTCTTATATTTATCAAGTAATTAATGAGTGTGTGGCTTTAGATTTCGCTGATTTCTTTAAAGTCCCTCTTTCCGAGACTGTTAGAGAGGTGTCGTTTACGAGGAATGGAGAATTTAAGCGGTTTAGGATGAAGGAAGAGAAAATTAAAGACTTCAAACCGGATGTCTTTCGATTGTTTGAAGAAAAGGTTATAAGAAATATAAATGGACTTGAGGAGTTTAATAGTATAAAATATCCATGTAATATAGGTATCTATGACTTTAATAGTACTATAGAAATCCCTTCCGATATAATACAGCCGAATAGTGTTGATATGGTTGTAACCTCTCCGCCTTATGGCGATAGTAGAACAACCGTTGCTTATGGACAATTTTCAAGGTGGGCAAATGAATGGTTCAATTTTGAAAATGCTAAAACACTAGATAATCTCCTAATGGGGGGACGAGTTCAGAAAGAGGAACTTTTTGAGACTAAAAGCATTAAATCTGAACTGGACGAAATAAAGAGCATTGATCCAAAGAGAAATTTGGAAGTGGTCTCGTTTCTTAATGATTATAGCTGTTCTATAAAGAATGTCGCGTCTGTAATAAAGAGTGGTGGAGTCGTTTGTTATGTCGTAGGGAACAGAACGGTTAAGGGGGTTCAAATTCCATTAGATTACTTTACTGCTGAAATGTTTGAGAAGAATGGTTTTACACATATCGATACTATTGTTAGAGAAATACCTAACAAAAGGATGCCTTCCAAAACAAGTCCTACTAATGTGGCAGGGAAGAAGGTTAGCACGATGTGCAATGAATATATAGTCATATTGGAGAAGAAATAAGGAAAGAGGCTGTTTTATTTGACTGAATTGATAGCCAATGGCTCCCAGTGTCGAGTTCTTTCTTTTTGACAGTTTGTAATCTTAACGCCCGTAGAATCGATTATTGCGGGGGAATGTACAGTCTACTCTTAAATTTGAGTTAAAATATATTTAATCGCTTGTTGGATAGTTGGATATCAAAAGAGGCTCTTTTGTTCTAGCGAAACTAGCTCATCCTAATTCCTATTTTATGGGATGAAAAACCTATCTCAATGGGTTACGATAGGGAAGTGACAGGGTTATGATGGCTATTCTTGATAGTTCACGACCCTATTCTTGACTATTCACGATGCCCAACGGCACTATTGGCGTTGCCAAACACGACCGATAGCGTAGGCTTTTGTCGATACTCGTGTGTAAAAAGTAGTACTTTGCCGCATAAAACGCTGCTTACAACCTCCTTTTTCCTATTATCTTGCCTCTTTTACGAATAGGCTATGTCACGATATGCGCTTTATTTCAGTCAAAAGGATTGTATGAATGCTGTTTTACTGACAGGGAGATTCGCGGGAAATAGTCTGTATTGGAAGTAAAATATAAATAGATAATTGAAAGTAGAAATGAATTGTTCTTTTAATGTACGCTCGTACATTAATGTATAGTTAAATACGTTGATATTTGAGAATTTTTTATGGGACAGAAACGACTAGTTTAAACGATCGATTCTTTTAGTCATTTGCAAAGGTACGCATTTCTTCGATACTTGCAACCCTTCCGAGCTATTTTTTTATCACTTATTCTCTTTCTTATCAATAGGATAGGTTATCCTCTACGAAACAACCGATTCTTTCAACAAACCTCCCGTTTCGACACTAAAAAAACGCAAGATTTAGACGATCGTTTAGACTAGTCGTTTTCGAGTAGTGGTCGATGATTTAAAGTGTTGAACGGTATTTAATTAACACTATTATTAATATTAAATTTTCGATTTATGAACAAAAAGTTTACAACGTTTCTGGCTAGTGCCATGCTTGTATCTGCTTTCTCGGTAGGTTCGGTAGCGGCATATGTTGGGGCTGTTGCTCCTGCAGAGGATGTAGTAACTTCTACTACTCCTGCGACAGTAGAGGGCAAAGATTTGGCAAAAGATCAAACAGTCTTGTTTATGAGCGGTAGCGATTTCTTGGCTGCTGGTAATGATAAGGCTGATTTTGGTAAGTTTGTTACAGTTTCAGGTACTGCTTCTACCTTTGAATTGGCAGACTTAAATCAAGCCATGTGGACAGTTTCCGCAAAGAAGAACAATCTGGGTGTAGATGTGTTCTCTTTCGTGAACAAGGCTACGGGTTTGTCGTTCGCTGTGGATCCTTCCATGGCTGTCGCTTCAGATAAGAAGAGTGAGGCTAAAGTGGCCACCTTGGGCGGTAGCGCTACGGAATGGGTTGTTAAAGACGAAACTTTAGTCTCTTATGTAGATGGTAAGAAGTTTGTTTATCTGGCAACTCGTGGTGAGGGTTCTGATAAGGAAATAATCTTAGTGAAAGCTGAGGTGGTTGGAGAAGACAAAGTCTCTATCTCTTTCAACAAGGATCAGATCCCAACATCGATGCAGTTGCATGCCGAGGATTTGAATAAGTTGTTGCAATCTGTTTCTGCTGAAGGTTATTTTGGCTTAAGTATGAACCCGGAGGTTTCAAAGGGAAATACAAACCATTTGACTGCTACAGCGTTGAAGGCAGTTGACGTTGAGGAAGAGGCTACTCTAGCCGCCACACCAACAGTTTCAGACTATGTGCAATTGCAAGTTAAGGACAAAAAAATTGATGGGGAGGATGCTTTTGTGGTAGTTGATACGGCTTATTATGAAGCTACTGAGGCTCCTACAATGCTGAAGTTTGGTTACGATAAACTTGGTGCCGATAAACGTGCGGAAGGTTCTTATCAATTTAAATTCACTTATAACGCGCAGAAGAATGAGCTGTATGCTCAAGTTAAAAAAGTTGTTTATAAGCTTACTGCCAATTCTGGTAAAGCAACTGAATATGCTAAAGATATCAAAGAGGATAATGATAACTCTTGGTGGTCTGTAAAAGAAGGCTTTTCTTCTTCAAACGGAAAAACAAAATTAAGTACAGCGGAAAATCAATACATCTACTTGGCTAACTTGGGTGGAAACAAGTTGTTGACAGTAAACACTAAAGAGACTCAGAAAGGTGAAAAAACGTCTCCGGAAGATCAACGTACGAAGATCACTTTGGGAACGAACTTCACAGGATTGGTTCCGACTACTTTGGCTGATGGCGTTTATATGATTCAGTTTAAGGCCGGTGGCTCTGATAGAGACGAGCTGAAGGGTACTTATGCGTTGGCAAACTTAGCAGGATACTTTGGTTGGGCTAAACAAGCTGAACGTCAAGACTTCAATCATATGCCAGCAGCTCAGTGGGTTGTAACGAAGAATGGTATATCTTCTACTTCTTCTATCAGCATTCAGAACCGTGAGTTCAATGATATGGCAGAAAAAGGTGTATATAAAACTGTTGGAATTCCGGAGAATGTCCAGCTGTATGCCGTTAAGGACAGCAAGGACGTATTCTTCTATACAACGAATGATGAGAATGAATCTGTCGCTGATACCGTAAGCTTCGTCGCTATCAAGGACGCTAAGGATTTGAAGATCGGTTATCGCTATGTGCCCGAGGATTCTGCTATGGTTCAGACTTATGTATTCAATTACTTGCATGGTCTGGCATTAGACAAATATCTGTATACTCCTGCCGGTAAGGATTCTATCGTTCGTGTAAACGAGAATGGTGATAAGACAAACTTCCGTTTGGTGGTAGTTGCTAAGGATGATAACTATGGTGTTGGCGATAGCTTGGTAAGAAATGTTTACCAGATCAAGAATGGCGAAAGCTACTTAACATACGACAGCAAAGCTAAGAAGTATGTTCTAGGTTCTACCCCGACTAACTTCTTCTTGAAAGAGAACAACTGTATTGATGGTAAGCATTATTACGCTTTGGTTGAGGCTGTGGTACGTAAATATAAGATTGCAGAAGGGGATAAGATCTATTCACCTGCTTATAACGGATTCAAGTCTACAGACAAAGTAGTGGTTGATGGCAAAAAGGTTTCTGTTCCTACTTTAGATAAAGGTCAGGAGACTCTATTGTTCGATGCTGATGGTAACTATTTGGTAAAAGACAACAGTGTTATTAAGAAAGCTTTTGTCTATAAAGCAAACTCTAAGAATAATGATATTATTGAATTGATGGAGATTGTGTTAGATAATAATACTACTCCTCAAAAAGATAAATCTTATTATGCTTCTAGTGCCGCTCAAAACGGTTTGAAGGCTTCTGTAGATGACAATACCTTGGATTTGACTCAGGGTTCTACGGATGATAAGTTTGATACTGGAACAAAGCGTGAGATCCGTACTTCCGCATTCGCCGTTGTGACAGATGATTCTCCATTATACCGTCGTTTCAACAACGCTGTGTTGAATGAGAGCGAAACCGCTGATAGCTTGTTCTTCGTAGAGAAGATCCGTAAGGAATACTTGATGGATGAGTGGAACAAGAATTTAACGGACAAGACTGTTGATTATGTAGGTATCTGGAATAAGGAGAAAGCTGATGGCAAGTTAGCGTTCATCGTTGATACCGCATGGGTAAATCGTGGTGCCGGTACTATCAAACCTCAGTATTTGGTTTCCGTGGCACGTGACGATCAAGAAGGTACTCCGGGTATTCCTTGTACGTATGAGCATAATCACTTCGATAATGCTGGTAATCCTGTTAATGCCGCTAATTGCTCACACGCAACTAAAGCGCATCCGGGTTTCAACTATGGTAAGTATATGGTAAGCTTCGCCGACTCCGCTCTTATCAAGGGTAAGGAATATAAGACCCCGTATATGGATATCGATGGTGGTTACACTCGCGTAGGTTTCGTGAAAGCGATCCATTATGGTGACAGTTTGTATGTATTGACAAACGGTTTTGAGAAGATGACTCCGGCTGAATTGGATGTTGAGACGATTATCGCTAATTACAAGAAGGCCGGTTTGGAGAACTTCATCGTAAACTTGCAGGGTGACAACCATAAGAACGTTACTTGGTCATTCCGTTACGTAAATCCTGATAAGGCTGGTGTTGTGACAGAAGAAGGTGAAGCAAATGAGTTCTTGTTCGAGTCTAACATCTATAACGAGAATGGTTTGACTTCAACAGGTAAGGCTACTAAAGGTTTTGATAAAGCTGTAGCCGGTTCCATCGCTCCTCAATATGCCGCATGGTTGAAGATGCAAAACGGTTGCTTGGTATTGACTCGTGGCGACTCTGAATTCAATGCTGCTAAGACTGGTTCTGACGGTGCCTTGATCTTCAACGCATACCGGAAGACTGACGCTGAGGATATGGTAACATCTATCGAAGGCGCTAACGCTGAAGGCGTATCTATCGTAGCCGGCAACGGTACTGTAACCGTTCAAGGCGCAGCCGGTAAGTCTATCGTTATCACGAATATCTTAGGTAAGGTTGTCGCTGAGACTGTTCTTACCTCCGATAACGCTACAATCGCTGTACCTGCCGGTATCGTAGCGGTAGCTGTTGACGGCGAGGAAGCTGTAAAGGCAATCGTGAAATAAGAAATAAACGAAATAAGATAATCATACAATTCCCGTGCGGGTATCGATCCAAGTAATCCGTGACGGATGAACAGGCGGGAATTGGATTAATATTAATACTAAAGTAATAAATTAAAGTTCATCCGTAAGTACTTCCGTGAGGATGGAAGCGGATAAAAAAACAAGTCCTTGGCAATGTGTTCGCATGCCAAGGACTTCGTGTTTATACTTGCCTTCGTCAGACCTAATGAGTGTATGAATTGTTTAATTCCGCGTAAGTAACTCCGTCAGCCTCTTGACCCCTTCCGAGGCCCCGGCCTGTATATGCTCGATATCGTCGCGATAAGTACGTACATCTTTCGGGTCGATCAAATAGATCGGCTGGCCCCGACGCACGTAGTTCAGCAAACCGGCGGCAGGATAGACGTTTAAGGAGGTGCCGATAATCACGAAGATATCACAATCTTCCACCAGCTTGATGGAAGGCTCTATCATGGGTACCGCTTCTCCAAACCATACGACGAAAGGACGTAGCTGATTTCCGTGAGGGTCCTTGTCACCCAGATGAATATCCGGATTCTCCGGTGATAGATCGTAGGTCGTGTCCAGATCCCTTACGGAGCATGCCTTCATCAACTCTCCATGCAGATGGATCACGTGGCTGCTACCCGCGCGTTCATGTAAGTTATCGATATTCTGGGTAATGATCCGTACGTCGAAATCTTTCTCCAAGGCGGCAAGGCCGAGGTGACCAGCGTTAGGTTTCGTATTCAATAACTCTCTTCTGCGCTGGTTGTAGAAGTCGAGAACCAATTTAGGGTTGGCGGCGAAGCCTTCCGGCGTGGCGACATCTTCCACCCGGTATTTCTCCCATAACCCGTCCGAGTCACGGAAAGTGGAGATGCCGCTTTCCGCGCTCATTCCCGCTCCGGTAAGTATGACTAACTTTTTCATCTGTTACTTGTTTAATGTATAGATGTATATATAATATTACGAAGTTACGACTTTATTTCGTAAAAAGCTTTGAATGAAATAAAAAGTTCTTACAAAATGCTGTTATACGATTAAAAGCATTACTTTTGTGGCTTATAATTAGTTGAACAAGAAAAAAGAATGGATAAAGTAAGTTATGCGCTTGGCTTAAGTATCGGAAATAATTTCCAGAACTCAGGCATCAAGGATCTTCAAGTGGAAGATTTTGTACAGGGATTGAATGACGTCTTAACAGAGGCAAAACCTGCTCTTAGTTATGATGAGGCAAAACAGGTGATCAATGATTACTTCATGAAGCTTCAACAAGAGAAACTGGAGATCAATAAGAAAGCCGGTGAGGAGTTCCTTACTATCAATAAGCATAAGGCGGGTGTGGTAGAGTTGCCTAGCGGTTTGCAATATGAGGTACTGAAGAATGGTACGGGCGCTAAACCTACGGCGAACGATAAAGTGAAATGCCACTATCACGGAACGTTGATCAACGGTCAGGTGTTTGATAGCTCCGTACAGAGAGGCGAGCCTGCCGTATTCGGTGTTTCACAGGTAATCCCGGGATGGGTAGAGGCCTTGCAGTTGATGCCGGTCGGTTCTAAATGGAGATTGTTTATCCCGTCTAACCTTGCTTATGGCGAGCGTGGGGCAGGTGAGGCTATTGAGCCGAATAGTACGTTGATCTTCGACGTTGAGTTATTAGATATCGAAAAATAATATATAAGAGTTAAAGAAAAATGAAAAAGTTAAGTGTATTAGTCGCTACAGTGATTGTAGCAATGAGCGCATCTTTCACCTCTTGCGGTGATTCTCACAAAAGCGCGAGCTTGAAGACTTCTATCGATAGCGCAAGCTACGCTATTGGTATCAGCACAGGTGCCGGTTATAAGGAAAACTTAAAGACTTTGCCGGGTGGCGAGGCTAACGTAGATGATTTGATCGCTGGTTTTATCCAAGCTATCAAAGGGGATTCTTCCGCGATGAAGATGAATCCGCAACAGGCTCAACAATATTTGCAGACTTACTTCGTAGAGGCTCAGGCTCGCGAGGCTAAGAAGACAAAAGAAGAGGGCGATAAGTTCTTGGCGGAGAATAAGACAAAAGAAGGCGTTATCACGACTGAGAGCGGCTTGCAATATAAGGTAGAGAAAGAAGGTACAGGCGCGAAGCCGACCGCTACCGATAAGGTAAAAGTTCATTATACCGGAACTCTATTGGACGGTACTAAGTTTGATAGCTCCGTGGATCGTGGTGAGCCGGCTGAGTTCGGTGTTGGCCAAGTAATCAAGGGCTGGACTGAGGGCTTGCAGATCATGCCGGTCGGTTCTAAATATATCTTCTGGATCCCGGCTGAGTTGGCTTATGGCGAACGTGGCGCAGGACAAGATATCAAACCGAACAGCGTATTGAAGTTCGAGGTTGAGTTGCTTGACATCGTAAAAGAATAAGTAGCGAAGAAATAGAAACGGAACGTTTGTAAGATAATAGGCGGGCAAATTATGCTAAAAAGCATTTTTTGCCCGCTTTTATTATTTATTGATTACTTTTTTCTTTCAGAATGATATATGATTCAAATTTATTATATACTTTTGATACATTAAATCTGAATGCATATAATAAAGCGAATTTAAAATGGAGAAGATAGACAAACTGGACCGGCAGATATTGAACATTATTTCAAAGAATGCTAGGATTCCTTTTAAAGATGTTGCCGAGGAGTGCGGTGTATCTCGTGCAGCTATTCATCAACGGGTTCAACGCATGATTGATATGAATGTGATCGTTGGCTCAGGGTATCACATCAATCCTAAAATATTGGGGTATAATACATGTACCTATATCGGCGTGAAATTGGAGCGTGGATCTATGTACAAGGATGTTGTCCCGGAATTCGAGAAAATACCCGAAGTGGTAGAATGCCATTTCACTACGGGTCCGTATACGATGCTGATCAAGCTGTATGCCCGTGATAACGAGCACTTGATGGAACTTTTGAACTCCAAGATTCAAGAGATACCGGGTGTTACGGCTACAGAGACCTTGATTTCTTTACGCCAAAGTGTTAAACGTGAGATCCCTATCTGTAATATCAATGAATAAGACGAAGAATTATACATGAGCCCGGCCTATTCCAGTGCCGGGCTTTTTTGTTTATTCGGCGGTATCATCTATCTTTGTAATTCGTAATTGTGTGAGGTTCTATGAGTAAATATATAGGAATATTCGTTTTCGTATTCAGTTTGTTTTCTTTGGGAGTACATGCGGGGGAAAGTTTTCGTTTTCGGGTGTATTTGAAAGATAAAGGGGATTCCGGTTATACGCTGGATAACCCGGAGGAATATCTTTCCAAGGAGTCTGTCGAGCGACGGAACCGGCAAGGTATATCGGTATCGGAATCGGATTTGCCGATCGCTCAAGCTTATCTGGATACCTTGTCCGCCAATGGAGGAAAACCGGTGCTGGAGAGTAAATGGTTCTCTACGGTCGTGGTGTCCAGTCCGGATAGCTTGGTCGCTGAGCGTCTCTTGCGCCTCCCGATCGTGGATTCCGTGAAATGGGTCTGGAAAGGTGACGAGGAAATCGATATTCCTAGGGAAGAGAAAGATACGACACGGTTTATGCCAATAGATAAACCGGAGAAATCGCCTTACGGTTATGCCGAGGAGCAGATCAAGATGCTGAACGGTATCAAATTGCATGAGGCGGGCTTTAAGGGTAAGGGTATGCGTGTGGCCGTGGTCGATGCCGGTTTCATGAACGTGGATCGGATCAGCGTATTTGATTCCTTGCGGTTATTAGGAACGCATAACGTGGTTTTCCCCGGCCGAAGCGTTTTCATCGGGGATGATCATGGGACGAAGGTCTTATCTTGCTTGGCCGCTGATGCGCCGGGCTTGATGGTCGGTACGGCTCCCCAAGCCGAATATTGGCTGATAAAGAGCGAGGATAGCCGTTCGGAGTTTCCCATCGAGGAGGATTATTGGACGGCAGCTATGGAATTTGCCGATAGCGTGGGAGTGGATGTGGTCTCTTCTTCGTTGGGGTATTTCTCTTTTGATGTAGAGGCCCTGAACTATCATCAAGATCAATTGGACGGGAGGACTTCCTTGATCAGTCGTGCCGCTAAGATGGCTTCATCAAAAGGGATCTTGTTGTTTAGTAGCGCCGGCAACGAGGGGGGCGGTAGCTGGGGAAAGATAACCTTTCCAGCGGATGCCCCGGATATATTGACAGTGGGCGCTATCACGGATCGTAAGAAGAAAAGTAATTTCAGTTCTGTTGGCTTTACGGCGGATTACCGGGTGAAGCCGGATGTGGTTGCCTTGGGTACGGGCTGTTGCGTGATAGATCCTACGGGGAATATCCGTTACGCGAACGGTACCTCTTTCGCTACGCCGATCTTAGCGGGGTTGGGTGTTTGTCTATGGCAAGCGTTTCCCAGTCTGACGAATAAGGATATAATCTCTCTTTTGCAGCGTTTCGGCAGTAAGTTTGAGCAACCGGACGCTGAGTTGGGATATGGCATCCCGGATGTGTACAAAGCTTATAAACAAGAGCGTAAATATGCGGCCGAATCTAAATAACTTATCGGGTGAGAAAGAGGCTCTATCTTTGTTAGAGCTGAATACCCGCATACGGGGTGCGTTGTCGAGGGCTTTCCCGGAGACTTGCTGGGTGCGTGCGGAGATGAGCGATGTGCGGGTGAATACTTCTTCCGGACATTGTTATCTGGAGTTTGTGGAGAAGAATGTGCAGACCGGGCAATTGGTGGCCAAGGTACGAGGGTCTATCTGGGCGAAGACGTTTCGTATGTTGAAACCTTATTTCGAGATGGAGACCGGTCAGATGTTCGCTTCCGGCTTGAAAGTGTTGGTGAAGGTGTCTGTTGAGTTCCACGAGTTGTATGGATTGAGTCTTACGGTGCTTGATATAGATCCGGCTTATACGTTAGGTGATATGGTGCGTAAGCGTATGGAGATTATCCGCCAATTGCAGGAGGAAGGGGTCTTTACACTGAATAAGGAATTGCCTTTTCCGCTACTTCCTAGGAGAATCGCTATCATTACTTCTCCGACGGCTGCCGGCTACGAGGATTTTATGAATCAGTTGACACGGAATAAAGGGGGGTATCCGTTCTATACCAAATTATTCCCCGCCTTGATGCAGGGAGAACGGACGGAGGCTTCTGTAATAGCGGCTTTAGACCGGATTTATCAACATCAAGATCTTTTTGATGTGGTCGTGATTATCCGCGGAGGTGGGGCTACCTCGGACTTGAATAGCTTCGATTCTTATCTGTTGGCGGCGAATTGCGCTCAATTCCCTTTACCGATTATCACGGGTATCGGGCACGAACGGGATGATACGGTTGTAGATTTGGTAGCGCATACCCGGATGAAGACACCGACCGCTGTCGCCGAGTTCCTTATTTCCCGAATGGATAGCGTTGGTGAGGAGTTGGAGAGTTTGCGTCAAGACGTGAGTTTATTGGCTATGGATATTCTATCCCGACAGAAAAACTATTTACAATTGGTAGCGACCCGTTTCCCTTCTATCGTGACAAGCCGGATCGAGCGGAATCGTTCGGGACTGCAAACGATAGCGAGCCGTTTACCTGCGATGGCATCGGGTTTGTTATCACGCCGCCAGTCGGTGCTTGAGAATACGGAACTTCGCTTGCGGAACGGTATTACCTCTAAACTTTCCGAGAGTGGGCGTTTTATCCAGCTTACGGAGCAGTTTATCAAGATGGCTTCTCCTGATTATATATTGAAGAGGGGATATAGCTTAGCCTTGAAAGATGGCAAGATTATCAAACATGCCTCTGATTTGCGAGCCGGCGAAGAACTGACGACTCGCTTCATCGATGGTGAAATAAAAAGTATTATCAAACCATAGAGGGTGGTTTTATAACCGTCCGATAAATACATAATTAATATGGCGAAGAAAGAAGAAACATATAACGAGGCGATCGAGAAACTTCGTAAGATCGTGGCTGAGATCGAGAATGGAGACTTGGATGTCGATATCCTGTCCGAGAAGGTAAAAGAAGCTACTCGTCTGATCAAGCTTTGCAAGGAGAAGCTGTATAAAGTGGATGAGGAAGTTAAAAAAGTTTTGGAGGAATTGGATTGATGAATAAGTACGTCTTGATCGTTGCCGGGGGTAAAGGGCTTCGTATGGGTGGAGATCTGCCGAAGCAGTTTATTCCTATGCGGGGGAAACCTCTTTTGATGCATACGTTAGAGGCTTTTCATCGTTGGGATGCTTCCGCACGTATAATCCTTGTGCTTCCGGAGGATCATCAGCCGTATTGGAATATGCTTTGCAAGGAAATCGGCTGCAAGGTCCCGCATGCGATCGTGAAAGGGGGAGATACTCGCTTCTTCTCGGTTAAGAATGGGTTGGATTGGCTTTTGGCGGAGAGGCGTCGGAAGGGGGAGGAGGATAGCGGTCTGAGTTTGGTCGCTGTGCACGATGGCGTTCGTCCTTTCGTCTCTCCGGAGGTTGTTGAGGCCTGCTTTGATAAAGCGGCTGTCACGGGAGCCGTTATCCCGGTTGTTCCGATGATTGATTCCCTGCGTGAGACAGATGAAAAAGGGAGCCATCCGGTGGACCGTTCCCGCTATATGGCTGTACAAACCCCGCAAGTCTTCCATTTGGAATTATTGACAAAAGCCTATGAGCAACCTTATTCGTCTTTATTTACGGACGACGCTTCCGTGGTGGAGGCGATGGGGCATGCGATTGATACGGTTCCCGGTGATCGTGAGAATATCAAGATTACCACGCCCTTTGATTTGTTAATAGCGGAAGCGATGTTTGCCCGGTAAACCCTAAAAACTCATAGATGTTATGCTGGACCTTGATAAGCGATCGATTACGTACTTGCCGGGAGTAGGACCCAAGAAGGCGGATATCCTGCAAAAGGAAGCGGGGATATCGTCGTATGAGGACTTGCTCTTTTATTTTCCTTATAAATATATAGATCGCAGCCGGTTTTATAAAGTTGCCGAGATCAGTGGGAATATGCCTTATATCCAGTTGAAAGGCCAGATTCTCTATTTCGATACGCTAGGCGAGGGGCGGAGTAAACGGCTGGTTGGCAAGTTCTCGGATGGTACGGGCACGATCGATTTGGTCTGGTTCAAGGGCTTGAATTATGTGACAGATAAGTATCGTCCCAATACCGAGTATATAGTTTTCGGAAAGCCTACGGAGTTCGGGCATACCTATAACATACCGCATCCGGATATCGACTCAATGGAGCAAGCTGATCAAGTGGCGAATGGCTTGACTCCTTTCTATAATACCTCGGAGAAAATGAAGAAATCTTTCTTGAATTCCCGGGCGATCCAGAACCTGCAATATACGTTGTTAAGCTGGCTGAACTGGGAACTTCCGGAGACGCTTTCCCCCGACGTATTGAAACGGATCCATATGATGTCTATGACAGAGGCGATGCGGAATATCCATTTCCCGGAATCTGCCGCTAAGTTGCGTGACGCCCAGTTACGTTTGAAGTTTGACGAGCTTTTCTTCATACAATTAAATATATTACGTACCGCTAGCGTTCGGAAACTGAAGCTAAAAGGGATCGTTTTCCCTACGGTCGGCCATTATTTCAATACGTTCTATAAAGAGTATCTTCCTTTTGAGTTGACGAACGCCCAGAAACGGGTAGTCCGTGAGATCCGGATCGATATGGGTAGCGGGCGGCAGATGAATCGCCTGCTGCAAGGTGATGTGGGGAGTGGCAAGACTTTGGTAGGCTTATTGTCTATGCTATTGGCGATAGATAATCATTGCCAAGCTTGTATGATGGCTCCTACCGAGATATTGGCAACCCAGCATTATGCGACGATCATGGGATTCCTGAAAGATATGGACGTTAAGGTCGCTCTTTTGACCGGATCTACCAAGAAGAAAGAGCGGGATAAGATATTACCGGCTATTGCCAGCGGTGAGATCCAGATCGTGATCGGGACGCATGCGTTGATTGAGGAGACAGTGGTTTTCTCTTCGTTGGGATTAGCGATTATCGATGAGCAGCACCGTTTTGGTGTGGAGCAACGCTCACGCCTTTGGACGAAGAATGCGATCGTGCCGCATGTGTTGGTGATGACGGCTACCCCGATTCCCCGTACTTTGGCGATGACTTTGTATGGGGATCTGGATGTATCGGTGATTGATGAGTTACCTCCGGGACGTAAACCGATACAGACGCTTCATCGCTATGATAATAAAAAGGCACAACTTTATGAGTTCCTTCGGAAAGAGATACAAAAGGGGCGTCAGGTTTATGTGGTATATCCCTTGATTGAAGGAAATGAGAAACTGGATTATAAAGACTTAGAGGCCGGTTTTGAGACGTTCAAGGAGGTCTTTCCAGAATATAAGGTATGTATGGTACATGGCCGTATGAAAGCGGCGGATAAGGATACCGAGATGCAGAAGTTTATCTCCGGCGAGGCGCAAATCTTGATGGCTACTACGGTTATAGAGGTTGGCGTGAACGTGCCGAACGCATCCGTCATGGTGATCGAGAGTGCTGAACGTTTCGGCCTCTCTCAACTTCATCAGCTTCGTGGCCGGGTAGGACGTGGTGCTGAACAATCTTATTGTATCTTGGTCTCTTCCTATAAACTAAGTAATGACACTCGTAAGCGACTGGAGATTATGGTGAACAGTACGAATGGTTTTGAGATCGCTGAGGCGGATCTCCGTCTCCGGGGACATGGAGATTTGGAAGGTACCCGGCAAAGTGGCGAGGGGATAGACCTTAAAATAGCGGACTTGGCGGCCGATGGACAAATACTTCAATATGCGCGGGATATCGCTCAAGGAGTTCTTGACGAAGACCCCGAATTATTGTCCGAACAGCACCGGATATTGAGCGAAAGGCTTAAAACTCTGTTCACAAGGAAGATAAATTGGGGAATGATTAGCTAATATGTTGTGAAACATATTGTTCTGTAAGCCTTTGATATTTAACTTGTTTATTCGCTTGTTTTGCTTTTATTCAAAGTCATTGCAGAAATTTTTCGTTAATCAATTTTGTCGGCTTATTCAAATTTCCGAACTTTGACAAGTTGACAATCAGGCAGAGATGCCGGGTATTGCCGTTTTATCCTGAATTATAAGAATGAAAGTTATCAAAAAATGAGTATAAAGACATTTCTATTCATTTGTTGTGCCGCTGTGATGGTATCGACTGCAAATGCGGAGAATCCGGTGAAACCGGAAACTCCGGAGACTCCCAATCATCCAACCCACAAACTTATGGACAAGCGTGTATCTGAGTTAATGGCCGACCGTGTTGGCTTTAAGAAAGATATGGCTTTGAAGGAGCTTGCGGAGATTAATGAGAAAGCGGAGTTGGAGGCGAGAGAGAACTTGATGTTCCCTGCCGATGAATTATATGGCGAATGGACAAATGAATGGGTGAATCCTTTCCGGGGTAAAAAGGTAGATATGCCGGATTCTTGCGTGATTGATTGTTCGGCGTTTGTTTTGCCGATCGATACGATGATCCGGGTTACCTCTAAGTATGGCCCTCGCCGGCGTCGGATGCATAAAGGGGTTGATTTAAAGGTACAGATCGGTGATACAATCCGTGCGGCTTTCGATGGTAAGGTACGTATTAAGAATTTCGAGCGCAGAGGGTATGGCTATTATTTAGTGGTTCGTCATCCGAATGGTTTGGAGACTGTATATGGCCATTTATCTAAATTTTTGGTTGGTGTAAATGATATCGTTCATGCGGGAGACCCGATCGCCTTGGGGGGGAATACAGGACGTTCTACCGGTTCTCACTTGCATTTCGAGACTCGTTTCTTAGGTCAGGCTCTTAATCCTGCCGATATTATTGATTTCGAGAGTTGTGTGCCTTACCAAGATCAATATGTATTCCACAATGTAAAGATCAATGGACGCAAGAGTAATATTTATACATCCTCAAATGAGCAAATGGTTTATCACCGTGTGAAATCCGGTGACACATTAGGCAAGATCGCTCGTATGTATGGTACAACAGTGAATGAGCTTTGCCGCTTAAATGGATTGAAAGGTACTTCCATGCTGCGTATCGGCCAGTCCATTCGTTGTAGTGCCGGTGTGGAAACCGCGGCTAAAGCGACTCCAAAAGCTCAAACTCAAAAGAAATCGACCGCTTCCGGATCTTCTAAGAAAATCACGGTACAGGCAAGTTCTTCCGCTACCGCTTCTTTAGGAGAAAATACGAATACAATGAATGATGTGGAGGCTACTCCGGTTTATCATCGTATTAAATCCGGTGATACGCTTGGCGCTATCGCTAAAAGATACGGTACTTCCGTTAGTAAACTTTGCGAATTGAACGGTATCACAAAGACTACCGTGTTGCGCTTAGGACGCTCATTACGCTGTTCATAACGATATATAAGATGTAAGAAAACGAAAAGGAGCCGCTTATAAAGTGGCTCCTTTTCGTTGTAACCTCTTTTCATTTATCTTATTAGCTTTTGTTGTCTTGAATTTTCGAGAACATCTACGTCTTTTTTCCTATATTCGCGGGTATAATCTAGGATAGTATGCCAAATACAAAGGAACAATTCGAGCAAGTGATCTCCCTGTGCCGGGAGTTGTTCGGGAAGAAGTTGAAGGATTACGGGCCGTCGTGGAGGATTATGCGTCCCCAGTCGGTTACTGACCAAATATTTATCAAGGCGAACCGTATCCGTAGCTTGGAGATTAAGGGGACGAGCATGGTGGACGAGGGAATCCGTCCGGAGTTTATCGCCATCGTTAATTATGGCGTGATCGGTTTGATCCAGTTGGCGTTGGGATTCGCGGATACGACCGATATCACGATAGATAAAGCCTTGGAATTATACGATAAATACATCACTGAGACGAAGGAACTGATGTACGCCAAGAATCACGACTATGATGAGGCGTGGCGCAGTATGCGTATCAGCTCGTACACGGATCTTATTTTGATGAAGATTTATCGGACCAAGCAAATCGAGAGTCATGGAGGCAAGACACTCGTCTCCGAGGGAGTGGACGCTAACTACATGGATATGATCAATTATGCCCTCTTCGGCTTGATTAAGCTGGAGTTTGGCGAGGAGTGAGCTACATGGAATATAAGGAAACCGTAAAGAAAGTGATCGCGGAGGTCTGCCGCCTGTTACTGGGAGTAGTCTTTATTTTCTCCGGGACGGTGAAGGCTGTCGATCCCATGGGAGGCGCCATTAAGATTGGCGACTATCTGACTTCCTTTGGGCTGGATAAGCTGCAACCCTTTACGGTATTGATCTCCTTTAATTTGTCCGCTCTGGAGTTCATGCTGGGGGTCTGTATGCTATTGGGGGTGTACCGGCGGTATACGACCTTCTTGACCTTGCTGATGATGTCTTTCATGACGCCGCTGACGCTGTATCTGGCGATCTTCAATCCCGTATCGGATTGCGGTTGCTTCGGGGATGCCTTGGTGATCAGTAATTGGCAGACCTTCTATAAGAATGTCGTACTTTTGGCCGCCGCTATTTACGTGTTCATCCATAATCAGCGGCTTTTACAAGGCTATACCTACCATGTCTACTGGTTCGTGGCCTTGTGGGCATATGTCTTCGCTATCGGTTTCGCTTACCGGAATTATAATCATTTGCCGATCTTGGATTTCCGTCCCTATAAGTTGGGTGCGAATATCCCTGCCTTGATGTCGATACCGGAAGGTGCGCCCGAGGATGAATATGCGTATTCTTTTATTTACGAGAAGGATGGCGTACAGAAAGAATTTTCTTTGGAGAACGCCCCGGCCGATGATAGCACGTGGACTTTCGTGGATTCAAAGACCAAGCTGATCAAACAAGGATACGTTCCCCCCGTTACCACATTTCATATCTATAATGAGAATGACGCAGACGTGACTGATGAGTTGCTGAACGACCCGAAAGGTCTTTTCCTTTTGATCGCTCCCCGTCTGGAGAATGCGGATGATGAGCGTATCGACGAGATTAATAACGTATACGATTACGCCTTGGAGAACGGCTTGGGCTTCTATTGCGTGACGGGTTCTTCCGCTGATGCTATCGCTACATGGAGCGATAATACCGGTGCCGAGTATCCGTTTCTTATGGCCGATGATGTCCTTTTGAAAACGATCATCCGCTCCAATCCGGGATTGGTCTTGCTGAAGAAAGGTACGATCTTGATGAAGTGGCATTACAACGATATCCCACAGGAAGAAGACCTGAAAACGATCGTAAACGGCTATCTGGAAGGAAATACCGACTGGAAAGCGAAAGAAGATGCCCGGCTAATAACCAACCTATTAAGTTTTACCGTACCTTTGTTGCTGGTTTGGGGATACGATGCCTTGCGCAATCGCCGTCGCCGGAAAGGAAAAGAATCTGAATAGAGATTTATTTGTATTACATATTTAAATTATTAAGTTATGAGAAAGAATATTGTTGCAGGAAACTGGAAAATGAACACTACTCTTGCTGAAGGTCTTGCTTTGGCTAAAGGTTTGGACGAGGCTTTGAAGGGTAAGACTCCGAATTGCGATGTGATCATCGGTACTCCGTTCACTCACTTGGCAAGCGTTGCTGCCGCTATCGATACAAACAAGATCGGTGTTGCAGCTGAGAACTGCGCTGACAAGGAAAAAGGTGCTTATACAGGTGAGGTTTCTGCCGCTATGGTAGCTTCTACTGGCGCGAAATATGTGATCTTAGGCCACTCTGAGAGACGTGCTTATTATCATGAGACTCCGGAAATCTTGAAGACGAAGGTTGAGTTGGCTTTGGCTAACGGTTTGACTCCGATCTTCTGTATCGGTGAGGTTTTGGAGGAGAGAGAAGCTGGCAAGCACTTCGAGGTAGTAGACGCTCAGATCGCTGGTTCTTTGTTCGATCTTTCCGCTGAGGATTTCGGCAAGATCGTCTTGGCTTACGAGCCGGTATGGGCTATCGGTACAGGTAAGACTGCTTCCGCTGAGCAAGCTGAGGAGATCCATGCTCACATCCGCGCTACTTTGGCCGCTAAATATGGCAATGAGGTAGCTGATAACTGCACGATCCTTTACGGTGGTAGCTGTAACGCCGGTAACGCTAAGGAATTGTTCGCTAAACCGAACGTAGACGGTGGTTTGATCGGTGGCGCTTCTTTGGCCGTTGACAAATTCATGCCGATTATCGAGGCTTTTTAATTAATTCATAATAAGAAGGTATCTTTCCCCTCAATGAATGGGGAAAGATACTCTTTTTAATATTCTATCTATGAAAAGAATTCCTTGTATCTTATTGCTATTTGCCTTTATGATGGCCGGTACTTCATCTTTATTCGCTCAGACGGCGTTGGAAGGTGAGCGTTCGACCATATTCGATGCGTTGCAGAGATCCGGTTTGGGAAAAGGCGAGGTCGTTATCAATCAATCCGCCGCTATCCGCGAGATGGTGGGTGAGCGTATGCGTGGAGCGAACGTGGAGACGACCGATAGCCTTACCTTCTTGAAGGTACAAGGGTATCGTACGCAGGTATTTTCCGGTAATAACCAACGGGTCTCGAAAGACGAGGCTTTTCGTAAGGAGAAGGAAATCAAGGAGCTTTTTCCAGAGATCCCGACGTATGTCACTTACAACGCCCCGTTCTGGAAGTTGCGTGTGGGAGATTTCCGCTCGCATGAGGAGGCCTATCATATGATGCGCCTGTTGATGGGTGCTTTCCCGAAATACGGAAAGGAAATGTATATCGTACGAGAAGAGATAAAAATTCCCCTAAATTAAAGAGAATGTCAGAAGTAAACGAAGAGACGCTACGTGCCCGGGAAGCTTTGGCCGGCCATTATAAGGAAGTATTGGGTTTGCTGGGTGAGGACGTGGAGCGTGAGGGTCTGCTTAAAACGCCGGAACGTGTGGCGAAAGCCATGCAGTTTTTAACCAAGGGATATCATGAGGACCCGGAGGCGGTGCTCCGTTCCGCCATGTTTCAGGAAGAGGATTACAAACAGATGGTTATCGTGAAAGATATCGATTTCTTCTCCCTTTGTGAGCATCATATGTTGCCTTTCTTCGGCAAGGCCCACGTGGCTTATATCCCCAAGAAATATATTACGGGCTTAAGCAAGATCCCTAGGGTAGTGGATATCTTCGCCCGCCGCCTCCAGATACAGGAGCGTATGACGATGCAGATCAAGGATTGCATCCAGAGGACCTTGGATCCGTTGGGCGTGATGGTCGTGATCGAGGCGCAGCATATGTGTATGCAGATGCGTGGCGTGGAGAAACAAAATTCCTTGACGACTACCTCTGATTTCACCGGCTTTTTCCAACAAGCCAAGACGCGCGAGGAGTTCATGAACTTGATCAAGCATAATCGCTGATCATCATCTCCCGTCATAGCTTACTCCAGTTTAGCCGTATAACTGATCCGCAGTGATACGGCTTTTATTATATCCCTACATTTCCATTCGTTGGGGCACAGTCGTGAAATATATAGGCGGGATGCAACTTTTACGGAGACCTATTCATCAATTAGATATAAGGACATTAAAAATATCAAGTTATGAAGACCAACAATTACCAATTCCTGTCGCTCTGTCTCTGCATACCTTTGTTTGCGTTGACGGGGTGCGACAATGATTCTTTCGGAGAACCTTTCGGAACCGATACTGAGCGATATGATATACCTTTGGATACTAAATCGATAGAGGTAAACGCTAGAGGGCAGAAGTTCGCTTTTAATTTTTATAAGGAAATGGCTGGCAAGGAGGAGTCGAATTTTTGTATCTCTCCTTTAAGCGCCTCCTTTTGTTTGGGTATGGTATTGAATGGGGCGAATGGTAATACGTATACAGAGCTACAAGAAGCCTTAGGTTATGAGGGCTTAACCAACGAGGAGATAAACGCTTATGCCCAAATGATGCAGACGGAGCTTCCCAAGTTGGATGGTCGTACTATTTTCATGAACGCGAATAGTATGTGGATCAAGGATGATTTCCAAATGCTGGAACCATTTGTAAAGACCAATCAGACATATTATAATGCCGAGGTTTATAACGAGCCGTTCAATATGGAGACGGTGGACAAGATCAACCATTGGTGCGCCAATAAAACGAATGATTTGATCCCTAAGATGCTGGAGACAATCAGTCCCAATACATTGGCATGCCTGATCAACGCCATTTATTTCAAGGGAGTGTGGAAAATGGAGTTCGATAAGGGAGATACAAAGGACAAGCCGTTCTATCTAAAGGACGGATCAGAGATCAAAGTTCCTACCATGAAACAACAAGCGACAAATTATTATTATGGTGATGGGCAGGTATCTGTCGTGGAATTACCTTATGGAAACGGAGCGTTTAGTCTGGTTCTTTTTATGCCGTCCGATAAGAAGAAAACCTCGCTAGATGAGTTGATTGCGGACTTGGATGCGGATCGTTGGAACCAGTGGATGAGTAACCTGAGTTCTTATTCGTTCGACCTCTATTTGCCTCGCTTTACGATGGAATCAAGTATGGATTTAACAGATGTGATGAGGACATTGGGAGTCAAGGATGCCTTTAAGTCGGAGGCAGACTTCACGAATATATCAACCGAACAGCCTTTATTTATAGGCTTGATAAAACAAAATACCTTTATTAAGGTCGATGAGTCCGGCACGGAAGCCGCCGCTGTTACGATAGTAGATATGGATACAAGTGCGCTTCCTCCCGCTACCACTTTAAAGGAACTTCGTTTTGATCATCCCTTCGGCTATGTCTTAAAGGAGAATAGTACGGGTGCCATTTTATTCGCAGGCCGAGTGGATCATCCCAAGTCTTAAAATAAATCAGCGTGTGTACCGGTATCGGTCATGATCAAGACCAGTTCGGTATCGTTTTGTTGCCATATTAAGAGCCAGTCGCTTTTAATATGGCATTCTCATAAGCCCTCAAATTTACCGCTTAGTTTATGGGGGTGATATTGCATTGGGAGGGAACCGGTTTCTTGAAGAATGCCGATAACTTCCCATAGGAGTTCTGGATTGCAATTCCTTTTCAAGCATTTCTTGAAACTCTTATCAAATTGCTTGGTAGTCTGTACGTCGTACATGGTTTATTGATTTAGCAAATGCTTTTTTAGATCTTCCATATCTTTGGCCTTATAAACCCTTCCTGCCTTGATATCCTCCAGTCCCTTCTCTATACCGGACTTCTTCCTGCCGATATTCCAACCGAATTTCTTGGCCAGTTCTTTGAGCAAGGCCATGTCTACCTCCGGTAAGGTAATTTCTACTTTCTTGACTGTCACTTCCATATCTTGGGTTGTTTATAGATTGTATGTGACAAAAATACGTTTTTTTATTGAATTGATAATCATCTTTGAGAGATTTCGAGAAAGACGATCGAAGGATATGACAATCTGTTAGGATTGACAATTTGTAATCGGAAGTCCCGGAGAATCGGTTTTTCCGGGCTAAGGTACGTCTTGTGCTTGAATTTGAAAAAATAAATCAGCAATCGGTTCATTGATAGAGCAATGCCGAAAAATAGCCTTTTGTTCTAGCGAAAATAATTCATCGTAATTCATATCTGATGGAGCAAAAGGAGGGAAAAACGGTGTTACGATAGGGCTATAAGGAGGTAAGAATGCCCATTCACGACTACTTACAACCCTATTTGCGACTGCTTATAATGCCCAATGGCACTACTGGCGTTGCTTAACGCGACCGTATGTGTAGGCTTTTGTCGCCTAATGTGTATCGAAAACGGTCTTTTTCATTGGAAAAGCACTGTTTATTGTTATCTCCCCTCCTTTATCTTGTGATTCCTGTGGAAATGAGATGTTATGGAAAAGCTCTAATACTACTCAAAAAGACAGAAAAGCCTCTTCGTGGATGACTTTATGGAAATGAGAATTTTGCTTGATCAACAGCTGGAAAAAGCGTTTAGAAGTGAATAACTAATCACTTCTAAAGCCGTTAGTTATTCACTGGGTATACTCGTTAGTTATTCACTCGACAAGCCGCAAGTTATTCATTTCAGAAGGCAAAAGTAGGAGATTTCATACTGGAAGCATTGCTTGTTTGTTGATGGAGATATTTTGATACGGTATTAATGTACGTGCGTACATTAAATTTATTTAAGTATAAAACGGCGAGTGAAAACAATCTAATGTCTTTAAATAAGATAGATAAAATGCAACATTATGTGTATCTTGCGCATCTATATTATATATAGGAACATTTAAATCATTGTATTATGAAAAGCACTTACTACCTATTCTTATGCCTGTGCATCCCGTTATTTGCATTGACAAGCTGCGAAAATGATTTGGAGGGAGATAATTTCGGTCAGGATACGGAACGATATGACATTCCCTTGACCTCTAAATCCGCCGAGGTAAATGCGAAAGTACAAAAATTCTCTTTCGATTTTTATAGAGAGATGGCTCGTAGGCAAAAGGCTGACTTTTGTATATCTCCTTTGAGTGTGAACCTTTGTTTGGGCATGGTCCTGAATGGCGCGGATGGAAATACCTATAAGGAGATCCAAGAGACTTTGGGCTATGAGAACTTTACCTACGAAGAGATAAACGCCTATGCGCAAATGATGCAAACGGAGCTGCCTAAATTGGATGGACGTACGATTTTTACCAATGCCAATAGCGTGTGGGTTAGGAACGACTTTAAGGTGTTGGAATCTTTTGTTAAGACCAATAAGATGTATTATAACGCAGAGGTTTACAATGAGCCGTTTAATGATGGACGAAGGATAAAGTAAACCGTTGGTGTGCCGATAAGACGAATAATTTAATACAAAAGATCCTTGATGATTCTTCTTCCGATGCCGTCTCTCTTTTGATTAACGCTATTTATTTTAAGGGGGTATGGACTTCGGAGTTTAAGGAAAAGGATACGAAAGACGAACCTTTTTATTTGAATAGTGGGGAGGAGATAAAAGTACCCACCATGCGGCAGGAGAATACTACTGATTGCTATGTAGACGATAAGGTTTCTGTCGTGGAGTTACCTTATGGCAATGGTGCGTTTAGCCTTGTCGTATTCATGCCTAGCGCAGACGATGAAGTTGCGTTGAGTCGCCTTATCGAAGGGCTGGATGATACGGAGTGGAATCATTGGATTGATAAGATGAAACGGCAGAATCTGAAACTATATCTTCCGCGGTTCAAGTTTGAGTCTCCTTCGATGGATTTGAAAGAGATCATGCGAGTGATGGGGATTTCAGACGCATTTGATCCGGTTTTGGCTGATTTCTCGATGATGTGTGATGCCTCTGTATATGTAAATGAGGTAAAACAGAAAACCTTTATTGAGGTAAACGAGTCCGGAACAGAGGCGGCTGCCGTGACTATGGCTGATATGAATCTATCTATGGATTCTCCTGCCCCTACTATTTCCGAACTTCGTTTTGACCATCCCTTCGGCTATGTCCTAAAGGAGAAGAGTACGGGCGCTATCTTATTTGCCGGACGGGTGGATAAACCGACTATATAAAAGGTTTTCTTACCTTTCATCCCCCGGATACTTCCGTTGGTCACAATAATTTGATTGGATATTCCTGCTGATGTAATTTTGATATAAAAACGACATGAGCAGGAATCTTTTTATAATAGTTCTATTGATAATTACCCCTTTTTGTGGTTGGGGACAGGTCGATACGATAGCGGACCAGAAGTTACAGGAAGTGGTGATCATGGCTAAGCTCCCTACGGTAGAGATGAAACCGGGGAAGATGACTTATAGGCTGGATGCCTCTATCACCCAAAGCCAAGGGAATGTCTACGACGTGTTGACCAGTTTGCCGGGAGTCGTGATACAAAACGATGGTACGATTTTCCTGAATGGTCAAAACGGGGCGAATATCTTGATGGATGGTAAGCCGACCTATTTATCGGGGCAAGATCTTGTCAACCTCTTAAAATCGACTCCTGCCTCCATTACGGATAAAATCGATTTGATTACGCAGCCATCGGCACGTTACGACGCTAGTGGAAACTCCGGTATTATCGATATACGTACGAAGAAGATATTGCGAAGGGGAATGAACCTTTCGGTAAATGGTAGTTATGACCAAGGTAAATATGGGGAAGGTTTCGCTTCTACTACCTTGAATCTGCGGACGAATAAGTTCAACTTCTATCTCTCTTATTCCTATTCCCGGAAGAATGATTACGATGATTTGTATGTGGAGAGAAGCTATCTGGAAGGTTGGCGGCCGGAAGGGGAGACCGGGCAGATGACGCAATCTTCCTATCGAACTTGGAAGAATAAGTCAAACTATTATCGTTTCGGGATCGATTATCAAATGTCGGAAAAGACTACGATAGGGCTTTCCACGGATGGAAATCTGGCGGGTAGCAAGGTTGAGGGAGACATGAACTCATCCATTCCTAAGCGATCTCCGCAAACCGGAGGTTTGCTTCGTACCTTGAACGACCAGAATCGTTCGCAGGATAATTTTACGGCTGTTTTAAGTTTAACACATACCTTTAACTCCGATGGCGGGGTCTTGGATGCCTCTATGGACTACTTGCGTTATCGATACGAGGAAGACCAATATTTGAATAGCCAAGATACCTTGTTTGGGGATATGGATGGAGGAATCCATTTATACTCCGGACAAGCGAATCTGGTGTGGCCTTTCTCGAAATCCTTCACGTTCCATGCAGGCGCCAAGACCTCTTTTGTCTCTATTGATAATAACGCTGATTATAATCGGTTACAAGGTGACTCTTGGCAACCGGACCATGACTTGAGTTGTGATTTTCAGTATGACGAGAATATAAACGCAGGCTATGTACAGCTTGACGCCAAATTCTCTTCTATAAGTCTGGAGGCAGGTCTTCGTCTGGAAAATACCCGCATAGAGGGCGAACAATCGGGTAACGCTTATCAAAGAGACTCCTCGTTTACCAATCATTATACGCACTTGTTCCCAACGCTTTCTGTTCAGTATGCCTTGAGGAATGGGAATAGTCTGTCGCTTACTTATGGCAAACGGATTGTCCGTCCGAATTACCGGGACCTGAATCCGTTTGTATATATCCACGATGAGTATACGTATGATAAAGGTAACACCTTATTACGCCCGGAATTATCCGATAATCTGGAACTGGCCTATATACATGGCGATTTATTCCGGGTGGGGCTTGCTTTCAATTATACGAAGGATGTAATTATCAAGAGCTATTTGGATCAAGGGAACTATGTCGTTTATGTCTCACCGGAAAATCTCTCTTCCCGCGTCAGCGTAGGTCCCCGGCTCAGTACCTCCCAATTACCGCTAACCTCATTTTGGAACGTGAACGTCAGCGCATCCTTGATCTATAACCGGTATCGTTTACCGGAGAATTATCAAGTAAAGGTGAATAAGAGATGGACACCGAATATCGGGATCTCGAATCAGTTTAGCTTTGCCCGGACTTGGAGCGCTGAACTTATCGGTTTCTATAATGGGAAAATGGCGGCGGGACAAGCTGCGATCTATC
This sequence comes from Parabacteroides sp. 20_3, assembly GCF_964238835.1. Lineage (NCBI taxonomy): Bacteria > Pseudomonadati > Bacteroidota > Bacteroidia > Bacteroidales > Tannerellaceae > Parabacteroides > Parabacteroides sp. 20_3. The sequence goes on along the minus strand of NZ_CAXSNO010000005.1, from coordinate 353,053 downwards.
CGTTATGGCAAATAAATGCCGGTATCCAGAAGAAGATATGGAAAGGTCGGGGAACGATCCAGTTATTCGCACGGGATATTTTCCATTCGAATGTATCGAGAATGAGCGTGATGACTCCTACCCAGCACGCTTTTATAAAAGAGCGGATGAACCGGACGGTAGTCGGTATTTCTTTGACCTATCGTATAAATCGTGGTTTGGAGGTGAAAGAATCTCGCCGGAAGCATAGCGTAGATGAAAGTAAAAGAATAAATTTGTGAAACCTCTAGACAAATGGTTTATGAAAAAGATATATAAGTGGATATATGCCTTGATTTTTGCGGTCTCTTTGTATTCTTGTATCCGCTGGGTAACGGATTATACGAAAGAAGGACACTACTGGACACAGTCCTTGGGGAATAGTATCCTAGAGATCGTGATTCTAATCTTTGTCTCTTATTTGTTTTTTATTTACTTTGGAAGCCAGATCGAGAAGAGCCGAAGAGCGAAAGAACCGAATAGGTGGAAATTTGTTTGGAGATCGTATGGAATGCCTTTCTTATTTATTATATTGGGTGTGAATGCTACGTTGGCAATAACCCGTATATTTATCGGTGATACTTTCCATATGGACGATATAATAATCGCGAACGTGATAGGGAGCTTGTTTGCGTTTATGGTCTATAATGTTCAGCGAGCTCAAGTATTGGATAAAGATTACGCCGAGCAGCGTATCCAACTCGAAAAGATCAAGAATGATCAATTACAGACGGAATTGAAGTTCTTGAAATCCCAATATCATCCTCACTTCTTGTTTAATGCGCTCAATACCGTTTATTTCCAGATTGATGAAAGTAACAAGGCGCCTCGTCGCACGTTAGAGATGATATCCGAACTCTTGCGTTACCAACTGTATGGCGGTAATCAGAAGGTCAGTATCCTACAAGAAATTGATTATTTGAAAACTTATATAGCTTTGCGTAAGCTTCGTATGAGTGAACGCCTGCGGTTGCGTGTAGAGTTTCCGCCCGAATTGAATGAACTGAATATTTATCCGTTACTCTTCCTCCCGTTGGTAGAGAACGCTTTTAAATACGTAGGTGGCGATTATCAATTGGATATTATCATGAAATGGGAAAATAACCGGATCAGTTTGTTTATACGAAACTCCATCCCCGAGCTTTCAGCGGAGGACGAAGCGTTGCGTAAATCGGTGGATGAACGGCAACGTAAAGGCATCGGTCTGGTAAATTTACGCCGCCGATTATCTTTATTGTATCCCAGTAAGCACCGTTTGGAAACCCGGAAAGAAGAGACTGAGTTCGTAGCGGAATTAATGATTGAAATAGAAGAAATATGACAATAACCTGCGTGATAACAGATGATGAGCCGATGGCCCGTAAAGGATTGCAATCGTATGTGGAGCGAGTGGATTTTCTCTCCTTGACCGGTGTATGTGAGGACGCTATCCAATTAAATACCCTGTTGAAAACTCAGCAGCCGGATTTACTTTTGTTAGATATCGAGATGCCTTATCTTTCCGGTTTGGATTTATTGGCGACCTTAAACCAGCCTCCCAAAGTGATCGTTACTTCCGCTTATGAGCAATATGCTTTGAAAGGGTATGAGCTGGATGTCGTGGATTATTTGCTGAAGCCTATTTCCTTTGAGCGTTTCTTAAAAGGCGTGAATAAGGTGCACGACCTGTTGGCTCGGGAGAATACGCCGGATGCGGATGCCTCGTTTTTCGTGAAAAGCGAGAAGCAAATGCGTAAGATTTACCTAAGAGATATCTTATTTGTAGAGGCGTTGGAAAATTATGTTAGTATCTATACTACTTCCGGTAGAGTATTGACCCATTCAACCTTGAAGCGGATCGGGGAATCCCTACCCGATGATCAATTTCTCCAAACGCATAAATCGTATATAATTAATGCGGATCGTGTCGATCTGGTAGAAGGGAATAGATTACGTATCGAATCCTATCAAATCCCGATCGCCCGTAATCTCAGAGATATTGTATTTAAGCGTATCCTTAAGAATACGTTGTAATTACATGACTGTAGCTAGGTCATAGAGACGCGGCACATGCCGCGTCTCTACAACTGGGGTATTTTGTTATTTGAATAACATTGGGGCGAATTTTGTGAGGTAGATGCGCCAGTTTTTCCAGATATGGCCGCCGTCGCTCTCGTAGTATTCGTATTTGTAGCCGCTATCGTCTAGTTTCTTACGATAGTCTACGTTGTTCTTGTATAAGAAGTCGGTTTTACCGATGGCGATCCAGTATAATTTCGGGTGCTTGCCGAATTGTACTTTCAGCTTCTCATCCATATTCTGGTAGATGGGAGATTCGGAGCCTTCGCGGGGGAGGATAGCGGCAGAGAATAATCCCACGTAATCGAACATATCCGGATATTGCTTAGATATATGCAAAGAATGGAAACCACCCATGGAAAGTCCGGCTATCGCACGGTTGGATTTCTTTTTTTCCACACGGTAATTGCTCTCGATAAACTTAATGACATCCGGGAAGCTGCTTTCCATGCTACCCTCCATGGTTTTAGGTAGTTGCATATTCGGCTTAACTAAACCTAGGCTGGATTCTCCCGGAGCGGCCTCTTGATCCGCGTTTCCGTTTGTCATAACCACGATCATCGGTTTTGCCTTACCTTGGGCGATCAAATTGTCTAAGATTTGGGCCGTACGTCCTAAGGCGATCCAAGCTTCCTCGTCGCCACCCATGCCATGTAAGAGGTAGAATACCGGATATTTTTTGCCACTTGTCTCATAGCCAGCCGGCGTATAAACGGTAATACGGCGGGTCTTTCCCAATGTCGGGCTCTCATACCAACGGCGAGCGACCGTTCCGTGAGGAACATCATTAACGCTGTATAAATCGCCCTGTCCACCCTTGATGATAAAGATATTCGTAACGGATGCCACGTCACGGTTCAGATAGACATTATTAGGATCTGTAGTCTTTAATCCATCGACAATAAAGGAATAGCTATATAATTCGGAGGGAAGAGGTTCCGGTGTGGTATATTCCCAAACGCCTTCTTTACCTTCCTTTAAATCAACGGTACCGGGTACATCCACTAAACCGAACTGAGTCTCCATCTTCTGTGTGGGAAGGAAATCTCCTGTTACCTGCACCTTGATTGCTTTGGGTGCCATGAACCGGAAGGTTACGGTGTTATCCGGATGAATCTCCGGAGAGATGATGTTCTGACTACCCCAAAGGGCTTGTTGGGCGAACGTGATCACGCTGATCAGCATGAATACGGCCAAGATTGATAATCTTTTCATAATGATAAATTTATTAATGGTATTACTGAGGTCTAAAGATTTTTACAAATGTAATGAATAATCTGTTACATGAGCAATAAATAGGCTCGATAATGTGTGTCTTTCGTGACGGGGCATAATGAGAGGTAGCCTTCTTGAATCCTTCCATTCGCAAAGCGAAGTGGATAAGTCTCAGACATGAGGCGGTGTTTCTCGAGAGCTTCTCCGGCTTCCTTCTCGTAAGAAACCCGGTAATCGCCAACAGCCCCGGGCGCTACATAATGCTGGAATAGACGTAAAGCGACCATTCCCATCGTATACCGCATATTGATCTCAATGCAGGGATGAATAGCGAAAGATCCATCCTTTTGTCTATAGACCAGCATATCCACACCTATACAGCCCGCGTAAGTAGATCCGTACACTTCTTGTAATACAGTGCGTACCGCCTCTTGGATGCGGGAATAGGTCTCTTCGCCCGTGAATCGGGTGATGCGAGAGAGCATGGTGGATTGTTCCTCTAGGATGTTGCCTGTATAGGAGCCTCGCCCCTCGGTATTGAAAACGGATAATCCCTCGTAACGGACAGTACCTTGCCCGTCGGAATAAAATTCCATGGCGAAATCCTGTACTTTGTCTAATCCGCTTTCGATGCTGATCATTCCTTGTTTGTTGAATGCGCCCTCTATCCAGTTTTTCGTCTTCGTATCTGGTTTTCGTTTCTCTATCCATAACAATCCCCGTCCGGAAGAGGAATAGGGTGTTTTTAATACGAAGGGAGCGTTGCATAAGAGCATGTATCTCTCTACCTCCCGGATTTTCGTGCAGAAACGAGGCGCTACCGGAATAGGGAGATCGGGTAGGAGGGCCTGTATCTTTTCCAGACATTCCGCCGCCGTTTGCCTACCGGTAAGGCGAAAATAATCCTCTTTCCAAGTCGGGACGGATAGCCGGACTTTTGCCTTGTCCCTCAACTGCTCGAATAAATGAAGACTATGCGGGGAAAGTCCCCACGGGGCCGCGTCCATAGGAGAGAGGTAGGGAGCGTTTTTCGCCAGCATCGCTTTTGTTACGGGTATAGGAGCAGGGTGTATGTCTTTGGGCAAATGAGCGAAAAACGGAGGGGTTGCCTTACTATCTTCCAGATAGACAAAATCATCCTCTTCCGCATACCAAACCGGCAGCAGCGCCAAGTCTTTTTGCATTTTACGGACGTTTGTCGGTGCCGTGTAGTTCTGTGTCCCTAAAAGTACGGCCGTCTCGTGGCCGGGATTGAAATAATGTATCCGTGACATAAAAGCGTAAAAACAACAAAGCCGTCTTTTTAAAGGACGGCTTTGCTCGGGTTTATGAGATTGTTATTCCAGATTCTCGTCGATGGCATCGATCTTCTTGACCGTTAAAGCCATATCCTCTTTCAGCTTTTCGATCTTGCGTTCCATTTCTTTCAGTAAACCGCCGCCGCCCTTGGAGGAAATGCTTAGGAAGCCGATGTTGTTTTCGTAAGTCTGAAGCTCGTTCTTCATGCGCTCGTACATACGCATCAACTTATCACGCTCGCTGAACAAACGGCCTTTACCTCTTTCGCCGCTGGTCATCTCGTTTAGGTTGTTGCGGAACGACTGCATCTTGCGATCGTTCTGGTCTACCTTCAAGCGATCGAATTGTTGGTCAACCGCCTCGTGATATTCCTTGTAGATCTTATCTTTCTCCTTGAACGGTACGAAACCGATCGTGTTCCATTCCGCCATATAAGACTTCAAGGTCGTGATAGCCTCATCATGTCCAAGGCTCTCGTCCATGCCCTTGATCTTAGCGATCAACTCTTTCTTAGCGGCCAAGTTGGTCTGCTCTATGCTCTTTTGGGAAACAACGTTCTTATTCTTTTGCTCGAAGAAATAATCACAAGCCGAGATAAAACGTTTCCAGACAGCGTCGGAATGCTTACGGGCTACCGGTCCGATCGTCTTCCATTCTTTCTGCAAAGCGATCATCTTATCCGTCGTATCCTTCCAGTCCGTACTATCCTTCAAAGCCTCGGCTTTCTCGCATAACGCACGTTTAGCGTCGAGGTTTTTCTCCATATCGCTCTTGATCGCCTTGTAGAACTCGCTCTTCTTCTCGAAGTAGACATCGCAAGCGGCACGGAAACGTTCGAATATCTTTACGTTATATTTTTTCGGAGCGAAACCAATCGTCTTCCATTTCTCTTGCAAGCCGATTACCTCCTTATTCTTTTCTTCCCAATCCTTAAACGATTTCAATGCGCTGAAATCAATCGCCTCGATTTGTTCGCAAATCACGGTCTTCGCATCCAGATTCTCCTGCTCTTTCGCTTTCAGTTTCTCGAAGTGCTCTTGGTGACGCTTATTGATCACGGTTGAGGCAGCTTTGAAGCGAGCCCATAAGTCCTCACGTAACTCTTTCGCTACCGGCCCGATCTCACGCCATTGCTGGTGCAGCTTCTGAAGCTGGTGGAAAGCGGAGATAACATCCGGCTCGTTACCTAGTTTCTCTACGGTTTCGCACAAGGCGGTCTTCAATTCCAGATTCTTCTTGAAGTCGTAATCACGGAACTGATTGTTTATCTTGATAATATCATAGAATTTCTCGGTGTAGATCTGATAGTTCTTCCAAAGCTCGTTCACGTGCTCTTGGGGAACGGCCTTCACCTCTTTCCATCTTTGTTGGATGTCCTTGAAAGAGTTGTATAATTTATTGAAATCATCTTGGCTTTCGCAAAGCTCTTTCAACTGGTCGATCAACTGCAATTTCAAAGCGTAGTTAGCGGCCTTTACACGCTCTTCCTCGGCGAGGATAGCGGCTCTTTTCTCTTTATAAGAGGTGAGCAAATCCTTGATCTTGTTCTCGGTTTCGTCAGCGGGGGCTGTAAAATCCTTTTCTTCGCCACCATCAGCGATGAATACTTTCTTAAGCTCTTCCACCTCGTTACGACGGATCTTGTAGTAAGCCTGTTTCAAAGCCTCTACTTCTCCACGGGAAGTCTCTACGGAAGTCTCAACAAGTTCGGTTAACTTAGCGAGAATTTCTTCTTTGGTTAATTTACCTGCGGCAATAGCAGCATCCGCCTCCGCTGTATCGTTGGCTTCAACGTCTGCGGTAGCATCGATTTCCGGCGTCTCAACCGGTTTTTTAGTTTCTTCCAATTTCCCGGCTTCTTCCGGCAAATTAGTCTCAAGAGTGTCCTTCATATACAATCGCTTTTAAGAAAAGGATAAATACATTCCTATATCAAGTCACAAATTAAACTAAATATTTTTGGATTACAGCATTTCGGGGAAATTATTTATCTAAAAAGTCATTTTGGATACTAATAGATGTTAAGGTTGGCCGATTTCTCCTGATTCCGGTTGTAGAGACGGGGCATGCCCCGTCTCCCACCATCTACTCATACTATTTAATCTTATTTATCCCAAGAAGGAAATCAACACGCCGGCAGCTACCGCTGAGCCGATCACCCCCGAGATATTACTAGCCATGCAATATTGCAAGACATGGTTCTTCGGATCATATTGCAACGCGATCTCATTCGCCACACGAGAGGCCATGGGTACAGCACTTAAACCCGTGGCTCCGATAAGCGGATTGATTTTCTTCTTGGTGAACAAATTGAAAATCTTAACGAAGAAGATACCTCCGGCGATAGACAAGGCGAATGCCAAGAAACCGCCGATTACGATACCGATTGTTGTCAGGTTCAAGAACGCCTCTGATGTCATGGTAGCTCCGACAGATAATCCAAGGAAGATCGTTGCAGCGTTCATGATGCTGTTGGAAGCGGCATCGAACAGACGGAACGTATTGGTTCCGATCTCTTTTACAAGATTACCGAACATCAACATACCGATCAAAGGAACGGAGCTGGGAACAAACAAGGCGACTACGGTAGTTACCACGATCGGGAAGATAATCTTCAATACACGCAAATTTTTGATCTCCATGTTAGAAGGGTATTTCTTCTCTTGTTCCTTCATGTTGATCCGTAATTCTTTCTTAGAACACAGTAGCTTAACGACCAACGGGATGATAACCGGTACCAAAGCCATGTAAGAATAAGCGGCGATAGCGATCGGGCCTAGCAAATGCGGAGCCAATTTAATGGTCGTGAAGATAGCCGTCGGGCCATCGGCGCCACCGATAATACCTAAAGACGCTGCCTCTTTCGGTGTGAATCCCATCAAGATCGCTACCAAAAGCACCGTGAAGATTCCCAATTGGGCCGCGGCGCCGAAAATGGATAGGCGAAGGTTGCGGAGCATTGGGCCGAAGTCGGTCAACGCACCGACACCCATGAAGATAATCGGCGGCAAGAAGCCCGTCTTGATCAACATATAATAGATGAAGTTCATCAAGCCAAGCTCGTGTGCGATATCATGCAGCGGCATTTCCCAGATGTTTCTCATCACGCCGTGTACATTAATCAACCCATTCTCATCCGCTTGAATCACTCCCATATCGCCTCCGGGGAAATTGGCGAGCAATACGCCGAACGCGATAGGCACGAGCAATAGTGGCTCGTATTGTTTCTTGATACCGAGGTAGAGCAATACGAACGCTATGGCATACATGATCAAGAACTGCGGTTCAGCAATGATATTGCTGAACGCAGTCATCTCATATAAGTTTTGAAATATCTCGTTCATTATTGAATCGTCATTAATACATCATCCTCAGATACGGCATCACCGGAAGACAGGCAGATCGCCGTGATCGTTCCCCCGAACTCGGCACGTACGGCATTGTATGTTTTCATGGCCTCCACGTAGCAAAGGACATCACCTTCTTTCACTACGTCGCCTACCTTCACCGGTGTATCGGAAGCGTTCTTTATAAGGAAGAATTTACCTTCCAGCGGAGAAAGCACCTCTTTTCCAGCGCCTGCGGGAGCATTTGTTGTCTCCGGGGCTGTCGGGGCGGGAGCCGCTGTCGGTTTAACTTCCGGAGTCGCGCTGTTGGTATCACCAAAAGCGACGGTCACACGGTAAGCTTGCCCGTTTACATCTACGGTCATGACTTGCGGAGTAGTCGGCATCGTTAATGCAGCGGCAGGTGCCGGAGCCGGTGCGGCTGGAGTGGCGGGTACCGTCGGTTTACCGGCGTTCGCTTTCTCTGCCTTACGTTTTGCCACGTCTGCCTTAAACTCGACCTTGGCCTTTCCGGAGCGATATGCCTCGTATTGAGCGGGGTGCATGGCGTATTCGAAGAGTTCTTCCTCATCCTCGCCAACTTCCCATTGCTTCTCGTTCATCAACTTTCGATACTTATCCAATGCGTCCGGATAATTGTCTTGAGGATTGCCCTCGAAGAACTGGCGGCCTTCGGCCTTCGCCTTCTCGACGATCTCGGGAGCCAACGGGCCCGGAAGACGTCCGGCCTTTCCGAGGATCATATCCCAGATATCGTCGGCGATCATGCTCCAGCGGGCTTTCCCCTTCTCCATCTGCATGACGTTCATCAAAGCTAGGTTCTTCACGTATTGGCTGAATGGAGTTACCAATGGAGGATAACCGACACGTGGCCATACGTAAGCTACCTCGTCGAACAACTTGATCAATAACTGGTCTTGAGACATCAGCGGTTTGTTGTTCTTTATATTGCTCTTGTTGATCGTCTCTAGGTTCTTCTCAAGGTCCGCCATCAAGCTACCCATCATACCGCCCGGAAGTCCCGGTCCGATCAGCAAGGAATTCATCAACCGGTTCTTCGGGCTGATATACAATCCCAAGAAATCATCCATGAATTCTTGAACCAAGGCACGAACCTTCATATAAGCCTCCATATTGATCTCGGGCACCTTATAACCGGCGTCCTTCAACATCGCCTGTACGGTCAGCAAGTCCGCATGTCCTGTACCCCAAGAAAGCGGCTCCATACCTACGTCGATATAGTCGCAACCCGCGTTACAAACCTCCATGATGGAAGCTACGTTAAAGCCGGGACCGGCATGGCTATGATATTGGATCGGGATCTCTGGATATTTTTCCTTGATATTGGCTACGATACGGCCTAATGTGTACGGACGTCCGATACCGGCCATATCCTTGATACAAATCTCATCCGCTCCGAGCTCGATCAACTCGAATGCCATCTTGGTATAATACTCAACCGTATGTACCGGAGAATGCGTGATACACAAGGAGCATTGTGAGATCATACCGGCCTCTTTCGCATATTTAATAGATGGGGCGATATTCCGTACGTCGTTCAAACCGCAGAACGTGCGGGCGATATCCGTTCCCTGCGCTTTCTTTACCTTATAAAATAGCTGACGTACATCGTCGGGTACCGGGCTCATGCGAAGGCCGTTCAACGCGCGGTCCAACATATGCGTCTGGATACCTGCCGCATGGAAAGGTTTTGTCCATTCACGGACCGCTTTATTAGGATTCTCGCCGAATAATAAGTTGACTTGTTCAAATCCTCCGCCATTCGTTTCCACCCGGGCGAAACAGCCCATCTCGATAATTGCCGGAGCGACTCTGGTTAGTTGGTCTACGGTCGGGACATACTTTCCGGCAGATTGCCACATGTCTCTGAAGACCAAACTGAATTTGATTTCTCTTTTCATGATATTAATATGTATTATTTATACTTTCTCAATTTTGATAACTTTCCCCTGTCCACGGGTCACGGCGCTGATTGCCGATACGATGGCGGCTGTCTCCTGTCCGGAAAGACTGCCGATTGCGGTGGTTTGCGTTGGAGTGGCCGTTTGTACCCGAACGGCTGCCGCTACTGGTTTCTTCGCTATGATCTCTTCCGGTGCGTATTTATTCACCAAGACGATAAGTCCTTTTCCCAGATTGATAACGATCAAAAGGATAGCAAATACGGTGGTCATTCCAACTACCATTAACAAAAGTCCTGTCTCTATATTCTCCATATTCTATATTTGTGGCTAGCTTAAAAGGTTTCTACAAAGGATTGAGCAACTTTCAGCCAAATTAAAAACAATCGCAAAATTATAAAATACTGGAAAACGATCTGTTACATTTTAATTAAAAAAATGAAAATAAATAAGCGAAACGGCCTTTTCGGTGAATGATTGTCAGCTTGAAAAAACATGTACGTGTTTTCCGAAAAACATGTACAACTTTTTCCAAAAACACGTACGTGTTTTTTCCGGCGCTTGTACGGCTGAAAATTCAAATATATTACCGTAACTTTGCGGTGGAATTCTAATAATGTAAAACTATAATAATTAAGGAATAAGACCATGGGAAATTTCTTTACATCTTTATTCTCTTCTTCCAAACCGGCCGAGGCGACGGAGGATAAGGCAAAGAACGAGCAGAAGAACTTTGATATCTTGAAATACGACGGCGTACGTGCTCAGAAGATGGGAAAACTCGCTTATGCGATCAAATGCTTTACGGAGGCACTGAATATACAGGAGGATTTTGAGACGATGAGCTATCTCGTTTCCGCTTATACGATGGCGAACGATCTAGGGAAAGCCGAGGACGTGTTGAACCGGATGGTTGAGATGGAGCCGGATCATATCGCTACCCGCTTGACTCGCGTTAACTTATTGTTTATGTTGGATAAGGATGCGGAGGTCATAACCGATTGTTTGCACGTGATCGAGCTAGAGCCTTCTAATCATGTCGCTTATTTCATGATGGCAAAAGCGAAGAAAGCGACGAATGACGTATTTGGCGCTATCGCCGACCTGACGAGATCGATCTCCTTGAAGGAGGATTTCGCCGATGCTTATTTATTGCGTGCGGAGATTCTTTTAGGACTGGGACAAGCTAAAGAGGCGCTGCCCGATGTGGAGAAAGCGATCGAGATCGTGCCGGAGGAGGAAAGTTCTTATTTATTGAGAGGACGTATTCATATGGCTTTAGGGGATATCGAGGCCGCGAATTCTGATTTCCAGCAGGTCCTAGATCTAAATCCGTTTAATGAGGACGCTTGTATCTTATCTGGTCAGTTACTGATCGAGCAAAAGAAATATGACGAGGCGATCGCTTTCTTCGACGAGGCGATCGAGACGAATCCGTCTTTTGCCAAGGCTTATAGTGAGCGTGGGCGAGCCAAGAATCTGAAAGGTGATAAGACCGGTGCGTTCGAGGACTTGAAGAAATCTTTGGAACTGAATCCAGAAAGCGAGGAGGCCCAGAAGATGAACGGACAGCATTCGAATTTCGATGATATGTATAAAGGGGGAATCTTTTGATTCCCCCTTTTTAAGTTTGCGCTAACAGTCCGCTATCTCTTCGGGAGAGAGCCCTGTGCAATTCGCTATGATCTCGATGGGAAGCCCTTGCTTTTTCAAGTTGGCGGCAATTTGACGTTTTTCTAGGTTCTGTCCTTCCGCGATACCCTCCGCTCTACCTTCCGCTTTACCCTCCGCGATGCCTTCTGCTCTGCCTTCCGCTCGTCCATCCGCATGCCCTTCTATCCATCCGGTCTCGATGACGCTCCTTTGATATCGAAGGGCTTCCATGTGGGCGTAGTATTGGCCCTTCTCGGAAGGGCTGAGTTTATCGATCCGTAACTTCTCCCGTGCTTCCGGCAATCCTTTGGCGGTGGCATGTTCATCTATTTCTCCTGTTTTTAGGAAATAGATCCATTCGTCGAGGGGTGTTTTCGCCAGTTCGTCAAACTCGTTGACACGTAATACGTAATATTCAGGAAAAATATCGCCGGCTTCTTGTTTGACGAATTGTTCCCGTTGGCGGGTGGATAGTTTCAATATATCGTCAAAATGAATACCTTTGAATTGGGTCTTCCCGTGATATACGTAATCTTTTCCCTGCCCAAGATCGAAATAGATAATGTTTACGGAGTAGATTTTCTTGATAGTACCGTATTTCTCTCCCTCATGAATATACTCGGTGACTGCCTTGGATGTGCCATATAGCATACGGTGAAAATAATCTAGCTCCCGGTTGTTTTGTACCTCGATGATTACCAGCTCGCCTTTACTGTTTTCTGCCAATACGTCTACGCGGTTGAACTTGTCCTCGCTATCCTCTTTGTTACCTTCGCTTTCTAGGATGCGGACAATAATCACGTTTTCCCCGAGAAGGGTGGATAAAAGACCTTCGAGGACTACAAAATTGGACTTTTGGCGAAGTAAACGTTTGATCGCCCAATCGAAACGTACTAACGATGATTTATTTTTCATAGTTATCTTGTTTATTTGTTTATACTTCCACAAAGATAATGAATTAAACGATTATCTTTGTTCCTATTCATAAAAAAGCAACCATGACCTATAATGTTTCTCTGGCAGCATGGGTATCTCTATCGAAATGATAGGATTCTCTATCGTTTATTTCAACAAACCTTAAATTGCTAGTTTTACCCCTTAAAGTTGAAAGTTCCGCCTATTCCATTCATTAATGTATCCATTTAATTTTGTCAGTGTAAAAAAATCCGCTAGCCTGTCCTTGGGAACTTCGTTCCGATAGGACTATATAACCTATCCTAATATTAAATCCTTATATTATAGTCTCTTATGCAAATCAATCCACTTTGGAGAAGAACTTATGAAAATTATCTTTACCTATTCTCAACAAGGTAAAGAGTTGATTCAGTCTTGTATGTCTTCTTTACTCAAGCCTGCCTAGACCTTCGTCCTATCGGAACTAAAACGATCCTTATATTCTAGACAATAAGGAATAAGTTAAACGAATAAAATATAGGGGTATGAAAATAAGGACAATAATCTCAAGTATTTGCTTGATGCTACTAGCGATCTCTTGCTCGATGGGGGATGAGGTGCTGGATGAGGTAGGCAAAGTTGTTACAGAGGAAGAATCGAGGACGGATATATATGCGGAATTCGACTTGGCTTTAACAGGTGGCACTCTACAAACTAAATCAGTAGGTACAGAAGCTCCGGATAATAATAAAACAACAGAAGGAGTTATCAATAGCTGTTATATAGCGGCATTCTTAGGGGGTGAAGATGCGTTAACAAACGGAAGTGAAATAATAGCCTCTGCTTTCTATAATACCTATCAAGGAGGTGATGCGATAGGCTCTGCACCTACGAAAGATAATCCTAATATTTATGCGTTGGGAAACCATATGATTATTAAGATTCCTGTAAGAAACGCGGATGCGACAGATAAACCTAAAGTGACGTTTGTGGCGGTCGCTAATATATTATCGGCCGATGCAAAAAAAGATCTGGATGGATTTGTGGCAAACTGCAAGACTTACGGTGATATATTGGGACGAAGAATTACTATGACAGATCCTAATATCTTCGTGAAGTTCGGTTCAGTAACTATATCTGATTATAAAGTGCGGGAGAAGGTATTGGATGAATGTGTTGAGGGAGAGAATTGTACCAAGGTTGAAATACCGGTATATCAACTTACGTCGGCTATTCAGTTGGAGGAGTTTAAGGTAAATAAGAAGGTACAAACTGGAACAGATTCGAATGGGGAACCTGTTTTCAAGGAAGAGACGGTATCCGATGCTAACGTTGTAAGCGTTTCATTATTAAACGCCGTTACTAGCACATATGTTAAAAAGGCTGATCCTAATGTGATTCTGAGATCTTCTCCTGTAGGTCCGCTTTCTGTAGGTGATGATAATCCTTTTCATCCGGATTATAATGATTCGAGTGTATCCCCAAAACCAACGTATGAGAATATTAGCGATATTCGTTTTTATACATATGCGAATGAAAGCAATGACGTGAATAAACAAACGGCATTGAAAGTCGTATATACGGTGAATGGAGTGGAATCTACAAGTACATTTAAGATAAAGACGGACGGCGCAGCCTGCGTACAGCCGGGGAATATATATAAACTGTATGTGACCATTACGAATGGCACGGCAGAAGGAACCTGCACGGTAAACGACTTTATATCGAATACGGTAACAGGAACTTGGGAAGAAGTAATAAAATAAACGGGTAAAATTAATAAGTTATGAGACTAAAGAATATACTATTTACGATAGCTGCCACGACATGGCTATTCTCTTCTTGCTCAGAGGAGACATTGGTTGACGGGCCTGTTATAAGTGGAGGAGAGGAGGCTACGATATCGGCTACTTTGTCCATAAATAGTGTGGAGACAAAGGCTGCTGCGAACTATGAATTTCCACAGGATGATGCCGAAAAGAAAATCAATAACTATGTGATAGCGGTTTTTGATCCGGAAAAAGCGAAAGTGGTTGGTTTAAGCTATGGTGAGCCGGATGCGAAGGAATCGTTTGAGGTAGAAGTCGTGGCTAAATGTTACGGGGAAAAACAGCCGATATTGACACTCGTTAATTTGCCGAGTGTTCAATGGGAAGCTTGTAAGGCTTATACGACATATCAGCAATTCAAGGATTTGGCGGTAGAGCAAGCAGGAAGTTTCAAATCCTCTGAATTGATAAAAATCGCGGAACAGTCTGAAACTCTAAATAAAGGTCAAATCAATAAATTTGATATCAAAGTGGATCAGTTGGTTGCACGCATTGATGTTTCGTGGAAATTTTCTGCTGGAGAAGAAGCTTCTTTCGATGTTTCCTCATTTAAAATAACAGGGATCAACCCGGAGTCAGACGTGGTTTTACCTGCGGGAGGCACCGTTTGTACGAATAGTAAAAAGAATAAATCAATGACTAGCTCATGGGATAAAACGGAGGAAGGCTGTATCAGCAGCTTCTCTTTTTATACTTATGAGAAAGCTACTGAAGGTTCTCCTATTGTAATCGAGATAACAGGCGTGTTAAAGGAAAGCGCTATGGATGAGGGGATGGCTCGGACTTTTAAGTATGAGTTGAATCCGGTGCGAAAGGCTGGAGTGTGTGAAACTACCGGTCTGGTTCATGGAAACTTATATAAGTTAGCAGGAACATTTGATTTGAAAGAGCGCAATATGAAATGGGCTTATAGTATAGTAGATTGGGTACCAAGAACGACGGATGTGAATGTGGAGAAAGGAAATTATTTGTTAGTTACGCCGTTGAAGATTACGATGCCGAATAAGATTACTGATGATAATAGTATATTTTACCAATCATCTTCGGCTATTAGCATTTCTTCAGATGAAATAAAAGTTTATATCCTGAAAAATAATCAGCAGGAACCAGTTGTAAATATACAGGGCATAAGTATTCAAGATATAGGTGATGGAATAAAAGGTAATATAAAAGTTATTAGTCCAATACCTGTGAATTTTTTACCTCGTGTCATAGAGTTTGTGGTCAGAAATAATAATGGGCTATCGGAGAAAGTGAGAATAATACAGTATCCACCATTGTTCTTATCTGCCCGTACTACTAAAGAATCTGTTTCTGGTAGTTTGAATAATAAGTCTATGTACATAGTAAATGTTTTAGTAGCTAATTTGAGTGATATATCTAGTACAATTATAAAAAATGGAAGTGAAACAGATAAAGCTGATTTTAACAAATTGAGTCAACAATACGTGAACTATCTAAAGCAGACAGTTGTGATAGGCTATCCTGCAATCTCAGGAGAAGGGAATACTGTGGATAGTGATGACAATAATCGTTTAATGTCTCCTCGATTTATGTTGGCATCTCATGCCGGTACTACTTCGAAAATGTCTTATACTGACGCTGTCGAACATTGTCGTGGTTATTCGGAGAGAGAGAAATCTGGTACTTCATATGTTACTCATAATGACTGGCGGCTTCCAACTCTTGCTGAGCTCTATATGATTGATTATTTGCAGAATGTACAAGGCTCTGGTTTCGATATGATTTTAACTGGAAGATTTTATTGGAGTTCCAGAAGATCAGAAGCAGTCCAAATGATGGATGCAACTACTAATAACCAATCGTCTACCTCAAAGGCTGCTACGGTACGTTGTGTTAGAGATGTCAAGGATGGTGAGATGTAAAGATTTTTATAGAATATAAAAACATAAGGAAAATGAAAAATTTAATATACATATTCTCAGTAATGTTTCTGGCATTATTCTCTTGTCAAGAGGATATATTGGAGCAATCAATAGAGAATAAAGATAGCGGTGATTTTGCTGTAGTCAATTTCTCATTGACTGTACCGGATTATTCTGTGAAAACAAAAACAGCGGCAGATGGCGTGAGTAGTTTATCTTTAATGACTTTTGATGAGGAGAACGTTTTCCTTGGAAAGGTAGATGTCTCTGCGGATTTGACAAGTGGAACTGCTAGGGTTCCAAAAGCGACTAAGTATATTCACTTTATTTGTAATTATAATTGGAGTGGATTTAACGAAGAAGCAAATAAAGGAAAAAACGAAGGAGAGGTTATAGCCCCTTTGGTAACAGGTGAGCTTGCTTTTTGGGGAAGGGCAGAAGTTTCTGATTTTAACCAAATGGTCAGTGTAAGTTTGTTGCGTAATTACGCAAAGGTAACGGTAGGTGTTGATGCAGGCGTGCAGGGCTTCACTATAGGAGGATATGGTGTGTATCACTATGCATCAAAAGGAACGGTGGCACCCTATAATGAGAACGGTGATAACACTTTTGATCGTAATGATAATGAGGTTTTGACTTTGCCGGTTTCTATGAAATATTCGGAAGGTTCAGACTTTGATACGAATGAAAAATATCTGTTCGAATCCCCTAACACAAGTGATAATACTACCTATGTGATCATTCAAAATGGCTCTAATGGCAGATATTACAAAATACATCTATTAAATTCAGAGAAGAAAGCTTATAAGATTGAACGAAATTTCAACTATGGCATTATAATCAAAGGATTTACAGGCGGAAGCAATAGTGGTGCCGAATCATTGGAGGATGCGAAGAAGAGCGCTCCTTCTAATGACTTGTATGCGGAGATATTGAAAGAATCCCCAATTATTTCAGATGCGAATGGAAATCGTTTGGTGGTGGATAAACTGATTCATTTATTTACATCATCTTCAAATTTAAGTGTACAGGCCAACTACTATCCCAATGGATTGTCTACGGCAAATAATACGGACATGAACGTTTCCATATTGGAAGATCAGGGAAATATCTTATCGAACTTGAATATAACGAACGGGTTAATAACTGCGAAGGTCGCTCATGTGGAAAAGGGAAGTCAAACGGCGAAGATTCGAGTGAGCAAAGGTGTTTTGTCCCGGGAGATAACTGTCATTGCTTCTGAGATGTATACATTTAATCCATATACGCCCCTAATCTATTATGCGGGCAAAGATCAGAAAATCGACTTGTCATTCACTATTCCTTCAGACTATCCGAGTTTCCCGGTAGAGTGTAAGATTCATGCTACGAAACTTTATCCCGTGGGTGATGATCAGAATATGTTGATCGTATATGAGGATAATACGTATTATTATATCTATGAAGCCGTGTCTTCTGGTCCTCAAACCGTGTCGTTTAAAACGAGTGTCGATAATAGTAATGGAATTGTAACTATAGAAAATGAGAATTTTCAGACAGCTAATATAAATGTTAAGAGCACGAAGGATTTCCCGATAAATGGATCTGCATCATATTATCATTCTGGCAATTGGGGATCGTACTGGAGTTCTGTTGGTAAGAATTCGCAGATTTCATACCGTATAGCTGGAGGAAAATCTGGAAATATATCAATCATGGATGATGAGGGTAGTTATTCTATGGCAAGCTCTATTTTGGAGAAAGTTGACGATAATGCGACAATAACGTTCTCTTATAAAAATAGTAAAGATTATACGGTCTCGATGTCTGTAAGTGATTACAAGAAGAATCCGAATATCAATTTATTACCGGCAATGACTGGTTCTATAGAATATGGATATTATTGGGGGTGGAGCTGGGAGAGTGAGGGATATCCTCCTACTGTAAGTTGTTTGAATGGTAGCATGCCTTGTAGCAATGGAAAGTATACTTATACGTATTACGGTAATCCCAGCAAGGGTATGACAGTTAATATTACATATAATAAAAACGGAAATACCTATAGAGCTAATCCTTCCATAGAAGATTTAGCCGAAGGTTCTGATATTCGATTGGCAAGATAATGGGTTCCCATCCATCATGTGAATGACGGATGCGGGGAGCGTGCGGCACACAATGGATTGAATTTGTTTTACACGTAGGCTGCACCTCCTCCCCGGCCCTTTACCTCATATAGCATTCGTGCTTTATCGATGCCATTCATTCCGTAAGGAGATGGGTGGCATCGCTTTCTTCATTTGCCGATGACGTTAACTTACTTGCCCCATGCAGTTAACTTGCTTTGGTCTGATATCAAAGGTTCTTGTGTAAAAAATTGCGCAACCCTTTGTTTATTAAAAAAAAGGCTCTATCTTTGCAGCCCGAATAAGTATGCAAATAATAATAAATAATATAGAAAGATGAAAAGAACATTCCAACCTTCCAACAGAAAAAGAAAGAACAAGCATGGCTTCCGTTCAAGAATGGCTACCGCTAATGGCCGTAGAGTATTAGCTTCTCGTCGTGCTAAAGGCAGAGCTAAATTAACGGTATCTGACGAATACAACGGATAATTAGTCACGTTCTAAAGATTTATAAAGAAAGTAGAGGTTTTTTCCTAAAAAGCCTTTACTTTCTTTGTTTTTGTAGTATTGCTCTGGTGGATATTGGTCTATATGCCGTTTTTTTTCTACTTTTGAACCGCCTACAAATACATACGTGAAATGAGTAACTTTTTTGTAAAACTGATAAAGAATCCGTTTGTCATCAATCTCTTGTTGGTGATAGTCGTGTCGTGCGGCGTTGTTTATGGCGTACTGGCGTGGCTGGATTCTTATACCCGCCATAATCAAGCGGTGGTCGTTCCGGACGTGAAAGGAATGAAGCTAGAGGACGCCGCCGAGTTTTTCGGGAATAATAAGCTACGCTATAACGTGATCGATTCCGTATTCTCGAAAGATGTGGCTCCGGGCTCCATCGTGGAGTTGGTTCCCGGTGTCGGATCGAAGGTGAAAGAGGGGCGGATCGTCTTTGTTACGATTAACGCGTTGACCTCCCAGATGGCCGTGATACCGGAGGTGGAAGACTTATCTTTCCGTCAGGCGTATGCCTTGCTGCGGGCCCGTGGCTTCTCGTCGGTCGAGATAGAGTATGTGCCGGGCGATTATAAAGATTTGGCGATGGGGGTGGAGTTAAACGGGCGTACCTTGCTCAAAGGGGAACATGTACCGTTGACCGCTCATCTGGTATTGAAAGTAAGCAGTGGCGATCCGAATATGCTTCCCGACTCATTGGCTTTGGATAGTATTCCGGTAGAACCATTGGATAGTGATATAGAAAACTGGTTTTAAGGGAATGGACGAGTTTTTGGACGATATGGATGATGAACAGGTAGACGACCTGTTGATGCCGGAAGAAGACGAAACATCGTCGAGCCAGATGTATGAGCATTTCCGTTTCGTAGCGGACAAGGGGCAATCCCTGCTCCGGGTGGATAAGTTCTTGGTAGACCGTATGATGGGCGCTACCCGTAACCGCATCCAATTGGCGGCTGAGGCGGGTTGTATCTTGGTGAACGATAAGCCGGTGAAAAGTAATTACCGGGTGAAACCTTTGGATGTGGTTTCTATCGTGATGGATCGCCCACGCCGGGAACTGGAGATTATCCCCGAAGATATCCCTTTGAATATAGTATATGAGGACGATGATTTGCTGGTGGTGAATAAGCCGGCAGGCTTGGTCGTACATCCCGGTCACGGTAATTATACCGGTACGTTGGTGAATGCCTTGGCTTATTATTTGAAGGATGATCCCTATTATGATCCTTCCGATCCTCGTTTAGGCTTGGTACACCGTATCGATAAGGATACGTCGGGCTTATTGGTGGTGGCTAAACGCCCGGAGGCCAAGAGTAACCTAAGCCTGCAGTTCTTCAACAAGACAACCAAACGTAAATACCGTGCCTTGGTATGGGGCATCGTTCAAGAGGATGAGGGGCGTATCGAGGGAAATATCGGTCGTGATCCTCGTGACCGTATGCAAATGACCGTCTTCCCGGAAGGCGATCAAGGCAAGACTGCCGTCACCCATTACACCGTGTTGGAACGTTTGGGCTACGTGAGCTTGGTGGAGTGTCGTCTGGAGACGGGGCGCACGCACCAGATCCGTGTACATATGAAATATATCGGTCATACGCTTTTCAACGATGAGCGGTATGGCGGACATGATATCTTGAAAGGAACAACTTTTACTAAATATAAACAGTTCGTGCAAAACTGTTTCGCTATTTGTCCACGTCAGGCCTTGCATGCTAAGACGTTGGGGTTCGTTCATCCTACTACGGGAGAGGAGATGTTTTTCGATTCCGAGATTCCTTCCGATATGCAGCAGCTGATCGACAGATGGCGTGTATACGCGAACACTAAAGAACTATAAAAATGAAAAAGAACATCGCTATCGTAGCAGGGGGAGATTCCTCCGAGATCGTTATTTCATTAAAAAGTGCGGACGGAATCTACTCTTTTATTGATAAAGACAAATATAATTTATATATTGCCATCGTTAAGAGGGATGAGTGGGCGGTTATACTTCCTAGCGGGGAACATACACCAATTGATAAGAATGATTTTAGCTTCAAGGAGAATGGCGTGACGAGGCATTTTGACTTCGCTTATATAACGATACACGGTACTCCGGGCGAGGACGGACGTTTACAAGGATATTTCGATATGATCGGTATGCCTTACTCGTCTTGCGGGATGCTGGTGAGCGCTTTGACATTCAATAAATACGTATGTAATCATTACTTGAAAGACTTTGGTGTAAAAATTGCCGCATCCATTCATTTATTCAAGGGAGAGACTATTACGGACGAAGAAGTCGTGACTCGTTTGGGTTTGCCTATTTTCGTGAAACCAAACGATGGGGGTAGTAGTTTTGGCGTGACGAAGGTGAAAGAGGTCTCCGCTATCCAGCCCGCTATCGCTAAGGCGTTTGGGGAAGGACGTGAGGTGATTCTTGAGAGCTTTATCGATGGAACGGAAGTGACATGCGGTTGCTATAAGGTGGAGGGTAAAGAGGTTGTCTTTCCTTTGACCGAGGTGGTTACGGATAACGAATTCTTCGATTTCGACGCAAAGTATAACGGGCAGGTGGACGAGATCACTCCGGCCCGTATCTCCGCCGAGTTGACGGAGTTGATACAGCGCAAGACATCAAGGATCTACGATATATTGGGCGCCAAAGGACTGATTCGTGTGGATTATATTATTCCGGCAGACGGGGAGCCTGTCTTACTGGAAATAAACACGACACCGGGAATGACGGCTACCAGCTTTATCCCACAGCAAGTACGTGCGGCGGGATTGGATATAAAGGATGTCATGACAGACATTATTGAAGACGAACTCAAAAACAGAAAAACAAAATGAATAGATATGGATACAGAAACAGTTTCCCCTAATTTCGACGACATCCGTCCGCTGAACAACAGTGAGGTGAAGGACGCGATTGAAAAATTGGTCGCCAATGAGGATTTCGAGCGGGCTTTACGTTACATAAAGCCGAATTTGAATTGGGAGGAATTCTCAGTTGCCATGCGTGCTTGCAAGACGAAGGAGGAGTTTAAATCTACTCTGGCCTATGACGCTGTAATGACGGTGGCGAAAAATACTACTTTCTCGCTTACTATCTCAGGGCGTAGCCGTCTGCCGAAAGATAAGGCGGCCTGTACGTTTATCTCGAACCATAGGGATATCGTATTGGATGCCTCCTTCTTGAATGTCATGTTATATGATGTGGGGTATGGTATGACGCAGGTCGCTATCGGCGACAATCTTTTAATCCGTCCGTGGATCGAGACATTGGTACGCTTGAACAATAGTTTTATTGTGAAGCGTGGCGTTTCTGTTCGTCAGATGTTGGAGGTCAGCAAGACGCTTTCCGCCTATATCCATCATGCGATCAAGAATGTGAACGAGTCTGTATGGATCGCCCAGCGTGAGGGACGTGCTAAGGATTCGGACGATCGTACGCAGGGCAGCGTATTAAAAATGTTGAGTATCGGCGGTGATAAGGATAATCTGTTGTTGAATTTGATGGATTTGAATATCGTGCCGGTCGCTATCTCCTACGAGTTTGATCCTTGCGATTTCTTGAAGGCGAAAGAATTTCAGATGAAGCGGGATGATCCGGATTTCGTGAAATGCCAGCGGGATGATCTATTGAGCATGGAAACGGGTATCTTGAACAATAAGGGTC
Organism: Parabacteroides sp. 20_3; assembly: GCF_964238835.1. Classification (NCBI taxonomy): domain Bacteria; kingdom Pseudomonadati; phylum Bacteroidota; class Bacteroidia; order Bacteroidales; family Tannerellaceae; genus Parabacteroides; species Parabacteroides sp. 20_3. Next base: position 330,656 of record NZ_CAXSNO010000005.1, on the reverse strand, counting down.
GTGTCCACTTTACGATTACTTCCCCGATCAATGATTCCTTGGCTAAACTGGACAAGGATATGGAGAAGAATGAGCTGGTAAGCGCTATCGCGTCCGTTATCGACCGGGAGATCTATAAGAACTATCGTTTCTATCCGTGCAATTACGTGGCGTATGACTTACTGAACGGCACTCGTCGTTTCCAAGAACATTATGGTCCGAAGGATAAGAAGCTATTCGAGGAATACTTGCAAGGACAATTGGATAAGATCGTCCTTCCGAACAAGGATGAGGCGTTCTTACGTAAGAAGATCTTAGAGATGTACTCCAATCCGCTGAAAAATTATCTGACAACTTTATAAGCGGCCTTTATCGGCTATGCGTAGCGGTTCGTACTTGATCCGCCCTTGATCCCCTCTTTCCGGCGAGCATGCCACCTTCGGGTGGCAGCCGCCGGAAAGGAGGGATTATCTTTTTTGCAGGAATTCGTCCAAGGATTCCTCTTTCTGCAATCCAAGTTTCTTGCGGATACGGCTGCGTCCGGAGTTGACGCTGGGACGGGAGATGCCCAAGGCCAACGAGATCTCGTCCGTGCTCTGCTTCAGGTAGATCAGCATGCAGAGCAGTTCGTCGGATTTGGTCAGTTCTGGGAAGTCCTTACGCAAGCCGGGCAGGAAGCGAGGGTACAGGGCAGCGAAGGATTGGCGGAACCGCAACTCGTCCTCGCCGCTCAGCAAGGAGGGGTTGAGCTTCTGGCGTACGCTGTCGATCACCTCGTTATGGGCGGCTTGCTCCAGCTCGGCGCTCAGTCGCTCATTGCGGCGGTTCAGTTCTTGTTGGGTAGCGAGGAGATTATCCAGCCGTTGACGCTGGATCTCCCGCTCACGTTGGTGAAGCCGGCGACGTTGGAGTGCGTAGACAATGATCCCGGTCAGCAGGCAAATGGCTAGGATCAGGATGACGCGCGTATAAACGAGCGAACGTTCCTTCAAGGCCACTTCGGCGGATAAGGCCCGATTCTCCTGCTCCTTCCGTCCGGTCTCGTAGCGTACGTTGGCACCAATGGCGTACCGCTGTTTCTCCGCCAGTTGCAACGAGTCGTGTATCTCCTTGTATTCCGGGTAGATCTCGGCCATCTTGTCTCCCTTCTTTTGTTGGGCGTAAAGGTTGAGCAAATGCCGTCCGGTCCAATCCATCATATCGTTCGCCTCGTATTTCTTGTAGAGAGCGTAGGCCTCTTCCATCAAGGGGAAGCCTTTTCCCGGCTTTCCGTCGCGTACGAGGCAGGCCCCCAGCATGAATTTGAAAAGATCTTGATACCCCGCGGAGATCGCTTCTTCCTCTTCTATCAATTCCTTGTACCCTTCGAGGGCGGCAGGGATAGAGTCGGGCACATATTCGTAGTAATAATTGTAAAGTATGTTTTTGGCGGCGAGGACATAGGCGTTCTCTTTCAGCTCCTCCCCTCTCTTTAAGGCCTGCCGTGCGTAATATAAGGTAGAGTCGTGCTGTTCCAGCTCCCAGAATATCCCGGCTTTCATCCGGTAGAGGTCGCTGATGGTAAAACTATCCAACTGGAGGGAGTAGTCGATGGAGCGTGAGATGGCCTCCATAGCCTTGTCGTACAATCCGAGGTCGCTATAGGTGGAGGAGAGGTCGGCGAAGGTGTAGACGAAACCCCGGTTGAGCTTCTCGGGGTGGGCTACGCACCAGTCCATGGCTTCCTGTATGACTTCCACCTCTTTTTCCCGCATTCCCTTGCGGCGGTAATAATGGCCGAGGGTAGAGAGCAGGTCGGCCGGATCGTCGGCGGCATCGGGGTGGAGGCGATAGACGGCGAGGGCCCTTTCTTGCACACGGATCGCATCCGAAGGGTCGCGGCGGAATTTATAGAGCGTGTTGGCTACCGCTTGGGCGATACGGATCTCTAGCCACGGGTCGTCGGAAGGGGGAAGAGCGGCGAGGCTGTCGGCGAGGCGCAAGGCCTCCTCCCGGTTGTCGCGGTCGTTGAGCTGCCGGAGTATCTCCTTGGTATCGGGCGGAAGCTGCCGGGAGAGGGAGCCGTCCGCGGGAGGCGTGTCGTGCCGGCAAGCGAGGGTGGCTAGCGAGAGGAGGGTGGCTAGCAGGAAATGCGTGATGTCTCTCATCTGCGTAGGATTTTATGGTTTATCGCGAATATACGCCGTTTTTCATGGAAAATAGCGTGTCCCGGGGGATAAATCGATTGAATCATCTATTGGTTTTTTATCCGTCCGAAGGCCCGGCGGCGTACCTTTGACTTGTCCGTACCACCGGTGCCCCGAGCGGCGTGTCAATTAAATTGATGATCGCATTTCGTGCGGATAAGGCCGTTGTTGAGGACTTGTTGAGCGGATTGCTCAAAAAAGAATTCGTCGTATAAGGATAGGAATGGTTTCCTTTGAGAAACAAAAACGAAGTAGTAATGGAAGGGTCATACTTACGGATTTTGATGATGTGCGGGATGCTGGCGCTCCTCCTCTGCGGGGGCTGCTGGGTGTTCGCATGGAAGCATCTGCGCCGGCGGATCGACGAGCGGTTCGACGTACTGTCGGAACACTTGGAGCGTCACGCCGCCGAGTGCCCGATACGGAAGGAGCACCTGCTGGCCTCGTGCCTTCCCGCCGATCCGGAGCGAAAAGGGAACGGATCGTTCCACCGATCGTTCCGGGCATCGTATCCGGGTTTCCTGCCGACGCTTAGGGAGCGGGTGCCGGGGATCACGCCGGCGGAGGAAACGCTTTGCATGCTGATCAAGATGAACCTGAGCAACCGGGAGATCGCCGACAAGATGTCTATCTCCATCGGAAGCTTGCACACCACCCGCTACCGGCTGAAACAGAAGATGCCGCCGGAGGCCGCCAAGGGCATGGACGAATGGGTACGGGCGATCGAATAGGGTCATGGGGAGGCGAACTCCCTACATTATAATATAGAGTATACACCTTTATCTAAGAAGAATCAGTATGAGAAGAGAATCTTTATTTTTCGGTATTTTGACGCTGGTGGTGTCGGCCTTCCTCACGGGATGTTCCGACGACGACACGGAAGTGTACGTCCCCCAGCGTGTGGCGGAGTTCAACCTCTCCGACGAGTCGGACGGCAACCGGCTGTTCATCATCCATCCGTGGGAGGGCGAGATCGCCATCCCGGTGCACGATGATCGTATCCGCGACTTCGAGTTCAGCGGCAAGTATTTCGATTGGGAGATGAGGCAGGGGGCCGAGAGCCGCTTCCTCGTGCTCAACCTCAAGAAGGAGGTGGAGCGTAAGCCTTTCCTCGAGAAGATCGCCCTGCGGGGGATCGCCAGCAAGTCGGGGGAGGCGGCGACGGACACGCTCTTCCTCGTGTCGCAACCCAAGCTGGAAAGCTCAGCGTCGGATAACGCCCCGAGCTATATGCACAACGTGGGCAAGACGGTGAACACGGCGGGCGATATCTTCGCCGCCCCTAGCGAGCCTTTCCTAGATTTCGACCTGATGTACGGCACGGAGGCTTTCGTGAAGACCCCCCACGCCGAGTCGTGGGGACGGGAACGCTCCGGCGTGGACTACGAGGAGATGGTGGACAACATGTGGCAGGAGCTCGGCATCTCGGTGAGCAGCCTCGGCTTCACGAACCAAGGCGCTCCTACGCCTACGAGGTCGAAACTCTTCTCCGGCTCCTTCGACCAGCGGTTCCAGCATAACCAGACCTCGTCCAACCGCTTCGAGTATCACGTGGACGTGCATGTCAAGCCGATGGTGGAGCTGCATATGGCCACCGCCATCTATACCTCCGCCAGCAATCCCGACGTCTTCCTGCCGTTCCTCACCACGACCGCCTCGCGCTTGCTGAACGAAACCAATAGCGACCTCTACAAGCGATACGGCAACACGCAGAAGGGCATCTACGATCTATACGACACCTACGGCACCCACGTGCTGGTGGGCGGTGTCTTCGGCGGGAGCTATACCTATATCTACAGCCGGAAGGAGAACCTCTATTACGACGAGACGGTGTTCGCCGCCGAGGCGGAGCTTTCCGCCAAGTCGTCGTCGCCGGCGGGAGAGAACGAGAACTGGCTCCAGACCTACTATCGCGTGATGGGTACCCACGGCGGCAAGATCGGCGCCGGGGGCGGCTATACGAAGTCGGAGCTGAACGAGCATATGTCCGAGGAGAGCATCATGATCATCACCGGCGGCAACGCCTCCGTGGACTTCGAGAGCTGGGACAAGTCCATCGCCGACGAGAACAGCAACCTCCACCTCGTAAGCTACGGCCCGAGGGGCGATACCACCCGTTGCTTCCTGGTCCCCCTGTATTACCTGACGAAGAACTACGCGCGGCAAGACGCGCTGAAGAAATATCTGGACTCCTACGTGGAGGCTCGTTCGAAGCTGGCCAAGAAACCGCAGCTGATCCTGGCCGACTTCATGATGCGTACCGGGAAGGACAATCACGGGGATCCCGCCGGACAACGCGTCTTCACCGGGCCGGACGGCAAGGAGCGCATCTACAGCCCGCTGGTGCTGAATACCAAGGGACCGAACGACTCGCGGATCGGCAAGATGCTCGATACCTCGGCCCACGAGTACCTCGACGTGGGGGATAACGCCGACCAGCTCTGGTGGGTAGCCCTCGACTTCAAGGACGAGTGCCGCCCCATCTACCACATGCGCTTCATGAAGGAGGACGACGCCCGCAAGCACGGCTTCGAACCGCGGGGGCAGGACGCCGAATCGGGAATGATGTGGGACGCGATCGATAACCATTACGTTTGCTTGAAGTTCTCGCCCGACGACAGCCATAAGGAACCGGTCACCGGCGTGGGCATCGCCCGCAAGGGGAAGAGCGATGACCTATACTACGTGATCGCCACCTCGCCCGGTACCGACATGACGCTTCCTTACTCCATCGACGAGCAATTCCCGGCCTATTGGGGAAGCAAGGAGTATAAATTGAAGAGCGAGAACCCGCCGTACCGCTTCGGGGTGGACCAAGAGAACGACCTCAACGAGGGCGACAGCTGGTTCGGCCGGAACAAGGCGACCAACCATAAGCAATGGATCTTCCCGGTCTACACCACCAAGGCATTGGACTGGCCGATCCGGTTTACGAAAGCGACGGACTAGCGAAATGCCTCGGAAACGATCCCTACGACCGTAGCCATCCCTCCCGAGGCCTCCGGAGCGATGCCGACAGCCGTAGCGGTCCCTCCCGAGACCTCCGGAGCGATCCCTACGATCGTAGCGGCCCTTTCCGGGGCCTCGGGAGAGATTTCGACACCCGTAGGCATTGTTTGATAGAAAAATATATGATTATCAAAGGGATTATCCTGCATTTGTAGGAAACCTTACGTCTGTGGACAAGAGGAAAGTATTAACGAAAAAACAACAAACAGTATGAGTTTAGCGAAACAAATCGGATCGGTATCGAAGACCGCATTGACCAACGCCGGCCACATGAACATGAACAACGAGATCTACGCCCGTATCTTGGATACGACCGTGGCCGCCCTCCATCTGGAGGCCCTCGCCCCGGGTTACAAGGAATGCATCGACCGGGAGGCGGAGTGCGTGAACCGCGTCACCAAGAGCGCCTCCACCGCCCAGCTGGAGGCGAAAGACAAGGAGCGTGACAAGACCCTCCAGTTCATCTACTCCATGAACGGCTCCTATAAGGTATGCCCCGACGAGACCCTGCGTACCCCCGCCCTGCTGGTAGACAGCGTGCTGCGGGCCTACGACAATATCTACGCCAAGGCCTACGCCGAGGAGACCGCCCTGATCGACGGCCTGCTGCTCGACCTCGCCAAGGCTGACGTATCGGAAGCCCTCAAGACCCTCCACCTCGACACCTACGTGGCCCAGTTGAAAACCTTGAACGATGCCTACAAGGCTCTCGACATCACCCGCACCGACGAGTACTCCGCCCGTGTGAAGACCGATACCACCAAGGCCCGCAAGGCGACCGACGAGACCCTCGACCTCATCATCCAGCGTGTCAACGCCTACGCCGTACTTGAGCCTACCGAGGCCATCAACGCCTTCATCGACACCGTGAACCAGATCTTCCGCAAGTATAAGAACCTCATCGCCGCCAAGGGAGGCCCCACCAGCCCCTCCAAGTCCGACGACAAGCCTTATCCCACACCCGACCCTGCGCCCGACCCCGAGAACCCCGGCGGCGATAGCGAGAGCCCGGACGAGATCTGAGCCTAGCAAATTGTCAAACACTTAAAATCGAATCCATATGAACGAATTTTATCTTTCTAGAAAGATATCCGCGCGGCTCTCCCTCCGGGCCGCCGTGCGGATGTTCTGTATCCTGACGCTGGCCCTATGGGGGCCGGCAATGGCAGGAGCGCAAGCGCAGCCACAGCCGCTTGACGTGGCTAGTACTAGTATTACTGATAAACTAACCCTCACCTATAAACCGAAAACCGCCGGCTCGACCGATTACGCTTGGTTTTACAAGATCGGGACTAATGGCACCGACACCGAGTTCTCCGGTACGCTGACGGGCACGAACGCAAACTGGCAGCAGGGCGCGATCAATATCAAAAGCGAGAAAGCGATAGCCGACGCGAATAATCTTGACAGCTACCCGATCCTAAAATTGGATGGGCTAAACCTGACCTCCACTACTGCCGACGGCTCATTATTTTATCTGGAGGGCAGTAAACCGTTCTGTATCCAAGCGACAGGCAACTCTGCCAGTAACCTGAAAGCGAAAAAGGATGTGATTAATAACTACCAAGGATGCATCCTGCTTCTGGATGGTGGCACCGCCGGATTGAATATCGCCGCGGAAGGAACTGGATCATATGGAATATATCTGTACTCTACTAGTTCTGCTATAAATACCACCATCAAAGGCAAGATAACTGTCACGGCGGAAGCTGTTGCTGTGTTTCTAGACAATTGGGGTGCTTTCTCGGCTACCGAAGATGCGAAAGTAACGGTTTCTTCGGAAGATAAAGATGGAGACGCAATTTATGGAAGCTCTAGAGTGAAATCCCCCTTCCTCCAATGGCAGTTCGCCACCGCCCCAACGAGTGGCCAGACGCTCGAGGTGAAAGACGCCAGCGGCCAATCGTTCGATCCCGTTATCCAATTCACCACCGACGGTAAAAAGAAGGGTTTCGCCATCAACGTCACAAAGAACACCGGCTACACCCTTTGGCTGGGCAACGAACAACTGATGGATTCGAAAGGAACAACCGTCTTTACGGCAACGGAAGATAAATTAGTCTCCTTCTCAGGCATGACGACTCTCCCCGCCGACTGGCCCGAGTACGCCAAATTAGCCAATGTCGGCCCGACTGGCACCGATGTCGCCGTCTCCGGCACTACCTACACCGTCAAGACCGCCTGCGGCCTCGCGTGGATCGCTTGGGTGACGAATAACGGGAAGACAATCGCCGATGCCGATAAAACCTATACTGATTCCTATCCCGCCTCCGAGGGCTTCAAGGACTGTACGGTTACGCTTGCGGACGATATCTCGCTGGCGAAACCTGCCCAAGGCGTGGCGAGCGGCTTCGAGGCTAATTGGATACCGATAGGGACTTATAAAGGCTTCGATGCACGTTACTACTTTCAAGGCACCTTCGATGGTGGCGGCCATACGATTACCGGAATGACGATCTCCTCGGCCTCGTTTTACTATATCGGCCTTTTCGGTTATCTGTATGGAGCGACCGTGCGGAATCTGACGATGGCAGGATCTGACAATATTAATTTGACAACTATTGCTAATGCTCAAGACACCGCTTACTATCTTGGCTGCGTGGCAGGTTATGTAAAGAATGGAAAAATCATCAATTGCCATAATCAATGCAAGGTTAGTTTTTCTGTGACCGGCAATTCTGGGTCTCTCGGTGGAATTGCCGGTTACTCTGAAGGTTCGGTGATTAGCGCTTGTTCAAACAGGGGAGCTGTCACTATGACCGGAAAGATGGGTCGTGGTGGTGGAATCGTAGCGACTAATAATGGCTCTTCTATCGTTTCCTGCTTCAATACGGAGGATATCCGTGTTACTGCTACCGGTTCTGGTTCTAGCGATGCCGCGTATGCGGGCGGTATCGGAGCCTATAGTAGCGGTAATTGTAGCATATCGCACTGCTATTCGACAGGGTGGATAATCGCTAAATCTTCCGCTGCTAATGCTTATTCCGGCGGCATTGCCGGACTATCTGAGAAAACGACGATTGAATCTTGTTTTGCCACAGGCGCTGTTTCTGCAGGATCAAACAGCGACAGCCGGATAGCTGCCGCAGGTGGTATTGTGGGGCAAGCTTTTGCTGGAAACATTAATATAACGATAAAGAATTGCCTCGCCTTAACTACCGCCGGCGTGAAAGCCTTAGGAAATACGTCGGATAAACAGGCCGGTCGGATTCTCGGATCTGATTCACCTACTAATAAAGTTACCCTTCTCGACAACTACGCCAGCACCATGATCCAACTGACGATAGGAGATAATACGCCAGCCGTCCCTACCGATAACATAGGTAGCGATAAGGCAAACGGTGCCGACACTTACCTCGATGATGTCGCCGCCGAGATCGCCGCTTGGGCAGGCCCCGAAAATACACAAGCCTTCACCGCCATCGGTACCGCCGAGAACGGCCTGCTCCCGCAACTGAAAGCTATTGCCGGCTATGGCGCTGACGGTCTGCCTACAGCTTACGCGAGTACTATTATCCCCGGCCAGTCCGGCTTGTCGTCTGCCTCCTATCTGAGGTCCTTGTTGTCACTGCCCTTGTCTTCTTGCGATACGATGACCTTCATGCTCTTCTACTCCAACAACAAATGGAGTTATAAAAAGGGAGCCGGAACGGAGACCCGTTTCAACGGCAAAATATCGTCACCCCCAGGCCCTTCCGCCAACAAGCTCATCGTCGCCACCGCTACCGGCAACCCGACGCTGACGTTGAATTACGTAACGATACGCCCGACCGACGGTGCTGCCTTGACCGTCAACGAAGGTTGCGATCTGACAATTGCGCAGACCGGTTCGATCCTCGGCTCGTCCGGTGCCTCTACCTTGATCAATAAGGGCACCTTGAGGCTGTCGGGCAGCAGCTTCCGCATTGAAAACAGCAGCTCGTCCGATATGCATTACTGCCTCGATAACTCTGGCACCTTCAGCGTGCTTGATCCGGTAAATGGCTATACCACTTTCCATTGTGCCCACACCGCTATCCATAACACCGGTACCCTTACCAATGCTTGGATGGAATGTCTGTTCACGGATGAGGCGGGAGATGCTGGCGCTACGATAAGGTTTCTGCCTCGCTCATCCCAGCCCATCGAAGTAAAACGCTACAACAAGACCTTAGCCACTACCGTTACGGCGGGCGAGGAGTATAAGCTCTGGGAGATGAAAGCTAGTACGTTTATCCCGCAGAAAGGCTTCGATAGCGAAGGCACGGCAATCGATCGCTTCCCTGCTCCCGAGGCGGATGGTAGGGTAACGACCTTTACGGAGGTGAGTGATTGGAAAGAGGTCGAGATCTCCGGCAATCAGAATCTCTCCGAGGCCGGCCTGTCACAGAGTGTCATCGTTAAATCCGATGGCGTGCTTACCGTCGATAGCGAGAATGCGTCCGTCTTTGAGTTGACATTGGAGGAGGGTGCGCAGGTCGTGACAACGAATGCGCTGAAGGTGTCCAAGACTTTCAAAACCAACCGTTCGCTGAATAACAAATGGACGACCTTCGGTAGCCCTATCGAATTGACAGCCTCTGCGGAATATGGTAGTGGGCTAATCCTTTATGCCGCCACCGGCTACACCGCTAAGGAGGCCGTTGCCCAAGGTTGGGAAGAGGTCTCTGTCCTTTACGGGAAAAGGGTCGATCTCACCGCCGGTAGCCCCTATCTGTTGGCCGCCGACGCAGCCTTGACTCGGGTAACCTTTAGCCAAACAGCCTCCGACGCGCCGATCGAGATACCGGCTACGGCTACGGTCGCTTCCGGCGATGCCCTCGAGAACGGCGTGTTCCTCTTCCGGACGAACCCGAATCTCGCCAACCTTACGCTCCGTGGTATCTACGTGCTCAATGCCGAGGGTACCCGCTTCGACCTTCAGGAGGCGGATTATGTGCTGAAGCCTTTCGAGGCATACATCACCGCCAATGCCGTCACCCGCTCGCTGGTTCGTAGCGTGGGTGTGTGCGATGGCTCCGTGGTGACCGCCAACGAGATCGCTACCGCTACCGCCGCTGTCCGTATCTGGGCCGCCGACGGTGCGCTGCATGTCTATTCCGGGGAGGCCGCCGCGCTTACCGTGGTACGCTCCGACGGACGTACCGTCTACGCCGCCTCTATCGCCCCCGGCGATACCCGCTTGGCTTTGCCTTCCGGTATTTACATGGTTCGAATCAATAACATCACTTATAAAATAGCGCTTTGATATGAAACAATATACTAGTTTATGGCTCGTATGCCTGCTGGCGGTCTTCTCGATGACCGCCCGGGCGCAGGAAGGGATCGAGACGAAGGCCCGTCCCGACTACCCCGCTCTTCCTTTCATGTTGACTTTCGAGGCTCCCGCGGAAGGATCTGCCTCCTTATCGATCTCGGCGGACGGTGAGACCCTCACATCCCCTACGACCTTGCATTCCGGCACCGAGGTGACGATTACCGTCACCCCCGCCGACGGCTACCGAATGGCTTCCGGTTACCCGAAGGTTTACCGCACGGGTACGCCCTCCGAAACGGTACCGGCTACGTTTAAGCCCGATGCCAGTAGCGGTATCGCCTACCTCTACACCTTCACCATGCCGGACTTCCCGGTCACGGTAGAGGTGGAGTACGAGAAGATCCAGTCCACCGTCACCTTCGCCAACCCGGCGAACGGTACGCTTACCTTGAGTACCGCCGATGCTCCGGGTAGTTCGATTGTTTCCGGCGGCGAGGTCGCCTCCGGTACGAAGGTGACGATTGCCGCCACCCCCAACAAAGGCTACCAAATGGTGTTCGGCTCCTTGAAGGTATCCGGGAAGGTCGGGGATAAAACCAATACTGTTCCGTTGCAGAAAGAGAAAGATGGTACGACCTACTTCTTGATGCCGGCCTATACGGTGGAGGCTGAGGTGAAATTTGAGCCTATCCTCGTGGCTCTGTCCTCGGAAGCCCGTTTGAGTTCCCTATCGTATAAGGAAGGAAGTGGGGAGGTTACCCCGCTTCCCGGTTTTCTTGCCTCTACGATGAAATATGAGGTGCTGCTCCCAAATTCCACGCAGAAATCGGCTACCCTCACCTTATCCGGCCAGCTGGTCGATGCGAAGGCTGAGCTGCTCGTGAATGGATCGCCTGTTTCCGTAGAACCGACAGGATCGTTCACGGCTACCGTATCGCTCGAGAGTGGATCGGCCAAGGCTACCTTGGTCGTTACCGCCGAGGATGGACAGACCAAGCGTACGTATGAGGTAAACTTCACGGTACTTCTCGAGTCGGAATATTACGTCAAGATCCTGCAGCCGGAAGGCGGTACGATCTCCGTTTCTTATACAAAAGAGGGTAAGGAAGTGAGCGTGAAATCCGGCGATGCCGTACCCGTTGGTACTGAGTTGAGCTTGGCACATACGGCCTTGCCAAAGTACGAATTCGTGAGTTACAAAGTGAATGATGACCCGCTAGCATCTGGGAATATTACCGTCTCCGGTACCGACGACTTGACGATAACCGCTGCCTTTACGCAGGAATCTTCCGTGACTCCGGAAGAGATCGCTACGATCGGTACGCCGGCCGTTCCCAAGGAAAAGGAAGGGCAGGAGGGAACGAATGTTCCAACGGATGATAACCCGATCGTGATCATCCCCGATGCCGTATCCCTGCCATCGGATACGGAACTCTCCAGCCTCCGCTTGGTGAAGGAAGATATAGAAGACCCAGCGAAAAAGGCTGAGATTGAAGAGAAAGCGAAAGCTGCCGCCCAAGATGCGGGTATCGCTCCTGATGCCCCGAAGATCGTGATGGAAGTGACCTTGGTTAAGGTGACGACCACGATTTCCGCTACCGACGCATCCACCACTACCGCCGTAACTCCCGTGCAGCCCTCCGATATCGTGACGGTACGTATCCCGTATCCGGAAGGCGTAAATAAAACCCAACATGATATCGTGATTATCCACCTCCGCTCGGACGGCGTGGTAGACGTGTATTCCGAGGGTAATAACAATTTGACATTAGAGGATGATTATATGGAGATCTCCGTTGCCAGCTTCAGCCCGTTCGTGGTAAGCTATACGCCCAAATCTGGGCCGGTGGATCCCGATTATCCTGACACACCCGACACCCCGGATACCCCGGATGTCCCGACATCGAATGCCTCGGTAGAGGGAGGCATAGCGGTTTGGACCTCTGCCAACGCCCTCCATATCCGTGCGGATCGTCCGGCTGAGGCATGGGTTGTCGGCCTGTCGGGTGCTAGTCGTGCCCGGTTTGCGGTCGTTCCCGGCGAGACAAGACACGCTCTTCCCGCGGGAGTCTATCTTGTCCGGATAGCCGACCAGACCTATAAGGTACGGATACGGAACTAAGCGTTGTTTGTTTGACGTGAGAGGGATGCCCTTGTTTCTCCTTGGGGAGAGCGGGGCATCCCTTCTTTTTTGTGGATATGTTTCTTAACATACATACCCGTAATCAATTGGTTAGCCGCAAATGCTTATCTTTGAGCTATCCCGATGTAAACGCTTACAATATGCTAGTCATTTAAACTCAATTATAGTATGAAACCGGAAGATTACATTACCAGAGAGGAGAAGTATGGTGCCCACAACTACCATCCTCTGCCGGTCGTTCTCAGAAGAGGCGAAGGCGTGTTCGTGTGGGACGTGGAAGGAAAACGTTATTTTGATTTCTTGTCTGGCTATTCTGCCTTGAGCCAAGGACATTGCCATCCTAAGATCGTGAAGGCCCTGATGGAGCAGGCGGAGAAGCTTACGCTCGTATCCCGTGCTTTTCATGCGGATATACTGGGTGAGTACATGGAATTTACCTGTAAGTTTTTCGGATATGATAAGCTCTTGCCGATGAATACGGGGGCCGAGGCGGTAGAGACGGCTTTGAAGCTTTGCCGCCGTTGGGGATACCGTCGGAAAGGGGTCGCTCCGGAGCGTGCGAAGATCGTGGTTTGTAGCGAGAATTTCCACGGACGTACGATCACGATTATCTCCATGAGCACCGATCCTAGTTCCTACGCCGATTTCGGCCCTTATACGCCCGGATTTATAAAGATACCCTATAATAAGGTGGATGCCTTGGCCGAGGCCTTGAAAGATCCCGATGTAGTAGGCTTCTTGGTGGAACCGATCCAAGGTGAGGCCGGGGTCGTGGTGCCCGGCGATGGTTATCTGCGGGCTTGCTATGATCTTTGCCATCAGCATAATGTGTTGTTTATCGCGGATGAGATACAGACAGGTATCGGTCGTACCGGTAAGTTATTGGCTTGTGATTACGAGGGGATTCGTCCGGACATCTTGATCTTGGGAAAGGCGTTGTCCGGTGGGGTCAGTCCGGTCTCGGCGGTATTGGCGGACGATGAGATCATGCTTACGATCGCTCCGGGAGAGCACGGTTCTACGTATGGTGGAAATCCGTTGGCGGCGAAAGTCGCTATCGCCGCCTTGGAGGTGGTACGTGACGAGCATTTGTCGGAGAATGCGTTTAAGATGGGTGAGCTGTTCCGTGGTGAGATGGAGCGGATTAATAATCCTATGATAAAGAAAGTACGGGGTAAGGGCTTGTTGAACGCTGTCGTGACGGAACCTAAAGATGGGAAGACGGCATGGGACATCTGTTTGGCGTTGAAGGAAAACGGCTTGATAGCCAAGCCTACCCACGATCATATCATCCGCTTCACGCCTCCTTTGGTGATTACTGAGGAGCAAATGATGGAAGCGATTGGCATTATACGAGATACGTTCGCTAAATTCTAGTGTATGAAGATAAATGTAATAGGTGTTCCCTTGAATCTGGGATGTGACCGGGCTGGCGTAGAGCGTGCCCCGAACCACCTTCGGGAACGGGGATTGATGGGGGTGATCCGGAAGAACGGGCATAAAGCCTTTGACTTGGGTAATTTGTATGTACCCCCTGTTAGCGAGGCGGATAAGTTCGTACGGGGTAACAGCATGAAATATCTGGATGCGATCGTGGAGGTGAATACGAATCTGGCGGAGTTGGTTTATGATACATTGCGTGGAGGAGCGTTCCCCTTGGTGATTGGCGGGGATCATTCGCTGGGTTTAGGTAGCGCCTCGGGCGTGGGTAAATGTTATGATGATTTCGGTATTATCTGGCTGGACGCTCATGGGGATATCAATACCAGCGAGACTTCTCCCAGTGGTAATATCCACGGGATGCCTCTGAGTGCGTTGATGGGGATGGGAAGCGAGGAACTGGTGAATATCTACGCTCCCGGGAATAAGGTGAATCCGCAGAACGTATTCTTGGTCGGGACCCGCAGTCTGGATGAGGGCGAGTGGGATTTGATCGAGCGGGAGAAGCTGAGTGTCTATACGATGGAGACGATCCATCTGAAAGGCATCGGCTTCGTAGCTGAGGACATCAAGCGGAAATTGAAGGAACGGAAGATCCGCAACGTGCATTTCAGCATAGACGTGGATAGCATAGACCCCCGTTTCGCTCCGGGCACGGGAACTCGTGTGTGTGAGGGACTGATGCCGGATGAGTTTAATAACTTCGTGGATCATATGTTGTCTACGAATCTGGTTAAGTCGATGGATTTGGTAGAGCTGAATCCGGAGCTGGACGTGAACGAGCAGACCACAAACCTTTGTCTGCAGATCATCGATTATATTACCGCCCGTCTATAAGGAATCTAAATTCCATGGTTTATGATAAGAGTGTGAAAAGGAAGTCCCCTTGTTCCGGTTAAGACCGGATACGAGGGGACTTGAAAATACGATATGTCTATTGGTTTATTTCATTCTTCGGATATTGGCGTAATTGAAGCTATCGCTCAAGAAATCGTCCTCGCTGAATTTATAGCCTTGCGGTCCCCAGTTGCCCATAGCGAGCATGGCGATCATCTTCATCGGGTTGAAACCGCTCATATCGCCGCCGGCGGCCGCTAGAGGAACGGACTCCATCAACTTGCGCATGGAATGTGGATAATTCTCGTTGATCACCATGTTGCGGTATAAGGCAAGGATTCCATCTCCTTGCTCCTTACGGTTCCAAGTCAGTATATATGTACCGTCGTTGGCTTCCGCCTTCGCTTGGAGATCGGGCAGTTTGGCGGAGTTGGCGTCCGCTATGATAAAGGTTACGAAACCTTCCTTGTCCACTTTAGGCATTTCTTTGTCGTAAATAGAGGCATACGAGTAGGTCTCGGCTGACCCAAGGCATATGGACCAGTATCGTACATCGGCGGTGGCGTATTCGCTTACGCTTTTAGGAGCCGTAGGAGGGATGAAACGGAAAGTTGCTACCTCCCCTTCGTTCAGTTTGATGCGGGCGAATAGGTATTCTGCCGGGCTGTTCGGGTACATTAGGCTCAGCGGGGCACGCATGAACGGGAGTTGCGGCAGGTCGGCGGAGAAATCCATCGGCGGCAAGTTCAACGATTCGTGGATGTTGCAGACCTCACGCTTCGGGAAATCTACTTCCTCACCTGTAGTCACATCGAAAGCTTGGATAGCAGGCATGTCCACGCCGCCATACTCATCGCCGCTATATTGTTTCGCCAAGTAAAGACGCATGAAAATGGAGACCATATTGACATCTTCCGGAAACTCGCATATGTTCTTCATCGAGGCACGTGCGCTGGCGGGGGTGTTAGCGGGAATGATGTAAATCGTATAGCCATTTGCTCCGTAGTCGTCTGTTTCCTTTACATAGGGGTTGATGGAGCTGTCATCGGGTTGGATATTTACGTCTTCAATGCTGGATACGTCTATTTGGGTCTCGTCGTTATAAACCGTGAAATTGAAGAAGCGTGACTTCGGGAACTTTCCAGTCAGACGAAGGCCGATGTTTGGATTATCTTTGTAAGAATAGGTGTATTCCCAATAATCGGCATAGATATCAGGAAAGGCCAGTAGGGTTTGATTGTCGCCCCGGAGCGTCTTGCCCCATTGTTCCTTGGGTTCCGGGTTGTTGATTTGAGGGGTATTCTCATCATCGTCGTCGCAAGCGGTGAACATACCCATAGTAAGGGCTACCAACATTAAGTAAAAAATCTTCTTCATGATTCTGTTCGTTAATTAATCTGTTTGTTATTAAAATGAGAGCGCAAAAGTATCTCATTTCCAATTAGGGTTGACCTATTGAAAATGAAATACCTTGGATAAGACCACAGAATCCTAGGAATGGAACAGCTAGAAGGGGTATCCGATAGCGAAGTGGTAACCCATGCCGTCCTTGAATTTCGGGATATTGTAATAGCCTTTCTTTCCGGTATCGTAAGGGAGGTGCAGACCGATACCCACGTCGAAACGGATGACGATAAAGGTGAGGTCGTAACGCAGGCCGAAGCCGGTTCCCAAGGCTAGATCCTTGAGGAAGCTACCCCATTTCAGTTGTCCGCCGGGACGATCCGGATCGTTTCGGATCAACCAGATGTTGCCGCTGTCGAGGAAGGTAGCCCCATGCAGGTCGCCAAGGATCGGGAAGCGGTATTCGAGGTTGGCCTCGAATTTAAGATCACCCGTACGGTCGATGTAAGCGTATTTATTGTTGTCGCTGTTCTGGTAGTAACGTCCGGGACCGATGCTGCGGATCGTAAAAGCACGGATGCTATTCGCTCCGCCGATGTAGAATTGCTCGTTATAAGGGGAGGTACGGGCGTTGCCGTAGCTATAAATAGCGCCGGCCATTAATCGGCCTACGAGATATTGCTTATGCCCGAGGGCGTAATTATAACGTATCTCGGCGGTTCCCTTGATGAATTGGGCGAAGGGGTTGCCGAGTAATTCCTTATCCTCTTTATTGAATTTCTTCCCGGCTAACGCATAAATCCCATCCAAGACAAGACCCGCTTGGGTAACGGATGCCTGCCACCAAAGATGGTTCCGGCGACTGGTAATCGGGGAATCATCATAGGTATAGGTATAGTTCATGGCCGGGATGAATTGATTTTGCAAACTCTTCTTTAGGGCCTTGTTCACGTTGGTAATGCTGTCGAACTCATGCGTGGTATGCTGGAGCAAGTTGAACGTCAGCTTGAAAGGGGTGATGGAATGATGAGACGTGGCGGTAGGCTGGAACTCATACGAGGCGTCACCACCGAATGCCAGCAACTTGAAGAAACGGGCCCGGTTCATCTGGTCCGCATAGAGGCGGAAGGTGGTGCTGGCCGGGAAATTCATGTCCCGTTTGCTGAATGTAGGGAACAATACCCGTGGGAAAGTCAGCGTGGTAGTCAAGCCTAACTCATAACTGTTGATCTTGGAGTTGCTACCATCCAGCTTGTTTCCGGTCTGCCATTCGTAAGAGCCGCGGAGTTTCACGCCGAAGGTCTCGCCCCCTCCGAAGACATTCCGTTTGGTCACGCTGAAAATGGCGCCCGGACCCACTTGGTCGTTGCTCTTGGCGGTAACGTTCAACTCGAGCTCGCCGTCCAATGGAAGATCGTAGACCGTATTGATCCGCAGATCCAGCGTATCTTGGCGGCGCATGGTATCACGGGGGGAATATTGCAACTCGGCATAACGGAAGATACCCAAGCGGGACAGGGCCGTTTGCGTCCGTTCCTGCGCCCGCTGGTTATAAAGTTCCCCCGGCTTGAAATATAAACGGTTGTAAATGACCGAGGGGCGAACCCTTAGCTTGCCCTCATAATGGATCGTAAGGTCCTTATAGCGGATCGAGTCCGTGGGAGTCTCATTCTGGTAGCCGTTTAGCCAGACGGATATATCCCCGAGTTTCCAAGGGCGGAGGGCCGAGGGAGGCAGGCTTTCCTTCGGGGCCACCCGTAAGGCCACTTTCCCGGGGTTCAACAAGGTATCCGCTTGATAGGTGATGAAATCGGGACGGAAATAGTAATATCCGTTGTTACGGAGCAAGGACGAGATGCGTTCCCGCTCGGCTTGCAATTGGACGACATTGAAATTCTCTCCTTTGTGGAGGATACGATCGCCGATCGTGGCATCGATCAATGAGTCGGCACGGTGACGGATATGGACGTATTGGATGCTGTCCAGCGTATACGGATCGTTCATGGTGACACTGTATTCCAGCTTCGCCTTCCGGGGATTCTTGGGATCGGGTATGACCTCGAAAGAAGTCTCTCCGTTGAAATAACCGTACTCGTTCAATAGGTTCCGGGCTACCTTGACGCGGACATCCGGGTTCACGGTGGTGATCAGCACCGGTTTCGACGCCAGCTTGTTGAAGATCCACTTGCCGACCTTCCCTTTCTTGTTCACGAAAGCGTTGTAGACCCACAGGCCGAAGGGGAAGGGCACCCGGATCGAGGAGCTTCCCAGCAAGGCGTTGTTGGGGGGATAGGCTAGGGCGGCCTCGACCTCTTCCAAGGCGGCTTCGCCGGGTTTGGTCTTATCCTCGTTCTTCACCTCTATTTTCTTGATACCGGTATATAGGACCGCTCCCTCGGGAAGGTTCTTCGTGGTGGAGCAAGAGGAGAGAAGAAGTACGGATAGGAGGATGCTCCCGGTGGCGACGTGCCATCCCCCGCTCGGGTTAGACGCTCTCCCTCGCCCGAGGGAGACATCCTCCCCTGCCCGAGGGAGACACTCTCCCCTGCCCGAGGGAGACATCCTCCCCCGCCCGAGGGAGTCGTCCCGCCTAAAATATATTAAAATGCTTTTCATTCCTTTTCATCATTTATGGGTTTCACTTTCGTTTTCTTGAAGTTGAATAACTCCCTGAGGTGCATCATTTTCTTGCGGAGCACGATACCGGCCCCGGTCTCCGTGATCTCGCCTTCCAGCAGGCTCTCGTAGTTCTTGTCGTGGAAGAGCTTGACGTAGCGGGAGCCGCTGCTGTCCAGCCGGTATTCGACGGATACGTTGTCGATGAACGGCTGCGCCTGCCCGTTGTTAATGTTCTCGCCGGTAGAGATACGGCCGCCTAGAACCACACGGATACGGTCATTATAGAATCGCTTGGCGAAGCGGAAGGAGTAGTCGGTACGAGTACCGCCTCCGGCGTCGCCATTATCGTCGTATGTCTCCATGCCGAAACTGATATCCACGGACTTCAAGGCGCTTCCGGCGATGTTGTTGATCTCGCTTTGCAAGAAGCTGGTCAAGGCGTCTCCCATATTCATGTTCACTTTGCCGCTACCACCGCCACCGCCGAGGTACATACCGGTCACGAGCATGCTGACAGCCAGCTTCGCCCGTTCCTCCGGACCTTTCGAGGTTAGTTCCTCTTGCATCGCCATGTCTTCCGGGGCGGTGAGGGTAAATTGCAACCCTAGGTTCTCCAGTTGTTGGGTCAGTTCGATGCCTACGTCGAAATTCACCAAGCGGGGCGATGATTGCCCGGTTAGGGTGACGGACGTACGGACTCGCTCGGTAGCCGTAAGGTTCAAGGTCGGGTCCATGGGGTTGCCCGTCCATTGCACGTAGCTACCCTCCTGTACGTTGAACTCCTTCAGCGGGATGACCGGGATGGAGTACTTGATGGTTCCGCCCGTCAGCGTGTAGCGTCCGTTCAAGAACATATCGCCTTGCGGGGTATACTGGAAGGAAAGGTCGCCGCCACCCTCCAAATTGATATGGTTGGACTGGTCGGGACTTAAATCCACGTTCGCTTGTACGGCGGGATCGATGTGGATCGTCATCAACATGTCCATGCCTCCCATCGGCAACGGGGGTTTACGAGGCATGCGCCGGCGTAAGGTATCCGTGAAAGAGGTGAAGGTTACCATGTCCGACATACGGTCTTGCACGGTCAACGGGGAGTCTTTCAGCACGTAGGTGATATTCGTCCCGCCCAATAACTGCAAGTCCCCTCGCATGGTCAAGGCATCCAACGGCCCGCGTACGGTAGAATTCAGGTTGACGAACAGCTTTCCGTAGACAAGGCTTTCCTCGTTTTTCTTAACGTTCAGCAGTTGCAAGTTATTCGCCGTTAGTTTAAGATTGGCGGTCATGCGGGATAAATCGTTGAAATCCACTTCTCCGTTGATGATAAACGGATTCTTGTTGTATGCGTAAATACCATATTGGTTGAACAAGATTCGGTTGTTCTTTATCTCTATCTTCTTATCGTCGAAACGGAAGGTAGAACCTGCGGCGCCTACATAAACGGAAGCGGTATCGAGAATCAGATATCCCTCGGCCATGGGTTTATCGCTTTGTCCGCTGATAGCGAGTGTACCATCGAGGTCTCCGCCCATTTTCGCCATATCATCCGGGATGAACGGGTTGGCGATATCCAAGGGGAAGTGCATGAACTCGATATTACCGCTGATATGGTCGGTCTCGCCCATCTGGTATAAGGCGGTAATGGCACTCACCTCTTTCCGGTCCCGGAAAAGGTGCATATCCACTTGATGGTTCCCCTGCTCTAAAGGTAGATAGACTGCGTTGAACATGAGTTCGCCGACCCACTCGTTCTCATAATACAGATCATCAATGTTCATATCCGCCACGACCATGAAGGCCGAGTCGGAAGGAGCGTACTGGAAATCGGCGTTCAATATACCTTTCATCGGCGGGATATAACTGAATGCGTTGGAGATAACCCCAAGGTCGATCTGGTTCAACTCGGCGTGGACTTCCTCCATCTCGTCACTTTCCGCTTGGGAGTGTATCCAGAGGGCGGCGTTATTATCTCCGCTGAGTCGTAGGTTCGCCTCGATATCCTTCATGCTGCGTACCACGACGTAATTATCCGGATTCAGCTTGAAAGGGCGGAACGCTATGATCGGGTCATCGGGGAAGAGATGGAACTTGACCCCGTTCTGTATCTTATCGGCCCGGATTCCGAGCAACAAGCCGGTCTCGCCTTTCCCGTCCTTGAAATAAAGGCGGGCGTCGCCGAAGCCATAACGTATTTGCCCGTCCAGCCCGGCGCTGAAAGGTTGTTGCTGCCTGTATTTATTCTTGATCACTTGGGCGCTATAGAGTAATCCGAGCGAATCTTGGTGCATCTCCGCCCGGATGGTATCGATCTGCATCGTATCCCGTGCCAGATCGTAAATGGAGGCATCCATGCGTATACCCGTTTCCGGTGAGGTATAGGCGTTCATGGCGATGCTCTTGAAATCTACGTAATAGGTTTGGAGATAGTTGTAGATCGGATTGTCCTGTCCTGCCCGTACCTCGAGGTACATATCGGGGAGGAGCGGGCGAAGGATCTCCAGATTGACTGTCGAGTCCCGTTCCAATTGGAGGGTGATATCGTTCGATACCTTAGTCAACTTATCCGTGATGTGGTGTATGCAATCAGTACCCGTGAGGATGATCCCTAAATCCCCGGCGTGGAAAGACACACGGGTGGTATCGATATCCGTCCGGGCATGCAAGGTCAGCGTTTTCGGCTTGAAACTTTGTTTCGGGGTGACGACCTCCCAGTTTCCTAACGTAACGTCGATCGTGTTATCTTCATCCAGATTACTTTCTGCCTCGGCGAAGAGCTGGAAAGAGGTGGCGAAGGGATTTGCCATTAAGTGCATACCCTGTAAATCCATGTTCTCTACATCCGCTATCAACATCGCTTTCACCTCGTGCTTGTGGAGGGTCGCGTTTAAGGAGACATCCATTTTCGCCAACGGGTATTTGCTAAGCAAGTCCACTTTCAGTAAGTTCTTTTCCAGAGAGCCATCGATGGATACGTCTGATACCGATGAGGCGCCATAGCGTATATCCGATATCTTACCGTCCAGTTTGGCCCATGTACGTTCAGAGAAAGGATCTGTGCCCCGGCCTTCTGCTTTAACAGAGGCGGTCAGCCAAAATAGAGAGTCTTTAGGCATGAAATGAGTAGGTTCCAGACTGTCTATCCGTAAATTAGCCTCATAAGCCAGTTTTACCGGATTATAGCGGGCGGTCAGACCTACTTTGCCTTTATCTTGGGTAAGAACAAGCTCGGTGCGGTATTCTTGATTTGCGACTGTAGCTTCCCCCTTCAACTGAATTCCTGCCGGAATGGCAAATTGATCCCGTTGGGAGGCGGGAAGCATCGCCAGCAAAAAATCCAGATTACCGGATCGAGCCTTTAACTGAATCTCACCGGTTCGCCGGATGCTATCCGTCACGGACTCCATACTACCCGTGACGTTCATCTGAAACGCTCCCGGCAGCATGATATCGCCTTGTATGATACGTATACTGGAGAGGTTGCCTTCTACGCCAGCCGTAATAGCGAGAGGCTTGTCCGGGTAGGCTTTCTTGAAATCCTCCGGAAGAGAACCTGCCGCTATCAATAAATCCTCTTTCCCCAACGAGGCGTTTAACAGGGCTTTCATGCTACCTTGCGGATGATCCTCGAGGGAGCTCCAAGGGATAGTCGCTGTCAATCTCACTTCGGAATTTGGTGTCTGGAGAAGTAGGTCCGGTACGTCTATCTGTTCATGGTCACTCCGGACATTTCCTGCTAATGCCGAAACCTTAAGGCCGGAACGTTCTTCCACGAAGAATTCCTTGATGTGGGCGTTTATTTCTTTTCCTTGATATAAGATGGAATCGATAGAGGTGTTCAGGTTCGTTAAACTGATATGGGAGAAATCGAGTCCTTGCTCGGGTGCCGCGTAATTCCCGTCATAAGCGAATGTAGAATTCGTTATGTCAAAGTTTCTCGCCTTATATTGTTCCGCTCCAAGATCTACGAGGCCGTTATTTAGCCCGGCTTTATTTACGAAAGCCGTAAGGCGTAAGGAATCCGAGGGCATTTGTAGGGCGAAGGCTACCCGGTCCAAACTAATTTTATCCAGCTTGAGTACCCAGTTCAGAGGTGTGGAAGTCGTGTCTTCTTTCGAGGTTGAATCATTTAATAGAAGGGTAATGGCGGTATCGGATAAATCTACGGTATTAAATGTAGCTTTCTCCTCGGACAGGTCTATACGATCGGCGTGCAGGTAAAGCTTTCCCAAGAATCCTTTGATTTCCATACCTTCAATCATAGTCCCGGTGTTAACCTTTACGTTCCGGAGGTCGATCGCCTCTACCAATACTTGCTTCCGCAAAAGAGGAAGGGCACGAACCCGTACCGTCAAGCTCTGTAAACTCAACAAGGTATCGGCGGGAGGATTTACGACCTCGACACCCTTAACCGTAAGGTCTAACGGGAAAGATAGCCTAATCTGCTCGATCCCGATTTGCATACCAGTCGCTTTTCCTGCGTATTCGGTCGCTTTCCGTACCGCGAAGTTTTGGAAAGGAGGTATATATAGTAATATAGAGAGTAACAATACCAATGCGATCGGTATTAGGCATATCACTCCTATCCGTTTAATCCATACTCTCATATTGATACGTTTCTCTTTTTCTTATTTGTTTATTTGCCTGTTTTTATGACGATCGCTCCGTTTGCGCCTCTTACCCCGTATTCACCGGCGTCTTTCAATACTTTTAATTCCGAGACATCTTCGACGGGAATCGTGTTTAGAACAGATAGGTCCATCGGTATACCGTCTACCACTACTAGCGGGTCACTAGGACTGTTTAGGGAAACGCTCGCACGGATGCGTACGGAACCATCGGCGAATGTTATGCCACTCATCCTTCGTAGCAGGCAATAGAGATCCCGGCATCCGGTTTTCTGTATCTCTTCTTTATTCATAACGCTTGAGCTTACTATTTTGTTTCGTTCCCTTTCCATAATTTCTTTTAGGGCCTCATCCGGTTCAAAACTACGCTTTGCGTTGAATGTGCTATTCTCTAAAGTAATGGTTATATAATTGTATCCGTTGACTGGGACTTTGACTATATTTCTTGTTTTCTTAATAGTGACGAACAAGGTATCATTCAGGTTAGCCCCCGGGATGGTGAATACGCCATGTTTGTTCGTTTTCACGGTGATCGGATTCTGACTGCCTAGCGTGACCGGATAGCGTTTGATTATTTTATCGCTGATGTCACGCAATACACCGACTAAAGTATCATTCTGTGCCAAAAGTATTTGACTGCTGAATGATAAGATGATGATTGAAAGATAATGTATTGTTTTCATAGCTCAATCTTTTTAGCTGAACATAACACAAAGATAATATAATATTTCTTAAAGGCAGAGTTTTAGGGTAAATTCGTAATAGGTATTATTTTTACGTTTCTATGTGGTCTCATTTGTCGCTAAAATGAGATTACTATAAATGGAAATCATTACATTTGCCAAAATAAAATGAACGGTATGGAATTAGATTTAGCCTATTTGTGTAAGGAGGTTCGAGAAATAGCTCGTGCTTCTGCGACATTCTTAAAAGAAGAACGCCGAAAGTTTGACTGGAACTTAGTGGAGGAAAAAAGTGCTCATAACTATGTATCTTATGTGGATAAAGAATCGGAACGACAGATCATAGAGGCTTTGTCTACTTTGCTACCCGAGGCTGGTTTTATCGCGGAGGAAGGCTCTGGAAGTTTGACCGATGAGGAATATTGTTGGGTAATTGATCCATTGGACGGTACTTCAAACTATATTCATGATATCGCACCTTATTGCGTGAGTATCGCTTTAAGAAATCGGAAGGAGTTATTGTTAGGAGTAGTCTATGAGGTGTGTAGGGACGAGTGTTTTTATGCAGTGAAAGGTGGTAAGGCTTACTTGGATGGGAATGAGATACATGTATCGGATGTCTCAGTACTGGATAACGCTTTCATTGCGTTGGGTTTCCCTTATAACTCTGATGCTTATCGTCCGGTAGCCGCTCATTTGGTTGATAGGTTGTATGGTTTTGCGGGAGGTACCCGTTTGATGGGATCTGCCGCCGCTGAACTGTGTTATGTGGCAGCAGGACGTTTTGATGCCCGTATAGAGGCCTTTTTAGGCCCTTGGGACGTAGCTGCTGGTGCCTTGATTTTATTGCAGGCCGGAGGAAAAATATCGGATTTCAATGGAGGAGAGAACTGGGCTTCGGGTGAACAGGTAGTTGCCAGCAATGGCAAGGTTCACTCTCTTGTGTTGTCTTTGTTGCCCTAATACTAGAGTAATCCTGCGTATTCTAGTGCTTCTGTGTGTATTTAAAAGGTAAAAGAGT
Source organism: Parabacteroides sp. 20_3 (assembly GCF_964238835.1). Lineage (NCBI taxonomy): Bacteria > Pseudomonadati > Bacteroidota > Bacteroidia > Bacteroidales > Tannerellaceae > Parabacteroides > Parabacteroides sp. 20_3. The sequence continues at coordinate 305,534 of NZ_CAXSNO010000005.1, read as the reverse complement.
TTAAACTTACTTCTTATTTGCGGGGTGTTTGATCCGTTTTGATTTTCAAAACAGATGGAGGAATGCAAATACCCGTAAATCCTCGTGTGTGTCTAATTCAGTAAAAATCAAGACTTTTAGGATTAGAGATTTTACTTACATTTGTGGAAAATAAAAATGTTACAGAGTATGAAAAACAATCTATACGTCTTTTTTCTGTTCTTTATTACTGGACTAATGTCATGTAGCCATCACTCAGGTCTATATGAACATGCGGAAAAGATAATGTCCCAACATCCCGATAGCGTTTTAACATTGCTATCAACAATACAAGATGTAAATGATCTTTCAGAAAAGGATCGTGCTATGTACTACCTACTTTTGACAGAAGCTCAAAATAAAACTTATGTCAAACCTACTTCAGATTCGTTAATTACAATAGCAGTTGAATTTTTTGATAAAACGGAAGATTGGGGAAGAAAAGCAAAAGCTTGGTATTATAGAGGGAGAATAAACCAAGACCTAGGTGATGCTCTTCATGCGCAGGATTATTATTTGAAAGCGTTGCAGGATGAAAATCAGATTAATGATTATATACTTATTGGACGAATTTATAGTAGCATAGGAATGTTATATACATATCAAAATGTGTATGAAAAGGCTCTTCCTTACCAAAGGAAGGCTTTAGATCGCTTTGCTTTAATGCAAGATTCAGTTGGAATATCATATGTTTTGAGAGATATAGGGCGAACTTTTACTGCTTTAGAAAAGAAAGATAGTGCAATAGCATATTATGAGCAAGCTCTTCTTGTTTGTAGTAGTCGTAATAAACCTCTGGTTTATGGTGAATTAGCCAGTTTGTATATAGATAAGGGAGAGTATCTAAAAAGTTACAAATATATACAGAAGGTTTTGAGCTCTCCTTCCAAAAAAGTGTTGTTGGATCCCACATATCTTACTTTAGGAAAACTTTTCCATAAAACAAATCAGATAGATTCTGCCTATTTTTATTTACGACTTTGTACTAATAGCCCTATTATTAAAACACGTGCGGGTGCTTTTTATTATTTGGCTCAATTAGAATTAGAAAAGAAACATTGGAAGAATTACGCTATCAATCAGATACAATATGAAGAACTGAGAGATTCTATTAATCTGATTAAGCAGACTGAGTCAATTCGTAAAATGGAGAGTCTATATGATTATCATCAAGCTGAATCAAAATTTTTGAAAGCGAAGATTTTGCTTGATAAAATGGAGATAAGATATTTATACGTGTGTTTGTTTGGTGGAGTTTGTCTGATTTGTGTTGTAATAGGGGTAATATGTGTATATTTCTCTATGAAAAGAAAAAGGATGAAGCTGTGTGAGCAACGAGAAAAGCTATTTGTGCTAAAGAAGAAGCGAGAGGAAGATCAAATACGTCTTGAACATAATGAAAAGATGATCCAGTGTTTAGAAAAGCAACTGGAAGAGTCTTCCATGGCCTATACTGAAAAAGAGAAAGAACTTATGGCTTTGCAAAAATTAAAATTGGAAGCCGAAAATCAAACTTTAAAATGCGTTAAAACGGAAAAGCAACTTCTAATTGAGAAATTTTGTATGTCAGATATTTATTATAGATTTCACCTTAAAGAAGAATGGAGGCCTAAAGAAGAGGACTGGAAGCAGTTGTTTAAGGGTATAGATGATGCATATGACAATTTTACCCATCGCTTAATGAGTGTCGCTCCTAAATTAACGATGACGGAATTGCGGGTAAGCTGTTTAATTAAAGCAAATGTTCCTCCTGTTACCATTGCTATGTTGATTGTAACAACACCAACTAATGTTTCAATGATAAGGAAACGATTATATGATAAAATTCACTCAGAGAAAGGCTCTTCTGAAAAATTTGATAAGTTTATACGTGACTTTTAATAGGATTGTGCATAATTTGTGCAGTTAGTAATATCCAGTTTTTTAACTAATCATGCTATGTTTGTTGCACAATTAATACACATTTATTATGAGAAATGCATGTAAATTTGCTGTTTTAGCAGTTATGTTGTTTTTAGTTCAGTTTTCTTTTGCGGATACTATTCCTACAGAAGGACAATGGAATGAGGAGGATTATTATCGTTCTGTTCACACAAACCGTCCTCCAGTAGCATCAATCGAAGGAGACATCCTTTCCTTGAGCTTTGAAGATGCTTTATCAAACTTGACCGTATGTGTCATGAATGATGAAGGAGTGAAAGTCTATGAAGATGTTGTTTCTTCAGAGGCAGGTGGAACTTATTCTTTCTCTTTAGCGGGAGAAGCAAATGGCCAGTATCAGGTTGTGTTGTTACATCGGTTGGGACACTTGACCGGTAGCTTTACCTTGGAATAAAAAATTAAGAGGTTTTGTAAGAAGAAAGAGCTGTTAAGCTTCTCGGTAAAATGGGAAGCACAGCTCTTTTTTATTTGGACAACTGTACCAAATACGAATCTTTACTTGAAAACGTATCTATGTATATGTTTTACCGCTAAACGTATCATTAATCAGCCGGGAGTCATTCTGTTTATTGTATATTTCTTGAAAATAGGCTCCATTGTAGCCTGCTTTACTATCCATAGAAATAGCGATTAGTATTAATAGAAATTCAAAATACTATGGATACTAATCGGAGCTTGGATAGATACGATTTTATTGTATGTTGATTATTAGGTGTATAGGTAATAGTTTGGAAATATTAGACTTATTGTGCTTTTTAAGAGATCAAATTTGGTGTGGTTGGGCTATTTTTATTTCCAAATGGTGTTATTTCATGACTATATTATAACTTGAAAAATTCATAGTTATGAAATTCACAACTCATAACTATGTTTTGAAAAAAACATAACTATGAAATTTTATAGGATTTAGCTGTTAAAATCAATATGGATTTCCCCCTTGTCTAAGAAATGACAGAACAATACTATTATATATGCCGTTTATTCTGTATTTTTGCCAGAAAAATTAGCAGACATGGCTGAAAGCAAAGTTGAACACCTATTGGATAGCATTCATTTTCCGGAAGACCTGAGACATTTGTCACAGGATAAGTTGGAGCAGGTATGTGCCGATTTGCGTCAATATATTATCGATGTTTTGTCTGAGAATCCCGGTCACCTAGGTGCAAGCCTTGGTACGGTAGAGCTGACAGTCGCCCTTCATTATGTATTCAATACCCCCTATGACCGTATTGTCTGGGATGTCGGGCATCAAGCTTACGGACATAAAATACTTACAGGAAGGAAAGATATTTTCCATACGCTCCGTAAGTTTAAAGGAATTAGCGGATTCCCTAATCCTGCGGAAAGTGAGTATGACGCTTTTATCGCCGGACACGCCTCAAATTCAATCTCTGCGGCGATGGGTATGTCGGTAGCCTCGGCCTTGAAGAAGGAACTGGATCGCCATGTGATCGCCGTGATCGGGGATGGCGCTATGACCGGAGGACTCGCCTTCGAGGGGTTGAATAATGCGTCTGCCAACCCTAATAATTTGTTGATTATCCTGAATGATAACGATATGGCGATAGATCATAGCGTAGGTGGTCTTAGCCAGTATTTAGTGGATATAACGACGAGTCAAGCCTATAATAAAATGAGATACGATGTGTATCGAGGCTTAAAGAAGATCAAGCTCATCAATAACGATCGCCGGGAAAACATCTTACGTTTTAACAATAGCCTTAAAGCATTGCTTACCCAGCAACATAATTTATTTGAAGGCTTCAGCATCCGTTACTTCGGTCCGGTGGATGGGCATGATGTAAATTATCTGGTGAAGGTATTGAATGATATAAAAGATATGCAAGGCCCTAAGCTGTTGCATATCAAAACGAAAAAAGGAAAAGGCTTTAAACCTGCGGAAGAGTCCGCTACGGAATGGCATGCTCCCGGAAAGTTCAATAAGGAAACTGGCCAGCGTATTATCGTTCGTAAATTAGATGAACCTCAATTATATCAAGACGTATTCGGTCATACATTGGTAGAGCTTGCGGAGAAAGATGAGCGTATTGTAGGCGTAACTCCGGCTATGCCTTCCGGTTGCTCGATGACTTATATGATGAAAGCCTTCCCGGATCGTGCGTTTGATGTGGGAATTGCGGAAGGACATTCCGTAACTTTCTCTGCCGGATTAGCTAAGGAGGGAATGATACCTTTCTGCAACGTGTATTCTTCGTTTATGCAGCGTGCGTATGATATGGTTATCCATGATGTAGCTTTGCAAAAACTACATATGGTGATCTGTCTGGATCGTGCGGGATTAGTGGGAGAGGATGGAGCTACACATCATGGCGTGTTTGATTTAGCATATCTTCGTCCGATACCGAATTTGGTAATCGCTTCCCCATTGAATGAGTTGGATTTACGGAATTTGATGTATACAGGCTATGCCGCTTTTAATGGCCCGTTCGTAATCCGTTACCCTAGAGGTAAGGGGGAGATGAAAGATTGGCGTAACGAGATGCAAGTATTGCCTATAGGAAAAGGGAAAAAGTTGCGTGACGGGGATGATATCGCCGTACTTTCTATCGGACCGATCGGAAACGAGGTGATCAAAGCCATCGAGATGGTGAAAGAAGAGGGGGTATCGATAGCCCATTACGATATGATCTACTTGAAACCGTTGGATGAGGAGCTGTTGCATGAGATCGGGCGGAAATATAACCGTATTATTACGGTAGAGAATGGAGTGATAAAAGGTGGTTTTGGTAGCGCTGTCCTTGAGTTTATGGCAGACAATGGTTATACGCCTCATGTAAAGCGTATCGGAGTGCCGGATGCGTTTATCGAGCATGGTTCTATACCGGAACTGTATCAATTATGTGGTATGGATGCCGAGAGCATTGCGAAACAGTTGAAAAAGGAGAATTGATTATTGTCAATTAATAAAATATGAAAATTGTCATAGCCGGTGCGGGAGAAGTAGGTACACATTTAGCGAAAATGTTATCTCAAGAGAATCAGGACATCATTTTGATGGATCCGAATGAGGAACGGCTGAATTTCTCAAAATCTAGCATGGAGATTCTCCCTATGGTCGGGAATCCGACCTCGCTTAGAGATTTGGAGGAAGCGGGGATCAAGAAAGCGGACTTGTTCGTAAGTGTTACTCCCGAGGAGACTACCAATGTGACGGCTTGTATGTTGGCTCATAATCTAGGAGCGCATCGTACGTTGGCCCGAATCAATAATTACGAATATTTATTACCCAAAAATAAAGAGCTGTTCGAGAAATTAGGAATCAACTCGATGATTTATCCTGAGATGTTGGCGGCTAAGGAGATCGTGACAGCTGTACGCCGTCCGTGGACACGCCAATATTGGGAGCTGTTTGGTGGAGCCTTAATTCTGATAGGTGTTAAAGTTCGGGATAATTCCCGTTTGGTGAACCGGGTATTGGCCGAATTGCTAAATGAGCAGAAGCTATATCATATCGTCGCTATTAAGCGAAAGAACGAGACGATAATCCCCCGTGGTACGGACCGGATAGAGTCTGGTGACATCGTGTTCTTTACGACGACCCGATCTCATATAGAGGATGTGCGCTTACTGGCCGGGAAGAAAGATCCGGAAGTAAAGAAGGTTATTATTATGGGAGGAAGCCGTATCGCTATCCGTGCTTGCCAATATTTACCTAATAACATCCGGGTAAAAGTAATTGAGGCTAATAAAGAGAAAAGTCATCGAATCGCTGAGGTAGTGCCTAGTAATGTCTTGATTATAAACGGAGACGGCCGTGATACTGATTTGTTGATGCAAGAAGGCATCAAGGATGCGCAGACTTTTATAGCTTTGACGGAAAATTCCAGCACGAATATATTGGCATGTCTGGCCGCTAAGCGTTTAGGTGTGTTTAAGACAATCGCTAAGATTGAGAATATCGATTATATCCAATTGGCGGAAAGTATGGACATCGGTTCGGTTATCAACAAAAAGCTGATAGCGGCCAGCCATATCTATCAATTTCTTTTGGATGCGGATGTCTCTAACGTGAAATGTTTGACCTTTGCGAATGCGGATGTGGCGGAGTTAGTGGCTCGCCCGGATTCAAAGATTACCAAGAAACAAGTCAAGGATCTCCGTCTGCCGAAAGATATGACTCTCGGTGGGTTGATTCGTGACGGTGAACCTATGATGATCAAGGGTGATACTCAGATACAGGCATACGATCATGTTGTCGTATTCTGCTTGGATACGGCTATGCGTAAGCTGGAGGACTACTTTAACTAGTTGATAGTTATGTTGAACGTACGTTTTATAGTGAAGATGCTAGGGGTGATGTTCATCCTTGAGACTTTTTTTATGCTGGCCGCTACCGTCGTAGCCTTCCTTTATCGGGGGAGTGATGTATATCCGCTTCTTATTTCAAGCGGAATCTTATTCGGGACCGGTTTTTTGTTCTACTCTATGGGCTTTAAGGCGAATGAACACTCGGCCGGTCGGCGGGAAGGAATGTTGATCGTGACATTGACTTGGATTTTATTCTCTTTATTTGGAATGTTACCATTCTATATTGGAGGATATATAGATAATGTGACCGATGCCTTTTTCGAGACCATGTCTGGATTTACGACTACCGGCTCTACTATTTTAACGAATATAGAGGCGTTGCCTAAAGGTATCTTATTCTGGCGGAGTCTTACACAGTGGCAGGGAGGTATCGGTATGGTCGTATTCACCGTGGCTTTGATGCCTATTTTCGGAGGTGGTGCCTCGCAGATGTTTGATGCCGAAACGCCCGGTATAACCCATGAACGTTTTCGTCCTCGTATTACGCAAGTCGCTAAACGCCTGTGGGGGGTGTATGTTTTTCTGACACTTTTTTTAGTCGGCCTTTTATGGGCTGGTCCGATGAATTTGTATGATGCGGTAAATCATGCGTTCACGGCTATATCTACTGGTGGATATTCAACCAAAAACGCAAGTATCGCTTATTGGAATTCCTCTTATATAGAGTATGTAATAACTATTTTCATGTTTATCGGAGCTACCAATATGACATTGGTTTATTTCTGTTTTAATGGAAATGTGAAGAAATTGATTAAAGATGAGGAGTTCCGCTGGTTTTTCTTTTTTGTTTTAAGCGCTATTATCGTTGTCATGGTGTGGATCTTGTACCTTGGATTCGCCTCGGATGTAGAGAATGCGTTCCGTAAGGCGGCTTTCCAAGTGGTGACCTTGGTTTCTACCTGTGGATTCGCTACGGATGACTATATTCCTTGGGGACCGTTTTTCTGGTTTATCGCATTGATCTTGATGTTTATTTGTGGATGCGCCGGATCTACTTGCGGTGGCTTGAAGATGGGACGCTTCGTTATTTTAACGAAGAATCTCTCCAATGAATTTAAGAAACAGACACATCCCCATGCGGTGATTCCAGTACGAATGAACGGGCATGTCGTATCTGGTGATATCGTACACCGTGTGTTAGCTTTTGTGTTCGCTTATATTACGTTAATCGTGGTGAGCTGTTTGGCTTTATCTTTGGATGGGATGGGATTTTCGGAGGCGATTGGTGCCGCTGTTTCTGCTATAAGTAACGTTGGGCCCGGCTTGGGAACGCTTGGTCCGGTAAGTAATTTTGCGGATGTCCCCACGGTGTCGAAATGGTTTCTGTCTTTTTTGATGTTAACAGGGCGTCTGGAGATATTTACGGTATTAACGATATTAGTCCCCGGTTTTTGGAAACAGTAAAATTATTGAAAATGAAAAGTATACAGGTCATTGCTAGTCTGCTGTGTGGTATTCTGTATTGTGGGATTTCTTTAAATGCCCAGAATGTATTGAAAGCAACGGGTTGGATGCCAGAGCACACATTTACTTCCGGTATAGAAGGGCCGGCTGTAGATAGCGAAGGAAATTTATATGCCGTAAATTATAAGAAAGAAGGGACGATCGGTATTGTACGCCCAGATGGTAGCCATGGCTGTTTTCTCACTTTGCCGGAAGGATCTACCGGGAATAGTATCCGCTTCGGGAAAGACGGAAATATGTACGTGGCGGATTATACAGGGCATAATATCTTAAAAGTGGATATGAGATCTAAGAAGATCAGCGTATTCGCTCATGAGCCAAAGATGAATCAACCAAACGATATCGTATTCGCACCAAATGGAAATATCTATGCGAGTGACCCGGATTGGCCGAATCAAAAAGGCCAACTTTGGTTGATTACCCCGGATGCGAAAGTCTCCTTATTGGAGACGAATATGGGAACGACTAATGGCATTGCTGTGAGTGAGGATGGTAAACGCTTGTACGTTAATGAATCTGCCCAATTAAAAGTCTGGGTATATGATATATGCCCGGATGGTACTTTAAGGAATAAACGTCTATTTCATACTTTTGAGGGGTACGGTATGGATGGTATGAAGTGTGACGAGAAAGGAAATCTTTATATTTGCCGTTATGATAAGGGCACTATAGCTTTGTTAAATCCGCAAGGAGATTTAGTTGAAGAGATTCAATTGACAGGAAAACAGCCGTCTAACTTAACATTTGGAGGACCTGATCATCGTCAATGTTATGTGACATTGCAGGATCGGGGTTGTTTTGAAACCTTTAAGGCTCCTTATCCGGGAAAAGAATGGTAACCCGATATACGTTTTTGATTAATTTTGCGTTATAATAGGTACGGAATATTAAAAAGATATATAGATGATAGAATATATAAAGGGTGAAATCGTGGAACTTACACCTACACGTATGATTTTGGAGTGTGGTGGTATAGGCTACGAGCTGAATATATCCTTGAATACATATAGTGCGTTTGGGAACAAGACTACCGGAAAAATATATATATATGAGGTAATCCGGGAAGATGCTCATTTACTATTTGGCTTTGCCGAGAAAATCGAAAGGGAGTTGTTCCTTTTGCTTACTTCCGTTTCTGGAGTGGGACCGAATACCGCACGCATGATCCTTTCTTCTCTACCGCCATCCGAATTGGTTCAAGTGATCGGTTCGAAGAATGAGGCCGCATTGACTGCCGTGAAAGGGATTGGTTTGAAGACGGCCCAGCGTATCTTGGTAGATTTGAAAAATAAGGTGAAACCTATGGAGAGTATGGCCGGAAACTTGCCGGAGGCATCAATCTCTAATGGAGCGGTAACCGAGGAGGCCGTAGCCGCATTGGTTATGTTGGGTTTCCAGAAAGCGGCTTCGCAAAAAGCGGTATCCGCTATTTTGAAAGGCTCGCCCACTTTAGCTGTGGAACAAGTAATTAAAACTGCGCTTAGAATGCTTTGATAATTGACAATTGAGGATTAACGATTAACAATTGACAATTAAATGAGAAAATGAGAAAACGAATACTGAAATATTCCATATGGATCGTTGTATTATTGTTTGGTGTCGGCTTGTATTCGCTGAATGCTGATTACCTTGCGTATACATCATCTTTGCCGGAATTGGAGTTGCTGGAAGCTCCGGAGGATACGATTCCTCCCCGTTATCCGGTAGCTAAAACTACACCGGAGGAATATCAAGATATCGTGAAACAATCACCTGCCGATTTGCGTGATCCGGAGAATGTCAAGACTACGATTGAGTATGATTTAAAGACGAATACGTATATTGTCCGTACGAAATTAGGCGATATGGAGATTGGTACGCCGATGAGTTTAACCCCAGCGGAATACCAAGATTATTCTATGCAACAATCACTTCGTTCCTATTTCCGCCAAAAGAACGAGGAAGAATTCCAAAAAGCTACGAATAAACAGTTCAACTTAACCGATATGCAGTTTAATATCGGTGCGGCGGAACGTATTTTCGGCCCCGGTGGAGTACGTGTAAGAACACAAGGTTCGGCCGAGATCACGATGGGATTGAAGACGAATAAGAATAATGATCCTTCTCTTCCGGAGCGTTCCCGTAAACGTACTTTCTTCAATTTTGACGAGAGTGTGCAGTTGAATGTACAAGCCTCGGTGGGTAGCAAGGTGAATTTCGGAATGAATTACAATACCGAGACCTCTTTTGATTTCGATTCCAAAAAATTGAAGTTGGCGTATACAGGCGAGGAGGATGAGATTATCAAGTCGTTAGAAGCCGGTAACGTGAGCATGAATACCAGCAATTCCTTGATTAATGGAGGTGCGGCTTTATTTGGTATGAAAGCGGATTTACAATTTGGTAAGTTGCGAGTGAACGCCTTGTTTGCCCAGCAGGAATCTGAATCCAAGACGGTTAGCTCAAAAGGGGGCGTGCAGACGAAGCCCTTCGAGATCAAGGTGGATGAATACGACGAGAACCGTCACTTCTTCTTGGGCCATTATTTCTATGATAACTACGATAAGTTTATGGAGTCTTTGCCTACCGTCACCTCCGGTATCGAGATCTCCAAGATAGAAGTATGGGTAACCAATAAACGCGGTAATTATGACCAGTCCCGCAATATCGTAGCTTTCACCGATTTGGGAGAAAATGAATCTCGTAATATCGGTAATACTGCGTTGGTGATGCCTTCCGGAACGGACAGACGTCCGAATAATTCCGCAAACAATTTATATACGACTTTAACCACTCAATTTACGGATGCCCGTAAGATAAGTATGGTTAATGATGCGTTGAAAGGCTCCATGGAGGGAGGACGGGATTTTGAAAAAATCGAGAGTGCCCGTTTGCTAGAGTCATCTGAGTATACATTAAACAAGAAATTGGGTTATATTTCTTTGAGGACTCAGTTACAGGCTGATGAGGTATTGGGTGTCGCTTTTAGTTTTATCTATAATGGCAAGACCTATCAAGTCGGTGAGTTCTCTACGGATAATAAAGAGAATACGAGCGACTGTATTTATGTGAAGTTGCTAAAGGGCATCACGATGTCGCCTGATATGATGTTCTGGGACTTGATGATGAAGAACGTATACTCATTGGGTGCTTATTCGGTGCAGAAAGAGAAGTTTAAGTTAAACGTTACCTACCAGAGCGATTCTACCGGTACGTATGTAAACTATCTTCCGGAAGGTAATTGTGCGAATCAAATCTTGATTCGGGTATTAGGGCTGGATCGCTTGGATACCTATGACAATCCGAATCCGGATGGTTTCTTTGATTTTATTGACGGTTATACGATACAGGCGGAGACCGGTAAGATTATATTCCCTTGTGTACAACCTTTCGGCTCGAAATTACGGGAAAAGGTAGGTAATGCCTATGCCAGTAAATATGTATTCCAAGAGTTGTATGACTCGACATTAACCGTTGCCCGCCAGATCGCCGAGAAAAATAAATTTCTTTTAAGTGGTGAGTATAAAGCCTCGTCGGGTTCGGAGATCGACTTGGGAGCTACTAACGTGGCCCGTGGATCCGTACGTGTCACGGCAGGAGGAGCTACACTGACCGAGAATGTGGATTATACGGTAGATTACAGTTTAGGACGTGTGACGATCTTGAATGAGAGCATCATATCGAGTGGGACACCCGTTAGCGTATCTCTGGAGAACCAGTCTACTTTTAATATGCAGCGAAAGACGATGATCGGGTTAGACTTGAATTACCAGTTCAATAAGGACTTCATGGTCGGTGCCACGGTTATGCATATGTCGGAAATGCCTCTTACGGTAAAAACCACTTTGGGAGATGAGTCTATAAAGAATACTTTATGGGGCTTGAATACCTCTTATAAAGCCGAGAGCCAGTGGTTGACAAATGTATTTGATAAGTTACCCTTGTTGACATTGACCAAACCTAGCCAAATCTCATTCAATGCGGAATTCGCTCATTTAATAGCGGGACATTATGAGAATCAATATACGGGTGGTTACTCTTATTTGGATGACTTCGAGTCTACACAAAGTGGTATGGATCTTTTGAACCCGTATGCTTGGAACTTGGCGAGTACCCCCTATGAAGATTCGAATCCTAAATTTCCGGAAGCGGAGAAGGTGAACGATATCGCTTATGGTAAAAACAGAGCTTTGTTGGCTTGGTATACGGTAGACGGAATCTTCACACGGAAGAGTTCCTCTTCCCGCCCTCGACATCTTACGAATGATGATTTATCGAATCATTACACCCGTGGAGTCAGTTATAAAGAGATCTTCCCGAATAAAGAGTTGGGAACCAATGATAATACGACTTTGCCTGTATTAAACCTCGCTTTTTACCCGAATGAGCGTGGTCCGTATAACCTGGATGCGGAAAATGTAAACTCGGACGGTACGTTGGGTAATCCGGAAAAACGTTGGGGTGGTGTAATGCGCAAGATCGAGCCTAGCGATTTGGAATCTGCCAATTATGAATATATCGAATTCTGGCTTTTAGACCCGTATCTTGAGGACGAGACAGCCGAGGGTGGTGACCTATACTTTAACTTGGGTGAGATTTCCGAGGATATCTTGAAAGATGAGCGGAAATTCTTTGAGAATGGTATGCCCGTGGACGGTGATATGTCGAAAGTTGATACGACTGTTTGGGGTAAGGTGCCTCGCACGCAAAGTACGGGATATGCGTTTGATGCCCAAAATCGTGAGCTGCAAGATGTCGGTTTGAACGGTCTTTCTACGGAGGAAGAGCAAATTTTCCCTACGTATGCGGATTATTTGAATAAATTGAGGGCGAAACTATCCGGCGAGACAATCTCTAAGATGATGGATGATCCGTTTTCTCCTTTTAACGATCCTGCCGGGGATAATTATCACTATTTCCGTGGGGATGATTACGATGCTAAGGAGTTGGATATCCTATCTCGCTATAAACGATATAACGGTACAGAGGGAAACTCACAAGAATCCGATCAAAGATATGCTACAGCCGGAAAGAGTACACCAGATGTGGAAGATATCAATGGCGATAATACGTTGAATGAGACAGAGAAATATTTTGAGTACAAGATCTCTCTCCGTCCAAAAGATTTGCAGGTCGGTGTAAACAACATCGTTGATGAGCGTACTCCGGAAGTAACCTTAATGAATGGTGATAAGGAGAAAGTAAAATGGTATCTATTTAAGATTCCTATTAAAGATTATGAGAAGAGGGTTGGAGCGATCCGGGATTTCAAGACAGTCCGTTTCATGCGTATGTATATGACAGGATTCCGTAAGTCTACGGTTCTGCGTTTCGGTACCTTGGAATTGGTTCGTGGTGATTGGCGTACTTATACGCAGGATTTGTCAAATCCTCTTATTCCGCCAAAGTCTGATGGACAGATCGTCGTATCTTCTGTAAATATAGAGGAGAACGGGCAGCGTCAGCCGGTCAACTATGTGTTGCCTCCGGGTATCAGCCGTATGTTCGATTCCAGTCAGCCTCAGTTGCTTCAACAGAACGAGCAGGCATTGTCTATGAAGATAACGGATTTATCTCCTGCGGATGCACGTGCGGTTTATAAATCTACCGCTTATGACCTTCGCCGGTATAAACGATTACAAATGTTCGCTCATGCGGAAGCGCCGATTGATGAGAGCAAGACTTTGTCGAATGGTGATTTCTCTGTATTTATTCGTTTAGGTTCTGACTATAAGAATAATTATTATGAGTATGAGGTGCCTTTGGATCTGACTCCCCATAGTACTATTCTTTATAATACGAACAATAGTGCGGATCAAGAAAAAGTATGGCCTTTAAATAATACCTTGAATTTTAAACTGGAGACTCTAACCGACTTGAAGTTGGAGCGAAATAAATTGAAACGTCAAGGACAGGGAAATATAAGCTACCAAAAGGTTTATTCGAAAAATGATCCGGATAATACGCGTAATAAAATCAGTATCATCGGTAACCCTAGCTTAGCGGAGGTGAAAGTGATCATGATCGGCGTACGTAATAATACGGGTGATATCAAGAGCGGTGAGGTTTGGGTAAACGAACTTCGTATGACCGATTTCGACGAGAAAGGAGGTTGGGCCGCTAATGCGAATCTGAACGTCGCTTTATCCGATTTGGGTACGGTCAATGTAAGTGGACGAATGGAAACCGCTGGTTTCGGTGCGTTGGATCAGTCGCTGGCCGAACGTCGGATGGATGATTATTCGCAATATAGTGTGGCGACCTCGATTGAGTTGGGTAAGTTGTTCCCTGAGAAAGCAAAGGTTAGCATACCTTTTTACTATGCTTATTCGAAAGAGACTACAACTCCTGAGTATGATCCGTTGAATGAGGATATTAAGCTTTCGGACGCTTTGGATGCGGTAGAGACCCAAGCCGAGAAAGACTCCATCAAGAGTTATTCTTTGGATCAGACCACTATTAAGAGCGTCTCTTTCAATAACGTAAAGGTAGATATCCGTAGCAAGAACCCGATGCCGTATGATCCGGCGAACTTCTCGTTAGGTTACTCTTATAGCCAGAACAGTAAGAAGAACCCGGAGACCGAATATGAGACAACCAAGGATTACCGGGGTAATTTCGCTTATAATTATACGCCTTACGTGAAACCGTTCCGACCCTTCGAGAAGCTGAAGAAGAATAATGGATATACGAAATATATCAAGCAATTCGGACTGAATTACGTTCCGTCGAATATTAGTTTCCAGACGGCGATGATGCGGAATTACTATGAGATTAAGCTAAGGGATTTGACAAGTTCTACGGATGGAGGTAACCAGTTGCTCTCATTCAGTCACAATTTCTTGTGGGACCGTGCCTTCAGTTTGCGTTGGGACTTTACGAATAATCTGAGCATGACGTTTACTTCCGGTACGAATGCCCGTATCGAGGAACCGAATGTTCAAGTGAATAAGAAATTGAATCCGGATGATTATCAGGTATGGAAGGATTCCGTAAAGCAAAGTATCCGTGATTTGGGCACTCCTTTGAAATATGACCAAACGTTTAATGTCACTTGGAATATGCCATTGCAATTCATACCGGCATTAGACTGGGTAAATAGTTCATTGACTTATAATGCCACGTACAACTGGGATCGTGGAGCCAATGTCGCTAGTATTGAGTTGGAACAGGGTAATATAATAAAGAACCAACGTCAATTTGACTGGCAGGGTAGTTTCAATTTGCAGTCATTGTACAATAAGAATAAATATCTGAAGAAGATCAACCAGAAATTTATGGCCTCTTCCCGGGTAAGCGCTCGTCAACCGGAGAAAAAGAAGAAAGAGGTGAAACTAGAGAAAGAGATTCAATTGAGCCCGGATAGTGGAACGATCGTGCAGCATGGAATGTTTACGAAGAAGGTTCGTATCACGGCACGTGGAGCGGATGGGAAGGTCTATTCAATTAAATATAAGCCGATCAATTATGCCCAAGTCATGATCTTGAATAAAGATACGGCTCATTTGAAGCTGACAATTGTGCCTGGTCCTCAGCCTTTGGAGGGAACTTTAACAAAAGTCGCTGAATATAGTAGCCGTTTCTTGATGATGGTACGTCGGGTAAACATACAATATTCGTTGGTAGACGGTATGATGTTGAGTGGTTACGCTCCGGAGGTTGGTGATATGTTCGGGCAACGGCGTACAGGAACTTTGGCTCCGGGACTCGGTTTTGCCTTTGGAGCGGTAAGAAGGAGCTTTATCGACGAGGCGGACGAGCGGGGCTGGTTGGTAAAGAATGAGAATATGACGACGCCCGCCATGATCAATAGCGCGAAGAATCTTACGATCCGTGCGAATCTAGAACCTATAGCCGGCTTGAAGATTGATTTGAACGCAAACCGGGTAGATACCCGTAGTACCGATATCTATTATATGCAAGACGGTATGCCCGAGCAGATGGGAGGTAGCTTTACGATGACGACGATTGCCTTGGGGAGCGCTTTCGGCGGCAGCGGAAACGCTAATAACGGTTATTCCTCGAAAGCGTTCGATAAATTTATCGCTCACCGTAGCGTGATCGCCCAGCGCTTGGCGGATACATATTCCGGTACGGTTTATCCGAGTTCCGGTTTTATGGCGGGGCATGCTTTAGCGGGAAAACCTTATGATCCAGCCGTAGAGGGAGGTGTAAGTCTGAATTCCATGGAGGTATTGGTACCTGCTTTCTTGGCGGCTTATACAGGCAAGGACCCAAATAAGGTAGGTCTGTCAGCCTTCCCGTCCATTAAGAGTCTGCTACCGAACTGGCGTGTTACGTATGATGGCTTGATCCGTATACCGGTTATCCGCAAATACTTTAAGAGCATGATGTTGAGTCATCAATATCGTTGTTCCTATAGCGTAGGTGCGTTTTCCTCCTTCTTGGATTGGGTAGATGCCGGGCAGGATGGTTTGGGATATATCCGTGATATCCAAACCGGTAATCCTACGCCATCGTCTCCTTATGATATAGCGGCCGTGAGTATCACGGAAGGATTCAGCCCGTTGTTTGGTGTAGACGCTACTTTATTGAATAATATAACCGGTAAGTTTGAGTTGCGCAAGACTCGTAACTTAAGCCTGAATATTTCCTCTTACCAATTGGTGGAAGCGCTTTCCAACGAATTCGTGATAGGAGTAGGATATAAGTTGACTGAGTTTAACAAGGTGTTGAAAATGAAAAAGACACGGGACTTCAGTAATGATCTTACGATCCGCTTAGATTTCTCTTACCGTAAAATGCAATCGTTGATCCGTAAGATAGAGGATCAGTTTACGCAGGCTACCAGCGGGAATATCGCCAAGACCATCCAGTTCTCTGCGGATTACGGGTTAAGTCGTGCCTTGACATTGAGAGCTTTCTATGATTTACAGATCAATGAGCCGATCGTGTCCACCTCATCTTACCCGACTTCGAACTCAAACTATGGTATTAGTTTACGGTTCTCCTTAGCGCAATAAAAAGAGTATAGTCTATTTACAGGACTTCTTGGTCTGTTTTTAAATACCTGTCTAGCGGTATGGAATAAACCTTTATATTTGTGCGAAATATAATTTGGATATGAAGAATACTTACAAATTGATATTATTTCTTCTCTTGATAACCCATGCCTCTTTCGGCCAAGACGTGAAAGGGTATATTAAGGATGCGGAGAGCAAGGAGGCTTTAGCCGGGGTAAACGTTTTTTATAAGGACAAAGGGGGTACGAGAGGAACTGTGTCTGATATAAACGGTTATTATGAGCTGAAAGTGACGGATGGCGACGCTGTATTGACTTTTAGCTATCTGGGATATGAAACGTTGAGCGTTCCCGTGAAAGTAGATCCGGGAGAGTTCTTGACACGTGACGTATCCTTACGAACAAGCTCAAACATGATGGACGAGGTCGTCGTGAGCGTCGGGCGTTATGAGCAAAAGCTAAGCGATATTACCGTCTCTATGGAATTATTGAAAGCGAAAGATATCACTCGTCAGTCTCCGAAAGATTTAACGGATGTACTGAAGAATATCTCCGGAGTGGACGTAACGGACCGGCAACCTTCCGTACGCGGTGGTACGGGATGGACCTATGGCGTGGGTAGCCGTTGCTTGATTCTGGTGGACGGAATGTCGGTGCTAACTCCGGGTTCCGGCGAGATAAACTGGAATATGATCCCGATGGAGAACGTCGATCAAGTAGAGGTACTGAAAGGGGCCTCTTCCGTATTATATGGCTCTTCTGCGTTGAATGGTCTGATCCATGTGAAAACGAAACGCCCCGGATTAGATCCGGTAACACAGGTGAACGTACAAGGAGGATTGTATGGGAAGCCACGCCAAGACGGGACGCCTTTATATGGAGGGTTGGATCTCTCTCATTCCCGTAGGATCAAGAATTTTGATTTGACAGTGGGGGCTAATACATTCTTGGACGACGGGTATCGGCAGGATAATTACAACCGCCGTGTCCGGGTCGGTGGGAATCTTACGTATCACGATCCCCGGGTACAAGGGTTGAACTATGGTGTGAACGTGAATTACTTGTATAACGATTATACAGGTTTCTTTATCTGGCGTTCTCCGGAGGAACCCTATATTCAATCTCCGCTGGCGAATATGGGACGCCGTGAGAATACATTTTATATAGATCCCTTCTTGAATTATACAAATTCGGAAAAAGGGACGACTCATCGTTTCAAGGGGCGTTTCTTCCATCGGGGAAGCCGTATCATCACGCATACCACGGATAAGTCTCTTTTTGACATAACGAATAATATGGGTTTTGATATCTCATCTGTTCCGGAGATTATCAATATGGCGCAAAACTGGCAAACCGAGTTATTGCCGACCTTCTTACCGTATTTGCCGGAGGTGATGAACGGGAAGGTGAGCGGATTGATGGGTGAATTGGGCAAGCTGGGAAATCATTTTTTCCCGACAGCTACCTCGGCGGATTATATGGACTTGATTTCTTGGGTGATGGGACGTACTCCGCTACCCGATAAGAATAACGTAGGGGCTTGGTTGGTAGATGCCATGAAGCCGGTGGAGAAAAAGGCGCCGGAGGCTACGGATCATACTTATTCCTATAATCTGGATTACCAATTCAGCAAGAAGTTCGATCATTCACAACTCACGGTTGGAGGTACTTATGAGCGTATTCATGCGGATTCGAAAGTGACCGGGCAGCATAGTAGCGATAATGTGGCTACCTTCCTGCAATATGATCATAAATTTATCGATCGTTTGAACGTCTCGGTCGGTGTTCGTCTGGAGTATTACCGGGTCGATGATTTCTACAGGGAAGCGGAGACGAAGATTTTCGGGGCGAAGGTTCCGATAAAACCTGTTTTCCGTGGAGGCTTGAATTATGAGTTGGGTGAGTATAGTTTTATCCGGGCATCTTTCGGACAGGGATACCGTTATCCATCCGTTACGGAGAAGTTTATCCTGAAGGATATCGGAGGTGTGGGAGCTTTCCCGAACGCTGAATTGAAAGCGGAGCAAGGTTATAATGCCGAACTTGGTTTCAAGCAAGGTTATAAGTTCGGCAATTTGAAAGGCTTTATCGATGTGGCCGGCTTTTATACCCGTTACAAGGATATGATCGAGTTCCGTTTCGGCCTGTTTAATAATAAGACCTTCGATTATATCGATGGGCTTTCCAAGTTGTTCAATGCGTTCTCTAGCGGCGACGGCTTAGGAATCGGCGCTCAGTTCACGAACGTAGGCCGGGCGGAGATTTATGGGGTAGACTTGTCTACCTCGGGTGTGTATGAGTTTAACCGTGATACTCGTCTGGCATATACTTTGGGGTATGTTTATACGAATCCGATCGATATGGACGTGGATTCACGGAACGCGGAGGAGGAAGCGAATGATGACTTAATGGCGATGCGTTCGAAATCGAATGACAGCAAGTATTTAAAATATCGCCAGAAACATTCCGTAAAGGGGGTATTCGATCTGGAATGGAAACGGTTTAATATCGGAACGAATATGTCATGGAAAAGCAAGACATTGGCGGTCGATTATTTTATGGTCGATGAGCGTATGAAAGCGGAGCCTAACCTGATGGATTATATGCGTTCGATGCTATTCGGAAACTTACATGATTATTGGGCAGAGAACAATAAAGGATATTTCGTCATGGATATGCGTGTCGGGATGAAAGTGACGAAGAATATCCATGTACAAGGACTGGTGAACAACCTCTTAAACAAGCGCTATAGCGCCCGTCCGATGGATGTCGGCGCACCTCGGACTTTCATTCTGCAAGTAGGAGCCAATTTCTGACAATTCACCCGGTTGTAGAGACGGAGCGTGCTCCGTCTCATCCCCCGTCTCTACAACATATGATAACTTTTCAACTCATTTCGTAAACGAATCGCTTGATTGTCCGTCACCTTATCCATCAGTTTCCAGAATCTTTCGCTATGGTTCATCTCTATCGTATGGCAAAGCTCATGCAATAATACATAATCCACCAAATGCCAAGGAAGAAGCATTAATGATTGCGAGAGGTTAATGCTCTTCTTCATTGTACAACTTCCCCAATGCGTTTTGCTATTATTGATTTTCACCCCGGTCAACATAAATCCATGTTGCCTTGCCAATAGCGTGATACGTTCCGGCAACAACCGTTTCGCCTCGTGGCGGAGCGCCTTCTCCAGCATGGATTTCAGTAAGGATTGCACCTCTTCCTCCTCGAAACGAGTCTCATTCGGACAAGCGATGTGCAGTACCCCATCTTCCAATCTCATGTAGAAATTACTTCGCTCGGTGCGGAAGATATGCAAGCGGAATGTCGTAGCCTGTAACTCCGATCTTTCGTCGAGCAGGGGCCGGGCCGGATGCTTCTGGAGCGCTTTTACCAGCCGGGCCTTGTTCTCCATGATAAAAGCGATCATACGTTTCTCGTCTCCCCCGGGTGGCATCGTGGCGGTTATCTTTCCTTTTGATATCTTGAGCGTGTATCGAGTGGCCCGGGGAGTGGTACGGAGCGTTATGACTCCCAAATCCTTGTCTTGTATATTCTTTTCCATTCCTGCCACAAAAGTAATACATTGAGAGAAACAATAATACGATGGAATTGATTATCTTCGCGATCGTAAAGGTTAAAAACATAATCAATATAATAAATTAGCAATCATGAGCAAAAAAGCACTTTTAATTATCTGTGATGGTTGGGGAATTGGTGACAAAGGTAAAGACGACGTGATCTTTAACACGCCGACTCCATATTGGGACGAGTTATTGAAAACTTATCCAGCCTCACAGTTACAGGCTTCTGGCGAGAACGTTGGTTTGCCTGACGGACAAATGGGTAACTCTGAGGTGGGCCACTTGAACATCGGTGCTGGCCGTATCGTTTACCAAGATTTGGTGAAGATCAACATCGCTTGCCGCGAGAATACGATCATGGAGAACCCGGAGATCAAACGTGCTTATGGCTATGCGAAAGAGAATAATAAGCAGATCCACTTCATGGGCTTGGTTTCCGATGGTGGTGTACATAGCTCTTTGGAGCATCTTTTGAAGTTGACGGATATCGCCAAGGAATACGGAATCAGCAAGGCTTATGTACATTGCTTCATGGATGGCCGTGATACGGACCCGAAGAGTGGTAAAGGTTTTATCGAAACGTTGGAGAATCATCTGAAGACTACCGGCGGTAAGATCGCTTCTATCATCGGACGTTATTACGCTATGGACCGTGACAAACGTTGGGAACGCGTGAAAGAGGCTTACGACTTATTGGTTGAAGGTAAGGGTAAGCAAGCCGAGTGCATGGTAAAAGCGATGGAAGAGTCGTATGCCGAGGGTGTAACGGACGAGTTCATCAAGCCGATCGTTCACGTTGAGAACGGAAAGCCGGTTGCTGTTATCGAGGAAGGCGATGTCGTGATCTTCTTCAACTATCGTAACGACCGTGCGAAAGAGCTTACGGTTGTATTGACTCAGCAAGATATGCCGGAGGCTGGTATGCATACGATCCCGGGCTTGCAATATTTCTGTATGACTCCGTATGACGCTAGCTTCAAGGGTGTTCATATCTTGTTCGACAAAGAGAACGTAAATAATACGCTGGGTGAGTTCTTGGCAAACGTAGGTAAGACTCAGTTGCATATCGCCGAGACAGAGAAATACGCTCACGTGACTTTCTTCTTCAACGGTGGCCGCGAGACTCCGTTCGATAGCGAGGAGCGTATCTTGGTCGCTTCTCCTAAAGTGGCTACTTACGACTTAAAACCGGAAATGAGCGCTTTCGAGGTGAAAGATAAATTGGTGGACGCTATCAATACGAAGAAATTCGATTTCATCGTAGTGAACTACGCCAACGGTGATATGGTAGGCCATACGGGTATCTACAAAGCGATCGAGAAAGCGGTCGTAACGATCGACGCTTGCTTGCACGATACGGTTGAGGCCGCTAAAGCCAACGACTATGAGGTAATCATCATCGCTGACCATGGTAATGCGGATCACGCCTTGAACGAGGATGGCACTCCGAATACGGCTCACTCCTTGAACCCTGTTCCATTCGTTTATGTGACAGCCAACAAGGACGCTAAAGTAGAGGATGGTATCTTGGCCGATGTGGCTCCTTCAATCCTTCACATCTTGGGCTTGAAACAGCCGAAGGAGATGACTGGTAAGTCATTGATTAAATAAGAGCTAGGCGCATCTTATGATCCAGATAGATGACACTTTAGTAAGTCTTGACGTTATCGAGCGTTATTTTTTATGTGATCTTTCCAAATGTAAGGGGGAATGCTGCGTGGAAGGAGATTCCGGCGCTCCATTAGAGGATTCGGAGTTGGCGAAGCTCCAGAAAGTATTGCCCATTATCTGGGATGATTTATCCCCGAAAGCTCAAGAGGTCATTCATAAGCAAGGCGTAGCTTATATCGATGAGGAAGGCGATACGGTTACCTCTATCGTGAACGGCAAAGATTGTGTCTTTACCTGTTACGACGCCGATGGTACTTGTAAATGCGCTATCGAGAAAGCATACCGGGAAGGTAAGACGGATTTCTATAAGCCTGTTTCTTGCCATCTTTACCCGATACGTGTCACTCAGTATCGGGATTTCAAGGCCGTGAACTATCATCGCTGGAGCGTTTGTAAGGCAGCGGAGATCTTAGGAAAGAAAGAGCAATTACCGGTTTATAAGTTCCTCAAGGAGCCCTTGATCCGTAAGTTCGGCCAGGCTTGGTATAAGGCCTTGGAAGAGTGTGCGGAGGAATGGAAGAAGCAGCGTGAGGAGTAGCTTTTAGATCGTTTATAAATATAAAAAATCCCTTCAGTCTCTTCCTTTGATAACTATACGTTAAAAACGGATGGAGGCTGAAGGGATTTTGTTTTATAGTCGCTCTATTTCCTCAAGGGAAAGGCCGGTGCATTTTTGGATGATAAGAGGGGTTATTCCTTCGGCTTTCATATTACGTGCCGTAGATTCTTTTCCTTTTTGCAGTCCTTCTTGTAATCCTTTTTGCAATCCTTTTTGCAATCCTTTTTCCATGCCTTCTTCCATCCCTTTTTTCATGCCTTTCTCAACGGCGAAGTCCAAGGTGTTATAATAATCATTATACATCTTCCACTCCGCCTCGTACTGCGCCCGTTGTTTGGGGGTGAGGTTCGCCATGGATCCGATGCGTTCCAACCGCTCGAATATGGCCTTGCGTGCCTTGAAAGGCATTCTGTCTAATGTATCCATATGCTTTAGTACATAAATCCAACGTTCAAAATCTGTCTCGCATTCTTCCTCCTCTTTGTTGAATCGAGGAAGCTCAATATAGATCTGGCGGAACTTGGGGTTGAATACCTGTCCGTTCTCTCGGTCCGCCAGCACGATGTCCCTTCGGAATTTTCCCTCCTTCCCGTTTTTGTCTGACTCGTTCTCTTCGTCGAGCGTGAAGTTCAAGAAGAATACTCCGTAAACGGCCGCCAGCTCATAATCCCATGTTCCCTTTATCCCCTGTTCCACCACCGAGTGCGAGAGGTAGTATAAGGCCCTGTCCTTGAAGTGGGGCTGTTCCCTGTTCTGCATCTCGATTATGATCCGTTCGCCCTTGTCGGTCTCGCAATGGATATCGAAGATGACCTTCCTTCCTTGCTCTGTCTCGGGCAATCGCTCATTGTTCATGATCCTCAGGTCCATGATAGTATGCTCCCCTTCGAGGAGGTCATTCAGGAACTCGATTAAAATGTCCTTGTCCATTTCCCTGCCGAATATGTGCTTGAAGCCGAAATCGGTGAAGGGGTTGATAAATTTTCCCATAGTGTTTATAGGTTTTAGTGATTAATAGGATATAGATGGCTCTTTTCCATCTTTGGCGATAAAGATACGATTTTTATTATATGGGGCATTCATTTAGGCTTTAAAAAAACACGTACGTCTTTTTTCGGAAACACCTTGTGTAGTTTGAGTGAAGACGAGATATAGTGAACGCATAAAGGATACAGCCTTAAAGCTAAAGGTGGGTTAATGAGGCTTTCCGCGTCAAATGTAAGCCATAGCTTATTTGAAAATACGGGAAACATGTGCCTGTACAGGCCCTGATAACCAAGAAACGGGCCCTCTCATTGGCTGTTGAAGTGAATAACTAACGGCTTGTCGAGTGAATAACTAGCGGCTATACCTAGCCGCTAACTGACGGCTTGGGAAGTGAATAACTAATCACTTGGAAAACCTTTTTATACCGGAACCAACAAGGTCTTCTCAGTGACTTTGGGATGCGGTTCAGTTATCCTGCGGGGCTTTTCTATGTCGATTATTCTGTTATAGCCCTTGCGGATGGATGGTAAGCGAAGCGGCGATAATCATGACAGTTTGCGCGAAACAAGGCTGTTTGTTTGACATACCTCTTCTTTGGAGAAGTCTAACCAGAGAGAAGAAATAGGTGAAAAGGGCCTTTTTGTCTCTTATTTATAGGTAAAAGGTCGCTTTTCCGGTGAGAAAGGTGGTGTTTGCCCATGCGAATATATGCGTTAGCCGACGCAACCGTATGTTTTAGCCGACGCAACCGTATGCATTAGGTGATACATACGGTAGTAATCCCCATCGCATACGATAGAAATTGCCTTTACATACAGGTGAATTACAGGTTTTAGCCTTAAGAGTATGAATAAGGATGAATTATTTTCGCTAGAATAAAAGGGTATATTTCGTTATCTTGTTATGAAATAACTACTTGCGAATATTTTTTCTCGTTTTACGGAACTATATGTATAATCTCCCGGAAAATTCGATTCTCAAAGGCTTTAATTTACAAAGTGTCACAATGACAATCCGTAAATTCCGGATAACTCGTTTAATATAATATTAATGTACGCCCGTACATTAAATTAATGCTATACTATAAAAGTTGATGAATAATAGATTGAAATGATATCTGGAGTATGGAAACGACTAGTTTAAACGAACGATTCTTTTAGTCATTTGCAAAGGTACGCGTTTCTTCGATACTTGCAACCCTTCCGGGCTATTTTTTTACAGCTTATTCTCTTTCTTATCAATAGGATAGGTTATCATTTACGAAACAAGCGATTCCTTCAACAAACCTTTCTATTTACCCCTTATAAAACGCAAGATTAAAACCTTCGTTTAAACTAGTCGTTTTTGAATGACAAAGCAATCGATACGATAACGTAATGAGCTGATTATCTTAATAAACACTAGTATTAATATTAATTTTAGAATTATGAACAAAAAGTTTTCTACTCTTTTGGCTGGTGCTGCGCTTCTGGGTGCGGTGACGGCTAATGGTGCTGTTAAGCTGAATCAAGGAGCGAATAACGGTCTTTATCAGCTTAAGGCAGGTTCTGCTTTCTTGAGTATTACCGAAAATTCCACGACTCACGAAGATGAAATCAAAATGGTTTCTCACTCTTCCGCAAATTTAGGAGGTACAATGTGGTGTGTAACGGTTGATGCCGAGAATCAAGGACAGAATCCTAAGTATGATTTCACGAACAAGATCGGAAAGTTTTTAGGTCTTGAGATCAGCACGATCAAAGGTAAGGCGGCGGCTCCGTTAGCTGCTGTACCTGCTGTTGTCGGTGGTGATCTTTCCGGTTGGAAATTCTCTCCTGTATTTAAGAATGGTGTGGAGAAATCCGTTCTCTATTCTTATTTCACGAATGACTCTGTAATCGGTTTGAAGGTGAATACTAG
The DNA here is from genome assembly GCF_964238835.1 of Parabacteroides sp. 20_3. NCBI lineage: Bacteria > Pseudomonadati > Bacteroidota > Bacteroidia > Bacteroidales > Tannerellaceae > Parabacteroides > Parabacteroides sp. 20_3. The sequence continues at coordinate 280,120 of NZ_CAXSNO010000005.1, read as the reverse complement.
TGGCGATGTAGAAATGGTTAAAACTATAGCTACTACAACTGGTATTACTGCCGCTGGTTTCACTGAATTTGAGTTGGTAGAGGCCGCTTCGATCGTTGTCTCAGGTGCTGATGAATTGAATACGATCTTTGGTACCCAAGATAAGAAAGCTGGTATCGCATTGAAGTTTACTCCGGATGTATTAGGAGATGGAGCGGTAAACTACTTTACCGAGAAGAAGTTCACGGTTGAAGCTTCTGGAACTGCTAATTATTTCCATGTATTGAGAGCCGACTCTTCTTATTTGTACGTAGATACTGCTTATACGAATGCTGTGGGTGGAGCTAAGTTCTTGGCTTATAACTGGAGCAACTTAAAGGATACTTATAAGACTGGTACTAAGAATCATGCTACTCCGAAAGATTCTATCAATGCTACAGATTTATCAGACCAATATAAATTTATGTTTACATATTGGCCTTCAAATGACAGCTTGGAGATTCAGGTTAAACAATCTTTGTTAAAAACAAGTGAGACGTATTGGAAAGATGTTACTGCTACTACAGCTATGCAAAATCAGCATATCTCTTTGCAAGAGTTGCTGAAAGACAAGGTTCGTATCTTGACGGTAGATGCGGCTCAAAATACTAAGATTGAGTTAGGTTTCGCTGGTTGCAAAGTTTTGCCTACTACAAAGACAACTGTTGATGATGGTGTTTATGTAATCAGAAATGCTAAGACTGGTAAGTACTATGCTGCTCCGCTTTATAATGAATCTGCATCTAGTAAATACGAGTGGGTGACTTTGGATATTCAAGATGCTACTCATATGCCTGCATATCAATGGGTTGTGTTGAAGAAGAACGTAACAGATAAGAATAAGGTTTCTGCTGTAGATTTGTATAACCGTGAGTATAATGACGGTACGACTGCTGATGCGACTCTCCAATTGAATAAAAATGCGGGGGCTACTTATATGTATGCTGCTAGTTTTGGTGACTCTTTGGAATTTATCCCAGTCGCTAAAGAAATCTATACTGATAAGTATGTGGGCTATAAGCATTTGACTAATGATGAGTTGATCACGAACAAATATACTTTCAATTACTGGCATCCGTACGCATCTGATAAATTTATCGGTGTTAAGGATTCTACTATGAATGTATTAGAGGGTAAGAAAGCGTTCACTCTTAAATCTTCTTACAAAGAGCATGCTTATGGTTACAATCCTTCAGAGGAGGTTGCTGGTAATGCAGACAAGAAAATCACGGGTCGTATCCCTGGCTTAGTGAGACCGGTAAGAACGATGTATATCATTACTAATGGTGAGACTACTTTCCGTAATCATAACGTAGCGGTAGAGTCTAAGTATAAATTGAGTAAGTATTATCCTAATACTACGAACGACTCTGTTTACTTCAAGGAGAACAACCATATTGAGGGTAACCATTACTATGCTATCCTTGAGGCTACTTCCGCAGGTGCTATCAGCACTCATAAAGCAGGTGTTTCCGATTATGACGCTTCCGCTACTTTGAAAGCTCAGGTAATGGGTGAGACTCGTACTTCTGCATTCGCTATCGCTCCGGACGAGACTCCGTTGTATCGTCAATTCAATAATGAACTTCTTGGTGAGAACGTTGATAATTCAGCTGATAGCTTGATGTTCAAGGAAACTATCCGTGGTGAATATTTGATGGATGAGCATAATGGTGCCTTGTTGAACAAGGATGTTGATTACGCTGGTATCTGGAGTGAGGGTAAGGCTGATGGTAAGTTAGCTTTCCGTATTGACACTGCATGGTTAACTCGTGGCGCAGGTAAGGTTAAACCTCAATACTTGGTATCCGCTTATCGTGAGTTGATCGAGGGTGAGAAGATCATTCCTTGTACTGAGACAGGCAAGCATATCACTGCTGATGGTCAAGTTACAGAAGATCCATATCAATGTGTACATGCTGTTCATGTGAAGACTCCGGCATTCATCTATGGTAAGTATTTGGTTAACTACTCAGATTCTGCTGCCGCTGTTGCTGCTCGCAAGGAAGCTCTTAACCCGTACTTGTTCAATACGAAAGCAGTTTCAAACAGTAGCTATACTCGTGTAGGTTTCGTTCCTGCCGTTCAATATGGTGATACCTTGATCGTTTTGACAGGTAAGTACAAAGCTATGACTGCTGATCAATTGAAGAATGAGGGAATCGAGTCTATTATGGCTGTTTATAAGAAAGATTATCCGAAATTCATCAACGTATTGTCTGGAGACAAGCATAAGAACGTAACTTGGTCATTCCGTTATGTAAATCCGGATAAGGCTGCTTTAGCTTATGTAGATGGTAAAGAGGGTGAGAACAACTCTTTCTTGATCGAGTCTAACGTATATGCAACAGGAACAGATGGTGATAATCAATATCAGACTATCAAGGGTGATTTGGCAAAAGCTATCGCTCCTAATGAAGCTGCCGCATGGTTGAAGATGCACAATGGCTGCTTGGTATTGACAGATGCTAGCTCTACATTTGGTGCCGCTAAGACCGGTGGTGATGGAGCATTGGTATTCAACGCATATTCTAAGACTGAAGATGATGATATGGTAACATCTAACGATAACATCAACAATGTTGAAGGTGTATCCGTAGTATCTGGTAACGGTACTGTAACTGTTCAAGGCGCTGCTGGTAAGTCTGTCGTAATCACTAACATCTTAGGTAAGGTTGTCGCTGAGACAGTTCTTACTTCTGACAACGCTACAATCGCTGTACCGGCTGGTATCGTAGCTGTAGCTGTTGACGGTGAGGAAGCAGTTAAGGTAGTCGTAAAATAAGACTAACCGATAGACTAAACGAATAAAGGCGGGGAGACCCGCCTTTATGTAATATATAATTAAATAACTATGCCGCAATAAAAAAGTATCCCGTGACGGGTGAACACGTGGCATATTAATACTAAAGTAATTAAAAGTTCTTCCGCAGGTATCCTCGTGAGAAGAGAAAGCGGATCAAAAAACAAGCCCCGTAGGATTATCCTATGGGGCTTTTATTTACCGTATCGCCACCTTGCGTACCGTATCGCCAATGCGGATGATATAATATCCCTTTGCGATATCTACGACATATTCGGCGGTGGACTGCTTGACTTCGATTTCTTTCACCTTGATGCCTACGACACTGTAAATTTCCAAGATACTCCCGACAGGAGCGTTCTCTACCTTGATGCGATTCTCGTAGGCCGTGATTTCGATAGGAGAGGGATCTTCTAGCCTAGAAGCAAATGTCTTGACTCCCGATTTATTAGCTTGCGCGTAAACCGGATAACTTGCGGAGAATGCAAGTGCCAAAGCGATGATATGTATAAGCTTCATTTACTTGTCCCTAAATTCGTACAAATGTAGAAAGTTTTCTGCATATTAGAAAGTAATTAGCTTTATTTCGTAAAACGGATGTATGATTATACGCTAAGCCTCATACCTTCCTCTCCTAAGATCGTGCCGGGAAATATCTTGTCTGCTTCTTTCTTTAACGGTGCCATATCCTCGTAACGAGCCGAGTAATGACCGATAACCAATCGCTTCACTTGGGCTTTATAAGCAATCTCGGCCGCTTGGCGGGCGGTAGAGTGGAAGGTCTCTTTCGCACGTGTGGCGTCACATTCAGCGAAAGTCGCCTCGTGGTATAATAAATCCACCCCTTCAATGATGGGGATTATAGATGGGTGAAAAGCTGTATCCGAGCAATAAGCATACCGTTTGGGAGCGACGGCAGGGCGGGTTAAGCGGGCATTCGGGATTACCTCTCCTTCCGGGGTGACGAAATCAGCGCCCCTTTTGATCTCTTGTATCATACGGACGGGAACTTGATAGAAATCTGTCATCTCCCGGATGATATGCGCTTCTTTGGCTTTCTCGGCGAATAAATAGCCACAACAGGGTATACGGTGCTTTAACGGAATGGAATAAACGCTTAAGGAGCGATCTTCCATAACCAACGAATGAGTTGTCGGGTCGATTAAGTTAAAACGGATCTCATAAGGCAACCCTTTGCAAAAGATATCAAGTACCGGACGCATATAGCTCTCGATGTCTTTCGGCCCATGAATAACAAGTTCTCCATTACGCCCCAGCATACCTAATGTAGAGATCAATCCCGGTAGCCCGAAGCAATGATCTCCGTGTAGGTGGGAGATGAAGATATGATTTAAACGGCTGAATTTTATACGCATACGACGCATTTGCACTTGCGTGCCTTCCCCGCAGTCGATCATGTATAGTTTATCTCGTAAATCTACTATTTGAGAGGTCGCCAGATGGCGTGTCGTGGGCAATGCGGAACCGCATCCCAATATGTTTATATCAAAATCAGCCATTTGTTGTCTATGGGAATAATTGAGTGCAAAGATAATACAAAAGCATTTCTGTTCTGTGAAAAATAACAAAAAAACAAAGTGTAATGTATGCAGGATGAGGTGGATTCCATATATTTGTTTGCTGTCCTTCGGGAAAGCGAATATACAGTCGGTAAATAGACTTAAGATATTTTTTTCTAAGCCTTAACTAACTTTTTCTTTTTGTTTAAAACGGTTAAATGTAGAAACGGCCAAGCGTGAGCTTCGCCGTTTCCTTTTTTTATTGTTAATTTGAAATCTAAATACCTATATCTAATAAATTATGTCATTTAACAATCTACGATTATGAACAAGAATTTTATCTCTGTTTTCTTCCTGATGCTCGCTATGGGCGTATCTGTTATGGCCCAGAGTTATGAGGAAGATTTGGCTTTTTTCAAGGAACGAGTAAAGACTTTAGGCTCGGATGAGTTCGGAGGGCGTAAGCCTTTGACCGAGTATGAGACGAAAACAATCCATTACATTGCTGATGAATTTAAGAAACTAGGTCTTCAGCCTGCTAATGGCGATAGTTATTTCCAGCCGGTGAAGGAAATATCTACTTTTACCCGTCCGGTAAAGGATAAGATCACGGTGAAATGCGCGAAAGGCTCTATGGATTTGAAGTTCTCGGATGATATTATCGTTTGGACGAACCGGGGGACTGAAAAGGTAGTTATCCCTACTACGGATTATGTGTTCTGTGGGTTTGGTATTAATGCGCCGGAATATGGTTGGAACGATTATGCGAATGTAGACGTGAAGGGGAAAATCGTTATCGCTATGGTGAATGATCCCGGTTTTTATGACGCGTCTTTGTTCCGCGGAAAGAACATGACCTATTATGGTCGTTGGACTTATAAGTTCGAGGAGGCGCAACGCCAAGGTGCCGCAGGTTTATTGGTCCTTCATAACGAGGCGGCCGCTTCGTATGGTTGGAAGGTCTGTCAGGCTTCTCACGTGCAGACAAATATCGCTCTTTGCTCGGAGACAATGAATGCGGAAGCTTTGGGCATGAAGGGATGGCTCTCGGAGGAGGCTTGCAAGAAAATGTTCGCCCTTAGCGGATTGAATTTTGATGAGACGATTGCCGCGGCGAAGAAACCGGGTTTCAAGAGTTTTACGATGAAGGCGAAGAGTAAGGTTATATTAAATGTAAAGATGACCGTAGGCGAGTCTCATAATGTGGCGGCTGTTTTACCGGGCACGGACTTGAAAGATGAATACTTGGTTTTTACCGCTCATTGGGATCATTTTGGGATCGGTACTCCGATAGATGGGGATAGTATCTATAATGGCGCTAGTGATAATGCTTCGGGTGTGGCTACCTTAATGCTATTAGCTAAGAAATATCAATCATTGCCTGTTCGTCCTCGTCGCTCTATCGTATTCGTGGCGGTGACTTCCGAGGAATGTGGCTTATTAGGTTCTCAGTACTATTGTGAGCATCCTTTGTTCCCGTTATCTAAAACAGCTATTAACTTGAATTTTGACGGCACTGCTCCGCGTGAGCGTACCCATGATGTTTCTCTCCGGGCAGCGGGCAAGACGGATACAGATGCCTTGGTGATCGCTATGGCCTCGGCACAAGGGCGGACCGTGAAGGTTATCACCGAAGATCCTGCGGGTGGTTATTTCCGTTCCGATCATTTTAATTTCGTGAAAAAAGGCGTACCTACGATTTTAGTTGGTGGCGGTAAGGATTACGTGGATAAAGCACGCCATGAGGCTAAACCGAAAGTTTACCGGTATCACCAACCGAATGATGAGTATGACGAATCTTGGTGGGATTTTGATGGGGCTATGGAAGATATGAACTTAATGTTTAGTATCGGTTTAGTCATCGCCAACAATGATGAGATGCCTAAGTGGACAAAAGAGGCGGACTTCCAAAGGCAATAAATTAATGTGCCAATGTAGCAATATACCAATATGCTAATGTGTCAATTAAGATACTATCACTTGCATTCTCACTGGCACATTGACATATTGGCACATTGGCATATTATTTAATTTGCACATTATTTAATAGGTATGACCTCCTTCTTGCATTTCCTTACTATTGATCTTATGTAGATCAAGCGCTCTCCAAGCATAGAAAATGTAGGCTAATACGAATGGGACGAGAATAGATACATAGCTCATTACTTTCAACGTGAATGGGCTTGAGCAACTATTCTGGATCGTCAATGAACTTTGTAGATCCGCCAAAGATGGGTAGTAAGCCGTATTATTCCATCCTGCGCAAAGTAATAAAGCTAATACGGTCAAGACAGTCCCTGCTCCCGCGAACCAGATGCCTTTTCTCCAAGTCTTCGAGAATATCGTTTTCCCTATGCCGAATAACACGCCAACCACGCCAATCAATAATACGGCTAACACGATTGGCATCTCGATCAGGTTCATAAAATACTTATACGGTTGCATAAATACTTCTCCGGTATCCGGATTTACGGCAAAACCGTCCACCAACAATAAACGGATCAAGAATGTCAAGAAAAAGACGAGGAACAAGATTGTCTCCGGTATCAATTGTTTCCGGCTTTTAGCGACAATCTCTGGATCATCGATATTGTTGATAAAATAGAGTAGGGCCAGAGCTCGTGCCAAGAAGAAAACTGCCAGTCCTAGGCACAAATTCCAAAATACCAAAGCCGCCTCTAATCCATGCCAAGGATTGGCCCACGTGGAAATGACGGGCATGGCTACATCAGTCAACTGTTCTTTGTTAACAATAAATTCGGCGCCGTTAAAGAAGGTCGCTACAGCGGTTCCGAGTAAGATCGGACCTGCTATACCATTGATCATAAGAAATACTTGATACGTCTTTTTCCCGAGTAAGTTGCCTTTTTTCGCTTGATACTCGTAAGATACAGCTTGTATCACGAAGCAAAGTAAGATCAGCATCCATACCCAATAGGCTCCGCCGAAGCTTGTGGAATAAAATAAAGGGAAAGAGGCGAAGAAAGCACCTCCGAAAGTGACCAACGTAGTGAAAGTAAACTCCCACTTACGCCCGGTCGAGTTCAATAACATTTTTTGCTGTATCTCCGTCTTGCCGATAGTGAAGAGTAGAGATTGGCCTCCTTGTACAAAAAGAAGGAATACTAATAGCGCTCCCAGTAGAGATACCAGAAACCACCAGTAATGTTGTAACAATATATATGTACTATCCATAGGACTTTCTAATTAAGAATTGATATTTGAAAATTGAAAATTAGTGGGCGGCAGCTTCCGGCCCTTTCTTGATGGCCTTAACCATGATTCCAATCTCTGCGATCAGCAGGATCGTAAATAAGATAAGGAACAGGTAGAAAGTGGTCTGTACCGAGGACGGGTTTAACTTGGATATCGAAGCGCTGGTCGGCAAGATATCCTGTATGGCCCAAGGCTGACGTCCTACCTCCGCTACGATCCAACCGGCTTGTCCCGCTATATATCCTAAAGGTATAGACCATAGGCCCACGTATTGCAACCAACGTGTATTAGCGATTTTCCCTTTTTTATCCCATATCAACGTAATAATGAATAGTAAGATGAAGAAACAACCAAGGATCACCATCACACGGAAAGAATAGAATGTCAATCCTACATGCGGGATTAACTCTGCCGGATCCTTAATATAACCATATCCGAAATAGGGGAAATTCTCTTCCAAAGTTACCCTGTATTGTCCGGCGGCTGCGGTATCTTTATCTTTGACCGCTTTACGATAATCAGCTAACGCTTTGATAGCGGCTTTACCTTTCTCAATTTTTTCTTTGGCGGAGAGCGCTACCGTTCCCTTATTGGTCGTATAGCCTCCCTCTATCAAGTTTACGATACCCGGAACGTATGCGTTCATGTCACGTTCTGCTAAGAAGGAGAGGAGTTTGGGGAACTTAATGTCAAAAATAAATGCGTTCTGGTTATCCAGATAACTCGTCTTTGCTGGATTTAAGATGCCGATACCTACGAGTCCTACTCCGTTGCCACCCTCATAAAGACCTTCCATGGCGGCTAGTTTCATCGGCTGCTTTTGAGCGACTTGGTAAGCGGAGCCATCACCCGTCCAGATAATAAGGATGGAGGCTACCAACCCGAATATAGCGCTGACCTTGATACTTGACAAAGCGAATTCGGTATTCCGTTTCTTTAATAAATACCAGCAGCTGATTCCTAGTACGAACAAGGCGCCTACGATCCAACCGGACAATACCGTATGGAAAAACTTATTAATGGCGACAGGCGATAAGGCTACGGCCCAGAAGTCGAACATCTCGTTACGGACCGTATCCGGATTGAAATGCATACCGACCGGATATTGCATCCATGCGTTAGCGATCAAGATCCAGAGAGCGGAAAGAGTAGCGCCGATAATCGTCAGCCAAGTGGAGGCGAGATGGAAGCGTTTGCTAACTTTGTCCCAACCAAAAAACATAACAGCGATAAAGGTGGCTTCCATAAAGAAGGCGAGAATTCCCTCGATAGCCAAAGGTGCCCCGAAGATATCCCCGACAAACCAACTATAGTTAGACCAGTTGGTTCCGAACTCGAACTCGAGGATCAATCCCGTAGCGACACCGATAGCGAAATTGATACCGAATAATTTCATCCAAAATTGGGCGGTCTTTTTCCATGCCTCATTACCTGTCCGATAATAAATCGTCTCCATAATAGCTTGGATAACGCCAAGTCCTAGTGTTAGTGGCACGAAGAGCCAATGATACATGGCCGTAAGGGCAAATTGGGCCCTCGACCAATCGATCAATGAAGTGTCAATGTTTTCAATCATATTTATTAATGTTTTAAGGATTTATTGCCCGTTGTATGAGTTCGTTCGATACGTGGTTCTCCTTCTCACTATCGCTATCGAATTGCCCGAGATAATTAGGAAAGAAGAATAATCTCAGGATAAAAAACATGATAAACAATTTGACTAGAATTATTAGCCAAAGAGTCTTGCCCAGCTTCATCTCCCGGAATCCTTCCAGATAAAAGCGATATATTCGTATGAATGCAGATTCTTTTTTCATATAGTTGTTCTCATTTAAGATAACAGTTGTTAATATGAATATGTTTTCATGTTTTTACAAATATATCCAAACCGCGTTAATAAAATACCCCCAATCCTATAGATAATATTTATGAAATTATAAATAAGATCTATCCTGTCTGTTAAAAAAAACTATTTTAAATAAGAAAGCGGTCTTTTGATCTTGTCAATAATACAGCATTGGCTATATTTGCGACAATTTGTTGCCTGTAAAGGTGTAAAGACACATGAAATATCATTGTTAAGTGCTAATCTATAAAAAATTATTACTATGTCAAACATTACTAGAAGATCTTTTCTTCAAAAAGGTACGGCTGCCGCAGCAGCTTTGACTATTGTTCCGAGTGCGGTCCTAGGTAAAACCCATGGTCATATCGCTCCAACTGATAAATTGAATATTGCCGGTGTAGGTATCGGAGGTATGGGTAACGCTAACTTAAAGAACATGGAGACTACCGAGAATATCGTAGCTCTTTGTGATATTGACTGGAAGTATGCGAAACCGGTATTCGACCGTCATCCTCAAGCTAAGAAATACTGGGATTATCGTAAGATGTATGATGAGATGGGTAAATCTATCGACGCTGTGTTGGTAGCTACCGCCGACCATACTCATGCCATGATCACAGCTGACGCTATGACGCTTGGCAAACACGTATACACTCAGAAACCGTTGACTCACTCTGTTTATGAGTCCCGTTTGCTTACGAACTTGGCTAAGAAGTATGACGTAGCTACTCAGATGGGTAACCAAGGTTCTTCATTGGCTGAAGGTGTAGATTTGATCTGCGAATGGATTTGGAATGGTGAGATCGGTGAGGTTACTAAAGTAGAATGCGCTACCAACCGTCCTATTTGGCCACAAGGTTTGAACGCTCCTGAGAAAGTTGATAAGATTCCTTCTACATTGAATTGGGATTTGTTTACGGGTCCTGCTAAATTGAGACCGTTTAATAAGACATATCATCCTTGGAACTGGCGCGGATGGTGGGATTATGGTACAGGTGCGTTGGGTGATATGGCTTGCCACATCTTGCATCCGGTATTCAAAGGCTTGAATTTAGGCTATCCGACAAGAGTACAAGGTTCTTCTACATTGTTATTACAAGACTGTGCTCCTAACGCTCAGCATGTTAAGTTGGTATTCCCGGCTCGTGATAATATGCCGAAGGTAGCTATGCCGGAGGTTGAGGTTCACTGGTATGATGGTGGTATGATGCCGGATCGTCCAGAAGGATTCCCTCAAGGTAAGGAGTTGATGGGTTCTGGTGGTGGATTGTGTATCTTCCACGGTACGAAAGATACTTTGATCTGCGGTTGCTACGGTGTTGAGCCTTGGTTGTTGTCAGGTCGTAAACCGAACGTTCCTCAAACATTGCGCCGTGTGAAAGATGCTATGAAGGGTGGTCACGAACAAGACTGGATCCGTGCTTGTAAGGAAAGCGCTGGTAGCCGTGTTCAGACGAAGTCTAACTTCTTGGAGGCTGGTCCGTTCAATGAAATGGTTGTAATGGGTGTATTGGCTGTTCGTTTGCAAAGATTGAATAAAGAATTGTTGTGGGATGGTCCTAACATGAGATTTACGAATATCGATCCGAATGATACGATCAAGATTATTCAGAAAGATACCTTCGAGGTTATCGATGGCGACCCGAAATTTAAGACGGTGTGGACGGATCCTATCAACGCTCAAGAATTTGCCGCAGGTTTGATCAAGCACAATTATCGTGACGGTTGGAAGCTGGTAGATATGCCGAGATAATAGTTTTAACTCAATAAATAAAATGAAAAAGTCAGTATTATTAGCAAGTGCTGCTATCATGATGTGTTATTTCACATCTTGTGGTGGTGGAAAGAAAACAGAAGAAGCTCCTGCAGCTGCTGAGACTACAACAGAAGCCGCAGCTCCTGAGTACAAGCTCATGACAGATCTTCCTACTGTAGATATCACGACTTTCCCGAAAGATAAAGAGGGTAGATATGTGATCTTCGATGGTAAGACATTCAATGGCTGGAGAGGTTATGACCGTGCTGACGTTCCGGGTGCTTGGACAATCGAGGACGGAGCGATCAAAATCAATGGCTCTGGTGCTGGTGAGGCTGGTGCTTCCAACGGTGGGGACTTGATCTTCGCTCATAAGTTGGGTAACTTCGAGCTTGAGTTCGAATGGAAAGTAGGTAAAGGCTCTAACTCTGGTGTATTCATCATGATTCAAGAGGTAGAGGGACAACCTTCTTATATCTCTGCTCCTGAGTATCAAGTATTGGATAACGAGAACCATCCGGACGCTAAGTTAGGTAAGGATGGCAACCGTAAATCTTCTTCTTTGTATGACATGATTCCTGCTAAACCGCAGAACGCAAAACCGTTCGGTGAGTGGAACAAGGGTAAGATCATGTGCTATAAGGGTACAGTTGTTCACTATTTGAATAGCGATGAACCTGTTGTTGAGTATCACTTGTGGACTCCGCAATGGAAAGAAATGTTGGATAACAGCAAATTTAGCAAAGACAAATGGCCGTTGGCTTATGAGTTGTTGTTGAATTGCGGTGGCGCTAACAAAGAAGGTTTCATCGGATTTCAAGACCACGGGGATGATGTTTGGTTCCGTAACATTACTGTTAAAGTTTTGGATTAATCGTATCAAGCACATTTTAGCATAAATAACGCCCGAGGCCTAAATCTATGATTTTAGCTTCGGGTGTTGTGTTTTTAATAATCGACTTTTTCTAAACCAATTTTTTAGGACCAAGAAATGAAAATAGAACAAGGTTACACGAAAGCGCAGATGACTTGGCTGATGATGCTGCGTCTTTTTATAGGTTGGCACTTTATGTATGAAGGCCTAGTAAAAATCATGAACCCAAAATGGACATCTCTACCCTATCTACTCGATTCAAAGGGTCCCGCTGCTTCATTTTTTATCAAATTGACTCAAGACGACAGTTTGATGACGACCATCAACTTCTTGAATGAGTGGGTTCTGTTATTGATCGGCCTAGGCTTGACTTTAGGCTGTTTGTATCGTTTATCTTCTGTTGGAGGTATGATTCTTCTCGCTATGTACACGTTATCCCACCCCTCTTTCGTGGGAGCAAGCTATATGATGCCGTTTGAAGGCTCTTATTTATGGATTGACAAGAACCTTGTGGAGTTCGCCGCTTTAGGTTTGATGTGCGTATTCCCTACATCACAAATCATAGGATTCGATCGTGTGTTAGGACGTGTGTGTCCGATATTGCATAAACTTAAATTTATTTGATACCCATGGCAACAGAAGATGCAAAGAATACTCCTTCTCAGGAGCAAATGCCCGATAAAGGACGTCGGGACACATTGAAGACATTGGCTACAGTGCCTATCTTAGGTGCTTTGGCATATGGCGTTTACCAAAAAAGGAAAGACGCTTTAAGAGGCCGTAACATATCAGATGTATTTCAGGTAAGTAACAGACAGGCCTCCTATTTGGAGCCGCAAGGCGATGGCAAGAAGATCCGTATCGGTTTGGTCGGCTTCGGTATTCGTGGAAAGCAATTGATGCGTGCCGCAGGTTTCGCTGAGCCTTCTTGGATCGATAAGATGAAAGAGGCTAATAAGCTGAATAAGAAGGATACGCGTTATCAGCAATATATGGAGCAAGATGATCTGAATATTGAGATAACTGCGGTTTGTGATATATTTGATGTATATGGTGAGGCCGCTGTATTGACCGGTTCCAATATCCATCGTGAGGGTAGCGACGGTAAGTTCGGGCCTGCTCCGAAACGTTACCGGACTTATCAAGAGTTGGTAACGGCTCCGGATGTGGATGCCGTTATTATCGCTGGTCCGGACCACTGGCATAGCACGATCGCTATGGCTGCGGCACGTGCCGGAAAGCATGTGTATTGCGAGAAACCGTTGTCATGGACGGTTCCTGAGACGTATATGGTTCGCCAAGTGATCAAAGAGACCGGCGTTGTATTTCAGTTAGGTCACCAAGGACGTCAGACCGATTGCTATCAGAAGGCTGAGGAGATTATCGGCAACGGATTGCTCGGCTCTGTCAACTTGATCGAGGTTTGTACGAACCGTAACTCTCCAAATGGTGCTTGGGTATATGATATTATCGAAGGCTCTAATCCTAATACGATTGATTGGAAGCAGTTCGAGGGTGATCCTGAGCGTATTAAGGAATATATGGATTATATGACATCCAACAAGCTTGAAAGATATATCGGTCCGGACGAGCGTAGCAAGTTCAGTCTGGAACGTTTCTTCCGCTGGCGTTGCTGGTGGGATTATAGTACAGGCCTTTCCGGTGACTTGTTGACACATGAGTATGACGCTGTCAACCAGATCATGCATGTGGGTATACCTCATTCCGCTACTTCATCCGGCGGTGTTTATTTCTTCAAGGACGGACGTACGGTACCTGATGTATTGCAGACTACTTTCGAGTGGCCGGATCGTGACTTGACGATGTTGTATAGCGCTACATTGGCAAGTAGCCGTAACCGTGGCAAGGTGTTCATGGGGCATGATGCTTCTATGGAGGTTTCCAATATCTTGGCTATTACGGTTGACCAAGATTCCACTCGTTATGCGGATAAGATCAAGGAAGGTATTATTCCTACAGATACTCCGTTCTATACCTATGTACCGGGACAAAATAGCTCGGATTCCGTTACATCTCCTACGGAGTTGTATTTCGCTAAACGTGGTTTGCTGTATACGTATGTAAATGGTAAACGTTATGATACGACTCACTTGCATATCCGTGAGTGGCTAGAATGTATCCGTCAAGGCAAGACTCCTAGCTGTAATATCGACGCTGCTTTCCAAGAAGCTATGACTGCCCACATGGGTACGCGTGCTTATCTGGAAGGACGTACGATGTACTGGGATAAGGACAAAGAAGAGATCGTAAGAGGTGAACTTGCGTAAGTATCTAAAAAGACGATAAATAACTTTCCCAAGAAGCGAACTTCATAAATGGATGGAGTTCGCTTCTTTTATTTGTGCATGTATAAAATTTCTTCTCTTTTTTGTAACCGATTTGTGATTACTCATGTCTTATTGATAAAAGCGAATAATTTATTAAACCTTTAAAGAATAAAAGATATGAACGAGTTGTGGATTCCTATTTTAGGTGTTATTTGTGCGGTAGGTATGCCGGTATTGTTAGGTATTATCGCTAGTTACATGACCATTAAAAGTAAGCATGAGGAAAAGATGGCGATGATCGAGAAAGGAATTGTGTTGGAAGAGGCTATGCGCCCCGAGAGAAGGCCTAATCGTTATAATACCCTGCGTAACGGTATTTTTATGATCGGTTTGTCATTGGGTGTGATTGTCGGTATGATGGTCGACTCTGCTTTCACTTACGATAGCGATTGGTTCTTTTTGTTAGTTCCGGCTATTACGATTATGTTCGGTGGAGTAGCTTTTATAATTTATTTCTTTCTTTCCCGTTCTTTAATGGAGAAGGAGAGATTGGAGGACGAGAAGAAAATGCGTCTGGAAGAATAAACGATACCGGATGGATGAGCGAAAGTGGATAGAACGTATTTTGGCAGGGGACACGCAAAGTTTCTCCTGCCTTGTCGCGAAGTATGAGAAGATGGCTTATACCATCGCTCTTCGTATCTTGGAAAATCGCGAGGAGGCAGAAGAGGCTGTACAGGATGCGTTCGTGAAGATGTATCGTGCTCTTTCCGATTTTCATTTCGATAGTAAGTTCTCAACATGGTTTTATAGGATCGTGTATCGTACGGCGTTGACAGCCTTGAGACAACAGCGTATGTTCGTGAGTTATGAGGAGGCGGGCCCTGTAGACCTTTCGAATGACGAAGTTGAATCGGCTACGGCTTTATTAGAGCGTGAGGACCGGAAAGAGATGATCGCACGTACGCTGAAAAAGCTTCCGGCTGATGAGGCCTTGTTGCTTACTCTTTATTATTTGGAGGAATGCTCGGTGGAAGAGATCTGTCAGATCACTGAATTGAGCGCTTCTAATGTGAAAGTAAAACTATTCCGTGGGCGGAAACGGTTTTATGAAGTGTTGCAAGATAAAATGAAATTAGAGACAGCTGATTTGTTATGAATATGAATGAGAAAGATATTGATCATTTGACACGTAAGTTGATGCGAGGGACGGCGGAACAACCTTCGGCCTCATTAAACTCCCGTATTATGGCATTGATTATACAAGAGAAGAAGCGGGTATATAAGTACTATATCAAGAAACGATTTACACCTGTAGGCATTTTTAGCATATTTGTCGCTTATATGCTTGTGTTAGTAGGCATCTTGTATTTGGTTAAGCTTTCTCCGGGCGGGGCGGAAACGGTTTTAGGCTCTTTGCGAGCCTATTTCCCGATTGTTTTAACGATTGCTTCCGGGATCTCTTGTTTCTTCCTGTTTACACAACTCGATAACTGGTTGAAGAGAGAAGAGATACGCCGGCAAAACACCTCAAAATAAAAATATCCGGTTGTAGAGACGAGGCACGCCCCGTCTCTACAACTGATTAATTGGCCTTGACTTTTAGATTTCCATATCGATTTCCCTCGAAGTGAATCGTCGGTTGCTTTCCACCATTAATCTCATAGGTGTAATTCTTGTCACGATCCTCATCGTCAAAATGCTTGCGGGTGATATTGAAACCGTTCACGTCGCAGCTTGAATACTTCATGTTCTCCGCTACTATCCGGAAAGAAGTTTTTGCGGGAAGCGCTACCTCTAAATTCCCATAATGAGATTCTACGTTCACCTTCGAGAAAGAGGGAGACAAGTTTCGTATCTTTAAGTTACTATAGCTAAGGCTACTTACATTCAAGGCATCTTTAAGGGTCCCGATTTTAGCGTCGCTGTACTTAATCTCCATGTCTAGTCTGCTTACGCTTTCAATGGTGAGATTACCATATTTAATCTCCATGCGTAAAGATTGTATATCCTGTATATCCAGATTGGAATATTTGCTGTCTATCGTTAAATCTTTAGCGTTGCGAATCTTGGCGGTTCCTACGTAGCCCAGATCCAGTTGGGCGTCCTGCAGATTTCCTACCTCGATGTTACCATATTTGGCCTCTATCATTGCGTTGGCTGTGAAATTACCCGCATTCAGGTTGCCGTATTTTACATGGATATCCATGTTGCCGTTATTATCGCTTGGCAAGTTGATATTTCCGTATTTCTGGTTCAAGTCTGCGGCGAGCTTAGGAGGCATCTGGATATAATAATTGATCGTCATGGACTCATTATTCGAATTGCTATTCATCTCCTTCTTTATCGTAGTGACCGCTGAGACAATACCACCTATCTTCTTGGTCTCGATTTGGATACGGTCCAAGTTCTCTTGAGCACGTTCCTCGCTGCGAGCCTTACATTCTACCTCAACCCGTATAGCTACCGTATTCTGATTCCAGTGGGTAACGGTGATGTTTCCATAACGGTTTTCTACTTGGAGACGATCACCGGCGCTTACGCTGTAGGATTGGGATATCTCTTTTTTCTTGATCTTCTCTTGTGGCCTAGCTATTGCCGATAGATTGCATAGCAGCAATACGAAAGTCAGCAATACGGCGGGACTCAATTTTACGTGTGTCGTGTTCATGATTGATATGTATTAATTGTTATTACTATTTCTGGTTATCCGTGACTTGTTCCATTTGCTTAAGCATCAGCGTGAGGCCCTCCAAGCTATTGCTGTAATGCTGGGTCATGGCGAAGAGACCGTCGTTGGAACAAGGCAAGGTAGGGAGTATCGTTTCCTCGAACATATAATTATCCGTGAGGATCCGTTTGCTCTCTTGCAATAACTCTTCCGCTCCCGGTGTCCGGTCCTGTTTATACAACTTCTTCATCTGCGTCAATACGTCGTTCATTTGCATATTGTAATATAGACGTAGTTCCTCGATCTCTTCTTGGGCCTCGCAGGTCTGGGCCGTGGTCTTTTGCGCGGGTTCCGGCAGACCGGTCCCTCCCGGCAAGCGGAATAAGAGCAACAAAGCGATAGAGGCAGCTATGACAAAGGCCGATAGGCTGTATAGGGCCGCACGGTTTTTCCGTGGCTTCGGCAGTTTTTGCTCGAAACGTTCGAAGTGACCTTCGGGAAGCATCTCATCTTCCTCGAATGCGTCACGGTTTGCGTCTATGAAATTCTTTAGTTTATCCATGTTTAATTGGCTGCTATAATGTCTAACAATTTCCGCTTGGCACGTAGGTACTGGCTACGGACGCTTGGCGGTTGGATTTTCAGGATAGAGGCGATCTCTTCCATGTCATATCCCTCAAAGAGGTAAAGCGAGAGGATTATGCGGTAGCCTGCCGGCAACTTCTTGGTAGCTTCCTTTATCTGTGCCACGGAGTATTGGATATCTTCCTCGTCCGGCCCTTCCTCGTCCGGTTCGGCCAAATTGTCGGAAAGCTCCTCTTGGTCCGGTGCTTGGCGACGTACATAATCGATGGCCGTATGGATGGCGATACGATGCATCCATGCCTCAAAGCATTGCCCGTCATGATATTGGTCCAAGCGTGTGAAGATCTTGAGGAACGAGTCCTGCATGGCTTCTTCCGCCTCGGATGAGTTGCCTACGATACGCAAGCAGGCTATATACAATCGCTGTGCGTATTGTTTGTACAACTTCAGTTGCGAGCTCCGGTCTCCCCGGCGGCAACCCTCGATCAGATGTTCGGTTACTTTGTCCATTTGTTTATATAAACGAGAGTGATGCCTTGACCGTTGCATCTTGTAGCGTAAAAATACAAAAAAAAGAAAGGCATCATCTCGACGCCTCTCCTCCTGAACTAAATGATAAAAATAAAAGTTATGTGGGAAGGTTTATTTCATGTCTGTTATATTGGAGATACTATCGTTCGTATAGCCTTGCGAAGTACCTTCCATTTTTGTCTTATCCGAATTATATTTCAATTTATAAGCCTGTTTCCCGTCGGAAGTCCAATAGTTTACGACAAGATCGACCGTCTCTCCTTTGGTATCCGGCAAGGAAGACAAGTTGAACGCCACACGTCCGGCCCCGATCGTATATTGGGGATCATCGTAAGCGTTATGCCTAAACTCCAGCGTATAAGGATCATTCTCGGCATCCGGTTGGATCAGGTTGATAAAGTGGGCGGTCTTGCCTCCCCAGAGTGTCTCGAAATAGATATTCAAATATCCGTCTCCGATCCACATATTATTCTCATAAATACTTACCGGGTCCGTACCATAGATAGAATCATTAGCCGCTCCCTCGTTCTTAGCGATGGATTTCGTAAGGATGTTATGGATCGCGTTAACCTTGACATAATGGGAGAAACCTCCTAGATTACTTTGGGTGGAATCCGCCAATATCGTGAAGTTCACCAAGGCACGTTGGTTAGGCTTCGGCTGATAGTTCGGATAGTTCGTGGCGGCGGGCCATAGCTTATCTCCGTCGTCCAGCCGTAAGTAATATACGTTATTACCTTCCGGTACTACGGTAGCGACCGCTATCCAGATATCACCTAAAGAATAGGAGTCATCGTCATCTAAGCAAGAGGGTAGGGTGAGGGATACTAAAGCGATCCCGATAACCAATAAAAAAGCTCTCAACGTCTTCATTCCTTTTGTTTCTTAAAAAGTTCACATTTCATCGTTCTATGAGGAAAGATGTAAGTTCGGGGTGAAATGCTGCAAAAGACGTTAATAAAAGATGTTAAGAACCAAGGGATTCAACGATTAGCCGTGCCGTACGCTTTGAAGCCCCGGGCATTCCTAGCGTATGGATAATCTCGTCGTATCCGTCTAGCATTCGTTTTCGATAGGCTGGATCTTGTAGGATACGTCCTAGCTCGTCTTGTATTTGCGATTCGGAGAAGCGGGCTCCGAATAGTTCTTGTACGATCTCCCGTCCCCCGATCAGGTTCACGAGGGATATGTATTTCGTATGGAAGAAATGCTTGAAAATAAAGCTGGCCAACTGTCCGGCCACGACATAGTAGCAAACGACTTGCGGAACCCGGAACAGGGCGGTTTCCAAGGTTGCCGTGCCGGAGGTTACCAAGGCGGCGGCGCTATGTTGTAGCAAGGGATAGGTTTTACCGAACACGATCTTGGCGGGATAAGAGCCTATGTATTCTTGATAGTAGGCGGGATCGATGCCCGGCGCTCCGGCTATTACCGGCTGGTAGTCGGGATATGCGGAGGCTACTTTCAGCATGGTCGGTAAATTATCCTTGATCTCTTGTTTGCGGCTACCGGATAGCAAGGCGAGGATAGGCTTGTCGGCCAATCCTTCCTCTTTGATAAATGCATCTTTGGGAATCGCTTGATGCTCCTTGTAATAGGCGACGGAGTCTACAGAAGGATTTCCTACGTAATCTACCGAATAATTAAGCTTCCGGAAAAACTCGGTCTCAAACGGCAGGATGCAGAACATACGATCTACATAACGCCGGAAGTCCTTGATGCGGTATTGCTTCCAGGCCCATATCTTGGGGGATATGTAGTAATATACCGGGAGTCCCAACTGGGTTTTCACGTATTTGGCGATCTTCAGGTTGAATCCCGGATAGTCAATTAAAATGACGACATCTGGCTGATAGCGGCGGATATCCTCTTGGCACATCCTCATGTTATTTAAGATGGTGCGCAAGTTCAGCAATACCGGGATAAAGCCCATGAACGCCATCTCCCGATAATGTTTGACAAGAGTTCCTCCGACGGCTCTCATCAGATCGCCGCCCAGAAAGCGGAACTCGGCCTTCGGATCATTCTCTTTCAAGGCTGCCATCAAATTCGAGGCGTGCAGGTCTCCGGAGGCTTCTCCGGCTATCAGGTAATACTTCATGAATTGAGAATTGAAAATTAAAGGATCCAGTTGTTTAGGGTGGCCATGAAGTCGTAGTCCGTAACGTCGATCTTGCAGGGGACTAGGGAGGCGTATCCGCTGTCCAGCGCAAGCATATCATTGTCCGGGTGGATGGGTTTGGCGCTTTCGAAAGCTCCTGTCAACCAGAATACGGGCTCTCCGCTGGCGTTCTCGGAACGCTTGAATTCACGTACCCAACGACCGTCAGCTTGGCGACAAACTTTCAACCCTTTCACTTGCGGCAGCTTCGGCACGTTGAGGTTTAAGTAGGTTCCGTGCGGTAAGCCTTCTTTTAATACCCGGCGTGCCAGCATACGTCCAAGACGGCAGCATTCGGAGAAGTCGGCATCGGCCGCATGGTCCAGTAAGGATACACCCATGGAAGGGACGTTGAAAATACAGCCCTCGGCGGCGGCACCCATCGTTCCGGAATAATTTACGCAGATAGCCATATTCCCCCCGTGGTTGATACCGGAGACTAACAGATCGGGCTTGCGCTCCAAAACCTCATTAATCGCTAATTTAACGCAATCAACCGGTGTCCCGGTGCAACTATAGATGGTAAGTCCTTCCTCCTTTTTCAACAAGGTATACTTGATAGGAACTAAAGATGTAATGGCACTACCCATCCCGGAACGAGGTCCATCGGGAGCGAATACCACCAAATCGCCTAGATCTTTCAGGCACTCAATCAATTCGTTAATACCTTTGGCCCATACGCCATCATCATTCGTGATCAGAATCAACGGTCTCTCGTTTGTCATATCGTTTTATCCTTATAGTTGTCGTACAAAGGTAACAATAATTTGCGAACAATGGTTGGGGTGTGAGGGATGGGAGTTGTCCTTTCGCCTAATCAGTTGTTGATCAGGCGAAAGGTCTCAGATTATTATAGTTTCTCTATTTCTTCTATGGAGAGGCCGGTGGCAAAGGCGATTTGCTCTATACTAACTCCTAATTTCTTAAGATTAAGTGCTATGGAGTGTTTCTCTTCCTGTCGTCCTTCTGCTTTTCCTTCTGCTTTTCCTTTTTGCAAACCTTTCTGTAGCCCTTCCTCCAATCCTTTTTGCAATCCTTTTTCCATGCCTTCTTCCATCCCTTTTTTCATGCCTTTCTCGACGGCGAAGTCCAAGGTGTTGTAATAATCATTATACATCTTCCACTCCGCCTCGTACTGCGCCCGTTGTTTGGGGGTGAGGTTCGCCATGGATCCGATGCGTTCCAACCGCTCGAATATGGCCTTGCGTGCCTTGAATGGCATTCTGTCTAATGTGTCCATATGCTTTAGTACATAAATCCAACGTTCAAAATCGGTCTCGCATTCTTCCTCCTCTTTGTTGAATCGGGGAAGCTCAATATAGATCTGGCGGAACTTGGGGTTGAATACCTGTCCGTTCTCCCGGTCCGCCAATATGATGTCCCTTCGGAACTTTCCTTCGTTCCTGTTATTGTTTGGCCTGTTCTCCTCGTCTAGCGTGAAGTTCAAGAAAAAAACACCGTACACGGCCGCCAGCTCATAGTCCCATGTTCCCTTTATCCCCTGTTCCACCACCGAGTGCGAGAGGTAATACAAGGCCCTGTCCTTGAAGTGGGGCTGTTCCCTGTTCTGCATCTCGATTATGATCCGTTCGCCCTTGTCGGTCTCGCAATGAATGTCAAAGATGACTTTCCTTCCTTGCTCTGTCTCGGGCAATCGCTCATTGTTCATGATTCTCAAGTCCATGATCGTATGCTCCCCTTCGAGGAGGTCGTTCAGGAACTCGATTAGTATGTCCTTGTCCATTTCCCTACCGAATATGTGCTTGAAGCCGAAATCGGTGAAGGGATTGATAAATTTTCCCATAGTGTTTATAGGTTTCAGTGATTAATAATGAATAATAGTATAATGAGACGGGACACCCTGTCTTCCGGTTGTAAAGATACTACTTTTTTAATAGGATAGGCATCGTTTTAGCTTTTAAGAAAACACGTACGAGTTTTTTCGGAAACACGTACATGTTTTTCGAAAAACTCGTACGTGTTTTTTGAGAGGCATAATGTAACTACTTCAAATACCGGATCAGCCGATAAATCGTGGGGATAATTTTCCTGAATGTATATTCCACCAAGGGATAGTATGGCCAGACACTACACGATCTGATCATTTCACATCCGTGAAGAGATCTTTTCACCTACGTGATACAATCGTTTCGCATAGGTGAAAAGATTGTATCACAACCGTGAAACGATTTCATGGGCAGATAGAGCAAGCTACTGCCGATAATGTTTGTATTCAATAGAAAGGCTCAACGGTAACAACTCTTCGTAGGCATCTCTGCGCTCCCTTTCACATCCTTCACAACATATCACTGACATAAAGCAAGTTGGCTGACGTGAAACGTGCGATAAACAAATTAAAGTGTAGATAAAAGTATATTGCGAGATTATCCCCACGATTTATCGGGGGAGCCTGAAAAAGTCGATTCTCCGGGAGTTAAGAATACAAGATGTCAAAGTGTTATATTTTGATATAGATATAAATGTACGTGTGTACATTAGTATAGGAGAGTAAAGTTTATATGATTAATAAATATTTTTCTAGTATAGAAACGACTAGTTTAAACGATCGATTCTTTTAGTCATTTGCAAAGGTACGCGTTTCTTCGATACTTGCAACCCTTCCAGACGATTTTTTTATCGCTTATTCTCTTTCTTATCAATAGGATAGGTTATTCTTCACGAAACAAGCGATTCCTTCAACGAACCTCCCGTTTCAACGCTCAAAAAACGCAAGATTTAGACGATCGTTTAGACTAGTCGTTTTTAATGGCAAACGACGATTTTCAATTAGTCTAACAGGTTGATTATCTTAATAAACACTAGTATTAATATTAATTTATTTATTATGAACAAAAAGTTTTCTACTCTTTTGGCGGGTGCTGCGCTTTTAAGTGCTGTGTCTGTTAATGCGCAAAAGTTGACAGCAGTAGAAGAGGGTGAGGCAATCCAGATTGGTTCGGCTGCTCCTCTTAAAGACTACAACGACAAAACGAAGGGTGGCCTTTATCAGTTAAAGACTAATGATGGCTATTACTTGCTTATGGAAGAGGATAACAATGGTAACTATGTTTTGAAAGCAAGACAAGCATCAGATGCGGCTTTTAAAACGAAAAATTCATTGTGGTGCGTCTCTACTCAAGCACATAGTCAAGGGCAAAACGTGAAATTTGACTTCACGAACAAAGCTACAGGGCTTATGCTGGATATCGCCATGAATGGTGAGGACAAAAGTGCGAATGCGGAATCTATAACTCCTGCGGACAAACATTGGTGGGAACCGACTTTAGGTGGTGAGATTTCCGGTTGGGCATTCTCTTCTGTTTTAACCGGATTAGAGTCTAATGTCCCTCTGTATTCACATTTTAGCACAGACTCTGTTATTGGTTTGAGAAATGAATTAGGAGTAATTAAAGTTGGTAAGTATGCTGTTAAAAATATAAAGGCAGACACTGATAATTTGACTGGCTTTACGTTGTATAAGGCAGCTGATGTTGTTTTGAGTGCTAATGAATTGAATACGATCTTTGATTTGCAGGATGCAGATGCTGGTGTCAAATTAAACTTTAGCCCGGATATTAAAGGAACTAGTTTGAAAAATCCATTCAACGAACAGAAGTTTATTGCTAAACCCACTGGGGATAATGTTGTAATGGAGATGGTCGGAGGTGTAAAAACACCTGTAACAAAAAATTATGAGTGGTTATATGTAACTCGTCAGAATGATGATGATAAAGATATTTATCTGAAAGTCGATACCGCTTATACGAATGAGACTGGTGCTAAATTCTTAGCTTACGGTTGGACTGGTCCAAGTGATACCCAAACTGCTATTCAACGTTTAGGTGCTATGGAAGACCAACATAAATTCTTGTTCGTTTATTCACCAAGTAGCGATGAGTTGAAGATCTATGTGAAGCAAATTACATGGAGAGGTGATGAGCAGACTAACATTAAGTACTGGAAAGAAATCTATACAACTACTGATAATCACAGAAGTAACTGGCGTGTGTCTTTGCAAGACTTGATCAAGGACGAGACTCGT
Source organism: Parabacteroides sp. 20_3 (assembly GCF_964238835.1). Taxonomy (NCBI): domain Bacteria; kingdom Pseudomonadati; phylum Bacteroidota; class Bacteroidia; order Bacteroidales; family Tannerellaceae; genus Parabacteroides; species Parabacteroides sp. 20_3. The sequence continues at coordinate 255,809 of NZ_CAXSNO010000005.1, read as the reverse complement.
ATCTTAACAGCTGATTACTCTAAGCAAAATACTACTATTAAATTAGGTTATGGCGGTTGTGATGCTGAGCAGACAAAGACTTCTATTAAGGATGGCGTTTATTATATCAAGAATAAAAAGGGAGAATACTTGGCTTCTCCGATCTATGAAAATGGCGTAATTCGTTGGACTACAGTAAACGCAGATGAGCAAAATGTGGCTCATATGCCTGCTTATCAATGGGTGATTTTAAAGAATAACGTAAAAGATTTGAATAATGTATCTGCTGTAACAGCGAAGAACCGTGAATTTGACGATGCGGAAGCAATCTTTAATTTACATCAAGATGCGGATAAGGATTCTTATTACACGAAGAATGATGTGTTTGTGTCACATGATGGTGCGACTACAACTACGACTATCTTAAAGAACTCGGACTTATTCTTTGTTGAGGTTCCGGCTGAGGCTGTATCAGACTCATTGTTGGGTTATAAGAACTTGACAAATGATGAGTTGAAGGTAAATAAGTATACATTTAATTACTGGCATCCATATGCTACAGATAAGTTCATCGCTAAGTCTGATAAGGACTCTACTTTGACAGTTAAAGATGGTGTTTCCGCATTCACGCTAGATACAGCTAGTCGAAGTGCTAATAAATCGGTTTACGCTGTTGACAAGTTTGGCTTTGAGGTTAAGAAAGAACATCAAGACCGTATTAAAGGCTTGAAACAACTTTATAGAACAGCCTATGTAGTGAGACTAAATGGTATTGGCTTAGCTATTAATAAAGAGGATAAGTTCAATGTGCCTACTCATAACGATTATCGAATTACAGATCAAAATAGTGAGGTTACTCCGTTCTACTTTAAGGAAAATAATGAAATCAAGGAAACTGGTAAATGTTATTATGCGATTTTGTCAACAGATAAAGATAATACAAATACAAATGACGTACATTATTCAATCTTAGATAAGAATAAAGCCGGTGTATCTGACTATGATGGAAACGCAACATTGAAATCGCAGCTTTTAGCAGAATCTAGAACATCCGCTTTTGCTATCGCTCCGGATGAGACTCCGCTGTACCGTCGTTTCAACTCTCTTGAGCTTGAAGGTAACGAAGGTGACAAGGCTGATACATTACGTTTCATCGAGAAATATCGTAAAGAGTACTTGCAAGTTGAGAACAACAAGAATTTCATGAATGGTGATATCGATTTCTTAGGTATCTACACTCCGGATAAGACGGAAGATGGCTTGTCATTCATCGTTGATACGGCATGGGTAAATCGTGGCGCTGGTAATATCAAACCTCAGTATTTGATCTCAATCGATCGTAACGACTTCGAGGGTACACCGGGTGTTCCTTGTACATATACTCACAATCACTTCGACAACGAGGGTAATAAGGTAGAGGCTGATAAGTGCTCTCACGCAACTCCTGCTATCCCCGGTTTCGAGAGAGGTAAGTATTTGATCAATTTCCATGATTTCGCTTTGAAACATGATAAGGCTAATACTTCCGATGCGAAGAAAGACGCCGCTTATATGTGGAAGAAATATGATCGTGCCGGTTTCGTGGAGGCTGTCCGTGTTGCTGATACATTGTTCATCTTGAGAGACGAATTCAAGAACTTGAAGAATGAGGAGATCACGATTGAGGCTTTAAATAAGGCTGAGGAAGCAGCTTGGGCTGCCGCTAAGAAAGCTGGTGTAAGCAAGGATAACTTTGTATCTTACAAATATGTCTTGTCTGGTGACAACCACAAGTATGTGACTTGGTCAATGCGTTTTGTTGACAGAAATGCTGCCGCTAATGAGGTTGAGGCTGATAGATCATTCTTGTTCGAATCTATGAAGGCTGACGCTCTTGATATTGCTCCTACACAAGCAGCTTGGTTGAAGATGCAGAATGGTTGTTTGGTATTGTCTGCTGATGATTCTAAGTTTAACGAACAAGCTACCGGTGGTGATGACGCTTTAATCTTCAACGTAGAGCAAGGTGACGATATCGCTACAGACAACGAGACAATCGAAGCTGTGGAAGGTGTTTCCATCACAACTGATAACGGTACTGTAACTATCCTAGGCGCCGTTGGTAAGTCAGTAGTTATCTCTAACATCTTAGGTAAGGTAGTCGCTGAGACAGTTCTTACATCTGATAACGCAACAATTGCCGTACCTGCCGGTATCGTAGCTGTAGCTGTTGATGGTGAGGAAGCTGTTAAAGTGGTTGTTAAATAATTAAACAAATAGATAGGTCAAGAGATGGGGGAATCCCCCATCTCTTCCTTTAAGAAGATATTTATAATTCTGAAATTCCCGTGTGGAGATAGATTCTTCAAGTACACCGCGATGGTAGAACATGCGGGAGTATTAATACTAAAGTAATAAATTAAAAGCTCAGGTCACGAGAACTTCTGTGAAGAAATGTCGTGACCTTTTTTTGTACTCTTAAATCTCTTGCTATGATTATATCTACTCAAGAAACATTGATCTATAAATCAATTAGTCCGGAAGACATTTATTGTTATACTCCCGGAATCACCGTGACTTCGACGGGACGCTTGGTCGTGACTTTCGACTTGGGCGGCAAGGGGGTAAAAGAAATCTATGCTTCTTCGCAGCTGTACACGGAAAGGACAAGACGGTTAGGTATCGGTAAGATTTTTGTATCGGACGACCAAGGCGCTAGTTGGTGTTTTATCTCGGATTTTAATTTTTGGCATGCCCGCCCTTTTTGTATAGGGGAAAAGATATATATCATAGGAAACGCGGGCGATTTATGTATTATATGCTCGGAAGATGATGGGAATACGTGGAGCGTTCCCTCGTTTCTCTCCCAAGGTGAGAAATGGCATTCTTCTGCCTGTAATGTTCTTTTCGCTAACGAGCGGGTTTACTTGGCGATGGAACAGCGTTTTTATAACTCGGAGATAGAAGGCTGGAATGTGGCGGGTTTGAGCCCTACCTTGCTATCTTGCTCTATTCACGATGATTTACTGGATGCGTCTTCTTGGCGACGTTCCGATCCTTTTGTTTTCAGGGATAAGGTACATTTCCCGGAAGGGGTTGGCATTCCTTTTTACGAGTCATTGACCAATAAGCCGCTGGAATTGGCTCCCGGTCGTTTTAATGCGCCCACTGGATGGCTGGAGGCTCAAGTGGTTCAAATAAAGGATAAACATCATATTTGGTATGATCCGGAGGGGAAAACGTTCCATATGTTTCTTCGTGCGCATACCGGAGGGATTGGATACGCTTGTTTATTAAAAGTGAGGGAAGATGAGAACGCCCAGATGGTAACCGGTTTTCAAGAGGCTCCTTCCGGACAGATCTTGCTTTTCTTGCCCTTTCCCGGTGGCCATTTGAAATTTTTTATAGTGTATGATGAGATATCCCGGCTGTATTGGATGGCATCCAATCAATCCTTCGATGCTATGCGGACGATAAGTTCATTACCTGAGACTTCCCGGTATGGACTCCCGAATAATGAGAGGCATCGTTTACAATTGTTATTCTCAAAGAATTGTGTGGACTGGTGTATGGCTGGGATGATCGCTTGCCAAGAGAATGAATTGTATTCAAGAAATTATCCTTCGTTATGTATCGTAGGTGAGGATATGCACGTGGTTTGCCGTGCGGCGGATGATCATACAAAGGACCCTCAATACTCTGATTGTATTACATATTATAAAATTAAACGGTTTAGAATGTTAATCTATTAAATGAAGTGATTATGGAAAAAGTACTGATTGTAATACCGGCTCGATATGGTTCAAGCGGGTTGCCGGGTAAGCCTTTGGTTAAGATTAAAGGTATAGAGATGATAAAACGGGTCTCGGATATAGCGGATTTTGTATGTCGCAAAAATGAGTCTTGTTCTTATTTGGTAGCTACGGATGATGAGCGCATCGTCTCGTTTTGCGAATCCCGGGAGATTCCGGTGATGATGACTTCCACGAATTGTAAAAGTGGTACGGAACGTTGCTATGAGGCGGTAAGGAAACAGGACACCAATCCCGGACTGATAATAAATCTGCAAGGCGATAATCCCACGTGTCCTCCTTGGATCTTGCAAGATCTGATCGATACATGGAGAAAGGAGAAGGCGGATGTCCTTACCGCCTCGGTCTTGTTGGGATGGAGCGAATACGATCAATTACTGGCGATGAAAAAGGAAACCCCTTATTCCGGCACGACGGTATTGGTGGATCGGCTGGGATATGCCTTAGCTTTTTCGAAACAAACCATACCCGCTATCCGTAAGGAGGATCAGGCTAGGGATCTTTTGCCTAAAAGCCCTGTCAGGCGGCATGTGGGTTTATATGCGTATAGCGGTCGAGCCCTCGAGTCTTATTTCTCATTACCTCCGTCTGTGTATGAACGCTCTTATATAGAAGGATTGGAACAGATGCGCTTCTTAGAGAATGGCATCAAAATGAGGGTCGTAGACGTCGATTATCGGGGACGTGAGACAACAAGCGGGGTTGATTCCCCGGAAGATGTCAAACGGGTTGAGGAAATACTTGAGAAGTATGGAGAGTTCGATCTTTCGTGACTTAGATGGAATCGTAGATTCTATTTTATCTCCCTACCATACTTTGGAGGAGGTTCTACCTTCTGGCTGTGATGCTGGTCCGGTATGGATGGATTTTGACTGTTGGGTAGACAGCCAAAAGGTGGATATGCGGACATCGGAATCACCCTTACTCTTGAATATATGTGGTATACCCGCATCCGGTAAATCGTATTGGGCGGAGGAATGGCTATCAGAGAATGGACCTTGTTTGCATATCGCTTTCGACGCTATTATGGAGGCATTATCCGGGTATCAAGCGGATTGCTCGCTAGATAGGGAGAAAGCGTTCTTACGTTGGGAACTTCCTGCTCGTTTTTTAGGTTACCGTCTTCTTTTGTTGGGATTGAGGAATGGGTGGCCTATTTTATTTGAACATAGTAATGCGTTGAGAGAACATGTGGATTTGTATAAGAAGATAAAGAGTCTTGGATATCGGATTCATATGGTGTGCATCGATGCGACACCAGAAATGGTTATCAAAAGATTGGCTCGGAGGAATCGTTTTTTCCCGGAGGAGCAAGTGAAAAAACGTTGGGATTGCTTGATAGATTTGTTACCTGAATATCAAAAAATAGTAGATGACTTTAAATTAATACAACCATGGAAAAATGTAGAAAACTTGTGATCGTACGGCATGGTAATACGTTTCGTGCGGGAGAGACTCCGACTCGGGTTGGAGCTAGAACTGATTTGCCTCTGGTAGAGGAGGAACGAGCTAGATCTGCGGGACGTTATTTACGTGAGAAGGGGATTGTGATCGACAAGGTGATTTCGGCCCCCTTAAAACGCACATTGGAGACCGCTAATTATATCTTGGAGGAAATGAATGTGGATTTGCCTATCATTCAAGACTTACGTCTTAAAGAGATTGATTATGGGCCGGATGAGAATATGGTAGAAGATCATGTAATAAAACGTTTGGGATCTCTCTATTTAGAAAAGGAGGGAATGGGCCGGAAAGACCTAACGGAAGATCGGATCGTGGAGAGGGGACTTTCCGTGATCGCCCAATGGAATGAGAAGGCCGTGGTACCGTTAGGATGGAACGTAGATGTAGAGAAACTGATAAGCGGTTGGCAGGATTTGGCGGCTAGTATCCCTGATGGTGAGACTTGGTTACTAGTCTCTTCCAATGGAGTGATGCGTTTCTCCCCCTATATTCTGGGGAATTATGAGGATTTCTGTGCGACTCATGATATTAAGGTTCCGACAGGTGGGGTTTGTATATTCGATTGTGTGGGTGATCATTGGAGGTGTACGGATTGGGGAATAAAGGCTTATAAACTTTTTAAATGATAAATCATGGAAGATATATGGAATATAACAGCTTTGGTAGTTAGTGTATTAAGTGTGCTTTTGTCTCTTTATGCTTTAAGACAGGCTACCACTAAAAATACCTCGGATATGTATCTGTTCTTTATCTCGCAATATGCGAAGGAGGACATGAAATTGGCTTTACGTAAATTGAAAGATATAAAGCGGGGGGTATATCGGTTGGAACAATGGGAGAGTGATATGAAAAATAATTTGCCGAAAGCCTTTGAGTATGACGAGGCGAGACGTTTGGTGAAATATTTTTATGATACTTTAGCCTATATGAAGTTGGAGAAACTAATAGAGGCTCGTTTTGTAAGATTGATTTGCTTGAAGAAAGGGGCATGGCTTTATCTGGACACAGTCGAAGCCATGGAAAAATTTTTTGACAGTGGCTATGATAAAAAGCCATATGCGGTTATTCGGGATGTATGCGAAAATTTACGAAAGGAAGGGTGTTGTCCTCCTTAGTTCATTATTTTCGGCTTTTGGTGATTTAATAAAGCCTTGATCGAAGAAACGATCGGGGCTTTTATATTTATTTCTTAATTTGCCATGACAATATTCCGCAAGTCGAAACCGAATTGAATATACTCATCCTCAGTTATTTGCCTCTCTGTTGTCAGGATGATTAACGCATGCCCTCGATAGGTGTTTCTGTAAGGGGGATGGAAATGGTTGTAATGGTTTTCGAAGAAGCCGCATTTTTTATAGAACTTTAATCGCTTGGAGGAAGTTTCATCCGTAATAGGATCGATCTCTAATAAGATAATCTTATTCAGGCGTTTATTAAAATCCTCCAGCAATAAACCGCCGTATCCTTGTCCCCTAAAGTTCTCATGAATGGCGAAATGTTCGATATATACATAGGTGCTAAAATCCCAGTATGAGATAAAGCCGATAAAGAGGTTGTCTTTCAGATAAGCCACTAGATGATAGTTGGGAGATTGGAAGGCCTGTTCTTGTTGTTCTTCTGTTCGCTGCTCAAATAGAGGGAAACTTGCCGTATATATTTGCTCAAAGGTAGGATAGAGAGGATCTTGCTTTCGCGTTATTTCTAGTATGTCCATATGACTTCGCTTTATTTTGATGCGAAGATAATAATCTAAAAACATTGTCATGTCATATTAAAGCTTTATTTTTGGATGATCTTATAATTAAGATATTGTATACGATGATAGCGTGGTTTCGTTATATATGTTTAATTGTTAGCCTTATAATCACCCTGCCGGAATTACTTTCGGCACAACGTCTGGTTTCTCAACGTCAAGAGGATGTAGAGGCCGGTCTTTTATATAACGAGAGCGTCTACATCCTATCTAATTATTCTTGTCTATCCTCCAATTCCCCGGAAAAACTTTCTTTGGACGAGTTATTGCGGAAGCAGATCGAAGGCTTTTATTTCTATTTGAAGCGGGATACGGAGACAAATGTATTGTTACTAAGGAAACCTGATGGTACGTTTACTCCTTTTAGTGAATCATTGGAAGCCATTAAGACGGCCTTGGATGCGGACTCCACTAAGGTTATGACGCTTTTCCTCGATTTCTATGTAGAGATGGAGCTGGAATCCTCTTTTAAGGAAATAGGCTTGATGGAGTATGTACTTGAGTATGATACGAAAAACGGATGGCCATCCCTGAAGGATATGTTGAGTTCCGGAAAGCGACTGGTCGTTTTCGAGGTTCAGAAACATTTGAACAGTCCTTCATGGTTGCATAATATGAGGGATTTTGTGGAGCATACGGACGCTGATTGGGGAAATCAACCGGAAGGGGTTGAGAGTTTTGATGAGCGGCTGAAAAAGAATTTGTCTTTATTTACCGGATATAAGTTCTTAGAGACTTCCCGGGGAAATAGTAATGATATCTCGGCTTTAGCCCGGCAGACACCCTATTTAATAGAATCGTTTAAAAGAGCGTGGATCCGGGATGGAAGGGTTCCTAATTTTGTCTTGGTAGATAAGTATTACGCATGGTTAGATGTCTCGTTGGTTACTTTCCGGAATTTCGATATCATTTACGGCGCGGTTACGAATAACAATGAGTTGCTTAACTACGTGAATTGGGATGGGATGTCTAATTATACGACGGGTAAATATTGCTTTCCGCTAGAGCCCGGAGCCGAGTTGATGCTTTCGCCGATCTCTCCGGGCTATAGGATAGAGCCGGCTACGGTTTATGTCTCCGGTACCCAAAGGAAGGCTTTCGCCGGCGATTTTAAGGCTAGACCTTTGCGGATTGACGAGGATATAGAGATTTATTTACCGTTTGAGGGCGATGAGAAAGATGGTTCGTCCAATCATAATCTCACGGTATCTAGGAATGTCGAGTTTATTCAGGACCCTATACGGGGGCAGGTCGCTTCCTTGGAGAATCAGGCCCGTGTGGATTTACCGACCGCTTCGGAACTTCATATGCGGGACCATGATTTCACTGTCGGCGTTTGGTTGAAAATACCTAAGTACCTGCCGGAGAAGGAGGATTATTGTATTCTGGGAGCTAAGAACAGTACTTATCAACAAGCGTTGCATCTGTTGATACGGAACCGGAAACCGTATATGGGATTCTTTAACAACGATCTGGTTGGTAACACGGAGATCGAGCCGGGTAAATGGTATAATGTCGTATGGCGGTATAATAAGCGGAATGGGGAGCAGGCTATATTCGTAAATGGAAAACTGGACGCGATCTCTTTTGATCGTCCGGCTTATCTGGGTAGTGATAGCTTATATGTCGGCTTCGTGAATTTCAGCCAGTCCTCGAACTTCGTGGGTGTGCTGGATAATCTTTGTATTTGGTCTCGTGTGTTGAGCGATAAGGAGATATTGGGATTGAGCAACCAGTTATTAGATTTACATATATCGAATGCGATTACTTGGTTGGATGTCCTTGGAATTGGGTTGATTTTGATGGTTCTGGTCTCGATAGCTTATCTAGGCTATCGGAAGGTGAAAGAAAAGCCAAGGCAGGATGAGGCTGATGCGGGAACGGTTGCGGAGGAGGGAATCGAGGAAGGAACCGAGGAGCCGGATCGTTCTTCGCGAGAGATGCCGGAGGAGATCGAGGAGGTTCCGGTTCTGCGCAATTATATCCGATTGTTTGGAGAGTTCTATGTGTTGGACCGGGATGGAAATGATATAACCTCTCTATTTACCCCCAAATTAAAACAGCTGTTTATCTTGATTATGCTTCACTCTTCCCGTGGAGGTTTCGGAATATCGAGCAAGGACTTGACACGGATGATTTGGGGGAATGACAACCCCTCGAAAAGTACGAAGAGCCTTCGAAGCGTATCTATATTGAAACTCCGGAAGATATTGGAACGTATCGATACGGTCGAGGTCCTATTTAATGCGAATCGATATATTCTCCAGCTTTCGGAAGATGTCTATTGCGATTATTTGGCTTGTTTGGATTGGCTGAAAGATAAACGGGTACGGACTCAGCCGGACTTTGAATATTTCTATGATATTATCAGCAAAGGAGAAGTGTTCAAAGGGGAATCGTTTGATTGGATGGATGATTTTAAAAGTTATATCTGTAATAGTACGGTGGATGTCTTGTCTCGCTTTATCGACACTTACTCGATCGAGGATGAGGCGGATCGGGTGATCCAGATAGCAGACCAGATCCTTCTGAACGATCCTTGCAACGAGGAGGCTTTGATTTATAAGATCAAAGCCTTGATTCACCAGAACAACTTCAAATTGGCCCGTTATGTGTACGACCGCTTTTGCGCTTTATACCAAGAGATGTATGGCGAGGCTTTCCCCTCTTCTTTTGAGCAGGTCGTACCGTCTTCGCTGATGAGTCAGCAATCTCCCCAGTAATATTATAGTGTGCCTGCTCATTGGCATGCCTGTGCCATCGCTATTGTCACACTTGTGCCATCGTTGTGGCAAGACCGTGCCACCGTTATGGCATGCCTGTGCCATCCGTGTGGCACTCCTCTGGCATTACAGTGACAAATGTATGCGCCCCACTGATAGCGATCCTTTCGAATAGGGAGGCAGGTGCTATGCCTCTGACTTATCGAAGATTTTTATAAATATTTCTTGATTTATTTATATTGCTGTTATTATGTGAATTAAGCTTTGTGCTGATATGAAATTAGCCTTAAATTAGCCCTAGGTTAATGTCTTGTTTAGCGTTCGTTAACTCATGGTTTACTGCTCATCCCTATATTCACTCTCATTGTTTCGCACGAGGAAGCGAGGAAGCGAGGAAGCGAAGTTGTGTTTTACTATATATTTTTTCTTACGATGAATATCGTAAAGGTTGAAGTCTGTAAGGGCCTTTCTTCTAAGAGTTGATATTTATGTATAAACTGAATAGTTATGAGTAAAGATGTGAACAATGGTCAGTCCAGACGTGAGTTTCTAGGAAGATCGGTCGCTGCTTTGGCGGCCGCGTCTTTCCTTCCGAGTGTTTTCTCTTGTACGGGGAAGAGTGTGGCGGCTCCCGCTCCGGTTGATACGGCGGCGGAGGCAGGCAAGGTTAACTCGAAGTTCGGTGGCGTGCAAATCGGCACGATCACTTATAGTTGGCGTTCCATGCCGGGTGGATTGGAGAATATCATCAAGTATTGCCAAGAGGCGAATATCAGTTCCATCGAGTTGATGGGAGGTGATCTGGAAGCTTATTTAGGAGCTCCGGAGAATCCGATGATGAAATTCTTCCGTCAGCAAGCTCCTCAACCCGCAGCGAAACCGGGTGAGAAACCTGCGGCTCCTCGTCGGATGGGTCCCCCGAAGTTTACTCCGGAGCAGCAGGCTGAGATCGATAAATATAAGGAAGCGGTGAAAGCGTGGCGTCTCGGGTTGGATCTATCAAAGGTAGAAGGTGCCCGTAAGTTATTGAACGAAGCAGGAATATCGGCGCATATCGTGAAGATGGAACCTTCCCGTATGGGTTCGGACGAGGAAATCGATTATGCGTTCAAGGTAGCCAAGGCCATGGGCGCTAAAGCCGTGACGGACGAGATTAATTTGGAGACGGCGAAAAGAGTCGCTCCATTTGCCGAGAAGCATGGGATGTATATGGCTTTCCATAATCATATGCAATATGCCGAAGAAGGGTTTAGTTGCGATCCGATCTTAGCGGTCTCTCCTTCTATTATGTTGAATTTTGACGCGGGCCACTTCTTTGGTTCTACAGGTATCCACCCGAATGAGATGATCAAGAAATATCATGATCGGATCTATAGTATCCACTTGAAAGACAAGACGGGGCCTACGACAGGGGACCAGCCGAATACGAATCAAGTATGGGGACAAGGGGAGATGCCGTTGGAAGACGTGCTCTTGTTGATCAAACAAGAGAAATGGCCTATCTATTGCGATATAGAACTGGAATATGATATCAAGCCTTGGTCTGACTCCGTGAAAGAGGTAGGCACTTGCGTGAAATATGCTCGACAAATATTGATGTAGATTATAGAATGTTGTCTTTGGTATGTCATTAATAGGTATAACGAAAGGGCCGGTTCCTGATGGAGCCGACCCTTTATTTTTCATTTATTGATCTCTTTTACCAAATTGGGCGCGCACTTAAAATGGACAATGGTTCTGGGGATCAACATTAAAGTCTCTCCGCTTTTCGGGTTTCTAGCCAACCTGCTTGTCTGCAAGCGGGGAGTATAAACACCGAAACCCTGTATACATACCTTTTCTCCGGCTCTCGTTTTCTCTAAGATGATGTTATTCAGTTCTTCCAATATGTACCGGATTTCTTCTTTGTCATTACCGACTCTTTTCGATAATTCCTCGATTAGCTGACTTTTATTCATATCGTATTATTTTTTGAGAAGTTTGTTCTTTGCTCTGTTGTTAAATATTTTTTCCTGTATTGCAAAGGCGATAAGCCCGTGTGCCTCCGAAAGAAGCGTCCCAACGAGGATTGGTTCGAAAACTGCGTCTTCTCAACAATCTCTTGGATATTCAAGGTAGAGTTGGTGAGTAATCCTTTTAATTCTAGGATCATATATTCCGTAATCCAATCTTTGGCGGATTTGCCGCTTACCTCCTTAACAACCATGGTCAAGTATTTAGGGGTGATGCATAGAGAGTTCGCGTAGAACGTCACGCTTCTGTTCACTTTGTAATTACTCATGACCAATTGAAAGAATTTGTGGGTCAGTTCTTTCTTGTGTACATCTATCGTTGCCGTACTGTCTAAAGAATTGACTTTATAATGGTTATATATATCAAGGAATAATATGCGAAGTAAGAGTATAACCGACTCTCTTCGATACAGGTTTTCCGGATCGACGGCTTTTCTTATAAGTAATTCAAAGAAGTCTACAAAGGAAAGAGTTTCCACGTCTTCCATCTTGAAATAGTAATGTTGCCTCATATAGAAAAAGAAATGTGGCGAGAAACGACTGATACCGCTTAATATATCAGTATAAAAGGATTCCGTGATCGTGAAATATCTGATTTGGAAATCTACGCTAACGTCCGTTAATGCGACCAATTGCCCCGGCAAGATGATGATGAGCTCTTTAGGGGTTATAATGTGCTTGTTGGAATAGATATCAATTTTAGCGTTTCCTTTTACACAATAGATGACAATCCCTAATCTTATATAAGAAGGGTAAGTGGTAATAGGGAGTTCTTTGGAAAGTGTAAAGATCTTGAAGTCCTTCTCCAAAGAATAATCAATACCACTATTCGGCTCAACTATTTTTTTAATATTTCCCGACATTCTTTTTGTCTATGTTTCTTATGTAAAATTATAACTTCGTCTTTTACTATATTTATCTAGTGGTTGTTTGGTATAATATTACAGAAATATAGGTCTCGTTTTGGCGTTTTTTAAAGTTTGGTTTAAATGATACCTTGAAAAATAACCGCTATTGGATGTTTTTGTTTGTAGGTCTAATACTTTTTTGCAAATACGGTTGAGGTGATGTTAGGGATAACTTGTATTCTAAGGGCTGTGCGAGCTGGATGGAATATGTGTTAGGAAATATTAGTAATTCAGGTTAAGGACAAGCGTGCGAGACAAGAACGGGAAGGATTGCCTCGCACGGCAGGCTTAGGTCGTCTTTTAGATAAACTTGAGTATATCTTCTGCCTTTTCCGCTATATGATCGGGTGCGTATTTCTCTAATTCCGTACGAGGGCGAAACCCCCATGTTACCCCACAGGAGGTCACTTCGCTGTTGATGGCGGTTTGCATGTCTACGTCCGAGTCACCGACATAAAGAGCGTTCTCTTTGGATATGCTCGCTCGTTCTACGATCTCATTGACGATACTGGGATCTGGCTTCGCCTTTACTCCTTCACGCTGTCCGAGAACCTCCGTAAATTGTATGGAAGGGAAGAAATGGGCGATGAGCTTACGGGTAGCGGCTTGATATTTATTAGAAGCGACCGCCAGTTTTATCCCTCTTTCCTGCAACAAGGCTAATAACTCAGGGATACCGGGGTAGGGAACGCTGCGATCTGTGTTATGCAGATCGTAATGCTTCAAGAACTCTTCCCTTACCTTTAGTATATTCTCTTCCGTCTTTTCACCTTCGGGTAACGCACGTTCGAATAATTTGTTGATGCCGTTTCCTACGAAGAAGTTATACTCCTTTACGTCATGTGTTGGAAAGCCGTTTTGCCGCAACGCATGGTTCGTGCTATGGGCTAAATCCGCGATCGTATTTAATAATGTTCCGTCAAGATCGAATATTACTAACTTTTTCATTTTAGTTTTCTGGCAAAATTAATGGAATGTAGAGATATACTTTCCCTTTCGACTGATAAAATAGATGAACCGATTTAAAAATAGATAAAAGTATTAGGTCATATATAAGATATTTGTATCTTTAGGACAGGAATAGAAATCCTTTGTAATATATTGTATAACCTAAAATTGGAACATCATGGGAAAGAATCAATTAATTCACGGGAATGAATTTCATTTGCTGAAACAAGCTGAGATTCATAAAGCTACAGGTAAATTAGTCGAGTCACTAAACTTGGCAGCCGGTTCTACGGGAGGTTTTGATATTTATAAAGTTGTAGAGGCTTATTTTACGGATTTAGAGAAAAGAAAGGAGATCAATGATTTGTTGGGTATTTCCGAGCCATGTGAGACACGTGTCACGGAAGAATGCTTTTCTTAAATAAGCCGCAGTAGGAATAACATAGAAAAAGGAGATACCTGAATCAGATATCTCCTTTTATTATATCTCAAAGAAGAATCAATTACTTACCAGAAAGTTTTTCTTTCAAAGCAGCCAATTCCTCGATGTCACCTAATGTAGTCTTTTCAACCGGACCGGTTACCATTCCAGATTCCTCTTCTTTTTTACCACCACGTTTTGAGGATGCCTTCTTTTCAGAAGTTGCCTTAGCGCCTTTTTGCTCATCTTCAAAGATGCGGCTGTGAGAAAGGATGATACGTTTAGCTTCCTTGTTGAACTCGATTACCTTGAATGAAAGTTTCTCATCTACTTGAGCTTGAGAACCATCTTCTTTTACAAGGTGCTTCGGAGTAGCGAAACCTTCTACGCCGTAAGGCAAAGAGATTACGGCACCCTTATCCAATACTTCGATGATTGTACCTTCGTGGATAGAACCAACCGTGAAGATTGTCTCGAATACATCCCAAGGATTCTCTTCCAATTGCTTGTGGCCTAAGCTTAAGCGACGGTTTTCCTTATCGATTTCCAATACTTGAACTTCGATCTCTGCTCCGATCTGAGTGAATTCAGACGGATGTTTGATCTTCTTCGTCCAAGACAAGTCAGAGATGTGGATCAAGCCGTCAACACCTTCCTCGATTTCTACGAATACACCGAAGTTAGTGAAGTTACGAACCTTAGCCGCATGACGAGAACCTACCGGGAAGCGCTCCTCGATGTTTTCCCAAGGATCAGCCTTCAATTGCTTGATACCAAGAGACATCTTACGCTCGTCACGATCCAAAGTCAAGATTACGGCCTCGATCTCGTCGCCAACCTTCATGAAGTCTTGAGCGGAACGCAAGTGCTGTGTCCAAGACATCTCTGAAACGTGGATCAAACCTTCTACGCCCGGAGCGATCTCGATGAACGCGCCATAGTCAGCCATAACGACAACTTTACCCTTAACCTTGTCACCAACCTTCAAGTTCGTATCCAAAGCATCCCATGGGTGCGGAGTCAATTGCTTCAAGCCAAGAGCGATACGTTTCTTCTCGTCGTCGAAGTCCAAGATAACAACATTGATCTTCTGGTCAAGCTGAACGATTTCTTCCGGATGAGAAACACGTCCCCAAGAAAGGTCTGTGATGTGGATCAAACCGTCTACGCCACCCAAGTCGATGAATACACCGTAAGAAGTGATGTTCTTGACAGTTCCTTCCAATACCTGTCCTTTCTCCAATTTGGAGATGATATCTTTCTTCTGTTGTTCCAACTCTGCCTCGATAAGAGCCTTGTGAGATACAACAACATTCTTGAATTCTTGATTGATCTTAACAATCTTGAATTCCATAGTCTTACCTACAAATACATCGTAGTCGCGGATCGGCTTCACATCGATCTGAGAACCCGGCAAGAACGCTTCGATACCGAATACGTCAACAATCATACCGCCCTTCGTACGACATTTGATGTAACCTTTGATAATTTCGTCTTTTTCAAGAGCCTCGTTAACACGATCCCAAGAACGTGTAGCGCGTGCTTTCTTGTGTGAAAGGATCAATTGTCCTTTTTTGTCTTCTTGGCTCTCGATGTAAACCTCTACCTCGTCACCAATCTTTAAATCCGGGTTATAACGGAACTCGGACATAGGAACAACACCGTCAGATTTGAAACCGATGTTTACAACAACCTCACGTTTGTTCATAGAAGTAACGGTACCCATAACCACTTCTTTGTCTTTTACCGTGTTCAGGGTCTCGTCATACGTTTTTACAAGATCGTCCTTGCTTACTTCGGTGTAAGTCTCGCCTTGCTCGAAAGCGTCCCAGTTGAAATCTTCAACCGGCTGGATGTTTTTTAAATTTTCCATTCTTTAATTGTTAATACTAAGTTTGTTTTAATTAGTAAGTTAGACTTTATGTTGTCATCTCTCAAAAATCGGGGCAAAGGTAATGCTTTTTTTCTGATTGACAAGAGTTTTGAGGGGTAAAAACATTCAATTGGGCCGTGTTGGCTGTAATTACGGAAAACTGTTGATTTTTATTGATATTTATTTTGTAAGTTTGCGAATTGTAAGCGATAAATCAATGAGTAGAGGATTTTTAAGAAAGTCCAGCGTCAATACTTTTATAGGAATAGTGTGGATTTTGTTTGCGGTGAGCGCAAGTGCGCAGAATGCCGTGAGTAAATTTCGTGCGGATAGCATACGCCAATCTTTATCGTGTATCCAAAAACCTCAGGATAAGATACCCCTTCTTAAAGAATTAATCGGCTTGTACTGGCAATTGCCGGAGGAGGTACCGGCGTTGAAAGAGATAATCGATATCGCGATGCCTTTGGATTCCATCGGGATCGTGTACGATGCGATGGCTGGCTTGAGTCGTTATTATTATAATGTGGAAAATAGGGATAGCCTATTATATTGGGTGGGGCAATTGGATTCGTTGGCCTCAAAAAGGCATGAGAGTCCCAGAGGGTTGTTTTTATCCGGTAGCTTGGTTTGTCAGGATTATCTATGGTCCGGCAATTATGAGTTGGCTATGGATAGGGCCATGCGATATATGGATCTGGCCCGGGATAGTAAGAGCGATTATGGTTTACTGCGGGCTTATCGTGATTTAGGAATGGTTTACCAACGGATTAAAAGAGATAGCGATGCGGTAGAGATATTCCAAAAAGGCCTGTATTTATTGAAAGAGGAGAAGGCGAGCTATAGTTTTCGGATTATGTATTTATCTAATATGTTGGAGTCGACCCTACTGTTAGGGCGTTTATCCGAATCAGAGGCGCTTTTGAAACAGTATGAGTTTTTATTGGATTCATTGGAGAGGAGGTATGATCGAGAAGGGACGATTTTCCCGGTAGATCGTTATCGTTGTTTGGTAAATTGTTATTTCTGCGAGCTATGTACCATGAAAGGGAATTTGCAAAAGGCACAGACGTATCTGGATAAGGCAACCGCTTATTTGGATAGTTCTTTTGGGAATAGGGTGGAGGCTCAATATCTCCGGACAAAATCATTTTATTATTGGAAGAAGAAAGATTATAGGCACGCGTTGTCCGCCGTCAATCTGGCTTTAAAAATCAACCGTGATCTGGATAAGTTGGAGATGAAGAAGGCGGTCTTGCAATCGTCCGGTCAATTGTGAGAGGCGATCGCTATCTATGAGGAGATCATTAATAAGACGGAAATGATCAATACGGAAGCTTTTGACCGGCAGATCGAACAACTCCGCATCCTGAATGACTTGAATGATTTGGAAAAGCAAGATCGAGAGTTGAAGTTGAGATCAGAGCAAGAAGTTTTGAAGCAGAGGCAGATCGCTGTATCTATCGGTCTTCTATTGGTCTTGACGGGCTTACTTTATATATTATGGCGTATTTATATGCATACCAAGCGATTGAAAAATGAGTTGCTTCAAGAGAAAGACTCCTTGATCGCTTCGGAGAAGCAGCTTCGTGTCGTGGCGAAAGAGGCGGAGGCGGCGAACAAGAAGAAAAGTGCCTTTATCGCTAGTATCAGCCATGAGATACGTACGCCGTTGAATGCTATTGTCGGATTCTCTGAATTATTAGCGATTAGCGAATATAGTGAGGAGGAAAAGATTGAGTTTGCCGGGGAGGTAAATCATAGTTCGGAGTTGCTGTTGAATCTGGTGAATGATGTTCTGGATTTATCCCGTCTGGAATCCGGCAAGATCAAGTTCAGCGTTAAGCCTAATGATCTGGTTTCTTGTTGTCAGAAAGTGTTGGATTCGATTCGTCATCGTGTAAAACCCGGGGTTCGATTGACGTTTACTTCCTCGCCAGAATCTTATACTTTAAAAACGGATGCCTTGCGTTTGCAGCAGTTGTTGACAAATTTGTTGTCGAATGCCGCTAAATTCACTTCCGAGGGAGAGATTAATCTCTCATTTGCCGTGGATGAGAGCAAAGGTGAGGTTCGTTTCTTCGTTACGGATACGGGCTGTGGAATCCCTGAGGATAAGTGTAAGAAGATATTCGAGCGTTTTGAGAAATTAGACGACTTTGTTCAAGGTACCGGTTTGGGACTTTCTGTTTGCCAGATCATCTCGGAACAGCTTAAAGGTTCTTTATCCGTAGATGTCTCTTATAAGGGCGGTGCCCGGTTTGTCTTTATACATCCAGCGAATTTAATTGAAACCCCTATATGAGGCTGATGAATCTATTCGATAACGGGATATCCATACGTATAGGGGTGGTTATTATGATCTCCCTTGTATTTTGCGGCTCGATGAAATCTTCCACGCCTCCTCCCGGCAAGGATCGTTTAACAGAGATCGACAGCTTGGAGAGGGTATTACCGGGCTGCCCGACGATAGCGTCTACTTTACCCATATTGCAGCGGTTGGCTTTGCTTTATCGGCAAGAGCCCAAAATGAAAGATTATTATCAACGTCTTTATGAGAACGCGATGGCGGTGGATTCCATATCTATCGCATATAGAGGATTGAAAGGTATGGCCGAGTATTATTACAATCAGTCTAAGCGTGATAGTTTGGTCTATTGCTGTAATATCGTAGATTCTATGGCGAAGGCCCGCCATGAATATCCGTATGTCTTGTTTGAGGTGAAGAGTTATTCCAGTCAAGATCTCCTTTGGCTAGGGAATTATGAGTTGGCAATGAGTGAGGCGATGGATCTGTATCGGTTGGCGAGCAATCTGAATCATAAATACGGCTTGCTTCGCTGTTCGGAGACTTTAGGGCTGATTTACCAACGTATCCGTAGGGATAGCGATGCCGTAGTCTCTTTTCAGGAAGGTTTGGATTTATTGAAGGATATAAAAGATGTTCCCGATATCATGGATACTAAAATCCGGTTAACTTCTTATCAATTGGAAAGTAGTGTCCGAACGAAACAATATACGTTGACGGAACGAATCTTGGAACAATATAAAGCCCTGCTGGATGAGCAATATGAGATTAATCAAGAAAAAGGTGATGTTTTGCTACTAGAGCGGGAGTATTGGCTGCTTTATTCTTTTTACACGAGCTTTTATCTTTCGAAAGGAGATTTGGCAAATGCCAAGAAAGCGTTGGATAAAGCCTCTTCCTATGTCGGCAATAGTTTGGTAGAGAAGGACTATGCAATCAATACTTATCTAGCGGTTAAGGCTCGTTATTATAAGGCGGCTGGAGATATCCCGTTGGCACTGCGTTATATAAATGAAGTGTTGGAGACAGAGCGATTACCCGAAGATATTCAGTTCAAGGCGGATATCTTGAAAGAGCAAGGCCGGTTGGGGGAAGTGATGGCTTTGTATGATGAGCTTTACAATACGATGACGCAGAACAGGGGGATTGCTTTTCTCCGGCAGGTGAATCAATTGCGAACCTTGCATGAGTTGCATGAAAAGGAATTGAAAGAAACGGAACTGAAGGAAGCCGGGTTACGTATCGCCCGGAAACAAGATTTGTTGGTGTTTATCTTATCTATATCGGTCGTGTTATCGATCCTCCTCTATATCTCGTTTTTATACTACCGCCATCTACGATCCTTGAAAAACCAATTACAGCGAGAGAAAGACTTGCTTTTGGAATCCCAAAGACGATTGATGAAGGAGAAAACCCGTGCGGAAGAGGCCAGCCTGATGAAAAGTGCTTTTCTCGCTAATATGAGCCATGAGATCCGGACCCCGTTAAATGCGATCGTAGGTTTCTCCAGTTTGCTGGTGGAACCTTCTACCGATGCGAAAGAGCGGGAGGAATATTCGTCTATCATCCGGAATAATACGGATTTGATGTTGAATCTGGTAAACGACGTATTGGATTTATCCCGGATGGAGACTGGAGACCTTCATTTCAATATCAAGGATTATCCGCTTTTGGAGTGTTGCCAAATGGCATTGGAGAGTGTACGCTACCGGATGCCGGATGGGGTTAAATTGACTTTTTCTCCCGCTGGGGAACCAATCGTGGTACATGTAGATAATCTGCGCCTGCAACAACTGTTGACAAACCTGTTGACAAACGCCGCTAAATTTACGGAGAAAGGTGAGATTAACCTATCGTTCCAACTTGCGCCGGATCGGGAAAAGGTATGCATAGCCGTTACGGATACGGGTGCCGGTATTCCCCTTGAAAAACAAGCTGCGGTATTCAATCGCTTTGAGAAGCTGGATGATTACAAACCCGGTGCGGGTTTAGGACTTTCTATCTGTCTTTTGATCGCCGAGCGGCTGAATGGTTCCTTGTCCATAGATTCCTCGTATACGGACGGAGCTCGCTTCGTGCTTATCCTTTCTTGTGAAATAGATTCCTCAATTTATAATCCACAAATAGAAGAATGAGCGTGATGGCTCCTATATATAAATAGAAAGCCAAAGCCGATGTGCTTATCATCGGGAGGGCTATCTTGGGTATCTCCATATATACGAAAGATACGGCCGCGAGGGAAATCATGATAAGCGATGCCACGATCGCCGCTACTAGGGTGAATCGTTCATTGCGTTTCTTCGCCTTTGCGGACTCAAGCATGATTTGTCGCATTACGTTCGAACGGAACGAGGCGGGAAGCTCCTCCTCCGGTATGCGTTTGAATAAATCCCCCAATAAATCGGGTTGTTCCTTATTTGTGTTTATCTTACTCATGATCCATTTCATTTAATAATACAAACAATTTTTTTCGGATGCGATGTAGCTTGACTTTAATATTCGAGGCGGTCAAGCCGGTGATAGAGACCAGTTCTTCTATTGTTTTTTCTTTCCAATAAAAGAGCAAGATCAAGGCCCGTTCGTCCGGTAGAAGTTGTTCAAGGGCGACTTCCAATCTTTGAACCTGTTCCGTGGATTCGGTTTGTCCGAACAGGTTCGTAACCTCCTCCTCCGATACGTTTTCAAGTGTAGTCTCCTCAATCGGTAGAAACTCATATCTCTTCTTCCTGACCGACGAGATCGCCGTGTTGTAAGCGATCCGGTAAATCCATGTGGAGAAACTACAATCCCCTTTGAATGAGGCGAGGTTTTTGAATACCTTCATAAACGTATCTTGCGCCAACTCCTCAGCCTCCTCTTGGCTTCGTACCACTTTGAGGATCAACGAGTGAATCGGACGGCTATACTTGTCCAAAAGGCAAGCGAAACATGCCACGTCCCCCGCTTGTATCCTTTGTATGTAATATGTATCGGTATACAATTCCATTGTACTTAATGGACGCAAGCCGGGTAAATAGGTTACAACTTGCGGTAACAAAAATAAAAAATATTTTTCAGCCCGGAGGTGTAACCTATGGGAAACTGTTGCGTCAAATTAGCAAACAATATGAATGAATCAATTAAAATTATACAGTTATGATGGATTTTATTTCTGTTCCGCTAGTTGTCGGAATCGTTTGTGCAGGTATTTACGGATTATTTGAGTTGTTTGTTCGCAAGAGGGAACGTTTGGCGATTATCGAGAAGATCGGTGATAAACTGGATGCCTCTGCTTTCGATGGTAAATTGGGACTGCCTAACTACATGCGAAACTTCTCGTTCAGTAGCTTAAAGGCCGGGTGCCTTTTGGCGGGAATCGGATTAGGTTTGTTGGTAGGCTTTATTATTAATATGTGTATGGCGACAAATTCTTATTATGATGATGGTTGGTACAGGCATGAGGTAGCGGGTACGGCTTATGGGGCTTCGGTTCTTTTGTTCGGGGGAATCGGCTTGATAATAGCGTTCGTCATTGAGCTGAAACTAGGTAAGAACAATAAATAGCCATAGGCTTGCCTGTATAGACGTAGCGTGCTGCATGCAGCACGCTACGTCTATACTACAGGTAGATCTCCCCGAAGAATTCAGGACAATGGAAATTAGGCTCGGGAAGGTCGATCGGACTCCAACTTACGAAATGCGGATTCATTGTCTCATCGGCGCATTTATAGAAGTTCCCTAGTATTTTCTCCGGCAGATTACTAGGATCTAACCCCATCAACTTGAGTGGTATGACTACGATCAAGTTCCATGTATGAATACCTTTAATCTCCTCGAATGCCCTTCTTCTCACGGATGGGAGTCTTATGATGCTTTTATACTCTTCTTGCGAAAGCGACGTCTTGATATCCCGTGAGGTACGGCGGGCGGCATCGCAAGTCCCGATACAATTAAACTCGAAATTCATATAATGCGAGTCACCTTCCTTTTTCATGAAGAACTCCACGCAACTATCCTTATGGACCGAGGAATTGTCCATCTCATAAGACGCCTTTAGCGAATTACCCTGCACGCTATATCGTATATATAGATTTTTCTCTGTCCGGGCTATATTAAAAGCGGTGATCGGCTTATATGGATACTCATGCCAATTGGCATGGGTGAGGAACTCACGTTGGGATTGCACCTCAAGAATCGGTTCTATGGATGTTATATCGAGTACATCCAGAACGGGGATAACAGGAACTTTCAGTCTTTTCATTTTAACTATAGATTTGAAGTAAAGGCCATTGTAAGTAGGAGGTCAATAAAACCGATAGGGCACCGATAATAGACAATACGATAATGACAGAGCCCACGATCCGGTTCAGTAACCAAATACCTCTAACGTTGAACCATTTTCTCAGTTTTCCAATAATATATGTTATGCCGAACCACCAAAGAACGGCCCCTAACCCTATGCAAACAATGCCCAATACCAGCAGCCAAAACGAATGTTCCGGTAACACGAAACCGAACCGGGCGAATAATCCGATATAGAGCAAGACGATTAACACGTTGCTAAAGGTAAGTAGAAAAGCTGTAATAAAGTCTTGGGTGAACGATAATTTTTTTTCTCGGTGTTTCTTTAGGTTCCTAGTCGGGTTGCTTTGGAAGATATAATACCCGAAAATGCCGAGAACGATACTTCCGATCAATTGCAGGGGCGCTTGGTTCGCCTCCACGAAGTTGACCACAACTCCCATGCCCAGACAAGTCAGTGCCGCATAAATCACGTCGGATAGAGCGGCCCCTAATCCGGTGACGAACCCGTGCCAACGTCCTTTATTTAGTGTTCTTTGTATACAGAGCATACCGATGGGGCCCATGGGGGCCGAAACCAATACACCTATAATGATTCCTTTACTAACGATTCCTAGCATTAAGTTGAGTCTCTTCTAGTTTCTTGGGCAAAGATACATCCATTCCGCGATAAAAAAAAGGTAAAAAACGTAAGATACTGTAGGGACGAGGCTCGCTCGTCCCTTATTTCGGGAAATTGGGACTGTACAATAGGGTCGTATCGAGAGTCATCAATTTACCGTCTTTCACGAATGAGTCTCCTCGCTCGGACAGATGCTCTACCATCATCTTGCGTAATTCGGACAACTTATTCTGATAGGCTGCGTCCTCACTAAGGTTATGTGTCTCTCCCGGGTCTTCCCGTAAATCGAACAACTGCTCGCTTCCGTTGTGGAAATTCCAGATATACTTAATCTTCCCATCGGTAAGGGCTGCCCAGTAATTATCGTCGCTATAGCAAGTGGCATGCTCCATGTCTATATAGGGGCGCCATTGTTCCTGCTGGCCTTGGATCAGCTTGAGTAAAGACCGCCCGTCCATATCGGGAGGAACCGACCCGCCGGCGATATCGATAAAGGTAGGCAAGAAGTCTCTCAGTTCTACAGGTTGTTCTATGCTGCTTCCGTCCGGTATGGATTTGGATATACCGGCGGGCCATTTTACGATATAAGGAATATGGGCCGAACCCTCGTACGGATAGGTTTTCCGCCAATGATAATGATCGCCCAACATATCGCCATGATCCGCCGTGAAACAAATCAGGGCATTGTCGTACATACCTTTGTCTTTTAGGGTCTGGATGATTTGCCCTACTTGATCGTCGATAAAGGTGATATTGGCGTAATAATGGCGACGGGAGTTTATGGCATACGCATCCCCGAAATTACCGAATGGGGCATCTGATGCTCCTTGGCGAGGATCTTTCGGCTCGGCGTATTGTCCGCACCAATCTCCTATATGGGGTTTCGGGATATCCGCGTCCTTGTACATATCCAGATAACGTTGAGGCGGATCATAGGGACTATGCGGGCGGGCGAATGATACTTTGAGGAATAAGGGCTTGTCGTTGTCGTAGTTCCGAATCAACTCGCAAGCGGTCTGTCCGGTC
This sequence comes from Parabacteroides sp. 20_3, assembly GCF_964238835.1. Taxonomy (NCBI): domain Bacteria; kingdom Pseudomonadati; phylum Bacteroidota; class Bacteroidia; order Bacteroidales; family Tannerellaceae; genus Parabacteroides; species Parabacteroides sp. 20_3. The sequence goes on along the minus strand of NZ_CAXSNO010000005.1, from coordinate 231,700 downwards.
CAAGCCGTAGGATGAAGTCTCTCGTCTAACTTATAGACACCGGCGGCATGGTCGTTCCAGCCGATACCCGTAAGATCCGGGTCTTTGCCGGGTGCCTGCAATTGAAACCATTCCCGGTAATCGCTGATGAAATCGGGACTTTCCACCCGGCCACTCTCGTCGATCAAGGTCGCGTGGAATCCGTGAAGTGCTTTCTGCGGAAACCAATGCATCTTACCGATCCCGAAGGTATAATACCCCAGATTCCGCATCATCTGAGGCATCTCGTAACGATACTTCAAGGCCATGCGTCCGTATCCCAGCATACCATGATGCCAAGGAGACATCCCGGTCAATAAACCGGCCCGTCCCGGAGTACTACTTGGAGCGGAGGAATATCCGCTCACGAACAACGAGCCTTCTTGCGCCAGCCGGTCGATATTCGGTGAGATCACCGCCTTGTTTCCCATGCAGCCGAGGGCGTCGCCCCGTTGTTGATCGGTCATGATCAAGATGATATGCGGCTTACCGCTCTTTACGGGCATGGCGGGAGAGACGGCGGTCTCTGCCTCTTTCCCGCTTTTGCTATGCGTCATCCCCGGAAGTGTCGCACCCAGACCGATTCCGAGGGATGATTTAATGAAGTTTCTTCTTTCCATTATTTAGCCTTGATTGTGTGATCCCGAACTCCTTTTAAGATTCCCTGCAATTGGAAAACGATCTCCGGATGTTGCAAGGCCTTGTTTCCTTCTTCGTAGACCTTCGTCATGTCGTATAACTGAGGCTCGGGGGAATATCCGGTCTCAATCTTCTCATATTCCATGATAGCGGGACCTACGCTCGGCTCGATATATTTCCAATCTTTCGTACGGACGGAAAGTGCCTTATTAAGCGCTTGCTCGATTACCCACGGGCGGTCTTCCTTGCTTTTCCCGATCCAAGTATCCAGATAATCATAGCTATCCGGCGCGCTTCCTTCCGGAAGACGGGAATTCGTCAGTGAGGCAAGGGAGGCGAACCAGTCGATCTGGCTCACTAGCGCATCTGATACGGCGGCTTGCTTGATCTCCTTTGGCCAATGTACGATAGCCGGGATACGGGTTCCCCCTTCGAAGGCACTGTATTTATTACCTCTAAGCGGTCCGGCGGGTTTATGATCGCCTAGTAGCTCCACGGCCCGGTCCGCGTAACCATCATCTACGACAGGTCCGTTATCGCTTGACAAGATGATCAAGGTATTTTCCGTCAATCCCATCTCATCCAATGTTTTCATCAATTGGCCTACGCTCCAGTCGAATTGCTCGATAGCGTCGCCCCTCACGCCCATCGGGTTCTTTCCCCGGAAACGGTCGTGCGGGAAGCGGGGTACATGCACGTCGTTCGTGGCGAAATACATGAAGAAAGGCTTCTCTTTATTCTCCTTGATAAAATCGATGGCGTGTGTCACGATAGAATCGGCGATATTCTCGTCTTTCCAAAGCGCCTTGCCGCCACCTTTCATGTAACCGATACGGCTGATTCCGTTTACGATGGATTGGTCGTGCCCGAAACTAGGCTTCTGGTTGTATAATAATTCCGGATTATCTTTTCCGGTCGGCTCTCCGGGAAAGTTCTGCTGGTAACTGACATAGATCGGGGCGTCCGGATCGTAGTTCGCCACCTGCCCGTTCTCGATGAATACGCAGGGGACGCGGTCTGCCGTCGCCGCCATGATATAGGAATAATCAAATCCCAGATCGCCAAGGGCGGTGGGGAGTGGGGCGTTCCAGTCTTGCTCTCCCGCTTTGTCTCCTAGGCCAAGATGCCATTTGCCGATAGCGGCCGTGGCGTATCCCGCGTTCTTGAACATATCGGCTATCGTATAACGTTCCGGTCGTATGATCATTCCGGCGTTTCCCGCGGCGATGTCCGTTCCCGGGCGGCGCCATGCGTACTCTCCGGTTAGCATGGAATATCGGGAGGGCGTACTGGTAGAGGCGGTCGCGTGAGCGTTGGTGAAGCGGATACCGTTCTTGGCGAGCCGGTTGATATTCGGGGTTTTCACTTGCGTGCCGTCGTAGCATTCCAAGTCTCCATATCCCAAGTCATCCGCATAGATGAACAATATGTTTGGCGTTCTAGGTGTAATGTCTTGTCTCTGTTGGGCTTTTGCGATACCGGCTGTAAGAAGCGAGGCACCGATCCCTACGATAAGTGTTGATTTCATGTTGTTTATTATTTAGATGTTCTTGTTGTGTATCTGCGATTTCTTATTCATGGCATGTTCTATGGACATTAATTGAATTATATACAAAAATAACCAAATTATTTCAGAATAAGGGTAACCACACCAAAATATCTATGAGATGGAGCTTAGGAAGAAATGCTTTTTGGCTCTGGTTAAAAGGGGGGCTTATCGTATATTTTCATGTACGCTCTTGCTCCTTATCGTATAATGCTGTAAAAAGTCGTACGTGTTTCCCGAAAAACATGTACGACTTTTTACAGAAACACGTACGTGTTTTTCAAAAATCACAATCGTGTTTTTAAGGTGTTGATATTAAGCAATTTATATATTCGTGCCATTTGTATACCTTATTGTATATTATTATTACCAAGACGGAACACGCACTGCCTATACAAGAGTGGGTAATGAAAGTGTAGAATGTAATTCTCAACAACTTCTTTCATTGATATTGAAGGGTATGCACATGACATGGGATTCACTTCCTACCCAAGTGGATGCCAGCAAACATTCTTGTAAATGAAGAAAAGTTCGGAGAGAAGGTTCGGAGAGCCCCATAAAAGTTCGGAGAGTGAGTTCGGAGACACTGCGGATAAGCCTAAAAATATAGGTAGAACAGCACAGAAGATCATCGACCTTGTCATTTCCGACCTTTCTATGTCAGCCGAAGCTATGGCTTATAAAATTAGGTATAAGTTCCCGTGCTGTAGAAAAACAAATCGCAAAATTGCGTTCTATGGGTATATTGTCTCGTGAAGGCGCAGACTTTGGTGGTTATTGGCGTATTATTTTAAGTTACCATTTTGAGGGGATGAGACGCAGCACGCTGCGTCTCTACAACTGGAGACAAAATTGGGCGAAAAAAGTAAGTTAACTTCGTTGGCAAAGTAAGTTAACTTACTTCGGTATTTTAATTAACTTACTTTGCCAACGAAGCTAGCTTACTTTGAAAGTGAGGCATTGGGGGGTGGAAATCAAATAAAATATTATACATTTGCATGACTGGATAAGTCAAAGCAAATAATAGGTATCAAACAATGATAAACTAAAAAACATATGGATTATCTTAGGTTGAAATATTATTAATACGTATATTTGCGACAAGAAAAGGCTTTTAAGTTAAGAGCCTCGTGTTGCGAGTGATATTTGTTCCATTGATTGAAAATCGGCAAAATTTTCTTACAATTCCCAATGGACAAAGAAGGCCCCGCAACCCTTTACCGACTATACGTGTTATCTATGCTGCCGTAGGTAGTAGAGGTATGTTATTGTATATAGATAAAGGGGGCGTGTGGCTGACTTTACTGGGAGTTGGGTCTTTGCCGAACCTTCAATCATGTAAATGTTCAGTCTGCGCCCTTTCCTTATATCTTAATGAAAGGACCACTACTTAACAAAAGCCATATAGCGCTCGTCTTTACGAAGGACATCTTTTCTAAAACATGTCCGGATCTTGTAAATCTAATAATTAATTATGTAAAGTGAATGGCTTATGGACGCTTGTAATATTGATGAGATCCAGAATCTCTTTATTTACTACTCCGCTTGTTTCAGCAAGTATTTTCCAGAGTTAGGGTTTTATTGTAATGAGAGGGAATTCCAGATACATGGTATCGTGCGGAGATATAGTGACGTCACGGGAGTGTCCCATGATGGCTCTTATTTCTTAATTGAGATGCGAAAAGAATACCTGATCTACTTACCGTTATTGGTTGGTTCCAAATTCCGCATTTTAACTAAACAAAAACAACTTTATTCGTAATACGATCTTATGCCAGAACTCATATCCATAGAAGAAGCCGCCCGTATTACCGGTTTCCCGTACGAGGAGATTGAAGATTGGGTAAAATCCCGAAAGATAACCTCTTTCCATACGAGAACCGGTACACGTATGGTAGATCCTGAGAACCTACGTGATTTCATTGCCCATATCGAACATCTAGGGATTCAAAAACTATACTTGCAACTGGTCATTCAAGACAAGGAGGAGGAAGCCGACGAGATTATCGCCCAGTACGACGATTACCTTTTCTGCCTACGATCCTTAAAGAACATCTCTCCCCTACTTAAACAAATCATCGCCGAACTATCCACATTTATAGATGATAAGCAAGATCGGTATATATTCACGGAAATAACCTCTGGGGCAAAAATACTGGACGTAGCCAAACGGATCTCCCTACCGGTCACAAGCCTAACCCTGTCTCCCTACATCCGTAAATGCCTCCAAAAATTGGAACTGGAGACTATGGAGGACCTATTGCGCTACGCTAGGAAGAAAGGGCTCGATTCTTTGTTGAAGATTTCGGGATTCGGCCCTCTCGGTTTAGACCAGTTAAAATTTCAGCTGGAAAAGCATAAGATCATGAATAAGGCCGGAGACTCGGATCTCTATCAATACATCATCAATGAGCCGGATAGCTGAACACAAAAAGAGCCTCTCTTCACAGGGAGGCCCTTTTTATGTGATGCCGGAAATAACCAATAAAAACTTCCCGACACTACGGTGTTAATCATCTTATATGCTTACATAAAATTAGCAGAAGGCTTTGGTTTGCGATATACTAATAGTGTTACATTCTTTTTGACATTGCAAAGATACGTCGGCCTATAAGGGTGCGCAATACCTATATATATGTAAAAAAGGAGAGTTCGTACCTATTAATTGCTATATTCTTCTTCATGGCCAGTGAAATATGGCGTAAAAAAGGCGTGAAACCAAGTGGAATCACGCCTAAATCTATCTATGCCTTTATTTTTAATGGGCAAGCTTCAACTGATTCTCCAAAGCCTGTTTTATATACCCGTTAATCGTAGTTCCCGCCTCTTGCGCCAATGCTGCGATTCGGCTATGTATTTCTGGTGAAATACGGATATTTAACGTGCCACTATAAGGTTTACGAGGTTCCACGCCATCAGCCAAACAGCCGGCAAGATAGCTTTCTACTCCGGCTTCAAAATCCGCACGAAGTTCATCGATAGTATTACCTTCATAAAGAATTAAATCTTTACTCATACCAAGTACCTTTCCGCAAAGACAGTTATCAGCCTTACTGTACTCAACAGAACCTTTATAACCTTTGTATTCCAAATAGTCCATATTGAATCATTTCATTTAATTAAACCATTACTTTTTAAATGCTGATATATCGCTTTCATCATCCACTCCTTCATAATACTACCCGGATGCGGTTTATGAATATCAATATATTGTCCCGTCTGTTCATTTTTAAATCTCACGCGAGAACCTGACGTTGCACCTTTATTATGCTCGTTATAGCCATAAGAAGAAAGCAATTTTAAAGTTTCCTCGTAGGTGAAATCTTTAGGTAGTTTACAAAAATGCTCGATCAACTTTTCTTTAGAACCCATATCCTTGTTCTTTCTGCAAATGTAACTAATATTAGTTGCAAAACAAAAGAATATGGAGGAAAACTTCCCGACATTACAGTGTTAATCATTTAATGATCTTCTCGCTTGTAATAACTAACGCTTACCTCTGAAATAATACAAAACCGTATTTTCCAAAATTAACTATCAAGTTGTCTTGCGGGTCAATAATGGGGCCTATTCGGTGTGACGTCCTGAAAATATTCTTCCGGGATACCTATGAGTAGGTAATTAGGGTCTCATTTTACCTACTTCGGGCGATTGTAGCAAATTCTCAGCCCCTGTAATTTTGCCAAAAATTATAAAACGCAATGAGAACGTTAACAAATTTATTAGCGATTGGATTACTTTCCTTTACCGCTCTACATGCTCAAGAGAGTAATATGAGCTCTACCGTAAAGGCATCGGAGATGTATGCCGACGGTTTTTCTAAATTCCGTTTTGGAGGATATGGTGAGATGGCTGCCAGTTATATGGATTATGACTGGAATTGGGTGACACCTCAAGGTACATCACATATGAATCGGGCTACTGTCTCTATCCCTCGTTTTATTTTAGCTTTTGATTATAAGTTCTCTCCCAAATGGGTACTGAGTTCCGAGATTGAGTTTGAGTATGGAGGAACAGGCGCCGCACGGGAAGTGGAGTGGTACGAGGAGAATGGAGAATATGAGACCGAGATCGAGAAAGGTGGCGAGGTTGCCTTGGAGCAGTTCCATATCTCTTATCTGATGAACAAGCATTTAAACTTCCGTTTTGGACATATGATCGTACCGGTAGGCTTGACCAACGCACATCATGAACCCTTGAACTTTTTCGGTGTATATCGTCCGGAAGGAGAGACTACCATATTACCTTCTACTTGGCATGAGACGGGTGTGGCTCTATTTGGTGATTTAGGAAATTTCGATTACGAGTTACAAGTCGTTTCCGGTCTGGACCCACAAGGTTTCCGTATGGAGAACTGGGTTGGCAAAGGTACGCAAGGCGCTTTCGAGGAAACTCAATTTACGCATCCTGCCTTTGTGGCTCGTGTCAACTATAATGGAGTGAAGAAATTTAAAGGCTTACGTGTGGGCGCTTCTTTTTATTATAACCAACCCTCTAAGAATAGTAGCAAACCGCTGCGTAACCAAGGTGAGAAATATCCGCTTACTATCGTGACGGCGGACGCTCAATATAAAAGTCCGAACAATAATTTGATCGCCAGAGGTAATATCGTTTACGGCCATCTGGGCAACAGCAACGCTTTGACAAAGGTAAACAATAACTCATCTTCAGCTTCCGGATATCCTAATTCAACCGTGGCGGAGACCGCTGTCAGTTATGCGGCTGAGGTTGGCTATAATGTAGGTTCCTTCTTTAGTCGGAAAGCCCCTAGAATTTATCCTTTCGTTCGCTACGAATATTATAATCCGATGCAATCCGTGGAGAAAGGCAGTAATAAACTGGCGGATAGACGTCTTCAAAAGAGCGTGATTACGGCTGGCCTTAACTATTACGCATTGCCTAATCTGGTCATAAAGGCGGATTATGCGCACCGTATTGTAGGTAAGGGTGATTATAATAGCCAGAATATGGTTTCTGTCGGTATCGCTTATATCGGCTGGTTCTTATCAAGATAATAGACTATTAACAAATATATATGTAAGAATATGAAAAAAGTACTTTTATTACCCATGATGTTGATGGGTGTGGCTTTGAGCTTCACTTCTTGTGGAGACAACGATGATCCGGGCAAGGACCCCGATGTTGTAACTTATGACTTTAAGAATCTTCCTGCGGATTCGGGTGCAAAACCAACAGAAGATCAGATGAGTGCGGTTGTCGCTACTTTCGTTGATGAGGTAGCTTTGCCTACCTATAAGGACATGTTGACAAAGATGACCGCCTATAAAAATGCGGTAGACAAGTTCATCGCGTCTGGTTCTAAGAATGATTTAGCGGATGCCTGCGACGCTTGGCGTGCGGTTCGTGTACCTTGGGAACAAAGTGAGGCATTCTTGTTCGGTGTGGCGGATTTGGCACAGCTCGACCCGAGCTTGGATAGCTGGCCTTTGGATAAGAACGGTATAGAGGAGATTATAGCTACAGGAGAATTCAGCAAGATTTCAGGAGCTGTAGACGAAGATGCGGAAGATGGTCCTCAAAATTTACGTGGATTCCATACGGCGGAAAAGATGTTATTCTTAGACGGCGAGCCTCGTGATCTGGAAACAAGCCCGTTCGCAAAGAATGAATTGGAGTATTTGAAGTTAGTGTCCGAACGTATGTTATCTGATACTCAAGACTTATACAATGGTTGGTTGAAAGGCTTAGGAACTTCGGATGTTCCTTCTTCTTATGCGGAGGCTATGAAGAAACATGACGGTTCTGCCTATTCCATTGGTAATGTGTATCAGGCGATTGAGCTTATGCTGAATGGAAATAATGGTATGGCTGGAATCTCCAATGAAGTAGGTTCCGCTAAGATAACTGACCCGGTGACCGCATGGAATGGAAGTAATAAAGACGCTACTGACCCGAATAACCCCGGTGTCTTGGCTGTAGAGTCTTGGTATAGCTGGAATTCCTTGGACGACTATAAGAACAATATCGTAAGTATCAAGAACGCTTATTTCGGCGGTCGTGATTTGGATGAGAAATCCGCTTCCGAGAGTAGCTTGCATGCGTTGACTAAAATGATTAATCCTACGTTGGATAGTTTGATGGTAGTTCAAATTGATAAGACAATCGACGCTATCAATGCGATCGGCTATCCTTTCCGTAACAATCTAGGGGATACGGAGCATATCAATACAGCTACAGAAGCTTGCGCTGATTTAACGACAGGTTTGGGCGTTGTTAAGTCTAAGTTCACGAACTAATCGGACAAGCCGATACGATGAAACGAAGATTACTTCTATTATTCGCTTTATCCGGTAGTCTGCTGTGTAGTTGCGAATCCGAGGACTTGGAAAATTGGCAGGTTAAGAAACCCAATGGGCAGGTAGCTTCCGAGAAGGAATTGTCCGCGGGTATCTCAACCATTTTCTCCAATGCCCCGGATGCGTACGATACGCAGGCAAACTGGGTTACGGGCGAATTAGAGACGCGATTTAATCGTGGTGATGGATTGTACGACGATGCTCGCGGTGTTGAGAATGTGGATGGTGGAGGACTAGGGCCGCTTTATGCCGGATATTCTTGCGGTTCCTGTCATAAAAGTACCGGGCGGACCCGTCCGGCTATAGCCGATGGAGGTTCCGGCCCCGGCTTCTCATCCATGCTTATTTATATATCACGTAAAAGTGGCGGCTATTTTCAAGATTACGGCCGGGTACTACATGATCAAGCGATATACGGAACGAAACCGGAGGGAAGGGTTAAGATTACTACTACTTCCCAAAAATATACGTTCCCCGATGGGGAGGAATATGAGTTGGTCACCCCTCATTATGAGATAAAGGAATGGTATGCTGATAGTATCCCGATGTCGGATTTACGGATTTCCGTACGTCAACCCTTACGGCATGTCGGAATGGGGCAGATGATGGCGCTCGACTTGGATATGCTAAAGCAGATCGCTGCTAAAAGCAATTATCCGGAATATGGTATTAGTGGACGTATAAACTATGTGACGGAAAAGGGAAAGAAGCAGATCGGTATCTCTGGTAATAAGGCGAATCATGCCGACTTAACGGTGGAATTGGGATTCTCTTCCGACCTCGGTGTAACGAACGATCGTTTCCCGCATGAGGTAGGAGAAGGACAGAGTAATATGATGGGTTTTGCCATGACCGGGGCGCAGGTCTCTACGGAAGATATGGAAGATGTGGATTTATACCTCCAGACCTTGGGGGTACCCGCCCGTCGGAATGTGGATGATCCTACGGTTCTTCAAGGAGAGCAACTTTTCTATCAAGCGAAATGTCATTTATGCCATGTGACTTCCTTGAAGACACGCCCTCGCGGATCTGTCCTTTTGAATAATACGGAATTGCCTCAATTAGGTAATCAGGTGATCCATCCTTATTCGGACTTTTTATTGCATGATATGGGGGTTGAGCTAGGGGATGATTATCCCAGTGGCTTGGCCAACGGTAATGAATGGAGGACTACCCCGTTATGGGGATTGGGATTACAAGAGGTCGTAAACGGCCATACCTATTATTTACATGATGGCCGTGCCCGGAACCTGACGGAGGCTATTATGTGGCATGGTGGGGAAGGGGCTGCGTCGCGTACCCTATTCTCTCGCATGACAAAAGACGAGCGGGCCGCTTTGATTAAATTCCTACAAAGTTTATGAATAAATAACGCATAGAATCGAAATGAAAAAAATATATAGGACGTTGCTTGTGGTGCTTCTATCAGCGGGTGTTTTCTCCGTGAAAGCTCAAGATACAAAGAAAGAGATGGATGATAAATATGTAGAGAACGATGTGGTTTCACTAGCGGGAAAGAAGGGCTTTTCCTTTTCTACCAAGGCTGGTGACTTTTTGTTTAAGCCCTATGCGTTGGTACAGGCAAGCGCTTGCTACAACCGGTATGACGACCAAGGGCTGGAAAGCCATTATGCCAAGAGCGTAGCGAACTCTGGTTTCGCGATCCCTAACGCTATTCTCGGTTTTACGGGTAAGGCTTTTGGACGGGTTACTTTCAATTTATCGCTGAATGCCGCTAAGAGTGGAGGGGCCTTATTGCAACAGGCTTGGTTCGACGTAGCGATCAAGGAATCGTTTCGTATCCGTGTCGGTAAGTTCAAGACACCGTTTATGCATGGCTATTTAAGTACTTTGGGGGAGACGTTGTTTCCGGTACTGCCTTATTCCGCTTCCCAATCCGTATTGCTTCCTTACGACGTGAATTATGTTATACCGAATATGTCCACGGGATTCGACTTGGGTGTACAGGTACATGGTTTGATCCATGATAAATGGAATTATCAAGTCGGTATTTTTAATGGTACGGGTATCGACGTGAATTTGGCGACTAAGACAAACTGCGATGATCATAAATGGTTGCCTTCGCTGTTATATGCGGGTCGTCTGGCCTTTATGCCGAAGGGGGAGATGCCAACGTCTCAAGGCTCGCCGGAGAATCTGAACGACGATAAGATGTCTATCGCCGTATCTGCCTCTTATAATGCGGAGGCTGAGTTCTTGACCAGTAGCGACACCCGTGTGGGCGTTGAGTTCGCATGGATCAAGAACCGCTGGTATGTAGCAGCCGAAGGTTATTATATGAATATGCATTTTACCAAGATCATGCAAAAGCCGGATAAGAATTTCTGGGGAGCTTACGCTCAATTGGGCTATTTCATCACTCCGAAATTACAGGGTGCTTTGCGATATGATTTCTATGATCGAAACGCTACGGATGAGGGTGGTTTGTTAAATATGCCCGCCGCTGGTTTGAATTATTATTTCTTTAATAATAATTTGAAACTACAGGTTATGTATCAATATTTAGGTCGTAGCGGTCATGCTACGCAGAATGACCGGGATGAGGACGCTATTGGATTGGCTCGTCACTCCGCTACGGCTATGTTGCAGTTCACGTTCTAATCTTTGGGTATGAAACTATATAGTCTATATATAATGTATGCCTTATTCCTGTTATTCGGGCTGGGTTGTGATGAGGGTAAGATTTATCCGGATGAGACGGTTGATTCCGGGCGAACCGCTACCGTGTCACTTTCTTTCACTGGCCTGAAAGCTTGGCCGAAGGAGAATATGCTCTCGTTATGCGCTTTTGGCGAGGATAAGTCGAAACCTTTGCAAACCCAGCGTATCAGTAAGCCGGCGGAAGACGGCAAAAGACTAAAACTCCGATTGAATAATGTCACTCCGGATACGAGGAGTATAGAGGTCGCTGTGATTAGTAGGGGATTGCGGTTGGTTTACTCCTATTATACGTCTCCGGTGGATGATTCGGACGAACCGCTTGATTTGTCTGTGGGCGAATTGGATTTAGCGAGCTTCAAACGTGTACAAGCGCAGGTGTTCGACTTGAATTGCCTGTCTTGTCATGGCGGGGGATCGGGATTGGCCGGTCAGCTGGATCTTAGGGACGATGTAGCCTATAAATCCTTAGTGAATGTCAAGGCGCCCCTTTCGGAAGAGGGTAAGAACTACGTGACCCCGGGTGATATAAACGATAGTTTCTTGCTGGATATATTGGAGGATAATCCGGTACATAAGGATATGTTCAATAGTTCCGGGAAACAGGAGGTCCTTGCTTTGATCCAAGGTTGGATCTTAGGAGGGGCATTGGATAATTGATAAGAAAGAAAATGATGAATTATACGAGAAAAATAGATACGGATAAAGCGGTAGAGGTTCAGATCTCTTCATTCACGGGCAAAGGTGGAACAACGGAATATCAGGTGATGGTATCGATTACAGACCCTTGTTTGTCTTTCGTGGAGCAATTGCAAAACCTTTTGCGGGTTTATGTGACTGTCGTGAAGGAAGAGCTATCGAATGACGCTACCGCCGTTTTCCGCCGTTATTTTTTAAGTGACGCGGCTAATCAGACGGATAGCGTGATGGAGTGGGAGTGCGAGAGCGCCTTTTGTCCGCTCTCTATCGTGCAGCAACCGCCTTTGAATGGAACAAAGATCGCTATGTGGACTTATTTGCAAACGGGCATGTCGGTACAAACGTACGATTCCGGTTTACTGGAAGCGTCGCATAACGGTTATAGGCACCTCTGGGGGGGAGGTGCCTTCAATAAGGCGGCCAATTCGGAATACCAGATCCGGCTTTTATTGAATGACTATGTGATGCAATTGATGGGGCAGCGTTGTACGTTGGCCTCTCATTGTGTCCGTACTTGGTTCTTTGTGCAAAACGTAGACGTGAATTACGCCGGTGTGGTGAAAGCCCGGAAAGAAGTTTTTATCACGCAGAATCTTACGGAGAAGACGCATTATATCGCTAGTACGGGTATCGAGGGACGTCATGCCGATCCCTCGGTGTTGGTACAGATGGACAGTTATGCGGTGGATGGGTTGGAGCCGGGACAGATTCAGTTCCTTTACGCTCCCACGCACTTGAATCCTACTTATGAATATGGAGTAACCTTCGAGCGGGGTACGGCTGTTACGTATGGGGATCGTAAACAGGTCTTCATCTCGGGTACGGCGAGTATAGATAACCGGGGAGAGATTGTCTATCCGGGCGATATCGTAAAACAAACCGAGCGGATGATGGAAAATATCAGCGTGTTGCTGAAAGAGGCGGACGCTACTACTCGTGATATTACGCAGGCGATCACCTATTTGAGAGATATGGCTGATTATGCGGTGGTTAAGAAGTATTTTGAGGCGCATTACCCGGATTTGCCACATTTGATAGTCTTGGCCCCCGTTTGCCGTCCCGGATGGTTGATAGAGACTGAGTGTATAGCGGTCGTGCCGACGGAGTCGTCCTTTAAGCCTTTGTGAAATAATAATAAATGTACGAGATATGGAAGAAAAAGGAGTATATTTGGCTATTCAAACACCAAGACAAGTTAGAAAGAAGCCTATGTATAAAAATGGAATGTACCGGGAAACCGATAAAATGAGTGATCTGATCTGCGAGAACTATCCGATGGTTTTAGTCATGAGCCGTTTTGGTATAGCGCTCGGGTTCGGAGAGAAGAATATCGGGGAGGTTTGCCGGCAGAATGGGGTGGATGCTTGTACTTTCCTGACGGTCGTGAATTTCTTGGTCGAGGAAGTGAATACGCCTGTCGAGAATATCAGCAAATGCCTGTCGATCGAGAACTTGATCCGCTATTTGCATAATGCCCATGATTACTTCTTGAACTTCCGCTTGCCACATATCCGTCGTAAATTGGTAGACGCTATATCCGGGTGCCCGGAGGATGTCGCTTTTGTGATCACGAAGTTTTTCGATGAGTATGCGGAGGAGGTAAATAAACATATGTCTTATGAGGAACGTGCTGTTTTCCCTTATGTCCGTAATTTGTTGGAAGGAAAGAGAGATCCGAAATACAATATTACGATCTTCCGCAAGCGTCATGATCAGATCGAGATGAAGATCACGGAGTTGAAAAATATCCTGATCAAATACTATCCGGGAGCGGGTACGAATATGCTGAATAGTGTCTTGTTCGATATTTTTGCCACGGAGGAAGACTTGGCTTCACATACCCGTGTGGAGGATTATTTGTTTGTACCGGCCATATTGGCTTTGGAAAAACAATTATAAGCATGAATCGATGAGTACAAATCTAAAGATTGCGATAGCCGAACCTTCTGTTATCATAAGGAGCGGACTGGAGAACCTGTTGAAACGGTTACCGGGTTTCCGTATCCAGATGGTGGAGATTCATTCGGTGGAATCTCTTTTCGACTCGCTTCGTATGCACAAACCGGATGTGTTGATCGTGAATCCGGCTTTGCCCGGCTATTTCACGTTGCAGCATTTGAAGGAGGAAAGCGGCTGTGCCGAGATGAAATGTATCGCTTTATTATATTCTGTCTCAGACAGTGTGTTATTGCGTTCTTATGATGAACAAATTAACATATACGATAGCGCTGATGAGATCAAGCACAAATTGGAACGGTTGAACGCCGAGGTACTTCCGGATGACGAGCCGGAAGGGGATGACGAGCAACAATCGTTAAGCTCGAGGGAAAAAGAGATCGTAGTCTGCGTCGTGAAGGGAATGACAAACCGGGAGATAGCGGATCGTTTGTTTCTTTCTACGCATACGGTCATCACCCACCGCCGTAATATCGCTCGGAAACTTCAAATTCATAGTGCTAGCGGTCTTACGATCTATGCGATTGTCAATAAGCTGGTCGAATTAGGCGACATCAAGCAGTAATCGTATATTTATAAGTAAGTTAAAGGGAATGTGGATAAGCGATAAAAGCGCCTTCCGCATTCCCTTTACTATTAATATAATTAAATTTAATGATCATATCTTATTAACGCTTATCGAAAACTAAAACCCGTTTATTCCTGTTTCTTCTTCAAATCATTAAGCTTATAAGAAATGAAGAAAGCATTTTTACTTGGATTAGCATTGTTATTTTCCTTATCTATGAGCGCACAGCATTTCGCGTTGAAGAACAATCTTCTCTACGATGCGACTACGACTCCGAACTTAGGATTCGAGGTGGGCTTAAGCAAAAAGGTTACATTGGATGTCTCGGCGGGATATAATCCTTTCAAGTTCAATGACGGTAAGAAACTGAAGCATTGGCTTGTCATGCCGGAAGTGCGTTATTGGACTTGCGAGAAATTCAACGGTACGTTTATTGGCGTGCATGCGTTGGGCGGACAGTATAATATCGCTGGGATTAAATTACCCTTTGGCATATTCCCTAATTTGAAGGACCATCGTTATGATGGTTATTTGTACGGTGGCGGACTTACGTTGGGACATCAATGGATACTGAATAAGCGTTGGAGTATAGAAGCCGCTATCGGCGCCGGTTATGCCCGTGTACATTATGATAAGTATAATTGCGGGGAATGTGGCTCCAAGATCGAGACCAAGAACTCGAACTATTGGGGTGTAACGAAAGCGGCCCTTTCTATCATTTATTTTATCCACTAAAAAACGATCTAGAGAGATATGAGACATTTATTGAGTATATGTATCGCTTTATTGTTCCTCGGAGGTGTGAGCCTACAGGCACAGAACGGTGTGCGAGGAACTGTTAGTTTCGAGAATGTAAGCGCAAAGAAGGACGGAAGCCAGCTTATGATGAATTTTACGACCAATCTGAGCAATCTGCGTTTGAAATCCCAAGAGATGGTCATCCTGACACCGGTATTGCAATCGGTGGATAAATCGCAGTCTTACCAGTTTAACCCGATCGTGATTACCGGGCGGGCACGTATGAAGGCGTTGAACCGTGAGTTGGGTTTCAATAGTTATGAATTTCCCCAAACTCCTAGCTTGATTATCCGTCAGACGAAGAAGGGGCCGGAATTGATTCCGGTGGAATTGTCCGTACCCTATGCGGGATGGATGCGAAACGCTACCTTGATGGTGGATGAGAATACCACGGGATGCGCTTCTTGTGAGGTCTCAAATGACATCTATGGGGTGATGAGCCGTGTATTGCCTCCGTTAGCCCCTCCCGTTTATGAGCTTAGCTATGTTACTCCTCCGGTAGAGCCAGTGAAACAACGGAGCGAGACGCATTCCGCTTATTTAAACTTTGAGGTAGGCAAGTCCGTATTGTTACGTGATTTCAAGGATAACGCTACCGTGCTGAATGAGGTGAATAAGATTGTAACGGAAGTCCGTAACGATAAGAATCTTAGCTTTACCGAATTTAAGGTTACCGGATACGCTTCCCCGGAAGGTGGCTACGATTATAATATGAGATTGTCCGAGAGTCGTGCCAAGGCTTTTGTCGCTTACATGAAAGATAAGGAGAAGATGGACCCTTCCTTGATGAAAGTAAATTGGATGGGTGAGGATTGGATCGGATTGCGTCAAGAGGTTACGAAATCGGATTTGGCGAATAAGAAGGAGATTCTGGAGATCTTGGATATTCAAGATATAAACAAGCGCAAGGCTAAACTACATGCCTTGAACGGAGGTCGGACGTATAAGATATTATTGGATAAATACTATCCTCCTTTAAGACGTATTGATTATACCTTGGCTTATATCGCACGTCCGTTCGACGTGAACGAGGCCAAGCAAGTGATCAAGACGAAACCTCAATATTTAAGTTTGAATGAGATGTTCTTGGTAGCCAATTCTTATGATAAAGGTAGCGATCAGTTCAAGGAGGTATTCGATATTGCCGTTCGTCTTTATCCGACCGACCCGATCGCTCAATTAAATACGGCGGCCCTTGAGATTGAGACTGGTGCTTACGATCCGGCCATCAATCGTTTGCAAGGTATTAATTTGCCGGAAGCATGGAATAACCTAGGTGTCGCTTATGCGATGAAGAAGGATTATACGACCGCTATGCAATATTTCGATCAAGCTGCCCAAGCCGGCGTGCAAGATGCCGCTGCGAACCGGGATGAGCTGGCTGCTTGGTTAGCCGAGCAATAATGGAGATACTTACCTTCGAATATAAAAAAAAGCCCCCGTTCCCGGAGGCTTTTTTTGTGCTTATAATTTCGCTTTCCATTCATTCATCAACTCGGTAATGGTTTCTCGTACCGAAGTGATCTTATTCGCTCGCCAAGCGTTACTGCCGGCGAAAGCGTATCCATTCTCGAAATTCCCTTTGAAGGCGTTGTATAAGGCGGTGACGATACAATACGGGCTGCGTGATATATCGCACGTCTTGATACAGTTGAAGGGACAAGCTTTCGGTTGCTTGATTCCCGCCTTTACTTTCTCAAGGAAACTGCAATGGATGGCTCGTCCGGGCATGCCGACGGGACTTTTGATGATCTCTATGTCCTTCTCCTCGGCCTGTATATAGGTCTGTTTGAAGGCTTCCGAGGCATCGCATTCCGTGGTGGTAACGAACCGGGTTCCTAACTGAACGCCTGATGCTCCAAGGTCTATCATGCGTTTGATATCTTCACCCGTATAAATGCCTCCTGCCGCGATTACCGGGATCTTTTTGTCGTATTTCTGCTCGAAATGAGAGACTTCCTCTACGACTTGAGGTAATAATTCTTCCAATGAGAAATGCTGGTCTTCCAACTGGTTTTCCTTATATCCCAGATGTCCACCCGCTTTCGGGCCTTCTAGTACCACCGCATCCGGAAGATAATCATAGTTATTCTTCCATTTCTCGCAGATGATACGTACGGCACGTGCGCTGGAAACGATGGGAACCAGCTTGGTGACGCTATCTTTCTTGAGGAAAGAAGGCAAGTCCAAAGGCAGTCCAGCACCGCTGAAAATGATGTCTACCTTTTCCGCTATACTGGTCTTCACCAGTTCAGCGAAGTCGGAAAGAGCTACCATTACGTTTACGCCGATGATACCTTTCGCTTTTTCCCGGGCCTTGCGGATCTCTTCCGCTAACCCAAGATTCCCAGCTTCCGTATAATTGCTGGGTGACAATTTCTTATATAAAAGTCCGAGACCGGCTGCGGAGATAACGCCGATCCCACCTTCATTTGCGACGGCCGAGGCTAAGCCGGAAAGAGAGATGCCTACGCCCATTCCACCTTGGATGATTGGAATACGAGCCTTTAGGTCTCCGATTGTTAATGTCTTCATTAAAAAAATAAATATAGTGTTTCAATAATCGAGGCAAAGGTAGCACAATATCCCAATAAATGTGCGAAATGGACCAGAATTATCGCGCAAATATTCTAGTCATGTGCAATGTATGGAACGAACCGATTATTTTATGTAAATTCGTCCCTGAATAATTAGGCAAGACGTCTGTAACAGGATTGTAATGTATGTGAAACGGGTGTGAAACAGGAGCGTTGTAACTTTGCGACGCAAATATAGTTTTTATAGTTAGGAATGAAATTAGGAAAAGTTATAGCGCTCATGTTAGTGCTGCTTCCATTCAGTATGGGAGCGCAGGAGGTGGATCAGTCGGTGGAAAAACGTATCGATTCCTTGGCTACGGAAGTGACTACCTTGGATAAGGTAGTCCAGAAGCTAAGCAAATTCAATGTTTCCGCTTATATCCAAGGACAATACCAATATGGACAGGAGGACGCTACCTTGAAGGTGGGCGATAAGAACGAGAACTTGGATAAAGGGTTTAACCGGATCGGTATCCGCCGGGGCCGTATGAAGTTCGAGTACAATGATGGGATCGGAACAGGTGCTGTCCAGATCGAGGTGAATGATAAGGGAGTAAGTTTCCGTGATCTGTATATCGGTATCAAGGACCCTTGGACGAAGCGTAGCCAGTTGATGGCTGGTGTGTTCAACCGTCCTTTCGGTTATGAGGTCTGTTATTCCACGAGTTCTCTCGAATCTCCGGAGAGAGCGACTATTATCCAGTATTTCTTCCCGGATGAGCGTGACTTGGGAGCGATGCTTACCTTACGTACCAAGACTACCAGCCCATTGAGTTTCTTGCGATTGGATGCCGGTCTGTTTGCCGGAAACAGTATCAACCGGGAGACGGATAGCCGGAAAGATTTCATCGGGCGTCTGGGTGCCGAGAAGGCGATAGGCGACTGGGGAAAATGGGGAGCCGGTTTCTCCTATTACCATGGTTTTGTCTACAACCCGACTACCGAGGCGTATGAGATGCGTGGCAATCATTTCGTTAAGAGGGATATGGGAGAGACGGGTACTTATATGAAGCGCCAGTATTTAGGTTTGGATGGACAGTTTAGTTTTCTTTCATCTTTAGGAAAGACCACTCTCCGTGCGGAAGGTTTGATCGGTACCCAACCCGGTATTGCCGGAAGCAGTAAAAGCCCTAACTACAGTACCCGACCGGAGAATTTGCCGGAAAATTCTTTGTTCAAGCGCCCTTTCCTTGGTTACTTCTTTTATTTGGTACAGGATATAGGTGCCTCTCCTTTCTCCGCCGTATTGAAATATGACGTTTACGATCCGAATACGAAGGTGAGTGGAAATGAGGTCGGGGCGGAAAATAGCTTCACCTCAAAAACCGATTTGGCTCAAAGCACGATAGGTATCGGCGGTATCTATAATTTCAATAAACATATCCGTCTACAAGCTTACTACGAGTTTAACTTCAATGAGAAAAGTAACCTCGTGAAGGGCTACGAGAACGACCGGAAGGATAATGTATTGACAGTCCGTCTTCAATATAAGTTTTAATTCATAGGATTGTAATATCTGTTTCATCCCATTGAAATACCGAAGTATTTATTTTGTATCGTAAATAAAAGATAAATACAAAGTAATGAAGAAGACGATTTTATTAGCTGCCATGGCAGCGTGTTTGTTTGCTACGAATGTGTTTGCCCAGAAGATAAAGGGTAGCGATACTTGTTTGCCTCTTACCCAGACTGAAGCCGAGAATTTCATGAATAAGAACAAAGCTGCTAAGATAACGGTGACGGGTGGTGGCTCCGGCGTGGGGATCTCCGCTTTGATGGAAGGCACTACGGATATAGCGATGGCTTCCCGTAAGATGAAATTCGACGAGCGCATGAAGTTGCAAGAAGCCGGAAAGAAGACGAAAGAGGAGGTGATCGCCTATGACGCTCTGGCTGTTGTCGTGCATCCTTCCAACAAGGTATCCAATCTGACCCGGGAGCAATTGGAAGGCATTTTTACCGGCAAGATCAAGAATTGGAAAGAAGTGGGTGGTGCGGATATGAAGATCGTGGCCTATTCCCGCGAGACTTCTTCCGGAACCTACGAGTTCTTCAAGGAGAGCGTGTTGAAAAATAAGAACTATATGAACGGTATCTTGAGCATGCCGGCTACAGGTGCCATTATCCAAAGCGTAAGCCAGACGAAAGGAGCCATTGGCTATGTAGGTCTTGCTTATTTGAATAAAGAAGTGAAGCCGATCCATGTATCGTATGATGCCGGAAAATCCTACGTGGAGCCTTCGTTGGAGAACGCAAGGAATAAGACCTATCCGGTTGTCCGTCCGTTGTTCTACTACTATGAGACGAAGAATGCCTCAAAGGTGCGACCGTTCATCGATTATGTGATGTCTGCCGAAGGACAAGCTACGGTGAAGAAGGTTGGTTATATCCCGGTAAAGTAAGCGGAGAATCCGGACAGCGTTGTATGAGCACATCATACAACGCTGTCTTATGTGTTGGGATAAGATTGTCCGTCCGTCTCTTCCAGAAACTGATCCATATACAGATTCTCGCCATCCCATACGATATAAGAGAAGAATTGCATCCAATCCCCGGCTATGAGAATACGGGAGGTACGGCTTAACATCAAGTCCAACATGATGTGGCGATGGCCGAAAATGAAGAAGTTTATATCGGGATGCGTCTTTAGATATTCCTTGGCGAAAACAACCATATATTCAGCGTCTTCCCCTTGATACTTTTTAGCCTCTTGCTTTTCCAGTCCACTCTTCCGGCTGTTGAGCGACCAACCTAAAGCGAACCCGAACGTCCAGCGGGGATGTATTCCCGCGTATAGCCATTGGCAGAACTTGTTTCGGAAAATGGCCCTGATCAGACGGAATGCCTTACTCCGGAAATCTACCTCATCGCCATGCCCGAGGAAGAAACGTTTCCCCAATAAATCGACTGTCAAGGTATCCCGATGGATGATGGCGCCTATCTCTTTCGGCAAGTAGTCGAACATCCAGATGTCATGGTTACCGATAAAGATATGTATTTCTATGCCTCTGTCCACTAACTCGGCCAATTTCCCCAGAAAACGTACATGGCCTTTCGGCACGACGTATTTGTATTCGTACCAATAGTCGAATAGATCTCCCAGAAACCAAATGGCGGAAGCGTCTTCCTTGATGCTATCCAGCCAACGTACCAGTTTCTTTTCGATGGCTAAAGGGTCCTTGTGGAAACGGGCTCCCAGATGTGCGTCTGAGGCGAAATATATTTTCATAGAAAACCTAATTCCAGTTTAGCCTCCTCCGTCATCATGTCCTTGTCCCATTCCGGCTCGAAGACGAGGTTTACCTCTACATTGTTCACCCCATCGACCGCTTCTACCTTCATACGGACATCTTCCAATATGAAATCGGCCGCCGGACAGTTCGGGGCGGTGAGGGTCATATCGATGCGTACATTTTTTTCCTCATCGATATCTACCTTATATATAAGCCCAAGATCGTATACGTTTACGGGTATTTCCGGGTCGTATACCGTCTTCAGCATAGCGACGATCGCTTCTTCTGTTTGGAGAAATTCGTTGTTCATCTTCTTTTGTTTTATACGCGAATATACATTAATACTTCTATATACTAAACCGGGGGAAAAGAGAATTTGTTTCACCGGACCAGCCTTCCTTCATCCGCATAGCTATAATAACCGCTATCGGACAGGATGATATGGTCCAGTATCCTAATATCCATCAGCTTCGCCGCCTTTTGGATACGCTCGGTCAAGGCATCGTCGTGCGTACTGGGGCGGAGGCTGCCGGATGGATGATTATGGCATAGGATTATACCGGAGGCCAAGGCGTTGATCGCCGCTTTTAATACCAAACGGATATCCACGGAAGTCTGGTTTACTCCGCCCTGACTGATTTTTACCTTTTGTATCACCTTATTTAAGGGATTGGTTAGAGCGATCCAGAGTTCCTCATAAGGTAAATCGCATAGTTGGGTACGGAATAGGAGATAGGAGTCTTTGCTGCTTCGGATAGCATCTTGAGGAGACGCCTCTGAGGTTTCCCGCCGTTTCCCTAGTTCCATAGCGGCGCAGATCGTGACCGCCTTCGCCTCTCCGATACCTTTAAAGCCGGAAGTTAATTCTTTGATGGAACGTTTACCCAATGTATTCAGATTGTTGTTTACGGAGTGAAGTATCCGTTGAGAGAGTTGTACGGCCGTCTCCTCATTGTTGCCGGATCCGATCAGTATGGCGATCAATTCGGCATCGCTTAATACGGAAGCGCCTTTTTGAAGCATTTTCTCACGGGGCCTGTCTTCTTCGGCCCATTCCTTGATGGAAAGTTTTCCTGTCTTTTCTTTCATAGTCGGGAAAGGTTTATGATTTGGTTAAAAAAATAGTTCCCGCCTGCTTATCAAGCGGGAACCGTATATTTTGACAAGACCCGGATTACTCGCGGATACGGCCTACGTAAGAACCATCAGTCGTATTGATCTCGATAACCTCGCCCTCGTTGATGAACAACGGAACGCGAACTTCCGCACCAGTCTCTACGGTTGCCGGTTTCAAGGTGTTAGTAGCAGTGTCACCTTTAATACCCGGTTCTGTATAAGTAACTTTTAATTGAACTTTTGTAGGCATGTCGGCGAAAAGAACCGTATCGGTAGATGCATCAGAAACAACGTCTACAATTTCTCCCTCTTTCATGAAATCAACGCCGTTGATCAAGTTTTTGTCGATGATCACGTCATCGAATGTCTCTTGGTTCATGAAATGATAATGCTCGCCTTCCGTATAAGTGAACTGATACGGGCGACGTTCTACGCGTACATCTTCCAACTTCTCACCGATATTGAAACGACGCTCGATCTGACCGCCTTTTACAACATCTTTCAATGTGGTACGCATGATGGTATTACCTTTACCCGGTTTTACGTGAAGGAAATCGACGCAGAAATAGAGTTTTCCGTCCAAACGGATACAAGTTCCTTTCTTAATGTCTTGTGAATTGATCATATTTATTTTCTTTATTTATATATGTTATAGAGTAATCCGTAACGTTTTTCGGGTGCAAAAGTAGTACATTCCTGCTAAAGTAGCAAAAAGTTTTGCGTATTTATATGGAAAAATAGTTGCAAATCAACCGAATAACCGGAACCAAGACCGCTGTCATGATACCCATCAAGCCAATCGCCAGTCCGCTTAATGCTCCTTCGATGGCCCCGATTTGAATGGCCGCTGCTGTTCCTACTCCATGGGAGGAAGCCCCTAACGCCAGTCCTTTAGCGATATGGCTATCTATTCCCAGTACCCTCATCACGATAGGGCCCACTATACTGCCAAAGATTCCTACCGCTACGACGATGACGGCGGTAAGTGAAGGTATGCCGCCCGCTTTCTCCGCTATCCCCATAGCGATCGGGGTGGTGACGGATTTCGGCTGGAGCGTGGCGATCAACGCTTGGTCGGCTCCCATCAATTTACCGATGATGATTACGCTTACGATTCCGACAATGGCCCCGACAAATACGGAAGTCAAGATCGAAACGACATTTCCCTTTAGATATTGGATTTGCTCATATAACACATAGCCAAGGGCCACTACGGAAGGCCCCAGCATAAAATGGATCAAATGACTGCTTTGCTGGAACGACTCATATTGAATGCCTAGGACTTCCAGTACCACGATAATCACGAAGATGGTCGTAAGCAAAGGATGCAAAAGACTGATATGGACTTTCTTGTAAAGAGCCAAGGAAGTCAGGTAGGTACCAATTACCAAGGTAAGAGCGAAAATCTCGGAATGCGCCAGATTATCCATGGTCTATTTTCCCTTTTCCAGTTTTTGTTGCACCAACGCTACGCTGGCGATGACTAAAATTGTACTTACTACGGAAGCGATCAGCAGGACTGCCCAATACTCGGAGATGATCCCGAAGGAATTCATAAGCCCTACACCAGCTGGAACGAAGAATAATCCCATGTTTTGGGTAAGAACCGTGGAAAGACGTTTCACCTTTTCAGGTTTTACTTTCTTGAACGCGAGGGCTAAAAATAATAGCACCATCCCAATTACGCTACCCGGTATGAAACCGTCGATAAAGTAGCTGATAAACTCTCCCGTGAAATAGAAGAAGAGAATGTAAAATGCTTCTGTTAGCATAGTTTTTCTACCTTTTTTGATAACCGCTACAAAGATAACAGCTATTTCGTAGATATGTTCTATAACATATTATTTTAACATAATAGGGGCGGGGTTCGCCCACCCGTGGCATCAAGCTAACGCGGAAGTAATGAACATATAAATCATCATACCGATAATATCGTTGGTAATGGTGATAAACGGTCCGGTCGCCAAGGCCGGATCTATCTTCATCTTATCTAAGGTCATGGGAACTAACGTGCCGAATATACTGGCGAACATTACGACGGCGAATAGGCTTAAAGATACGGAGGCCGTAATCCCCCGGTCTCCCAGCATGAAGAAGTTGTAAATGAACACGACCAGACTGATAATGCTGGCATTGATTAACGAGACTACGGACTCTTTTAGGATTTGCGGTACGATATTCCCTTCCTTCAAGGTATTGTTTGCCAAGCCTTGTACCACGATAGCGGAAGATTGTATGCCTACGTTTCCACCGGTACCACCGATCAGCGGGATAAATAGCGCCATCTTCGGGTTAGTGGCGAAACTGCTCTCGAAACCACCGAGGATAACGGAGTTTCCCAATCCTCCGATCATGCCGATCAGCAGCCAAGGTAGGCGGGCGGCGGTTTGGGTGAATACATTATCCGAGGTTTCCACGTCTTGCGAGATACCGGATGCCAACTGGTAATCACGCTCGTGTTGCTCGCGTACCTCATCCATAACGTCATCGATCGTGATACGTCCTACCAGACGTCCGATACTATCGACTACGGGCAAGGCTACCAAGTCGTATTTCTCGATCGTCTCCGTAACCTCCTCGATACTGTCGCTGTCGCGAACGGAGATCGGGTCTTTTTTCATGACGTGCTTGATCTTGGAGACAGATGGGTGGGTGATCAGTTTCTGCAAGGGGAGCACACCTTTCAAGCGCTCGTCGTCATCCACTACATATACATAATAGATCTCGCTCATCTCCTCCGCTTGCTTGCGCATCTCGTCGATACATTTGGGCATACTCCAATTCTCGTTCACCACGATCATCTCGGTACCCATCAAACCGCCGGCGGTGTCCTCGTCGTATTTCAACAAGTCCACGATATCACCGGCCTGCTCTACGTCCTCGATATGCGAAAGGATCTCCTCTTGGGTATCCTCGTCCAACTCACGCATCAAGTCAACGGCATCATCCGTTTCCATGTTATCGACGAAACGCTTGGCGATAAGCTCATTGGGAAGTTCCTTCAATAATTTATGACGGTCTTCCTCATCCAGCTCCATCAAGACATCCGCCGCTTTGTCGCCATCCATCAATAGATAGAGATAAATGGCCTCTTGCAAGTTCAGTTCTTGATAAAGCTCGGCTATATCGGCAGGATATAGTTCATGAAGTACCTCCTGTGCCTTCGCATCATCTTTGGCCTCGATGATGCTTTTCAGGTTCTCGATGTAATCTTTCGTCAGTTCGATCATTGGACTCTTATATTATTATAGGACATCACCAGCCTGCTTCTCCAGATGCTTTTGGCTGATCAAGGTCAGTTCCACGAATTGCTCCACGGATAACTGTTCCGGGCGCTTGTCGAATATCGGCAAGGCGTAATCCGGGCAATCTTTACCCAATAGGGGTTTCATGGAATTACGAAGCGTTTTCCTTCGTTGGTTGAATGAGGTCTTTACTACGGTCTTGAATAACTTCTCGTCGCATCCCAGCTCCTTGCGGTCGTTACGAGTCATTTTCAATACGGCGCTTTTCACTTTTGGAGGCGGATCGAATACTTTCTCACTGACGGTAAAGAGGTATTCCACGTCGTACCAAGCTTGGAGCAATACGCTCAAGATTCCGTACGTCTTGCTACCGGGACCCGCCGCTAGGCGTTCCGCTACCTCTTTTTGTAACATCCCCGAGCAGCAGGGAATCTGGTCCTTATAATCGAGGACCTTGAAGAATATCTGGCTGGAGATATTATAGGGATAATTACCGATCACACAAAACTGCCCCGGAAATAGCTTCGAGAGATCCAATTTCAGGAAATCCTCGGCGATGATACGTCCTTTCAGATCGGGGAAATTCTGGTTCAGGTAATCTACGGATTCCATGTCCAACTCGACAACGGTTAAATCATGTCCCGCCTCCAGCAAGAACTGGGTAAGGACTCCCATTCCCGGTCCGATTTCCAAGACCGGCAAGGATTTGAAAGTATCGAGTGTGTCCGCAATGCGCTGTGCTATTTGCAGATCCTTTAGGAAATGTTGCCCTAATGCTTTTTTTGGCTTAACTAATCTCATCCACTTTTCGGTGTAATGTGTTTGTTTTTAAATATTATGCTTATCTTTGCGGATGCACAAAAGTACAATAAATAATTTAAAGTTCCCTATACCTAATGGATTTTAAGAGCATTCTACGTACGTTTCTGAAGATAATTCTACCTTTAGCCTTCGGCTGTTTACTCCTTTGGTTTTTGTATCGGAAAATGGATATCACTGAGATTTGGCGAGTAGTCAAGGAGGGGGTTCGTTATGATATTATTCTGGTTTCTTTACTGTTCGGCTTGTTCGCCAATATCGTCCGTGGCTTACGGTGGGGGTTGCTGATCAGTTCCTTGGGCGAGCGCTTCAAGATGAGTAACGTGATTTACGCTGTGCTGGGTAATTACGCCGTGAATCTGGTGTTGCCCCGTGTCGGCGAGGTATGGCGTTGCGGCATGATCACGAAATACGATAAGATCTCGTTTACCAAGCTTTTAGGTACCTTATTGATCGACCGTGTGAGCGATACGATCATGGTCGGTTTGATAACCTTGATGATATTCATATTTAATATAAGCTTCTTTACGAGTTTCTTCGCTAAGAACCCGGCTTTGCTCGAAGGGTTCCAATCCATGTTTAATTCGATATGGATTTACGTGGCGGTGATAATTTTTGTCGCTGTAATTTGGTTTGTATTCACTTATATGAGTAACTTTACGCTGGTACAGAAAGCCAAAGGCATGTTGAAGAATGTATGGACCGGTATGAAGAGTATCTGGTACATGGAGCATAAGATGCGTTTCGTGATAGAGACGTTATTGATTTGGGGAGGTTATTTCTGTTACTTTTATATTACGTTCTATGCTTTCGACTTTACCAAGGACTTGGGTATCGTGGTCGGGCTGATCACGTTTACGATGAGTAGTATCGGCGTGGCGGTGCCTGTTCAAGGTGGTATCGGACCATGGCATTTCATGGTGATCGCTACCTTGGTTTGTTTTGGCGTGAACGAGAATGACGCGGCGGCGTTCGCCTTGGTCGTTCATACGGTACAGACGGTATGGACTGGATTGTGCGGATTATTCGGCGTGGTGGCTTTGCCGCTCACCAACCGGGAGAACAAAGAGGCTCCGGTCGTTGTTTCGTGATGAATACAAGATATGTATTAAATATGAACTGAACTAAATTATTAACATCTATGTCAGCAGAAATCAAAGATCTATCTCCGAAGCATGTATGGGGTTATTTTTATGACCTTACGCAAATCCCCCGTCCGACCGGACATATGGAGGCAGTAACCCGTTTTATGATATCCTTTGGTAAAGGATTGGGACTGGAAACCCTGCAAGATGAGGTGGGTAACGTATTGATCCGTA
Organism: Parabacteroides sp. 20_3; assembly: GCF_964238835.1. Taxonomy (NCBI): domain Bacteria; kingdom Pseudomonadati; phylum Bacteroidota; class Bacteroidia; order Bacteroidales; family Tannerellaceae; genus Parabacteroides; species Parabacteroides sp. 20_3. The sequence continues at coordinate 204,169 of NZ_CAXSNO010000005.1, read as the reverse complement.
AGCCGGCTACGCCCGGAATGGAAGGTCGTAAGACCGTGACATTGCAGTCTCATCTGGATATGGTTCCCCAAAAAAACTCTTCCGTAAAGCATGATTTCGAGAAAGATCCGATCGACGCTTACATAGACGGTGATTGGGTGACGGCCCGTGAGACGACTTTGGGGGCGGACAATGGCATGGGCGCCGCTCTGGCGATGGCCGTGTTGGCGGACAATAGCTTGCGTCACGGACCGATCGAGGCCCTGTTTACGATTGATGAGGAACAGGGAATGGACGGCGCTTTCGGCTTGAAGCCGCATTTCTTAAAGGGTGATATTTTATTGAATTGTGATTCCGAGAAGGAAGGGGAGTTGTTCGTAGGTTGCGCAGGTGGCGCTAACGTGAATGTCTCTTTCCAATTTAAGGAGGATACTTATATTCCGGAAGGTGACGTGGCTGTCAAGGTTAGCTTGGCTGGCTTGAAAGGTGGTCATTCCGGTGTGGATATTCATTTAGGGCGTGCGAACGCGAATAAGTTGATCTTCCGTTTCTTGAAAGAGGCGGTATGCGATTATGGCGCTCGTTTGTCTTCTGTGGCGGGTGGTTCCTTGCCTAACGCAATCCCTCGTGAGGCTTTTGCCGTGATAACGATTCCGGGTGATAACGTGGAGTCTCTTTGGGAGCTAGTGGCTGATTACCAAGATATGTTCCGTACGGAGTATATGGGTGTGGAGGATAAGATCGATTTCGTCGCGGAGATGGTTGAATTGCCGTCTACGTTGATTCCGGAGGAGATACAGGATGATTTGATCAATGCGATCGAGGGTTGCCAGAATGGTGTGATTAGCATGTTGCATGATTTCCCGGGTACGGTTGAGTCTTCCTCTAACTTGGCGATCGTGAAGACATCTGATGAGTTGATCGAGGTGAAAATCTTGGTGCGTAGCTCATCCGAGTCTCGCAGGGATTCTGTTTGCTCAAGTCTGGAAAGTGTATTCGCTTTGGCAGGGGCTAAGGTGGAGGAGTCCGGTCATTATAATGGCTGGCAGCCTAATATCAATTCCCCGATCTTGAACTTGATGAAATCTACCTATCTGGATTTATTTGGTAAGGAACCTGAGGTGAAGGTGATGCATGCCGGATTGGAATGCGGTATCATCCAAGGTGCTTATCCGGATATGGATATGGTTTCTATCGGACCGGATTTGGAATATCCGCACTCACCGGACGAGCGAGTGAATATTCATTCCGTACAGAAGATCTGGGAGTTTATTACAGCTACATTGGAGAGAATCTAAGGATCTCTTTCCTTATAGATATTAAACAAGCCCTCCAGCCTTTGTTCTTCTAACCATTCGGTTAGCGAGAATAGGACTGGAGAGTTTATTTTTATAGTTTCTCTATATCCTCAAGAGAGAGCCCAGTGTATTTTTGGATAATTGAGTGGGATAATCCATCCGCTTTCATGTTGCGGGCCGTAGATTCTTTCCCTTTCAATATCCCTTTCTCCTCTGCGTAATCGATCGTATTCTTATAATCCCTGTATCGTTTCAGAGCCTCGTCGTATTGTATGCGTTCTTCCTTGCTGAGGTTTGCCACGTCGGCTACTTCCAGCAACTTATCGAAGACCGCCTTTTTCGCCTTGAACGGCATTCTCTCTAAAGTGTCCATATGCTTCAATAAATAAATCCAACGTTCAAAATCATTCTCGCACTCGTCCGGTTCTTTTTGGAAGTAAGGCAGCTCGAGATAGACTTGCCGTATCCTGTCGCTAAACATCCTTCCGGTTTCCCGGTCCGCCAATATAACATCGGTCCGGAACTTTGAGTTCACGTCCATCTTGTAATTAAGTAGGAATACCCCGTATACGGGTTGTAACACGAATTTCCAGTCCTTCCCTTTTTGTCCTTGGTTACTGATGGCCCTCGCCAGATAGTACAGTCCCCTGTCGTGGAAATAGGGTTGTGCCCCGGTTTGCATCTCAACGACGAATAGGTTTCCGTTGCTGTCCTTGCAATGCACGTCAAAAACGATTCCCCTGTCATCCAGCGTCTCGGGGGTCTGAATCGGGTTAAGGAACGTGATATCCTCAATGTAGTGCTCTCCGAAGAACAACTGGTTCAGGAAATCGATTAGTAACTCCTTGTGTACCTCCTGCCCGAATATCCGGTGAAAGCCGAAATCGGTGAAGGGATTGATAAATTTTCCCATAGTGCTTATAGGTTTAAATGATTAAATGATTAAATGATTAAACGGATGATCCTATCTCATCCTTTGCGGTAAAGATACGCTTTTTTTTAAAAGGAGGCAGGGCTGGTGTGCCAAAAGTTTCACTTTTGTGAGATTTGAGTGTTTTTTGAAAATACGGGAAACATGTGCTTTACAGGCCCTGATAACCAAGAAACGGGCCCTCTCATTGGCTGCTGAAGTGAATAACTGACGGCTTGTCGAGTGAATAACTGGCGGCTATACCTAGCCGCTAACTGACGGCTTGGGAAGTGAATAACTAATCACTTGGAAAGCCTTTTTATACCGGAACCAACAAGGTCTTCTCAGCGACTTTTGGGGTGCGCTTCAGTTATCCTGCGGGGCTTTTCTATGTCGATTATTCTATTGTAGCCCTTGCGGATGGATGGTAAGCGAAGCGGCGATAATCATGACAGTTTGTGCGAAACAAGGCTGTTTGTGTGACATACCTCTTCTTTGGAGAAGTCTAACCAGAGAGAAGTAATAGGTGAAAAGGGCCTTTTTGTCTCTTATTTATAGGTAAAAGGTCGCTTTTCCGGTGAGAAAGGTGGTGTTTGCCCACGCGAATATATGCGTTAGCCGACGCAACCGTATGCGTTAGGTGATACATACGGTAGTAATCCCCATCGCATACGATAGAAATAGCCTTCACATACGGGTGAATTACAGGTTTTAGCCTTAAGAATATGAATTAGGATGAATAATTTTCGCTAGAAAGAAAGGGCATATTCCGTTATCTTGTTATGGAATAACTACTTGCGAATATTTTTTCTCGTTTTACGGAACTGTATGTATAATCTCCCGGAAAATTCGATTCTCAAGGGCTTTAATTTTCAAAGTGTCACAATGACAATCCGTAAATTCCGGATGACTTGTTTAATATAATATTAATGTACGCCTGTACATTAATTAATGCTATACTATAAAAGTTGATGAATAATAGATTGAAATGATATTTGGAGTATGAAAACGACTAGTCTAAACGATCGATTCTTTTAGTCATTTGCAAAGGTACGCGTTTCTTCGATACTTACAACCCTTCCGGGCTATTTTTTTACCGCTTATTCTCTTTCTTATCAATAGGATAGGTTATCCTTTACGAAACAAGCGATTCCTTCAACGAACTGTGCGTTTAGGCATCAAAAAAACGCAAGATTTAATCGATCGTTTAGACTAGTCGTTTTGTATGGTTTAGGGGTCGGTTTAATAGGACTAAGTATTTGATTATCTTAATAAACACTAGTATTAATATTAATTTCAGTATTATGAACAAAAAGTTTTCTACACTTTTGTGTGCTGGTCTGCTGGTTTCCGCATTCACATTGAATGCTCAAACTCCTGCACAGGCTCAGCATATTGATGCTCTTACTTCTATTTCAGGAGTGGGGGCGGCGGCAGTACCCTATTTTGAGTCTGCCACTCCTAAAGGAATGTTCCAATTGAAAGCAAACGACAAAGTCCTTATCGTGGAAAATGATAAGTACAAATTGGTTGCTCCTTCTGATCTTACGGATGTTGAATCTTCTTTATGGTGTATCTCTATCACTGAGACAGAGAGCCAAGGAAAGAACCCTATCTTCGATTTCATCAATAAGAAGACTGGCGCTATTTTGGCATTTGATACAGAGACAAGCAATGTAGGTTCTTCTTTCGGTGGTTGGGCTTTTTCTTCAACTTGGACAAAGAGTAGTTACGAGAAAGATCCAACTAAGGGTGGTTTAAGACCCGATAAGGAGTTGTTTACTTACATCGATTCCGATTATGCTTATATTTTGTTTGGTGAAGGCGATGAGGTTAAAGCTAAAAAAGTAATGGCTTCTGATGCCGAGGACAAAACAGGTGACGCTCAAGGTGCATTGAAATTTACTGTTTGGAACGCCGGTACTTATGTATTGAGCGCTAATGAGATCAACGCTTATTTGAAAAACAACAAAGACGTATTGAATTTCCATTTGGATGCTAATGCGGATGTCAACCCATTCTCTGCTTCTCAAATTGAAGCAAAGGTGGCCGATGGTGTAACCGCTGATGGAAAGAATTTCGTTTATGTCGTTAAGAAAGACGAGAAAGATAAGAAGACTTACTTGAAGGTCGATACAGCCGCTAACGGTGTGGGTATCGAGTTCTTGAAATTCGGATGGTCTGATACGAATGTTGAGAAATATGCAGATGCGCTTACGGTAACGGGTGATGCGGATGATATTTCACAGCAACATAAGTTCCTATTCACTTATCGTCCTTCTGCTGATAGCTTGTTTATTCAAGTAAAAGAAGCTCGTGTTAGGGATACGCAGAAACCTACCGCTGAAAGAGGGTATTGGAAAGATGCCACCAAAGTGAAATATGGTTCAAACTACCATGATATTTATTGCGATGGCAAACAGGCGGCAGACGCAAACTCCGATGCGGATCAATTATTCGTTAAGTTACAAAACTATACGGTAGCCGATCGTATTGTCACGATCGGTACCAAGGCTATCAATACACAGATTAGTTTCGGTATTAATGGTTGTGTCGCATCTAATAACAAGACATCCTTGGACGAGGGTTTGTATATTATCAAGAATGATAAGGGACAAGTTTTGGCCGCTCCTATCCACTTAAATGATAACAATGCTGCGAACGAGGCTCAATGGATTACTTTGGATGAGCAAGATCCGATGCACATGCCAGCTTATCAATGGGTTGTAACAAAGGTTTATACGGCAGATAAGGCAAAGGCTACTTCTCCTGTAAAGTTCGTTAACCGTGAGTTCCCCGAATTGTATGCGAATTCTGTTCAATTAACTTTAAATGAGGATGGTGATATCATAGGTACGGCAGTGGGTACTACTATTGATAAAGTCTTGAATAAAGCTACTTTCACTCGTATCACGGATAAGAATATCTTAGGTGATAAGAAATTAGGCTATCGTTATATCCCGACAGATTCTTTATTGGTTAATAAGTATGTATTTAACTATTTGAATCCGTTTACGGATAGCTATTGGATGGCCAACGGAGCAGATAAGGATTCTGTAAACTATGTGAAAGAAACGGCAAGCCGCTACATGTTGGAAGAAGGTTCTACTGCCGGATACGGTTATGGTTACGGTAAAGATAAGGATACTCCGGAAGGTAAAGCATTGGCTCGTTTAGGCATCGCACGTTTGGAGAGAACGAACTATGTAGTCAAGACTGTAGACGGTGCGAAGTCTTTGGTTGAGGCTTACGGTGAGAAGTACTCTATGGGTGTTAATAATTATAAGGTAACTCCTTATGTTGTTGATACATTCTTCTTCAAGGAAAATAATCATTATAATGCTAAACATTTCTATGCGATTGTAGAGTCTGCTCCGAAATGGGTAGCTTCTGATGGAAAAGTTATCTATGCCTACGAGGTAAAGAATGACAAAGGCGAAGTTGTGAAATATGTAGATGCGCAAGGCCAAGACGTTTCAGTTTCTAATTATAAGTGGGCTGGTGCTATCATCCAAAGCGTAAGTGCTGAGTTTGACAAGGCAACTCATAAGGTTGGTACTGCTGATGACGGTAAGAGCGCCGTATTGAAAGTTCAGATCTTGAACGAGACTCGTACATCTGCCTTCACGGTAGAAGCAGATAAGACCCCGTTGTATCGCCGTTTCAACAATGCCGTCATAGGTGAGAAGGCCGACGATGCTGCTGATAGCTTGATTTTCGTTGAGAAGATCCGTCAAGAATACTTGATGGATGAGTGGAATCCTAACTTGACTTCAGAAACCGTTGATTACGCAGGTATCTGGAACCGGGATAAAGCAAAAGGTAAGTTGGTGTTCAATATTGATACGGCTTGGGTAAATCGTGGTAAAGGTTATATCAAACCACAATACTTGATCTCTGTTGATCGTCAAGATCAAGATTTGAACATCGTGACTCATCCTTGTACTGAGGCTGGTCCTCACATCAAGCCGGACGGAACTCCGACAACGGATCCATACGAATGTGTTCATGCTACTCACAAGACCTTAGGCTTCACGTATGGTAAGTATTTGGTAAGTTTCGGTGACTCCGCTATGGTTAATGACATGGAAGCTCCATACATGGATATCAAGGGTGGTTACACTCGCGTAGGATTCGTGAGAGCTATTAAGGTTGGCGATTCTTTAGTCGTATTAACGAATGGTTTCGAGAAAGTTGAACCAGCTAAGATTGATACCGCTGAGATCTTCGCTAACTATAAGGCAACGAAGTGCGAGCGCTTCATTGTTGACTTAACTGGTGATAATCACAAGAACGTAACTTGGTCATTCCGTTATGTAAATCCGTTAGAGGCTGCCAAGGCTTATATTGAAGGAGGCGAAGGTGAAGGTGTGAACAATGAGTTCTTGTTCGAATCTAACATCTATGAGAAAACAGGCTATAAGTCTACAAATGCAACAGTAGCAGGTGTTTCTACTGACGGAAAAGCAACAAAGGGCTTCCAAGAGGCTCAGTCTGGCTCAATCGCTCCTGAATATGCCGCATGGTTGAAGATGCAGAATGGTTGCTTGGTATTGACTCGTGGTGATTCTAAATTTGATGCGGCTAAGACTGGTTCTGACGGTGCTTTGATCTTCAATGCTGTTCGCCCGACAGAAAAGGATGATATGGTAACTTCTAATGATGAGGTATCCGTAGAAGGCGTATCTGTAGTAGCTACTAACGGTGCCGTGACTATCCAAGGCGCAGCTGGTAAGTCTGTAGTAATCACCAATATCTTAGGTAAGGTAGTTGCTGAGACTATTCTTACATCTGATAACGCTACAATCGCCGTACCTGCTGGTATCGTAGCCGTAGCTGTTGATGGTGAGGAAGCTGTTAAGGTGGTAGTTAAATAATAAAGATATATAATTCTAAAATTCCCGTGCGGAGATTCGTCTTCAAGTAAACCGAGAGGTTGAACATGCGGGGATATTAATACTAAAGTAAAAAATTAAAGCTCTCCGTCAGTATTTCCGTGAGGCAAGAAAGCGGAAAAAGAATAAGCCCCGGTCGGTTTCTCGATCGGGGCTTTTTGCCTATTCTTTGTCGTTTTTATCTTTAAGTCTCAATCCGGTTCTAGCGTTGAGGGGAGAGATTACCGAGTGGCCTAAATCGCTTTCAAGTTGTTTGCGGGCGGCCTCTGCTGCTTTTCCTCCTTGTTTGGCGATAACTTCGTGTTCTTCGAGATGTTGCGGATTCTTTTCTTTGGACAATTCAGTGGTAGCTGCTTCGGCAAGCATATTAAGAGCAAGTTCCGTATTGGTCATATTGTCTCGTAAGCTCTCTTTTTTCAGACCTTTGAATTGTTTATATTCTTTGGAAGTTTTACCGGCCCACGTTTGATAGATGATATCTGTAAGGGTAGCGAACTGAATACCCTCTTGTAGTCCGTGCCGTTTCCATTCATCGGTTAGGTCCTTGCGTATCTCGATGCTTTTAAGGCGTTGATTAATCCAATTATCCGAGTACCCCAACGCTTTATATTCCCTCATGGCTCGATCTATCGTTAACTCGGGGTCTTGCATTTCATCCAATCGCTCTTTTGCCACTTGGGCCATCCATAACTTGAAAGGTTCTGCTTTAGGAGACGGGATGGATTGGATAAGCCGGAACAGCTGTTCTGTCGTAGCTACGTCGGTTTTGTAGTATTTCCCGTCGGTAGAAGGTAATTTCAGTTGGTGACAATTTGTCACCAACTCACTACCTTCAGCTTTTAGCCTTTGTTTGAGTTTATTCCAATATTTCCTTCCATCCACACTTTCGGTGAGGATACTTACAACGTCTACTATAGAGAAAAACCATTCCTCTGTTTCATCGTCCCAGACTGTACGTACTTTTTTCTCTTCGAAAATCTTGATAGCTTCTTTCTTTGTCATAATTGAAGTTTTTGTGTGAACACTTTAGTTAAAAGTGGATGATACCTAAATCTGTGCTATGGTTTTGGATATCTCGAAACTTTTGCGTAAAAATACAAAAGATTCGAATGCCTCCCAGGTTTATACGGGAAAAAGGATCGTAGAGACAGTTTTTATTACCGACAACGCTAGGATCGTCATACTTGCCGGTATCGAAGCCGTGATTGTTGAATGTGAGACCACTGTTAAGGTGGTAGTTAAATACAGTTTCTCGATCGGGGCTTTTTTGGTGAATCTTTTTAATTTTGTACTTTTGCAAGCTTGCACGAATGTTATACATGAATAGGAAAATTAGACAATGGCCAGCGATGATATAAAACAGGCATGGAAAGTGCCGGAACCTACGTTAAGGAGGTTGCCGTGGTATCTTGCGTTTGTAAAGTTGATGAAAGGAAAAGGGGAAACGTTTATCTCATCCACCCAGATCGCTAAGGAGATAAATGTAGATCCTAGTCAGGTCGCTAAAGATCTCTCTTTTGTGAATATCTCCGGGAAGACGAGAGTGGGATACGATATTAACGCATTGGTTGACGTACTGGAGGATTTCCTCGGTTTTACATCCCAGCATAAGGCATTTCTGTTTGGGGTAGGGAGTCTGGGCGCTTCTTTGTTGCATGACACCGGACTGAGTCAATATGGATTGGAGATCGTGGCGGGCTTTGATGTTCGTGAGGATTTGGACGGGAGCATGATTAATGGCATTCCCGTTTTTCATATGGATGATTTTCCTGCCAAGCAGAAAGAATATGGCGCGACGATCGGGGTGATCACCGTGCCGGTGGAGAAAGCGCAGGAGGTGACAGACCGGATTATCGAGGGAGGAATCAAGGCTCTTTGGAATTTTACCCCCTTCCGTATACGGGTGCCGGAACATATCGTAGTCCAGAATACTTCTATGTATGCGCATTTAGCTGTTATGTTTAATCGATTGAACTCAATGAATCACTAAAATATGAAGATTATCGCCGTTGGAATGAACTATGCCGCTCACAATAAAGAGCTGCATCATTCGTTAGAATTATCAGAGCCTACTATTTTTATGAAGTCGGACTCCTCTTTGTTGAAAGATGGGAAACCGTTTTTTATTCCGGATTTTTCATCGGAAGTTCATTATGAGACGGAGATCGTGGTACGGATAGACCGTTTGGGGAAAAATATAGCCGAGCGTTTCGCTCATCGTTATTACAATGAGGTTACGGTCGGTATTGATTTCACGGCACGGGATTTGCAAAATAAATTGCGTGCGCAAGGATTACCGTGGGAGATTAGTAAGGCGTTTGATAATTCGGCTGTGATCGGGACCTTTATTCCGCTGGAGCAAGCGGGGGATGTAAACCGGCTTCCGTTCCATCTGGATATTAATGGCTCGAAGGTACAGGAAGGCAATACCTCGAATATGCTGTTTTCGGTAGATAAGATTATTGCGTACGTAAGTCGCTTCTTTACGCTGAAAATAGGCGATTTGATTTATACCGGAACACCTGCTGGCGTAGGTCCCGTGAAGATCGACGATCATCTGGAGGGATATCTTGGCGAGCGGAAGCTTCTGGATTTTTATGTGAGATGAGAAGATTAATATATATATTCATTATAGGTTTATTACTTTGCTCATATACATGGGCGGATGGTAGCCGTTATGCTTCTAAATCCCTGTTATCGGAGGGGAAATGGGTGAAGATCCGGGTGGATAAGACCGGAATCTACAAATTATCCTATGCGGATTTGAAGAATATGGGTTTCTCGGACCCATCGAAAGTCTCTGTCCATGGCTATGGAGGATGGCCCTTGGATGAGGATTTCAGTAAGGAATATATCGATGATGTCCCTTCTACACCGGTTTGGCGTGGGAGTGATTACCTGTTATTCTACGGGAAAGGGCCGGTTAAATGGGAGTATGACTCGTCGAGCCAGACATTCGTGCATACGAATAATCCTTATTCATTGTATGGCTATTATTTTGTGACCGATGCCACTCCGACGAATGATATGACTTCCGTGGCTCAAGCGAGTGGCGCGACTAATCGGATCACGACTTACGATGATTATTTGGTGCATGAGCAAGAATTAGTATCGTTGGCGAAATCGGGTAGGGAGCTGTATGGGGAAGATTTTAGCGGAGCTACCCCCCGAACCCTATCAACATTCTCTTCAATTCCGGGAATCACGAATGAAGACGCTAAGGTAACCATGAGCTTTGTATCCAAAGTCACTTCCGGTACGGGAGTCGCTTCTTTGAGTATTAATCAGTCTAATGTTCTGGACGTTTCGATCCGCTCGAATAGAGAGGAATATGTGAAGGCGCTAGAAGGGGTAAGCACGGCGGTATGGAAAGGCGAGAAGAGTGAGAAAAACAGTGTGGTCGTGTCTTATAATTCGGCTTCTCATAACAATGTACGGTTAAATTACGTTCGGTTACATTTTAAGAGGACTTTGCAGCCGTATGGGGCCTATACTTTTTTTCGTAGTATAGCTTCTATCGGAAATGTTTCCCGGTTCGTGGTACAGGGCGCAAACGCGAATACCTTGGTCTTTGATGTGACGGATGCTCAGCGGGTAAGACTGATGGAGACGGAATTGAATGGCTCCGAACTTACTTTCTCTATTCCTGCCGGTACCTTACGGGAGTTCGTTTTGGTACGGACGGATCAGAGCTTTATCTCTCCGGAGGTTGTCGGTGAGGTGGAGAATCAAAACCTACATGCCTTGGAGCAAAAAGACATGATCATCATAGCGGCTAAAGCTTTCCAAACGCAAGCGGAACGGTTGGCGGAGGAACACCGGGCAACAGACGGATTGACCGTGGAAGTCGTGGATCCTCAGTCGATTTATAATGAGTTCTCAAGCGGTGCGCCTGACGCTACCGCTTACCGCCGGTTCATGAAAATGTTCTACGATCGTAGCGTGTCTGCCGGTAACGCTCCAAAATACCTGTTATTGTTTGGCGATGGTATTTACGACAACCGGGGAATTTGCTCGGACGTGAAAAATATAGCAAGGGATAATATGTTGCTGACCTATCAGTCGAGAGCGTCCTTGTTTGAATATTCAGGATTGTTCTATAATTCTAATTTCTCGTATGTAACGGATGATTATTATGGGCTATTGGATAATGTATCCGAGGAGGCACTTGATAAGCCGAACAGTATTTGCATAGGTGTAGGACGTTTCCCCGTGCGGACGGTAACGGAGGCTACCCAAATGGTAGATAAGGTAATCGGTTATATGCGGAACGAGGACAGAGGCGGCTGGAAAAACCAAATCACCTTCGTGGCGGATGATGGTAACAATGCGGATCACTATACGAGTAGTCATGCGGAACAAGCTGATGAGCTGGCCCGGTTTATAGAGGAAAATCATGGGGCTTTCCTAACGAATAAAGTTTATTTCGATGCGTTTAAGCGAGATAATAGCGGAACGTATCCGGATGTACGTAAGCGGATCTCTGAATTATTGAAGAAAGGGCAACTGTTGATTAACTATACGGGGCATGGTAATACGACCGCTTGGTCTGACGAATACGTGTGGACACAGACGGATATCTTACAATCTACTTATACGAAACTACCCATTTGGGTGACGGCGACTTGCGATTTTACCCGTTTCGATGACGTGAATACCTCGGCGGGAGAATCTGTTTTCTTGAATGCGAAAAGTGGAGGGATCGCATTGTTTACGACAACCCGTGTGGTTGTATCTAGCGGTAACTCGGCACTGAATAAGGAACTTTACCGCAATCTCTTTGAGAGGGAGAGTGACGGACGGGCCCGTACCTTGGGCGAGGCCATGATGGAGACCAAGCGGAAACTGTCTGGTATCAATAAACTTAATTTTATTTTGATAGGTGACCCTGCTTTGAGAATCTCCTATCCGGAGTATAAGGCGCAAGTGACAGCCGTGAACGGCAAGGCCATATCAGATGAGCCTTTTACGTTTAAGGCTTTGGAGAAAATAACGGTGGAGGGAGAGATCTTAGATACGAAAGAGGGCTTGGCTAACGATTTTACCGGTATCCTAAATGCTACGGTGCTGGATAGTAAAGCTTCATTGACCACCTTGGGCAATAATACGAATGAAAAAGGAGATACGGTCCGCTTCTCTTACACAGATTACCCGAATACGATCTATATCGGGCAAGATTCGGTACGGCAAGGAAAATTTAGTTTTACATTTATGGTACCGAAAGATATCTCTTATTCGAATAAGCAGGGAAAACTGAATCTCTACGCCTCGGATGAGGTGAACAAGCATGAGGCACAAGGATCTTTCTTGAATTATATCGTTGGCGGTACCGCTGATAATGCGGAGGCAGATACGATCGGCCCTGAGATCCGGCAGATTTACTTGAATGATTCTAGTTTTGTAGAGGGTGATCAAGTGAATACGACTCCTTATTTTGTCGCTAGGCTGTGGGACAAGAGCGGTGTGAATATAACAGGTAGTAGTGTAGGGCATGATATCATGCTGACGGTCGACAGTATGCCTTCCATGAGTTATAACTTGAATAATTACTATGCACTATTACCCGATAAAGAAGGGGAAGGACTTGTCCAGTTCTCCATCCCCGAGCTGGAGCCGGGAATGCATACGGCCGAGTTTAAGGTGTGGGATATCTTAAATAACTCCACGACCTATACCTTTACTTTTGAGGTGGCGGAAGGGTTGAAACCTAATCTGATCGAGATGTATGCCACCCCGAATCCGGCACGGGATCAAGTGGAATTCTTTCTGCATCACAATCGTCCGGAGTCGAACTTAAAGGTGACGGTTATGGTTTATGATATGACCGGTAAGTTCCTATGGAGTACCGAGAAGAGCGGTTCCTCCGAGTTGTTTAAGGCTTATATCGTAACTTGGAACTTGACGGATAACGGTGGCAGGCGGTTGCGCCCGGGAGTTTATCTGTATCGGGCGGCGATTAGTACGAATAACTCGAAAGAGGCGACGAAAGCGAATAAATTAATCATTCTCGCACAATAAAGTATCGGGTAATTAGTTTATAATAAGCATGGGGGTATGTTTATTACCCTCTAGGAATGATAAATGTAAATGTATTTTTAGAATAGAATATATGGTAAGAGTTTCAAGATTCAGTCTGTTACTAGCGGTTTTCAGCTTTTTGACGGCATTTACGGCTTTATATGCCCAAGGAGGCGCAGACGATGTTAAACATAAATTCGCCCCGATTAATACGGCGATACCGTCTTTGTCTATCGCGCCCGACGCTCGCGGAGGTGCTATGGGTGATAACGGTGTGGCTACTACGCCGGATGTGAATTCCCAATACTGGAACCCGGCTAAGTATGCTTTTAGCTATAGTAAGGCCGGAGTCGCCTTGTCCTATACGCCTTGGTTACGTAAATTGGTGAATGATGTGGCTTTAGCGTATCTGGCCGGTTATTATAAATTAGGCGATAGCGATATGCAGGCGATCGGAGCTTCTTTGCGTTATTTCTCTTTAGGAGAAGTACAGGAAAGCCGGGATGGAGGAATGGGTAATCAGCTCATATTGAATCCTTATGAGATGGCTTTTGATGTAAGTTATAGCCGTAAATTATCGGATGTGTTCTCTATGGCGGTCGCCTTGCGCTATATTCGTTCGGACATGGGTGCCTCGTCGGATGCGGATATGGTTCCGGATAACGCTTTTGCCGCCGATATCGCCGGTTATCTGGAGAAATACGTGATCTTAGGGAATAGCGAGTGCCTGTGGAGCTTTGGTTTTAATGTCTCCAATATCGGTACGAAGGTCTCTTACGATGGTGGAAATACGAACCAGTTCTTGCCTACGACGCTGAAGGTAGGTACCGGCTTGCTCTACCCGATCGATGATTATAACCAGATCGGTATCTACGTGGATTTGAGTAAGTACTTGGTTCCTGTCGAGCCTCGGCAGGATAGCGGGGAGGATGAGGCCGATTTCAATAAGAGGAAAGAGGATTACAACAACATGTCGCCCATCACCGGTATCTTCAAATCATTCGGTGACTCGCCGAATGGCTTCAAGGGCGAGCTGGAGGAGATTATGGCCTCTATCGGTCTGGAGTATAATTACAATCAGCAGTTCTTTGTTCGTGGCGGTTATTACTATGAGAATAAATATCAGGGAAACCGTCAGTATTTCTCGGTCGGTGCCGGTTTCCGCATGAGTGTTTTCCAGTTGGATGCCGCTTATCTGATCAGTACGGTACAGAGTAACCCGTTGGACCAGACATTGCGCTTCTCCTTGTCGTTCGATATGGATGGAATCAAGAACCTTTTCAGATAAATGGGTATGAAGATACGTGTAGGTTTTGGTTATGACGTCCACGCCTTGGTGCCGGACCGGGAATTATGGCTGGGCGGGATTAAGATCGAGCATACGTTGGGCCTATTGGGACATAGCGATGCGGACGTGCTGATCCATGCGGTCTGTGACGCTTTACTGGGAGCGGCCAATATGCGGGATATCGGTTATCATTTCCCGGATACGGCAGGTGAATATAAGAACATTGATAGCAAGATATTGCTTCGTGACACCATGAAGCTTTTGAGAGACGCGGGCTATGAGTTGGGTAATATCGATGCCACCGTAGCCGCCGAACGCCCTAAATTGAATCCCCATATCCCTCTGATGAAGAAAACGCTGGCCGAGGTCATGAACGTGGACGAGGAGGATATTTCTATCAAGGCCACCACCACGGAGAAGCTGGGCTTCACCGGACGGCAGGAAGGGATCTCGGCTTACGCTACGGTGTTGATACAGCGCATGGGATCGTAAACCAAAAAGTACTCCCTTTTCCTTCTTCCGACTCTACGCCGATCTTCCCGTGAAGATTCTCTAGGATCGTTTGGCAAATGGATAGCCCGAGTCCGGTTCCTTGGATAAAGGAATCGAATTTGGCGAAACGCTCGAATACGTGCGGGAGGTTCTTCCGCTCAATACCTTTTCCGGTATCTTTTACGTAAAAGTATAATCCATCTTCCCTCTCCTTGTATCCCATGCGGATAGACCCTTGGAACGTGAACTTACAGGCGTTTGTGAGGAAGTTGGTGATCACTTGGGTCAAGCGATTCTTCTCGGAATAGATAACACAATCCTGTTCGGGTATCTCGCAATAGAGAGTGACACCGTCTTTCACCCGGCTTTGGAAGGTCTGGTATAAGCTCCGGAATAGCGTGGATACGTTGAACTCGGAATAGATGAAATCCATTTGCCCGGCCTCAATCTTTGATAGATCCAGAATATCGTTCACGAGTTGAAGGAGAAGTTCGTTGTTCGTCTCGATGATCTCGCAAAATTCTTTTGTCTCCTCGGAGGGGTTTGTTTGGGCGAGCAGGTTCGAGAACCCTACGATAGCGTTCAGCGGGGTACGTATCTCGTGGCTCATGTTCGCTAGGAAGGCGGATTTCAACCGGTTGGATTCCTCTACCTTCGCTTTGTCCCTCAATTCCTGCTCCATCAGCTTGCGTTGGTGGATCAGGGCAGTTCCCCCGATCAGGTAGATAGGTTTACCGACGGGATCGGTCTTGCCGGTGATGGCGTAAATTTCTATCCATATATAGTTTTCCCCCGTATCGTCTAGGTAGCGGATTTCCTCATCTACCGGTTGGCCCTCGCCGGAGGCAAGTGCTTCCATCTTATCACGGAGCCGGTCTAGGTCATCCGGGTACACGCCGCTATAGAACTCATCGGGCGACATCTTGAATATCCCGTTTACGCCTTTGTCACGGGCGGATCTTTGGGTGAGGTAGACATTATTGCACTCTATGATCTCGGCTCTTACGTCCCACGTCCATGTCATCATGTTGCTGGCTTTCAAGACGAGTTGATATTTCTGGTTTAAGTCCTGCGCTTGGCGTGCGATTCGTAGTTCCTTGTCTTTGCCCTTTTGCTTTTGGATAAAGAGGTGTACCCGTAATATCCCTATCGTTATCAATAACACCAGAATGACGAGTAGGCTTATGATATGGACCTTGTATTTCTGAAAGAAACCGGGAGGCTCTTGGAAATAAGTGGCGTTTGGGGGATATAAGCCGGGATCGATTTGGTGAAGCAATAGGTGTTGGTAATTCAGGTAAGTCTTCGGGGTTCCCGAAGTCAGGGTAGAGATTTCTTTGCTATCTTTTCCCGAGAGGATCATTTCGATCGTGTTGGCCGTCACCTGCGCGTAATCCTCCGGAGAAACATAATATCCCCCGGCGAAATTCCCGTTTTTTGTTTGTACGTCTTGCAAGGTAAAGACGGGGGGAACTGAGAAGCTGTTAATCATTTTCTGGACGTTATCGACTAGGTAACGATTCTCGTTGTCCTTCTGGGTCCTGTACCATGAGTAATAAAGGACGCCGGTCTTATTGTCGAAAGGGGCCAACCTGTCCAATAAGTTCTCGGTGGAAATGGAAGTCGTAGACAGCGGCTCGAATTGGATGCCCGGGAAATCTTTCCGTAGCACGGCCTCCACATCCGCTTTCGTTTGCTGACTTATATAACGATGGTCGAAAATAAAGGCCAGCTTGGTTAATCCCGGTTGTAGCTTTTTGATTAGCTCGATCGTCTGCTTGATATAGACTGAGTATTTTATAAAAGTGGCGTTATAGCCTTTTACTACGTCCGTGATGGGGGTTAAGGTCTCGAGCGCGTTGGTATCCAGATCTATCAGATATTCTTCTTTCGGGTACATATTATCTCTGGCATAGCAGATGATAGAGGGAACATCTTTCCATTCCTTGTCAAACAACGGGCGGGTGATAAGCCAAGAGGGATCTCCTATGCATACGACTAAGGTGGGTGGCACAGGTACTCTCTCTAGGATCATTTTTCTCTTCTCTTGAAAACCTTCCATCGTGCGGATTCCGGGGATCTGTAAGGGAATCGCCTTTACGGTAAACCCTTCCTTCCCGAATTTATTTTCTATATCAAGATAGGTCTGTTTCGTCCAGCTTTCCTCGAAGTTGATGGAGTGCAGTACGACGATCGACTTGCCTTCTGAGGGTCGTGCGCCCACGCCCAAATGGATACAAAATAAAAGTAATATGAGAGGAATTGTATTTTTCATGGTCGATGATTCTAAGCGATATAAGCATCAATAGAAAATTTTGTAGCAAATGTAGTGAATCCGCTTTTATAAAGCAAAGGCTTTGTCTGTCATCTTCATAAAATAATGGTTTTGATACGGATACGTGTGCGACTCCTCGTTGAGACATATGATGTTTGGTGGCGTATAATATTTTTGCGCTGGACAATCGTACTGAATTTTATTTCGAAAAAATATACAATAAGTCTGTTTTTTACCTGTTATAATTGCATAATATTGATATTTAACTATTTATGTAAACGAGACTTGGTCTCTTCGAATTTCTATCCATAGTATTTTGAATTACTATGTATAGTAGATCGGGTTTACTATAGATAGTAATCATGATTATTAGGGTATCTATTCTAAGGAAACATATAATGTGTACAATAACAAAAGATATTCCATATCTCTGGATAGCGGCATATGGTGTTCTAGTGTGTTAGATATTAAAGGTTCATTCGATAAATCTTTATGATGAGTTTTGAAAATGGAAATTATTCTTGAATATGATTGATTTATTTTGCTGTATTAATATTTTTTTCACGAACTTGCAACCGTACTTTTTCTAAGTCTATTTCCGCTGAATTGTGAGCATAATCTTATTATATCAATCTAAAAACACAAGAAAATGAAAAAATGTGTATCTATTCTAATTATCTTGTTGGGGGGGATTGGATTGTACATGCGGATGATGGAGACTTGAATTTTAAGTATAAAAGAAAAATGATTATTGATTTCGCTAAGAGATAATTGAATTTGAGGTTTACTCTGCCAGATCGAGTGTTTGAGGCGCTGATCCGGCAGAGTTTTTTTTGTGGGTGGAAGGAAGAAGTATTCTGGTTACTCTTCATTTTTGAAAACATATTTTACTAAGATTGGATTCTCTTCTTCCGAGTGCGATTGAATGATTCTTTGCTGATCCTCATTTCTTAGCTTCTCGGGAAATAGATCATTTAGTGGAAGCCCTCCTTCCGGGGTACAAAGGATGAAGTCTTCTCCGAAGTAGATCGGGTAAAGTTGCAAGCCTTCCTTGGTTCGCTCGAATTGAAGCAAATCATGTTTTTCCCTATTATAGAACAAGTGGATGTATTTGTTTTTACGGACAACCATGGCATATCGGTATCTCCTGTTTTGCCCTTGTGAATCTATTACATAATTTACGCTCTTGGAGGAATAGGCGTCCTTTACGTATTGGATTTGTTCTTGCTTGCTCATATTGGGACGAAACTTTAAATTCTCAATGTCATTGTTTAAATCTCCGAAATCCCAGCGATAAAGCTCAGTCAAGGTCGCTCCTGAAAGTGAATAAATCGTGTTAGTCAAAGATCTGCGGAGAGCGTGTGGGAATGGAAATACACCCCTGCAAAATATATCTTTTCTCTCTTCCGGGAAGTATTCATCGATTATCTTATTTCTTGATAGGGAATAGAACTTCAGGCGATTGTCATTATCATAGGTGAAGAAAGCGATCGTATCCTTGTTTTGGAACTGGAAAGAATTGTAGGTTCCAGTAATATCCGGAAGTCTCTTTTTCTCGATGAATTTACCCCCTAGGTCATAGAAAAAGAGAGCGTTGCTGACGGCGCAGAGTACTACAAGATTCCTGCGGACTGTATCGATCGCGAAATCAGATAGATTTAGGTACTGCCCCGGGCCGTCTCCTTTTTCGTTAAGCGCGAATTGGAAACGTCCCTCCCGGTCGAAAACGAAGATTTGGGATCTTCGATAATCATGGATATAATATCGGTCCTCAAAAAACTTGATCTGGGTTATATCACGGATCAGCGATTCCGGCGTTGTCTCCAGTGGGATGACTTGGATATCGGAGAATAGGTCTTTTGTGGAGATCTTATCTCTCCTTTCCAGATTCACGGTGATGATATCTGATTCCATATTTCTCTTTTCTTTAGATCCCGTACAAGAAAGAAAGAAAAATATGGATATCGCTGAATAGTAAATCAAACTACTCTTCATCTTATTGCTAGATTTAAGTGAAACCAAAATTAGAATATGTAAACGTAAGAAATAAATTATAATATTGGGTCACAAAAAGACGTGTTTTATTTCCCCGAAAAACATCATTGGGAGAAAAGAAATGCTTGTTTGCCTATTTCGGGATAAATCCGTAGCTTTGAACCATTAAAAACAATAGTATATATGAAGGATAACGACTGGAAAGATCGATTAGGCGTGATGTACTCCACGAATCCCGATTTTCAATATAATACGGGAGATACGGAGGAGGAAGATACGTTGCCGAAGGAGAAACAAGCTTTGCGCATATCCTTGGACAAACGGAACCGGGGAGGGAAGATGGTTACCTTGATCACCGGGTTCCGGGGTACTTCCGAGGATCTGACCGCCTTGGGGAAACTCTTGAAAGTGAAATGCGGCGTAGGCGGCTCCGCGAAGGACGGGGAGATAATCATCCAAGGGGACCTGCGTGCCAAGGTGTTGGATATCCTCCGGAAAGAGGGCTATTCGAAAAGCCGTACGATCTAATCCCCGATCGCTATGCTAACAATCTATAGGGCTTCTGCCGGGGCGGGCAAGACGCATAAATTGACAGGGGAGTACCTGATGTTACTCTTCTCCCAGCCGGGCGCTTACCGCCGGATCTTGGCCGTGACGTTTACGAATAAGGCGACGGATGAGATGAAAACCCGTATCGTTCAAGAACTTTATCACCTCGCTTCCGGCCGCGCGTCCGATTATATCCAGCTACTCTCTTCCGCCTATTCCTTGACGGAGCGGCAGGTGAGGGAGCAGGCCCGGAAGATTCTGGTCGCTATCCTGCACGATTACTCCGCCTTTAATATCAGTACGATCGACCGCTTTTTCCAGCAAACGATGCGTGCCTTTACCCGCGAGATCGGTTTGCAAGGCGGCTATGGCATCGAGATGGACCAAGAACTGGTCTTGACCGAGGCGATCGATAACCTGCTGGCCGATCTGGAGAAGCCGGAGAGCAAGGATTTGCTAGGTTGGCTGCTGCGTTTCGCCGAGGACAAGATCGAGGATGGTGGCGGCTGGAGCTTGCGGAAGGATATCATGTCGCTCAGCCGGGAGGTCTTTAAGGAGAGTTATAAGGCATTTAGCGAGGAGGTCGGTAAAGATATTGCGGATAAGCAGGCCCTAGATGCCTATAAGAATGAGCTATACGCCATTATCCGCTCCGTAGAGGCGGAGGCGAAACGTTTAGGAGAGGAGGGAGTGGCGTTGCTGAAACAGTTCGCGTTACAACCCTCGGATTTTAAGGGGGGAAGCCGTTCCCCGTTTTTCTATTTCGAGAAGCTGGCGAGAGGTGAGATGAAAGAGCCGACTGCCACATTCCAAACTTTGCCGGATAATCCGGAGGCCTATACGACCAAGACGACTCCACCGGGCCTCCGGCAGATCATCGGGTGTGTATATGAGGAAGGGTTGAATGCCTGCGTAAAGAATATCGTATCCCTGTTCGCCAACCTGACGGCCTATAACACGGCCCGGGAGATCGTGCGTTATTATTATACGTTAGGGATCTTAACCGATATCTCCCGGCAAATCGCCTCTTACCGGGAAGAAAAGAATGTGATGCTGATCGCCGATACGACCGAGTTGCTGAATAAGGTCATCAGTGGCAGCGACGCCCCCTTTATCTACGAGAAGACGGGTACGCACGTAGATCATTATATGATCGATGAGTTCCAAGATACCAGCGGCATGCAGTGGAATAATTTCCGGCCCTTGGTGGAGGAGAGTCTGGCGAATGGTAGGGCGAACTTGATCGTTGGCGATGTGAAGCAAAGTATTTATCGTTTCCGTAACTCGGATTGGAAGCTATTGGACGAGCAAGTCCGCAGGGATTTCGAGGAGGAACAGGTCCGTGAGGAAACCCTGATGGATAATTGGCGAAGCTGCCGCCATATCGTGGAGTTTAATAACGGGTTCTTCACCACCGCTCCGGCAATCCTGCAAGATCTATATAATGAAGCGTTGAAAACCTCCTCATTAAACGAGGAAGAACGCACGGCCTTTTTCACGAAGATCATGACCGCTTATGATAAGAGCATTCAGCGTGTCCCTCCCCCTTTCCAGAAGAAGGACGGACATGTACGGATCGATTTCTTGTCCGGCGATGAGGAGAAGAAGTGGGAGCAAGAGGCGATGGAGCGCTTGCCGGCTACCTTGGAGCGCTTGCAGGATAACGGTTACGCGCTAAAAGACATCGCCATACTCGTGCGTACCAATCAAGAAGGCGCTTTAGTGGCTGATACGTTGCTAGCCTATAAGGAAGAGCATCCGTCCGACCGGTACAATTACGATATCATCTCCGATGATGCTCTGTTTGTGGGTAGTTCTCCGGCGGTCCGTTTCCTGATCGCCGTATTGCGCTATTTGCGAAATCCGGAGGACCAGACGAACAGGAAATTGGCGATGTATGCCTATCAAGTATTAACCGGAAAATTCGGGGAGAGCGAGGCGGATAAGTCTGTTTCTCAAAACCTTCAGTCTATTTCCCGGCAATCCTTGTACGAGGTAACCGAAGGGCTCTTCCGTAACTTCTCCGCTTACTTCCCGGAAACGGAACAGGTATTCGTGCAAGCCTTTCTGGATATGGTTTCCGAGTACGCCCAAAAAGAAAGCGCGGATTTGAACCGTTTCTTGAGATGGTGGGACGAGACCGGTTATCGAAAGACGATCGCTACCCCGGATGGGCAAAACGCTATCCGCATCTTGACCGTACATAAATCCAAGGGCTTAGGTTTTAAGGTCGTTATCATTCCTTTCGGGGACTGGGAGATCGACCATAAGCCGACAAAGCCCGTTATCCTTTGGTGCCACCCGGAGAAGAAGCCGTTTGACCGCCTGCACTTAGTTCCTGTCCGTTACGGACAGATCCTGAGTAGCACGATTTTCGCCAAGGATTATTTCAAGGAGCGCTTGCATGCTTTCATCGATAACTTGAACACCTTATACGTCGCTTTTACCCGTTCGAAAGAAGAACTGATCGTATTCTCCCCCCGTCCGAGGAAGATCAACAAGGAAGGTAAGGTTGAGAAGATAACTTCCATCGCCGATCTATTGTGGGCGGGGGTGGAGACGGATATCGAGGATGATACCTTTGAAAGGGGCGAATGGTGGCATCCAGCTTCGGGTAGAACGGCAGAAGATACCCTGGAGGAAATCCCCATGAGCCGCCTGTATTCCGTTTCCCCGGATGATCGTTTACAATTACGCCTGCATGGGAAAGGATTCTTTTTCGATAATGCCAGGCGGAAGCACGGTACCTTGATGCATGAGGTATTGAGCCGGATACGTACGCCGAAAGATATTCCCGCTTCGGTCGAAAGTTATCGGTTAGCCGGGGTGATTAACCGGGAGGAAGCGGCGGAGTTGATCAGCCGTCTGGAAGAATTATTGCAAGCGGAGGAGGTAAAGGCTTGGTATGATGGTTCCGCCCGTGTCTTGAATGAAGTGGATATCCTGTTCGGTAAAGGCTTGTCTAAACGCCCGGACCGGGTGATGATAAAAGATAACAAGGTAATTGTCGTGGATTATAAATTTGGCGAACGGCAAGATAAGCGCCATCCTAATCAGGTAAGAAATTACCTGCAATTAATTCGTAAAATGGGTTTCGAGCGGGTCGATGGATACCTTTGGTACGTAGAGTTAGGCAAAATAGAGGCAGTGAATAAGTGATATATTTTTGATATTCGGTAAAAATGAATATTTTTGCAGATTCTTAGTATAAAACGATACAGTCAAAGAAGAATGAAAGTACATAAAGAAGGAACCGGTTTACTGCTTACGTTGTTTACAATATTATTTATTGTGAATATAACTTTGTACCATACGGTAGGTAAGGGTATGCTGTTTTATTCTGTCGCTTTTGTTTCTACCGTATTGTTCCTATTGGTATTAAACTTCTTCCGTAGTCCTTTCCGTCGGTTTCCTTATGATTCGGAAGGCTTGGTGATCGCTCCCGCCGATGGTACGATCGTTGCCATCGAGGAAGTGATGGAGAACGAGATCCTTCATAAGAAGTGCCTACAGATATCTATCTTTATGTCTATCTTCAACGTACATGCCAATTGGTTTCCCGTAAACGGTACCGTTAAGCATGTTTCCCACCAGAACGGGCGTTTTATGGCGGCTTATCTGCCGAAGAGTAGTACGGAGAACGAACGTTCGGCGGTCGTTATCACCACGAGGAACGGGGTGGATGTCTTGGCTCGTCAGATAGCCGGGGCGATGGCACGCCGCATCGTTACGTATGCCAAGCCGGGAGAGAAATGTCATGTGGACGAGCAAATGGGGTTTATTAAATTCGGTTCTCGCGTGGATGTCTACCTGCCGGTAGGAACAGAGGTGTTAATAGAGATGGATCAAAAAGTAACAGGCAATCAAACGCCTATAGCCCGTTTGTCAAAATGAGTATAAGAAAACATATTCCTAATACAATTACGTGTCTGAGCCTTCTGTCCGGTTGTGTCGCCAGTGTTATGGCCTTGCACGGAAATCTTTTATCTGCGTTGATTTGGATTATTATAGCCGCGGTCTTTGATTTCTGCGATGGCTTTGCCGCTCGTTTATTGAAGGCTTACTCGCCGATGGGAAAGGAATTGGATTCCTTGTCAGATATGGTAAGTTTCGGCTTCGCTCCGGGCATGGTGGTCTATTGGTTGTTGGGAGAGGCTTCTACGGCTTTGCCTTTTGGCTCATTGAATACGTATATCCCTTATCTGGCGTTCGTGATCCCAACGTTTTCAGGTTTGCGTTTGGCTAAGTTCAATATTGATGAACGGCAAACTACCTCGTTTATCGGCTTGCCGGTTCCGGCGCATGCTTTATTTTGGGCTTCGGCGGGGTATTCTGTTTTACCGGTTGTCCATGCGAATGAAGGCTTGTTCGTGTTGGTGACTGTTATCTTGGCGTTTATTACCTCCTTGCTGTTGGTGTCTGAGATACCGATGTTCTCGCTGAAGGTGAAATCCTTAGCGTGGAAGGGTAATGAGCTTCGCTATATATTGATCGCTTGTGCCATTATTTTCGTGGCGTTATGGGGATTCTTGGGAATCTCTGGAACCATCCTGTTATATATAGTCTTGTCTATTTTTAACAAAAAGGGATAAACAAGAATTCTTATCTTTGTGTTTGTGATAGTAAAGAATCATTTAAGTATCGGATTATGTTTAAGTTTTTGTTTGTAATATTCTTTTTCTTTATCCTGTTGGTGTTTCTGATGGGTTTCTCCATCTTGCGTACCTTTAAGAACATCTTTTTTGGTAGCGGAAACAACACTCGTAAGGGAGAACAACGTCGTCAAACAAATAGCAATACTTCCGGACATCGTTCTACGACTACTACCGCCCGGGACGATGATGATGATCGTACACCTTATGTGCACCGTAAGAAGATATTCGCCAAGGATGAAGGGGAGTATGTGGATTACGAGGAAGTTAAATAGAGCTTAGCGTCTTTGCTTGAAGAAACGCTGCATTTCTTCCGCGCACTCTTTTTCAAGGATACCTTTTTTGATAATCGCTTTCGGATGGAAGGCTTGAGGGGCGAATTTGGAGAAACCTCTTTTATCATCGGATGCCCCGTATACGATCGTGCTTAATTGTGCCCATCCGATCGCGCCGGCACACATTATGCAGGGTTCCACGGTTACGTATAGACTACAATTTGTTAGGTATTTCGCTCCTAAGACTCCGGCGGCGGCCGTAATCGCCAACATCTCGGCATGTGCGGTCACGTCGTTCAAGCATTCGGTTTGATTATGCGCCCTCGCTATGATCTGGTTGTTGCAGATGATAACAGCTCCTACGGGAACCTCACCCTCGGACGCTGCCGCACGAGCTTCCACCAACGCTTGCTTCATGAAATATTCGTCATTGAAAGGATTCATCTTCTCATCTCATTTTCGTTGAAAAGAGTCGGATAATCCTCCTCCAAGGTCTTGAGGATGTGAGAAAGGATCGTCTCTCGGTACCAACGGGACTTATTCTCGATCTTGTAGCGTGAAAGGTAACGTTTTACCGCTTTATGCTCTTCGTCATTCAGCATAAAGGTCACTTTGTGTACCCTCGGATGATTGGGGTGAGCCGATGAATATTTACGTTCTTCTTTCATACATTTGCAAATGTACGAGTGAATAGCCGAATAACAAAGAAAATGGCTATATTTGTGCAAATTAATGCGATGGCAAGACAGAACGATATGGGTCGGGAAGGTGAGTCTGAGGCTCGTGCCTATCTGGTAAAACATGGATATAACGTGTTGCATACCAATTGGCATTGGCATCATTATGAACTGGATATTATCGCTGTCAAGGAAGATGAGTTAATCGTGGTGGAGGTGAAGACACGCTCTGAGGATTTTTTGCTTTCACCGGAAGATGCGGTAGACACCAAGAAGATTCGGAGGATTGTCGCCGCTGCGGATGCCTATGTCCGTTATTTTAATATAGACTTACCAGTCCGTTTTGATATCGTGACATTGATCAAGAAAGAGACGGGTTTCCTGATCGACCATATCGAAGATGCTTTCTATGCTCCTTGCCGTTAAAAGATAAAAGTTATGAATATAGAAGAAGTACGTGAATACTGCCTTTCCTTGAAGAATACCATCGAGTGTTTCCCGTTCGATGAGGTATCGCTGGTCTTTAAGGTAGAGAATAAGATGTTCCTGCTGCTTCCTTTGGATGCGGAGGAGCCTCATGTCTCCTTGAAATGCAGTACAGACTATGTGGAAGAGTTACGGGAACGGTATACGGCGGTTGAGCCGGCTTATCATTTTAATAAGAAATACTGGAATAGCATTTATCTGGATCGGGATATGGAGGACGAGGAGGTTAAACGTTGGATCTTCCACTCTTACCGGGAGGTGATCGCTAAACTACCAAAAAATATAAGGGAGATTTATAATGATGAGCACTGATAATGAATCTCCCCGCATCTTGCGTGTGGTGGAAACCACTTCTACGAATAGCCTGCTTCGTGAGTTGATCATCAAAGAATCTCTTCCGGAAGGAAGTGTAGTTGTCGCTGATTTCCAGACAGCCGGACGTGGGCAGATCGGGAATGTCTGGGAGTCTGAGGCGGGAAAGAACTTGATGTTTAGTACAGTCCTGTACCCTACGTGCATCCCGGCAAATCGCCAATTCTTGATTTCTCAAATAGCGGCCTTGAGCGTGAAAGAGACGTTAGACTTATATACGGATCATGTCACAGTGAAATGGCCGAATGATATTTATTGGAAAGATAAGAAGATTTGCGGAATGTTGATCGAGAACGATCTATCAGGGCATAATCTATATTGCTCCATCATCGGGATCGGCATAAACTTGAATCAAGCGGTGTTTCGGGGAGATGCTCCGAATCCTGTTTCTTTGTTTCAAATAATCGGTAAGGAAGTAGATCGAGAAGAGGTTTTGGACCGTTTCCTCTCTGTATTCTATCGCTATTATTTATCTCTTCTCCAAGAGGAATACGAGGATATTCGTATCCGCTATCAATCTGCGTTGTATAGAAGGGAGGGCTATCATGCCTATAGGGATGAGGCGGGAGAATTCGAGGCCTGTATCCATGATATTGAATCAACCGGGCATCTTTTGCTAGTGTTACGGGATGGAAGCATCCGTCGCTATGCTTTTAAGGAGGTTTCTTATTGTAAGTGACCTCTTCGGGCGCGAATCTGGGATTTTTGCGAGGGCTTTCTCCTACGTTCTTCTTTCCTTCTAAGTAGCTCGTTTATAGAATCTCTTTTCATGTTAGTCGTTTGAGTGATCACAAAAAATGAACGAATTTGAAGGATGAGGCTTTTGACGTAGGTCTGATTGGGATGATGTGTATTGGGATTGGGTGTGTGAGGAAGGCTCGGTAACGGGCGAGGATTTTGGGAGCAGTTATACTTACTTGGTTGGGGAAGTATATATCCTTTGGCACTTATTATATATCCTATGGGGAGGTAAATAGTACTTTGTATCCTTTCAAGATACGGTAATTCCAGTGGAAGTAATCTTTATAACATGAATAATAATGTACGTGTACATTAATTTATATTGATTGGTGGTTGAGGGATTATTATGCTTGGCCTTGGTTCGAGAATGGCTTTTATGGAGTGGGGGATATAGGTAAGGGATGGGTAGTTCGTGGTTATAATCCGCTATTTCGTAATGAATAGCCTATTTGATTGATAAGAAAGCGTGTAGGATGACAAAAAAATAATAGGGAAGATTTGCGCGAATCGAAGAAACGCGTACCTTTGCAAATGATAGATAAAGTCGGCTGTCAGTATTATGGTTTTGTGAAGGCAGCCCAATGAATGAGCTTATTACACTTTAGTATTAATATTAAATTATTTAATTATGAACAAAAAGTTTTCTACTTTTTTGTGCGCTAGCTTACTTTTAGCTTCAGCATTCACTACTGCGAATGCGGCAGATTTGACTGGCGTTAACAATGGTGCGGATGCTTTTATGGTATCAAAATTGGATAAAGCTGCGTTAAGCGGTTTGTATCAATTAAGAGTAACCAGCACCGCTACAGGCAACACGACAAACGGTGTCCTTGCTATAGAGAATGGCAAGTATGTTGTCAAAGCTTCCAATTACAATTTACTGAATTCATTGTGGTGTATTACGATTACGGAGCAAGGTCAAGGTAAAGAGCCTATCTATGACTTCGTGAACAAAGCTACAGGTGAATTTTTGGCGATCAATGAGGCTGATGTTCAGGGCTTGGCGGTAAACGCTACTTCTGGGGCTCTTCAAGTTGGTGAAACTTACGGCGGTTGGGCTTTTGCTAGAACTTACAAGGAAGTGTTGGAGAAAAATCAACCGATGTTTACTTATCAAGAGGCTGACTATGTTCTTATCTTGTTGGAAGATAATGGTGTGTTAAAAGCTAAGAAAGTTTTAGCTAGTGAAGCTAGAGGTTTAACTGATGCTGTAAAGTTTACTGTGTACGACGCAGGTACTTACGTGTTGAGTGCAGATGAGATTAACGCTTATTTGAAAGATAATAAGAATGTTCTTAATTTCAATCAGGATGCTAATGCTGACGTAAACCCGTTTACGACTAAAGCGTTTGTCGCAAAAGAACTAAAGGGTGGTCTTGCTGCTGATCACAATTTCGTTTATGTGACAGATAAAGAGAATGAGAACTCTTATTTGAAAGTTGATACCGCTGCTAATGGTGTAGGTATCCAATTCTTGAAGTTTGGCTGGACAAATGCTGAAAAAGAGCCGAACAAAGATGTAGAGAATTCAACGTTGGCTAATCAACATAAGTTCTTGTTCTCTTACAAACCTTCTACAGATAGCTTGTTTATCCAAGTAAAGCAGGTTCGTTATAAGAATGAAAAGAATGCCGAAAAATATTGGAAAGATGTAACAGATATTAAGAACTATGGTTCTAAGTATGTAGGAGTTTCTGATACTGACGTTAATTTAGATAATAACGCTGTAGCTGAGATGCCTGGTGATGCAGTTGCTCCTTCTCAATTGTTCGTTAAGTTGCAGAACTTTACGGTAGCTGACAGAATTGCGACAATCGGTGCTAGACCAATCAATACACATATCGGTTTTGGCTTGAAGGGTTGCAATGCTGCAAGTGACAAGACATCTATTGCTAACGGTTTGTATATCATTAAGAACGCTAAGGGACAAGTTCTGGCTGCTCCTATTCATGAGAATGATAACGTAGGTAACAACAAGGTTGAGTGGGTTACTTTGGATGAGCAAGATCCTATGCACATGCCAGCTTATCAATGGGTAATCACGAAGACTTTGAACTCGGAAGCTTCTCAGGCTACATCTCCGATTAAGGTGGTTAACCGTGAGTTCTTAGAGACTTATAACAATGTTCAATTGAGATTGAATGACAAAAATGAGATCGATGCTTCTTATGATCTTTTGGATGGGGTTACTTTTGTCCAGATCACGGACTCTGCCATAATCAAGGATAAGAAGTTGGGTTATAAGTATCTTGCTAAGAACGAGTTGATCGTTAATAAGTATAAGTTCAACTATTTGAATCCGTTCACTCAAGATTATTGGATCGCTAACGGTGCAGACAAAGATTCTTTGATTTACGTGAAGGAGGCTGCTAACGAATATACCTTGACTGAAGGCTCTACAGCTAAGTATGGTATTGATGTAGATGCAGCTTTGTTGAAGAAGATCCCGGGATTGGCTCAATTGGAGAGAACAAACTATGTGATCGCTAAAAATAAAGATGCTAAATTAGTTAAGGCTTATGGTAGCAAGTATGCGATGGGTGCTAAGAATGTAGGAACTACAGCCGAGGTTGATACATTCTTCTTCAAAGAGAATAACCACTTTAGCGGAAAGCATTATTATGCGATCCTAGAGTCTAATTGGAATGGAACAAAAGCTTATATTAATGATTTGAATACAACAACAGCAAAAGTTGGTATCGCTGATGATGGTATGACTGCTGGTTTGAAAGTTCAATTATTGAATGAGTCCAGAACTTCTTCATTCACGGTAGAGCCTAGCGATGCTCCTTTATATCGTCGTTTCAATAAGGCGGTTCTTGGCGAGAACGTGAATGATGGCGCAGATAGCTTGGCATTCGTGGAGAGATATCGTCATGAATACTTGATGGATGAGACCAATGCTAACTTTGAGGATAAAAATGGCGTTGTTGATTATTTAGGTATCTGGAACAAGGATAAAGCGAATGGTAAGTTGGCTATGCGTATTGATACCGCATGGTTGAACCGTGGCGCAGGCAATGTTAAGCCTCAATACTTGATTTCTGTAGCACGTGATGATCAAGGTGCTATTGAGACGATTCCTTGTGATGAGGCTGATGACAAACACTTCTATATCGATGAGAATGGCAACGCTCATAAGACTGATAAATGGCATTGCCAGCATGCTAAGCCGGGACGTGCAGGTTTCGCTTATGGTAAATACTTGGTAAGCTTTGCGGACTCAGCTAGAGCAGATAAGGATAAACCATACATGGATATTAAGAATGGTTATACTCGCGTAGGTTTCGTTAAGGCAATTCATTCCGGTGATAGCTTGTATATCTTGGTGAACGAGTTCAAGAATATGAAACCGGCGGATTTGAATATTGATGAGATTATTAAGTCTTACAAAGCTGCTAAGATCGATGGTGCTTATATCGTAAACTTACAAGGTGATCAACACAAGAATGTAACGTGGTCTTTCCGTTATGTAGATCCGGACAAGGCAGCGAGTGTGACAGAAGAGGGCGAAGCTAATGCGTTCATGTTTGAGTCGAATGTTTACTCAGATAGCCCTGAGACCTCTGTAAATGGAAATGTTCCTTTAGGAAATGTTCATGGCTTGGAAAATGCGATCGCTCCTAAGTATGCAGCTTGGTTGAAGATGCAAAATGGTTGCTTGGTATTAACTCGCGGCGATTCTGATTTCAACTCTTCTAAGACCGGTGGTGATGCAGCGTTGGTATTCAATGTAGACCCAGAGGCTTCTAAGGGAGATATGGTAACTTCTAACGACGAAGTAGCTGTAGAAGGTGTATCTGTAGTAGCTGGCAACGGTACTGTAACTGTTCAAGGCGCTGCTGGTAAGTCAGTAGTTATCACTAACATCTTAGGTAAGGTTGTTGCTGAGACAGTTCTTACTTCAGACAACGCAACTATCGCTGTACCTGCTGGTATCGTAGCTGTAGCTGTTGAGGGTGAAGAGGCTGTTAAGACAATCGTTAAATAAGTAGAAAACTGATCGAATTTCCGTAAGGAAAGACACAGTTCATAAGATAGAGCCCCGTCGATGTACTTCGGCGGGGCTTTTGTGCGTTCCCCTACGAGTGTTTCATATTTAAATACAAAAACAAGGTATCTTAGTTTCATTGAGCAAGTATCCTAAGTTCATTGGCGAAGTATCTTAGGCGTATGGGGCGATGAAACTAAGATACTTTTCTCATGAGCACCTTGTGTGAGTATCGGTGTTGTCATATGCGACTACCGGCGTGGATTGTAAGGACTACTCGTGCAGGTTCTAGGCTCTACTGCCCTGTTATTCTTTCTTTTTGATAGATAAATGTCTATATGTGTGACATCCCTTTTCGGTGGAGAGCGTAAAATAGCAGAGGCTGGATGACTGTAAACGGCATTTTTCATTGAAAAAGCCCCCTTTTTGTACGTGATAAGTGGTGAAAGCCTATGCGATAGGTCGCGTTGGGCAACGCCGGTAGTGCCGATGGGCATCGTGAATAGTCAAGAATAGGGTTGTTGATACTTGTGGATGGGCATCATAACCTTGTTACGACCCAGTTCTAACCCCATAACCCCCCTCAAGCAACCCACTAAATATGAATTACAATGAATGAATTCCGCTAGAATGAAAGGCCGTTTTTCGATAAGACGCTGTCATGTAAATGATTGCTGAAATTTTTTCTCGTATTTGAGAATGAACTGTCCATCAGCCCGGAAAAATCGATTCTCCGGGACTTGATATTACAAATTGTCAAAATGGTAAACGTGGTTTAGCTATGGTTTCTCGTTAGTCATATTTATGGGATTCTTGATATGGTATATTGTTTATTCTGCTTATATTTGCGATATCATGGAAGAAAGGAAATGGTTTGAGGAGCTACCGGACTTATGTCCACCTTCGGATGCTATGGCGTGTAGTGGGGTATTTTATAGAATTGCGGAAGGAGATCCTGTGAAATCATTGGATTTCTTCTCGCAAAGAAGATGGCATGATTAAAAAGACATTCGGTGTGGCTCATTATTCTTGGTGGCGATCTTATTGTTTTGATGTAAATAAGGCAAAGGTAATGATGTTATGACTAATTTGTTTTTAGATAGGATCCTAGAGTTTTATGGTGTGCCTCAAATCCTTGTGGCTAAAGATTCTTTTGGTACGCAATACTTATGCCTGCTTTTCGATGATGGGGCTGGATGCAGGTATACGGGTATTAAGATTTCATCCTCTAGGCTGGATGATTATTTGGGAGGAAGGATCGATTTAAGGACTCTTTATCTGAATCCGGAGAATGACAATGAATATTTCAATGTGTCTTATAATGATAATCATTATGAGCTACAGTCTTTTGAGGGAAAGGCCTTGCCGGAGGAAAGGCTTCCGGAAAAGGGATATTTTCATGTGGAATCACGGTCTGAGATCTATACGATAAAGGTTCCTTCCTGCGATAAAAATATATTCCAAGACATTGCCCGAAGGATGGGATGGGTCTGTATGTAACTTAAAACTTCGTTATCATTTCCAAAAAAACACCTATATACCAGCCTTATAACCCTCTATTTGATTTATTCTGCTTATATTTGCGAGTTATCAACAGTTAGGGCGATTTATCAACAAAACAAGCATTGTTTTGATTGAACCCTGTTTGGTTCAGTTTTTAATGTTTAGTTTTGCCCTCGAATTAATTAGGTATAGTATGGGAAAGATTATCGCTTTAGCAAATCAGAAAGGTGGAGTCGGGAAGACAACCACCACGATTAATCTGGCTGCGTCATTGGCCGCTCTTGAGAAAAAGGTGCTGGTCGTAGACGCTGATCCGCAGGCGAATGCCTCATCCGGTCTGGGTGTGGACATACGTAATGTAGAACTTTCTATCTATGAATGTCTGGTGAACGGTGAGGACGCGAGTGGCGCTATCACACAGACTGAAGTGGAAGGACTGGATATCATCCCCTCTCATATCGATTTGGTGGGAGCGGAGATCGAGATGCTAAACTTGGAGAATCGTGAACGGATATTGAAGCAGATATTAACACCGCTGAAAGAGAAGTACGATTTTATCCTGATCGACTGCTCTCCTTCTTTGGGATTGATAACCGTGAATGCCTTGACAGCCGCCGATTCGGTGATTATCCCGGTACAATGCGAGTATTTCGCCTTGGAAGGTATCAGTAAGCTGTTGAACACGATCAAGATTATCAAATCAAAGCTGAACCCGGCGCTGGAGATAGAGGGATTCCTCTTGACTATGTATGATTCCCGCCTGCGTTTGGCGAACCAGATTTATGAGGAAGTGAAACGTCCGTTCCGCGATTTGGTATTTACTACCGTGATCCAACGAAACGTGAAGTTGAGCGAGGCTTCCAGTTACGGTAAACCTGTCTTATTGTATGACGCGGATTCGAAAGGATCTATCAACCATATGCAGTTGGCACAGGAGATTGTTGAAAAAAATAAAGGATTATGGCAGCATTAAAAAGATCGGCGTTAGGCCGTGGATTAGACGCGTTAATTACGATGGATGACCTGAAGACAGGTGGTTCATCGTCTATTAGTGAGATCGAGTTAAGCAAGATCCAGCCTAATCCGGAGCAACCTCGATCTGTCTTTGAGGAAGAGACCTTGGAGGAGTTGGCTACCTCTATCCGCTCGTTAGGCGTGATACAGCCGATTACGTTGAAGGAAATCGGCCCCGAGCAATATATGATCATCTCTGGTGAACGCCGTTATCGTGCGTCGCTTAAAGCAGGTTTGGAGCGTATTCCCGCTTATATTAAGACGGCGGCCGACGAGAACGTGGTGGAGATGGCTTTGATAGAGAATATCCAACGAGAGGACTTGAACTCTATCGAAATTGCGTTAGCTTATCAAAAATTAATCGATAATTACGGCTTGACCCAAGAGGGGTTGAGCGAAAGGGTTGGAAAGAAGCGTGCAACGATCGCCAATTACCTTCGTTTGTTGAAACTTCCCGCCGAGATCCAAGTAGGATTGAAGGACAAGAAGATCGATATGGGACATGCCCGGGCATTGATCCCGGTGGATGATCCGGAGGTTCAATTAGCTTTATATGAGCAGATATTGGCTCAAGGACTCTCCGTTCGTAACGTGGAGGAGATGGTGCGTAATATAGCCGAGGGAATACAACCGGAATTGCCGGAAAAGAAAAAATCGGATCGTAAGCCGATACTTCCGGAAGAGTTTAAATTGCTGAAAGATCATTTGTCCCGTTACTTCAATACGAAAGTCCAGTTGACTTGCAATGAGAAGGGAAAAGGTAAAATTACGATTCCTTTCGCCACGGAAGAAGAGTTGGAGCAATTGATCGGGTTACTGGATAAATTGAAATGAGAAATCGAATCATACTCCTTTTGATCGGATTCATGTGCTATGCCGGGATGGGTAACGCACAGGAGGATAAGACGGAGAAAGCCGTTCCTGCTATAGTTTCCGATTCCGTGGAGGTAGCTGCCCCGGATTCTACCGTGCAAGCCGTCTTGATGGCGGCCGATTCGGTGGGCGTACCGGAAGTGAAGATGAAGCTGGCTTTTAAGCCGAATCCGACAAAAGCGGTCTTGTTCGCCTTGGTTCCGGGTCTGGGACAGATCTATAACCGGAAATATTGGAAATTACCGATCGTTTACGGTGGCTTGATGGGATGTATGTATGCCGTGACTTGGAACAACAAGAACTATAAGGATTATTCGACGGCTTATAAGGATATCATGTATGATGCCGCTAAGAATCTGGAAAATCCGGATGCTTGGAGTAAAAGTTGGCAAGACTTGACTTCCATGGCTCCTGAGGATGCGATTAATAATTCAAATTTCAAGGATCAATTGAAAAGACAGAAGGATTATTTTCGTCGATATAGAGACTTGAGTATAATTATTACGGTCGGGGTGTATGCGTTGAGTATCGTGGATGCCTACGTGGATGCCCAGTTATTCGATTTTGATATATCACCGGATTTATCCTTGCATTTGGAGCCGGTTGTTAGTCCGAAGACGAGTGTCACGCCTCGTACTTACGGATTGAATTGCAGTCTAAAATTCTGATATACATGAAAAGATACCTGCTAGCACTCATTTGTTTAAATTGTTTGGTCTCATTGGTCTATGCGCAGGAAGAGACCCGAATTGAGGAAAAAGATACCTTAAGCTCGCTGGAGTCTGAGGTCGGATTGATTCCGGAAAGCTTGGATGCGAACGTGGATAGTTTGCTCCGTACTTGGCATGTGCAATATTTCTCAAAAAGAGAGGACTTTTGCCATGATGACGACGAGAATGTCTATTTCCCGGATTCGGTCTATATCGACCGCCTGTCTAGGCTTCCCAGCGTGATCGCTTTGCCCTATAATAATATAGTGCGTGATTGTATTGACTTATATGCGGAGCGTAAACGAAATTTAGTGCGTTATATGCTGGGGATGGCGGACTTTTATTTTCCGATAATCGAGCAGGTGTTGGATGAGCATGGCCTGCCTATTGAATTGAAATATCTCGCCGTCGTGGAAAGTGCCTTGAATCCGGTAGCCCTCTCTCGAGTGGGCGCTTGTGGTTTATGGCAATTCATGCTTCCTACGGGTAAGAGCTATGGCTTGGAGATTAATAGCTTGGTGGACGAGCGCCGGGACCCCTTGAAAGCGACCGAGGCCGCTTGTAAGTATTTCAAGGATATGTACGCTATCTATGGGGATTGGAATTTAGTGTTGGCATCTTATAACTGTGGGCCGGGCAACGTGAATAAAGCGATTCGTCGTTCGGGGGGCAAGACGGACTTCTGGGATATCTTCCCTTATTTACCGAAAGAGACTCGTTCATACGTCCCCTTATTTATCGCCGCCAATTACGTCATGAATTATTATTGCGAGCATAACATCTGTCCGATGCAAACCAGCTTGCCGCTAGCCACGGATACGGTCATGGTGAATAATGCCCTACATTTGCAGCAAGTATCGGATCTATTGCAAGTAGATATTGAGACGTTGCGTGCGTTAAATCCACAATATAAAAGAGA
The DNA here is from genome assembly GCF_964238835.1 of Parabacteroides sp. 20_3. Classification (NCBI taxonomy): domain Bacteria; kingdom Pseudomonadati; phylum Bacteroidota; class Bacteroidia; order Bacteroidales; family Tannerellaceae; genus Parabacteroides; species Parabacteroides sp. 20_3. The sequence continues at coordinate 168,257 of NZ_CAXSNO010000005.1, read as the reverse complement.
CATCGTTCCGGGTAATACCCGCCCTTCGGTCTTGAAACTACCTGCGGCAGAAACCTATGCTTTTATTGATAAAGAAGATACGGTCTATACGCATCGGATCGAGGAACTGTTGGCGAATTGCATTTCCGCGAATAACTCTAATGGCTCTTTACCAAGTGGTGCGACCCGGGAAAAAATCACCCACGTGGTATTGAGTGGTGAGAATCTTTATACGATCGCTAATCGCTATGGAGTGACAGCGAAAGATATCCGTAAATGGAACGGGCTAGGCTCCAACCGGGTAGCGAAAGGAAAACGGTTAAGATTATATGTAGATAATGGGGGTGTCGCTTTTGCCTCGGCTTCGACTAAAACGACAGCGAAACCTGCGGAGAGGTCTTCTACCGCTTCAGCCTCGGCTAAAAAGATAACCCAGCCCTCATCTGCCACGGACCAGAAAGGCTTTGTGTCTTACAAGGTACGATCCGGAGATTCCTTGTATTCTATCTCGAAAAAGTATCCGGGGGTTAGTACGGCGGCTTTACAGAAAGCGAATGGTTTGTCCAGTCCTGATATACGTCCGGGTCAGGTATTAAAGATTCCTGTCGGATAGTAGGTTGCTTTTTCGTTTTCAATCTTCTTTTTTTCGTTTTGCTTCAAACAATGAGAGAAGTCGTGAAAAATTGATGTTACTTTGTATTTTGAAAAACTATAGGATATTTATGAGTTCATTTGAGACATCTATTTCACGTAAGCTCCCGCTGGTCAGCTTGATTAGCGCAATCTTTATTATCTATACGAATATTGCGTGGATACCTTGGGAGTTGAGTTTTCTGAGCAAGTCCGAGTACTTTGGGTTCTTTGCGTTTTTCACGTATCGTTTTCTATTTTTCTTGACGTTCATCTATCTGTTGCTTCGCTATAATCTGGGTAAGCTCCAGACATCATTGTTTACGAAACGGTTATGGAAGAATTTCTTGTTTTCCTTTATCGCTTATCTGTTTTATGCGACGATATCTTTCGGGATCTCATTTTGTACTCGTAAGACGGATTGCATGGGAAGTATCTTGATTTTCCAGTTCTTTGTTACTTGTCTGTTGTGTACCTTTATCGGATATATATCGATGCTTTTCACCAAGCAACGGGAAAAAGAGCAAGAGATAGAGAAGTTGCGCATCGAGAGTTTGCAGAGTCGGTGCGATGCTTTGGCTAACCAAATAAATCCTCATTTCTTTTTCAATGCCTTGAATGGGATCTCCTCCTTGATCCGGAAAAAGAACGATGAGCATACGTTATCTTATGTGACAAAGTTATCTGATATTTTCCGTTATATCTTACAGAGTGATAAAAGAGGGTTGGTTGCCTTGAAAGAGGAATTGATGTTCATTGAGGCTTTCCGCCATGTGATGGAGGTGCGTTTTGCCAATAAGCTGACTTTTACGATCGACATTCCCGAAGATAAGTGGAATTTGCGGATACCGGTTCTTTCTTTGCTTCCTTTGGTGGAGAATGCTACCGTACATAATATTATTGATAGTGATCATCGAATGGATATACGGATAGAGTTGAATGAGCGAATGGAATTAGTCGTTACGAACCCTATTTATCCAAAGTTGACACCTCCCGATACAAATGGGACTGGACTAAAGAATTTGGAAAACCGTTTTTTACTGTTAATGGATAAACAAATAAGGGTAGAATCAGATGAACAAATGTTCAAGGTCTATCTTCCTTTAAAATAATGCTATATGAAAATATTGATCGTAGAAGACGAGACTGCCGCCTATGAGAATTTGGCAGATATGATACTGAGCTTGGATTCTTCCATAGAGATAATGGGGAATACGGAGAGTGTCCGGCAAACGGTTCGTTGGCTGCAAGCCAATCCGAAACCGGATTTGCTATTTATGGATATTCATTTGTCGGATGGTTCCGCTTTCGCGATCTTTGATCAGATAGAGGTGGAGACTCCGATTATTTTTACGACAGCGTACGACCAGTATGCGATTGATGCGTTTAAGGTGAATAGTATAGACTATCTATTAAAACCCGTAAAACCAGAGGAACTAAACCACTCATTAGAGAAATTCAGTAGATGGAACCAACAGGATGTCTTACACTATTTATCTCAATTAACGCAATTGTCTTTAAGCCCGAAATATAAGGATAAATTGTTGATACCTGTCAAGGATAAACTATTGCCTATTGGTTTGAATGAGGTATCTTGTTTCTATACGGCGGATAAGAATACTTATATTTATTTAAGGAATGGAGGTTCGTATCCGTATGCTAAAACATTGGAACAAATTATATCTTCGTTGAATCCGGCGGAGTTTATTCGTGCGAATAAACAGTTTATAATTTCCCGTGACAGTGTAAAGGATATTACGATTTGGTTTGATAGCCGTTTATTAGTCACTCTCGATATAGAAGTCCCTGAGCGAATTTATATTAGTAAAAATAAAGCATCCGAGTTTAAGTCTTGGATAGTCAGTCAAGAATAGTACTTAATATCAATGCCGGTTCATTAAGAATCGGCATTTTTTTGCTGTTTTCGTGTTGAATCCCGTTTTTTTCCCTTTCGTCATAAACTAGAAACTATCTATTATATAATTCACCATCTTTGTAACAGAAACAAAGAGATGTATTGATGATATGTAAGTTGATATTTCTCAAAGTTATCATACTATAGAATAGGTTAATGGTTTGGTAAAAGGATTGGTCTGAAGTCGAAAGAATGTTTAGGCTATCTTGATTAGGATTGGTTGGTTGTTTTGTTATGTTATTGATTTTTTAATAGGTAAATTTTAGGTATTATGAGAAAGTTATTTATGGCAGTAGCGATTTTAGGTATTAGTGCTACAGTAAGTTTTGCGAAAGCGCAATGTGTGAATGAAAATGGTAATAAAGAACCGTTTGCGGTAGAGTTCGGCAAATTAAGTTCTTACTTGGATTTGACCCCATCTCAGATGGATGAGGTATATGACATTAATGAATATTTTAAAGGACAACAAAAGGAAAGCTTGAGTAGAGACACGAAACGTCAGGAGGAGCGATTGCAGAAAGCTGTTTATGGAAATCTGAAATTGATGAAAAGTGCTTTGAGCGATAATCAGTATCGTAAGTATGTCACATTGTTGAATGTTACTAATAATAATAACCGATTAACTGGCGCTGTGACATTTACGGATATTTACTTGGCTGATAATAAATGAGTGTAACCTTAGCTTGATGTGATGTTGACAAGAAGGCGGTTTCTGTATGGTACGGAAATCGCCTTTTTTCGTGATAAGTACTCAATTTTTCGCCTTGCGCCGGATGCTGTACTAGTGTTTGGATATTGTTTGTAATATTGCGAAAGACGAATAATAATACTTGATGGAAATGCTATATAATAATAGAGTTACGATTTGTACTTGTGCCTCCCGCTCTTTTATAGATAAGGAGAAAGTGGTAAAGGTGGCGGCCTTTTTAAGGCAAGAAGGATATGATGTGGTAGTAGAGCCTGATCTATGTGAGAAAGTGAGGGAGAGAACATCGGATTTGCCGGATGTCGCCTCATCCACGATTATCGCTTGCTATCCGAGGGCGATCCGTTCCCTTTTCGCTTCCGTGGGAATGGAAACTTCTCGTGTATTGGATATCCGGAATGAGGGTATGGAAGCGATTTTGGATTCTTTCGGATTCGCATATGAGGTTAGTCCCGTAGAAATGGAGGAAGAGGAGGTTATTCGCCAGTCGGTATCTTCTTTTCCGGTCAAGATTGGTGTCGATGCTTGGTATCCTACATTGGATAAAGAACGTTGTACGGACTGCGGTAAATGCCATGACTTCTGCCTGTTCGGTGTTTATACGATAGAAGACGGTGTCGTAACTGTAAAACAGCCCCAGAATTGTAAGAATAATTGTCCGGCTTGTGCCCGGATGTGCCCGAATAAAGCGATTATATTTCCCAAATATGAGAAATCTCCGATCAATGGGGGTTTGAAGGATGAGGAATTGGCGGTTTCCATCGATGCGAAAACGGTTTATGCGGATACACTTCGGGCACGTTTGGCACAACGAAGAGCCGGTGTCTCTTTCTTGAAAAAAGATAATCAATGAGATTTAACGAATACATAGCGACTGCAAGGACCTCTTCACGGATATTCAAGGAATGTTCGCCTCGTCTGATATGGAAGTTCATGTACAATTTCGGTTGGCGTAATTTTCGGAACATGGCCGCATTTGAGAAGCGACAAGCATTAGGCGCTCCGTTTTTCCCCGCATTCGTGATGATATCCATCACGGAGAGTTGTAATTTGAGTTGTAGCGGTTGTTGGGTCTCTGCCGGTGGCAGGAAAGCCCTCTCTATAACCCAATTGAATGGTATTATAACCGAAAGTAAAAGACAAGGTTCTTATTTTTTCGGGATACTGGGAGGAGAGCCTTTGATGTATAAAGGTCTGTTGGAAACCATGGAGAAACATTCGGACTGCTACTTCCAATTGTTTACCAACGCTACTTTGCTGACAGAAGAGGTGGCCTTTCGCTTAAAAAAGATGGGAAATGTTACTCCTCTGATCAGTATCGAAGGATTGAAAGACGAGAGCGATATCCGCCGTGGGAAAGATGGTGTATTGGATCGTACGATCCGTGGAGTGCGTGCCTGTCGGAAAGCCCGTTTGATTTTCGGTGTAGCTGCCAGTATATGCCGGAGTAATTATGAGGATTTGGTGAGTCGGGCCCATATCGAACGGATGGCTAGGGAGGGTGCGCTCTATTTGTGGTATTATATCTATCGTCCGGTGGGAGCGGTTCCTAATGTGGAGAATGCGTTGACTAAGGAGCAAATTAGGGATTTCCGTCGGTTTATTGTCGAGCAACGGAGGGATGCGCCCTTGTTTATTATCGATACTTATTGGGATGATAAGGGAAAAGCCCTATGTCCGGCGGCGACGGGTATGAGCCATCATATATCTCCGTCGGGGGCGGTCGAGTTTTGCCCGCCTTTACAGATGGCTAGGGACTTTATTAATGGGGATGCCTCAAACTTGGTGGAGCTATTCCGTGATTCAAGGTTTTTGGCGGATCTGCGGAAAATGACAGCCGAGACATCCAGGGGCTGTATCCTTTTGGAAGATCCCGGAAAAATGTGGAGATTCTTGGAACAACAGGGTGCGATAGATACTACGACTCGGGGTACGGTAAGGGAGGAATATCAGAAAATGAACCCGGTTCCCGGTCATGATATGGAAGGGGAGGAGATTCCTGAGCAGAATGTTTTTTACAGACTCTTGAAGAAGAAATACTTTTTTGGATTTGGAGCTTACGGTTAATCTTTGAGTACGCATGGAAAACAAACTGATACATAACATACCGGCATCTTATGCTGAACGGGATGAATTGCGTAATCGAATTCAAGCATTTGTGGACGATTTAACGATCCAGCCCCCACTGTCCTTGGACGATTTGTCGAACTTCGCGGATCAATTGATTCGTGAGTATGCACTAGACGTAGAGGTAAGAGGGTGGCTGATGGTAGAGATCCATAATCAAGTATGGAAGGAAACGGTCGCTTCCATTCCCTATGAGAGACGTGTATTACTACTACCTAAGTGTTTGAGTAATTCTGCTAAATGCCAGGCGGAAATTGATGAATTAGGTCTTTTATGCCATCGATGTAGTCATTGTTCGATTCCCGATCTTCAAGATAAAGCGGAAAGTCTGGGCATAATGAGTATTGTCGCAGAAGGTTTTACTTCCGTGGTAGGCTTGATACAGAATCGGGTAGTTGATTCAGTGATCGGGGTAAGTTGCTTGGATTCCTTGGAAAAAGCTTTTCCCTTGCTTATCAGTAATGCTGTTCCGGGCTTGGCTATACCCCTAAATACGTCCGGATGTAAGGATACCCATGTTGATTATGAATATGTGATTCGTATGATGGGGATGCGCTCGGATAATAAGGCTAGGCTGTTGGATTATGATGGATTACGAGCGGATTTGAAAAGATGGTTCTCGAAAGAGAATTTAGCAGGCCATTTCTCTCCGGCTAAAGACCAAACCTCTTCGGTCGCCTTAGAATGGATGGGCGGTGAAGGCAAGCGATGGCGTCCTTATTTATTGGCGGCTACTTATCTGGCTTTGACCGGGGAGGCTGAGGTTCCGGACGATGTACAGCGGGCCGCTATTGCGGTGGAATGTTTCCATAAAGCCTCTTTAGTGCATGATGACATACAAGATAATGATAAGGAGCGGTACGGTAAACCAACGATAAATGCTTTGTATGGTGTGCCTATAGCGATTAATGTCGGTGATATCTTATTGGGTGAAGGCTATCGGCTTTTATCTCAGTGTGATGCGAGAGCACTAACAGCGGTGGCTGCTGATGCGCATATAGCGCTTTGTAAAGGACAAGGAATGGAACTGGAATGGAGCGTTTCCCCTCGCCCTTTGACATTGGATTGGGTATTGGAAATATTCTGTAATAAGACGGTCCCTGCCTTCGAGGTATCCTTGGTATTAGGATTGATCTGCGCAGGTGATGACGAGGTGCTTCGTCGGATCTTTCATCAGTATTCCCGGGCATTGGGTATCGCATATCAGTTATTGGATGATATAGAGGATTTTAAGGATGACCGGCCGGTAGCGTTAAGGCCCTCTGCCGTATTAGCCGTGCTTTGTGAGCAAAATCCGGAACCTGTATTTACGCATTCCCTTTTGGAATGTGAGAATTTGAAGGCTTTCTTAGGCCGTTCGGAGAATAAGCCGCTTTTGCGAACGACTCTTGAACGGGTCGGGCAGATGGCAGATACATATCATCAAGCTGCGTTGACAGCTTTGCATGAGATCAAGAATGTGGAGTTAAAACGACTTCTTTTCCGGGTAACCGAACGAATCTTGAAATAAATGACTGTTTGAGATGAAAACTACAATATCAACAAGATTGATGCATACCCTTTACGGAGGGAAAAAGCGGTTGGGAAGTGAGGCCCTTCTGCGTTTATCGTGCTTTGTCGAATCCCAGAAGACCGAGGGGGATACTTTCGTAAACAAAAGTGGAGAGGTTGATTTGTACTATACTTCGTTCGGCTGGCTTCTGTCATACGTATTGGGCATTGATTTGAGTATGGAGAAAAGGAGATCTTATTTGGAAAAGCAGCCTGTAATGTCGTTGGATTTGGTTCATTACGCAGCCTATATGCGTTGTGTATTGCTACATCGGTTGATGAAAGAGGGAAAGTTCCGTTTTCTATTGGGGGCAATGCGTCCGATGCCGATTAGGAGTTTTACTTCTTTTATGGACCTGCCTCATGATGACATATGGTCTCCTTATACCCGGTTTATTTGGATGTCTTTATTGGAAGATACACAAAATAAGGAAAACGAAAAAAAGGCCGTCTTGGAAAAGCTAAGGTCTTATCGTGTAAAAGGAGGAGGCTACTCGAATTTGCGGGATCGGGAGGTCGCTACGACAAACGCTACGGTCGCAGCCCTTGCGATTATCGGGCAATTGGAGGGCTATAAGCCGATCGACGATCTTTTTTATTTACGGGATACGCAGGATGAGACCGGTGGTTTCAAAGCTGGACGAGGAGCTCCTGTTCCGGATCTTCTTTCTACGGCTACGACCCTTTTTCTTATGGGATGCTATGATATACGACCCGTTAGGCCAGTTCATGATTTTATTGAGGCTCATTGGTTGGATTCGGGTGGTTTCTCGGCGACACTGCTGGAAGATAGTAGTGATGTGGAGTATGTGTTTTATGGATTATTGGCATTAGGAGCGTTATGAGAACAGAACAGGTAAATGAAATGATAGCGGACATTACCCGGCAACTTTTACAGAAACGGTCGTCCGATGGAATCTGGAGGGGGTGTTTATCTTCAAGCGCAATCTCGACATCTGTCGCTATTTTTGCTTTATATCAAATCGACTCGGATACGTATGAGCCATATATAAGGAAGGGAGCCGGATGGTTGAAGAAAACGATGCGTGCGGATGGTTCTTGGGGGGATAGCGTGGAAAGCCCTTCTAATATGACAGCTACCCTGCTTTCGTATGCTTCTTTATATGCGGTGGATATACCGCCTCATGAGACAGAAACCTATTTGAAGGAACGTTTAGGAGGGAATACGGATGAGGATATCGTACAGGGGGTTCTCTCTTATTATGGAAAAGACTTGACTTTCTCCGTTCCTATTTTAGTTATGTGTGCGTTGGCGGGAGTTATTACACATTGGGATCGTATCCCGCAATTGCCTTTCGAGCTTTCCGTGTTACCTCAACGGCTGTTTCGCTTTCTGCGATTACCGGTCGTTAGTTATGCGATACCTGCCTTAATAGCGGTGGGAATCCTTCGTTATGAAAAGGGAAAACGGGATTTTTTATCATCTGTTCGAGAGTCGTTTATAGGGAAATCCTTACGTGTATTAGAGAAGTTGCAACCCAGTCATGGTGGTTTTCTGGAAGCTGCCCCATTGACCGCTTTTGTTAGTATGTGTATGAGTGGGGCCGGTTTCCGGGAACATGCGGTAACACAAAAGGCCGCTCAGTTCTTGATAAAAACGGTTCGTCCGGATGGCACTTGGCCGATTGATACGGATTTGTCTTGCTGGGTTACCTCTTTAAGTATAAAAGCATTAGGGGAAGACTTGGAGGATAAAACTTTTTTTATTGAACGGATAAAGCGGAATGCTTTTGCGTTTAGGCATCCTTTTACGGGTGCCAAGGAAGGTGGTTGGGGATGGAGTGATCTTCCCGGGTCTGTGCCTGATGCGGATGATACTTCCGGTGCGCTGGTCGCTTTGCATGTCTTAACTGGCGGGACTTATAGCGAGGAAGTAGGTAAAGGTGTGGAGTGGCTTTTAGCTTTGCAAAATGAGGATGGGGGAATGCCTACTTTTTGTAAAGGTTGGGGAAAACTCCCTTTCGACCGGAGTAGTCCCGATATCTCTGCGCATTCACTTTTGGCTTTCGAGCTTTGGCTGGATGCGCTCCCTAAGGAATTGAGGGTTAAATGCCGGAGGAGTATCCGTCGGTTATTGGGTTGGATGTGGAAGATTCAGTCATCGGATGGTTCATGGACTCCTTTATGGTTTGGAGACCAAGATGCGAAGGATGAGCGTTCTCCTGTTTATGGTACGGCGATGGCGGTGGAATATTTGTCGACTTCCCGGAATCCATTGGCTCGGAAGTTGGCGGAGAATGGTCTCCGGTATCTTTTAGCTTCTCAGGATGAGGATGGGGGATGGGGAGGTGCTCCCAAGGTTGCCTCAAAAATCACTTTGACAGCCCGTGCGTTAAGTGCCTTGGCTTCTTATCCCGAAAGTGATCTTAAATCGATGGAACGAGGCTTTGATTATTTATATGGTATGTATCAAAGCGGGCTATTGTTCCGTCCCGAACCTATAGGGCTTTATTTTGCCCGTCTTTGGTATTCGGAGGAATTGTATAATCACACATTTGTGCTGAATGCGCTGAAGAAGTTGAAACAACGAATAAAATAAGATAGATCGTGAAAGAGAGAAAGACCTTATTAATAACGGTTGCTACGGTATGTATTTATACCGCTATCCTTGTAGGGTGGCATTTGTATGTCCCTCGTGAGAATCTTACGATTCAGGTTCCCGGAGCGGATAATCGCCCGGAGGGATTGGCTCGTAAAGCGAATGATGTCGTGATCGGTGAATATTTCATGAAATATGAGGAGGAGCCTCCTTCCGGACTTACGGGGGAATGGATTGGATTTAGAGGGGAGCGTTTTGATAATGTAGTTGAGACTCCGGACAAGATCAATACCGAGGCGGGAGATTACCCCGTAGTATGGAGCTTTGAGACAGGTGAAGGACATGCGGCCCCTGTGATCTATAAGGGCAGGGTATATGTATTGGATTATAATGAGTCCTTGAACTCTGATGCTTTGCGTTGTTTTTCCTTGGAAAGTGGTAAAGAGCTATGGCGGAGATGGTATAGGGTTCCTATGAAACGTAATCATGGCTTTTCGCGTACGGTTCCGGTTATACGTGACGAGTATGTGATAACGATCGGTCCTCAAGGGCATGTAATGTGTTGCGATCCGGTGACTGGTGACTTGAAATGGGGTATTGATATGCAAAAGCAGTTTAAGACGGAAGTCCCTTTCTGGTATACCGGGCAGTGTCCTTGCGTAGATGATGATGTTTTGGTTTTGGCTCCGGCCGGTGAAGAGACTCTGTTGGCGGGTGTGGATTGTCTTACGGGTGAGATCGTGTGGAGTACTCCGAATACATTGGGTTATAAAATGTCGCATTCTTCTGTAATGCCGATGAGTTTGAGTAATAAGAGAACGTATGTTTATGCCGGAGTGGGAGGTGTTTGCGGCGTATCGGCGGAAAAAGCGGATCGGGGTACTCTCTTATGGGATACAAAAAAATGGCAACCTTCCGTGATCGCTCCGTCTCCATTACGTTTGTCATCAAGCCGGATATTCCTTGTGGCGGGCTATGGGACGGGAGGGGCTCTCTTACAAGTGGATAAGGCAGGATCGAAGTGGACCGCTACGGTTTTGGACCAGTATAAAGCGGATAAGGGCTTATCTAGCGAGCAGCAGACGCCTATCCTATATAATGATATGATCATTAGCGTGATGCCGAAAGACGGTGGGGGATTACGTGGTAAACTGGTCTGTTTCTCGCCTACGGATTTGCATAATCCAATTTGGAGTTCCGCTGCGGATGAACGTTTTGGACTTGGTCCTTATTTAGTTATCAATAAGCATCTGTTTGCTTTCAAGGATGATGGTGAATTATATGTATATGAGATACAGTCTAAAGCGATGAAACTCTTGAAAAAACAACGAGTCATGGACGGTGTAGATGCTTGGGGGCCGATGGCCTATGCGGATGGGATGCTTGTACTGCGGGATGCTCATACGGTTAAATGTCTAAAAATCGTATGATCAAGTAAATAAGATAATCAATTCTAAAAGATAAAAGGTATGGAACCGAATCAAGATAATGGAAATAGAATATCGCGCAAGAGTTTTTTGCGTATTTGTGGTTCTGTCATAGCGGGTGGAAGTATATTGGGGGTTACCGGTAACCTGTTATGGAAGATGTTTACGAGGCCGGATGATATTTTTTATGGGGTGGATAAAAAGAGTACTACCATAAATCGTAGTCATGTGAATAATATTGTATCCCCTTATAGGAAGGTTTCCGCATTTAAGATATCAGACCAGATCGACGCTTTTGATTTGTATGAAGGCCGGTTGATTGTTGCTGCGCCAAACAATATTTATGTGTATGAACCCTCCGGGGCATTGGTGAGTAACTTTCCGGTCGGGAGTTCTGTACGGGATGTTACGGTGGATGATGATCGTGTTTATCTTTTGTATCCTACGAGGGTGGAAGTCTATGATCTGGAAGGCGGATGGATACGGGATTGGGAGGCTTGCAGCGAGGAGTCTGATTATTGTTCGTTGACGGTTTTATCAGGGAATGTCTTTGTTACGGATGCGGCTAATAAAAATATTTGTATGTATACGATTGAAGGAGGTTTTGTGAAGTTTATTCAAAGTCCGTCCGGTTTTATTGTGCCCAGCTATTCTTTTGGTATTACGAATATAGATGGAGTGGTTTACTGTTCGAATCCGGGAAGACACCTAGTGGAAAGTTATTCACCGGAAGGCGAGTATATCTCCTCATTTGGCAAACCGGGCGGTGCTGCCGGCCTATTTAGCGGATGCTGTAACCCAGTCTATTTAGCGGGTACACCCACAGGAGAGGTTATCACATCTGAAAAGGGGATTCCTCGAATCAGTTGTTACGGAAAGAATGGCGAGTTCCATAGTGTATTATTGGATGAAAAAGCATTGGGAGGTGGCCATGCCGCTTATGAGGTGAGAGTTTGGGATGACAAGTTGGTGGTTGCCGGTAAAGATGCGTTATCGATATTTCAATATGATAAAAAGCTGGCGGTACAGACCGCATGTTCAACTTGTGGTATTGATTGTCCTTTGAAGATAGGTGTTACGATTTAAGGAAGAATATGGAACAGAAGAAAGATCATCCGAAAAATAGTCCGATTAAACGGCGAGAGTTTTTCAAGCTTTGCGGTTCGGTGGTTGCCGGAGGAACGATCCTAGCGGTTGCCGGCGGTATGGCCCGGAAGGTGGAAGGAACGGAGGCTAGTTTATTCTGGCAAATCGATCCGAATGTATGTACGCAATGCGGACGTTGCGAGACACATTGCGTGTTACCTGTCTCGGCCGTAAAATGTATTCATGCGAATAAGGTATGCGGTTATTGTGATTTGTGCGGAGGCTATTACCGAACGAACGTGAAAGAGCTGAATACTGCCGCTGAGAATATGATGTGCCCGACGGGTGCCATCCTGCGTAAATTCGTGGAAGACCCCTATTTTGAATATACGATCGATGAGGATCTTTGCAATGGCTGCGGCAAATGTGTGAAAGGATGTAGCTCTTTTGGAAATGGCTCGCTCTATTTACAGATTAAACAGGATTTGTGCCTGAATTGTAATGAATGTCAAATATCTACCGTATGCGCATCGGGTGCTATAACGAGAGTTCCGTATGCGACGGCTTATAAATTAAAAGGTTAATCGGATGAAAAAGCTTTTATCAATAGGGACCCTACTCTTTTCGTGGGTGATGCTTCAGGCACAAAACCGGTTTCCGAAACCGGATTTTGAGTCTGGTTACCAATATCCGGAATTACATTATGCCATACCCAATGAGACCTTGTGGGTGGTATTGGATCTATTTATGTTGGTACTTTTGATGAGTATCGTGGTATGGGCGGTATATAAGAAACATACCCGTAAGCCTATTTTCTGGGTTTCGGTTATCTCGGTAGCTTATTTTGGTTTTTTCCGGAGTGGCTGTGTCTGTAGCATCGGCTCGATACAGAATATAGCGTTGGCCATGGTGGATTCTACTTATCATTTACCGTTGACGGTATTGTTATTTTTTATCTTGCCAATATTATTTGCTTTTTTGTTCGGGCGGGTATTCTGTGCGGGTGTATGTCCGTTTGGGGCCCTACAAGAATTGGTGAACGTCAAGAACTACCGAATCTCGAAAGCAGTTACGGCTGCGTTGGGAATAATCCCTTGGTTATATCTTATATTCGCCGTTTTATACGCTGTGACGAGAAGCCGTTTTATCATCTGTCAGTTCGACCCGTTTATTGGTATCTTCCGTTTAGGAGGAGATGTGGGACTTCTTTTGTTCGGGGCCTTGTTGCTGATTTTATCTGTTTTCACAGGGAGGCCGTTTTGTCGTTTCTTATGTCCTTACGGAGCGTTATTAAGTCTTTTCTCTTCGGTGTCTATCTGGAAAATTCGTCTTTCCCGAAAAGCATGTATCAATTGCGAACTTTGCCATAATTCGTGTCCTGTGGATGCGATCCGCTCTCCTTATGCGAACAAGGTAAAAGAGAGCCGGAAAGAAGGTGTACGGAGACTTTTAGGTTATTTGGTCGTATTGCCGTTGATGATCGCGGCGGGGGCTTTCTTGATGCGTTCGGCAAGCTCGGATTTGAGTCGGGCAAATAAGGATGTGCGTTTGTATGATATGGTGGAACGGCATGAGGCGAATCCGGAAGAGGAGCTTTCTTTAGAATTGGAGGCTTTTTACGGACAAGGGCGTACCTTGGAAGAGCTGACGAGTGCGTATGAGGCGAAATTGGACGAATTTCGTTTTTATTCCACGATAGCGGGAGGTTTGATCGGTTTGGTAATAGGTTTGGCCTTGATCCGCTTGTCCGTAAAGCGTACCCGTAAGCAATATGAGATCAATCATGCGGCTTGCGTGGCTTGTGCCCTGTGTTTCAGTTATTGCCCTCAGAATAAGAATAGTGTTGAACTGCGTAAATCATCAGAATCATGAATAAGGATATTTACAGAAATATAGCTGCGGTTACGGCTATCTTTATTATTTCGTTGTCGGTCATGTTGATCACGAATTATTTTCAAGTGAGGGGCGTTACGCCGCTTCAGACCGAGGTGGTGGAGACCTTGAAGCTACTGAACGATACGAATCCGGATAATCCGGAATTGCAAGAACAGATACGCCAATTGGATTTATTAGCTCGCAGGGCTTATTTTATACAAGAGGATCATTTGAAGTTGGGTGTTTATATCTTATTGGGCATGGTAGCCGTGTTCGTTGTCTGCTTGCGTTTTTATTTTAAGGGGGAGATGCATATCCCGGATAAGGAAATCGATCCGATCGACGAATGGATGCTGAAGTCTAAATCCCGTAAATATATAACATGGAGTATGTTCGGGTTGGTCGGAGTCTCTTTATTTTTCGTGTTCTTATCATCTCCTTTCTTAGCAACGGAGAAGACCGAGAGTGTGGCGGAGGAAACACTAATAGCCGAGAGTACGCAAGTTGAGCCTGATAGTGAGGTGATAGAACCGGCTATAGATATCGAAGAGCCGATGAATGAAGTAATTATAGATACCACTAATGATGTGACTCCGGTAGAAGAGGCTTTTCCCGCAACCAGTGAAGAGCCTCAGCCGGTAGTCCCTAAAATTACGCATAATGCGTTTAGGGGGAATTATTCAAACGGTGTGTCTGCGGCTAAGGGGATACCGGTGAAATGGGATTTGAGTAGTGGTACCAATATCGCTTGGAAAAAGGAAATACCCAGACCCGGCCATAACTCGCCAGTCATTAACGGTAATCATGTGTTTTTTACAGGAGCGGACGAGCAAGCTCGTGAGCTGTATTGCTATGATCTGACAACCGGTGAGCAGCGATGGAGTTTGGCGGCTACGAATATTCCGGGTTCGCCCTCCGTGATGCCGAAGGTGACGGAAGACACGGGCTTGGCTTCCTCTTCCGTAGCGACCGATGGAAATCGGGTATGCGCTATCTTCGCTACCGGTGATGTGGTTTGTGCGGATATGGATGGTAAACAGTTATGGGCTAAGAATCTGGGGGTTCCGGATAATCATTATGGTTTCGTATCCTCTCTCCTTATTTTCGGCAATACGCTTTTCATACAATACGATAATAATAAAGATCCGAAACTGATCGCGTTGGATGTAGCTAACGGTAACCAGCGTTGGGTGAAGAACCGGCCGGGAAAAATCTGTTGGAGCTCTCCCTCTATCGCTTACGTGAATCGGAAGCCCCAGTTGATTCTAATGGGTAACCCAGCGATAACCGCATACGACCCGAATTCCGGTGAGCAATTGTGGCAGGTGGATTGTATGGGAGGCGAGGTATGTTCCTGTCCGTGTAGTATCGACGGGGTGATATTCGGAGCTAACGAATACGCCAAGCTAGTGGCGATTAATGGCGCGGACGGAAAGGTTCTGTGGGAAAGCTCGGATTATCTGCCAGAGGTATCCAGCCCGGTAGCGACAAAAGATCATTTGTATGTGGCGACGAGTTATGGCGTCCTTGCGGCTTATGATACAAAGACCGGTGCGTTGGCTAAAGAACATGAGTTGAATGTAGAGTTTTACTCTTCCCCGATGATCGTGGAAGGCAAGCTTTATCTTTTCAGTAATGACGGGAAGATGCATATTTTCTCCACGGATAATGAATTTAACCTGTTGAGTTCTTTTGAGACCGGAGAACGTACGATGGCTACTCCTGCTTTTACGGATGGAAAGATCGTGGTGCGTACGGAAAAGAGTATTTATTGTGTAGCGATGAATTAATATGGCATGTGATAATTGTAAAAATAACGGGATCCGGACAAAAGAGGCGATGACAGCCCGGGTAGATGCGATCATCGACCGGATCGGTACGTCACGACGGGATATTATACCACTATTGCAGGCTTTGCAGGATGAGTTTAGTTACCTGCCTTCAGATGCATTATTGCGTGTATATGAACGGACGGAGATCGATCGTGCCCAGTTGATAAGCGTCTCTACCTTCTATTCCCAGTTTCGCCATGTCCCTTATGGGAAACATATCATTAAGGTTTGTACCGGTACGGCTTGCCATGTAAAGGGTGCGAATAATGTATATGACGCTTTCCGTCGGGAATTGAAGATGGAAGAGGATCGTATAACGACAGCCGATCAGGAATATTCGATAGAAAAGATCGCGTGTTTAGGATGTTGCGCCTTGGCTCCGGTCGTGCAGATCGACGAGAAGATTTACGGGCATGTACAACCGGGTAGGGTCAATGAGGTGCTCGATGAGTTCCGGATATATAACCAAGAACATGAGCGGGAAGAGGAAGGAAATGCTACTCGTCAGATCGTGGGGGAGATCCGTTTAGGGATGGAGAACTGCTGTCAGGCAAGTGGGACATCAGAGATTTATCAGGCGGTTATCAAGGCCTCCGATGAGTTGGGGATCGAGGTCAATATCAAGCCGGTATCTTGTGTTGGAGCCTGCAACCAAGTGCCTTTGATCGATGTAGCTCATCCGGATGGTTCTATCGAACGTTATCCGAACGTAAGGCCGGAGGAGATCAAAGAAATCTTATTACACCATTTCCAACCGGCAAGCCGTTTGAGGCGTTTAAAGAATTCGATCTTGAATCATATAGACATGTTTCATACGGATACGACTTGGGATAATATTCTCTGGAAATCAGAACAGGAACGGACTGGTGCGATCAACACGTTCTTGTCTGGACAAAAACGGGTCTCTACGGAAGGATATGGACTGATGTCGCCGTTGGATATTGATGAGTATATCGCACGAGGAGGTTTTGAGGCATTGAAAAAGGCGATTACGTCGAAAAGTCGTCAAGAGATTATCGATACGATTTTACGGAGTGGTCTTCGTGGACGGGGCGGCGGCGGTTTCTTGACCGGTCGTAAATGGGAACTCGTGGCGGCTTCGGATCAGCCTAAAAAATACGTGATCTGTAATGGAGACGAAGGTGATCCGGGTGCGTTTATGGATCGTATACTTCTGGAATCTTATCCATTAAGGGTTATAGAGGGTATGATTATAGCCGGATATGCCGTAGGTGCGAAGGAAGGAATATTCTATATCCGTGCGGAATATCCGCAAGCTGTTATCCGTACCCGGAAAGCGATAGAGTTGTGTCGGGAGAGAAATTGGGTGGGAGATCATATCTTTGGAAGTGACTTTTCTTTTGAGATTTCGATATTTGAGGGAGCGGGCGCTTTTGTCTGTGGAGAGGAAACCGCTTTGATCGCCTCCATTGAAGGGGAGCGAGGTTTTCCGCGGCAACGGCCGCCCTATCCGGCCGTGGAGGGATTGAACAAGCGTCCTACCTTGATCAATAATGTAGAAACCTTGAGCCAAGTTTCGTATATAGTCAATCATGGGGCTGATGAATATCGGAAGATCGGTACTGAGAATAGCAAGGGTACGAAAGTATTCGCCTTGGCGGGTAAGGTTCGTCATGGTGGTTTGATAGAGGTGCCGATGGGGACGACCTTGAACCAAATCATCGAGGATATAGGCGGTGGTGTGGAAGGCGGCGAGAAATTGAGGGCCGTACAGATCGGTGGCCCTTCGGGTGGTTGTATCCCCGCTCATCTATGTGACGCGAAGGTGGATTTTGACGCACTTACCCAAATGGGAGCGATTATGGGTTCCGGGGGAATGGTCGTATTGAGCGAGAGCAATTGTATGGTGGATGTGGCTCGTTATTTCTTGGCGTTTACTTGTAATGAGTCTTGCGGGAAATGTACATTCTGCCGTGTCGGCATTCGTAGGATGTTGGATATACTGGATAAATTATGTACCGGGAAAGCGGAGATGGCGGATATTGATAAGCTGGAGGAGTTGGCCTTGAGCGTGAAGAAAGCGGCTCTTTGCGGATTGGGGAAGACGGCGCCGAATCCCGTGTTGGCTACCTTGAAATATTTTAGGGAAGAATATGAGGAACATGTAAGGGGCATTTGCCGCACCGGTACTTGCAAGGATATGGTGCGACTGATGATCACGGATGACTGCGTGGGATGTACGAAGTGCTCCAAAGCTTGTCCTTCGGATGCGATCCCTTATACCCCGTATGAGAAACATTCGATAGATATAGAGAAATGTGTTTTGTGTGGTTTATGTATAGATGAATGTAGTTTTGACGCTATACGGAAGGTCTCTTTAAAATCTTAAGGCTATGGTGATAACAATCAATAATAAAGAAATAGAGGTATTGGAGGGAGAAACCTTGATTGAGGTAGCTCGCCGGGCAGGTTTTCGGGTCCCTTCCATGTGCTATGCGAAAGAAGCAAAGCATAAATCGTCTTGTATGGTATGTGTCGTGAGGAATAGTGTCTCCGGGCAAATGATCCCTTCCTGCTCCACGTATCCGGTGGAAGGGATGCGTATAGAGACGGATAGCGAGGAGGTATCTCGGCTTCGTGCGTTATCATTGGAACTTTTGTTAAGTGATCATCGGGCTGATTGCGAGGCTCCGTGTACCTTGGTTTGTACTCAAGGCTTGGATGTGGAACGTATGTTGTATTTATATGATGCGGGACGTTATGGGGAAGCCCGTTCGTTGTTGGCGGCTGTATTCCCCTTGCCTGCGGTAGGTTGTGATACCTGTAAGGCTCCTTGCGAGAAAGCTTGCCGTAGGGGTACGGTCGATAAGGCCGTTGAGATCCGCGCCATAATCAAAGAATTGGCCGGGAGGGTAGACTTACCTGTCGGGGATGATTATCATGTGGTGGATAAACGTGATAAGAATGTGTTTATTTCCCGCTTGGGGCGTTTTACCATGAAGGAAAAAGAGTGGTTAAAAGAGACTACGTCCGCTCCTTCCGGTTGCTTGCATTGCGCCTGTGGAGGGAAAGCGGATTGCAAGTTACGCCTATACGCTACAGAGGCTGGTATCAAACGTCCCCGGTATGAGGTTTCTTCCATGTTACCGGTAAAGGAGAAGATACATGTGAAAGGCCGGATGTGGTTTGAACCGGCTAAGTGTATCCGTTGCGGCTTATGTGTTTACAATAGTGAGAATGGTTTTACCTTTAAGAACAGGGGATTTGGCATGCAGGTCGTAATTCCCGAGGAGAGTAAGACGAATGTAAAGGAGGAACTGGCCGGACTTTGTCCTACAGGAGCTTTGTATTTAGTAGACTAAGAAAAATCTGGAATTATGAAATGGGTGAGCTTATTTATGTGCATGGTCGGTCTATTGGTTGGCTGTGAGGGAAATGAGGATACGGTGGACGATGGGAATAGCCTGAACTGGTCGTTGTTCCGGGGAGATGCCTCTTTGAGTGGATATACGGACCGGTCTTTACCGAAGAAACCTTCCTTATTGTGGAGCTATAAAAGTGGCGTACGTACGGTTTCTTCTCCAATCGTCCATCTAGGAACTACTTACTGGTGTGACAAGAAAGGTCATATATGGGGGATTGACCTAAAAGGGGAGCCTGTTTTCGGATATGACTTGGACACGCCCGTAGAGGCTATCCCGATGGTTTATGATTCAGTATTATATATAGGTAGGTTAGATGGTTGGATGAGCGCTATTTCCTTGGAATCCAGAGATACGCTTTGGAATTTCGAGACGATGGGACAAATCTCCGCCTCGCCGAACCGGGTTGGTTTTGAGGGGCGGAAGGCGATCGTGTTCGGTAGTTATGATAATTATCTTTATTGCGTGGACGAGCGCACCGGGCAGGAGATTAACCGGTTTGAGTCCGGCTATTATCTGAATGGGGCTGTGGCCTTGTGGAAAAAGCACGTTTTGTTTGGCGGGTGCGACTCTTGGATACGGGTCATTAATTGTAAGACGGGTTTGCAGACGGATTCATTGTTGATGGATTCCTATGTACCTGCTTCGCCTGCTATTATGGGGGATTATGTATATGTGGGGGATTATGCCGGAAATATTTATGAGTTATATCTGGAAGGAGGAAAGATCGTCCGGCAACGGAAGATTTTGGCGGCCACGGATGAGGGAGGTTCATTCGTATCCGTTCCCGCCATCACGGATAACAGGCTGTTTGTCTTGTCTAATGACCGTTATTTGTATTCGATCGATCGTATTGACGGGACGATAAAATGGAAGTATATGTTGAAAGGAAAGGTTGGAGAGAGTTCTCCGGTTGTTTGTTTCGATAAGGTGATTGTTTGTACGAAGACGGGTATTGTCTCGATTCTGGATACGGAGAGTGGGGATTTGAAATGGGAGTACGATACGGGAGAGCAGATCGTCGGTTCGCCGGCTGTTATAAAAGATCATTTCTTTATTCTTACCGCGAAAGGTACGCTTTTTTGTTTTGGGAAAGGACGGTAGACAAATCATAGAGGAATATGGCATTAATTAGATTATCAAATATAGAGAAGAGTTTTCAAGATGGGGAAGACCGTGAGAACAACGTGCTCCGCGGAATAAATATGGAGGTGGAGAAGGGAGAGTTTATCGCGATCGAAGGACCTTCCGGTTCCGGAAAAACCACTTTATTGTCGATCTTAGGAACGATACTCCGGCCGGATAGCGGAATTTATTTGCTGGATGGTATGGAGATGACGACTGATGGCATCGATCTTGCTACGATACGTAATAGTCGAATAGGCTTTGTCTTCCAAGATCATCGTCTGATGCCGCAATATACAGTCCTTGAGAATATCCTTTTACCGGCTTTGGCGACAGCTTCCCGATGTACACGAGAGGAAATAGAATATGCTCATCAACTGATGGAGTTGACGCATATATCTAAATTGGCGGGGCAATATCCGCATACGTTATCCGGAGGTGAGGCGAGCCGGGTAGCAGTTTGCCGTGCCTTGATCCGGAAGCCTTTGTTAGTATTGGCTGATGAACCTACGGGACAATTGGATAAGGAGAACGCCCGGAATATAGCCTCGCTGTTTTCCGAGATCAACCTGCGTATGCGAACGACGATCGTGATGGTGACACATTCGGATGAGACCTCGTCTTTCGCTCACCGGATACTTAAGCTTAATGGAGGGATCTTAGAGTGAATATAAGGTGGCTTTTGCATAGGAATATACGGTATTTCGCCCGTTACTACCGGTTGGTGGCGATGGCGGTGGTAATCACTGTTGCCGTAATTGTGGGCAGTTTGGTCGTAGGCGATTCGGTTCGCATGACATTGGTGAGACGGGTTACGGAGCGTTTGGGAAATACTGAGACCATTATCTTTTCCCGGAGTTCTTTTATTTCCGATTCGATTTTGTCTGTTTCTTTATTGGGAGAGTCCGCTAGGGGTGTTTTGTTGACCGATGGCTTTATATCCCGGAATGGTAAGCTGGTTCCTGTATTTGTGTGGGGTGTCGATGATCTTTCGTTATCGGAAGGTTCGGCCAAAATCAACCCGGCTTTGTCGGAGGAACTCGGATTGGAGGCTTCGGAAGATATAGTGCTACGTTTACCGGCGACAGGCCTGGTGCCTTCCGGCTCTCTTTTCGTGACCAAGAATTATACGGTTGGTTTGCGCCTGTCCTATGAGGGGCTTGTCCCGGTGGATAGTGGGGGTAACATAAACCTAAAGAATGAGCAGGTGCTTCCCTTTAATGTTTTCGTGCGCCGGAGTGATTTAGCGGAGGCATTGAATGTAGAGGGAAAGATTAACTTGGTATTGACAGATAGACAGATTTCTTCTACGGATTTAGGCGATATATGGAATCAAGAGTTGTCCGGCTTGGTGGTACGGCGGAAAGCGGATTTCACGGAGATAACCTCCGGGCGGGTATTCTTGCAGGAGAAGGTCGTGGAGACGATCTGTCAGGATAACTTAGCGTCTGATCGGCTATTTTCCTATTTAGTCAATTCCATTGAGCGAGAAGGAAATTCAATTCCTTATTCGTTCATAACCGCTATGGATAGATATAAAGGGCATATCCTTCGGAAAGATGAGATACTGCTTTCCGATTATGCCGCTAATCGCTTGGGGGCACGGGTGGGTGATACTATTCGGGTAAGCTATTATAAATCGGAAGGATTGAAGAGACTGGATACGGATGCCCGTCAATTTAAGGTAGGACGGGTCGTTCCTTTGTCTGAATGGGTGTCTGATGGCTCCTTAAGCGCTGATTTCCCGGGACTTTCCAACGTGGAGAGATGTACGGATTGGGATAGTGACCTGCCGATTCAAATGGACTTGATTACCGATGAGGATGAGCGGTATTGGGATTTGTTTCGTAGTACCCCGAAAGCGATCATAGCCTATGATGCCGTAGTCGGGGATTGGGGGAACGCCTATGGAAGCGCGACGGCGATCCGGATTCCAAATGCGAGGCCTGATTTGACGGGACTTAGACCGGAGATGTTTGGTATCCAACTGATTCATCCCCGGGAAGCTGGAATCTATGCCGCCCGGAACGGGGTGGATTTTGCGGGATTATTTCTTGCCTTGGGATTCTTTATTATTGTCTCCGCCGTGTTGCTGATGTTGAATCCCTTATCGGAGATGTTTTACCGACGGCGTCATGAGATCGCTTTACTGAGATCGATGGGCTATACCCGGAAACGTATCAAAGGTATGTTATGGATGGAATCTGTCCCGGTCGTAGGGGGAGCTTCCGTGGTAGGAGTCGTTATGGGGCTATTATATACGAGGCTTATCATGTGGCTTTTAGGGGGAGTGTGGCAAGGGGCTACGCAAACGGATGGCTTTGGGGTTTATCCGGGTACATGGACGCTTATCGCCGGTACATTGGTTAGTGTCGGACTCTCCTTGGGGCTTCTTCGATGGGCGATTATACGGGCATTACGAGAAGAAAGCCATAAGGTTTATTCGTCTGGATCTTCTTTGCGGAAGAAAAGGCTCGGAATGATCGTGTCGGGTATGATGACGGTAGCTATGATCGGCGTGAATGTATGGGTTTTACATTCAGTGCCTCTTTTCATGGTTATCGGTGCCGCATGGATCGTGACGGCGGCATTATGGGGTGACTATCGGGTTGCGAAGAACGGTTCGGTGCATCCTTCTTTGTTCAATCGAAGCCAATTGATTTGGGCTACTATATATGCGAACAGGAAACAATCCTTATTATCTTTTTTCGCTCTCTCTATCGGGGTCTTTATCGTGTTTTCGGTCGGTTTGAACCGGAAAGGATTTGCGGATAGCTCACAGATACGCATTGGGACGGGAGGATACAGTCTTTGGTGTGAAAGCAGTGTTCCTGTTTATTACGATTTGTCTACGTCCTCAGGCAAAGCGAAGTTATCTCTTTCCGATTTGCCGGAGGATACGGAAGTTCTGCAATGCTTGCGCTATAACGCGGATGATGCCAGTTGCCTAAACTTGAATAAGGTAACGACCCCTACGGTATTAGGGATAAATATGAAAGCGTTGTCAAATAGCGATTTCCAGATCGAGCAAACGATTTATGGGGAAGACCGGGAAGTCGTTTTCGAACGAGTGCGAGAACGTACAAATTCCGTATATCCGGCTTTGGTGGATGCTACGGTATTGACTTGGGGTATCGGCATGAACTTGGGAGATACGCTTTATTATAAGAATGATCAAGGACTACCGATCGCAATACGGTTGGTAGGTACCCTATCCAACTCCGTGTTCCAAGGAAATATATTGGTGGATCAAGCGCTGTTCTCTGAGATCTGGACGGAAACGACCGGTAGCGAGGTGTTCTTGCTAAAAACAGGAGAATCCGAGAGGGAGGAGGTGAAAAACCTTATTTCCCAAGCTTTGAGTGAATATGGCGTACGGGTGATGACCACGAATGATCGTCTGAGACAGTTCAATACGGTAACGGATACGTATCTCACAATCTTCATGACCTTAGGAGGTCTGGGATTGTTATTGGGAATCTTGAGCTTTATCATCGTGATCCGTAAGAACCTAGCGATGCGAAGGGATGAGATTCGCCTGTATCGTGTGCTAGGTTTCACGGACGGGCAGATCGGACGGATTTTCTATAAGGAGAATATCCTCGTCCCGTTATATGCGATCTTGACCGGAGTGATCGGGGCTTTGATAAGCGTGAGTGCTAATTTCTCGAATGCGGGAACCGGAGCTTGGTCGCTGGCCTTGGGTTTCATGTTATTCTTTACCGGATGTGTGATGATTTTTGTCCGCAGGTTGGTAAAGCGGGAAATCGGGAGTTCCAAACTTTAAATAGATAGAGGCTTATGAAGATATTGTTTATAGTTCCGGGTTCGGGAGATTCTTTTTATTGCGGGAACTGCTTCCGGGATAACCTTCAGGCGTCGGCTCTTCGGAAAGCCGGTCACGAGGTGATCGTGATGCCTCTTTATCTACCTTTGAGACACCGCTCGTTCCAAGCGGATACTCCTTTGTTTTTCCCTGCCACGACATTCTATACGGCACAAAAATTCTTTGGTAAACGGAAAATGCCGGATTGGTTAAAAAGGATTACTGGTTCGGATACCTTATTAAATGTAGCTTCTTCCTTGTCCGGTTCCACTTCGGCGGAAGGATTGGAAGAAATGACGTTAGCGATGATTACCGGCAAGGATGCCGCTTTCTTGGATATGGTGGATCAGTTGATCTGCTGGGTGAAAGATCGGGAGAAGCCGGATATCATTCATTTATCGAGCACCTTGTTGATTGGTATCGCCAAAGAGATCAAGCGGTATTTGGATACGCCTATCGTATGTTCCGTACAAGATGAGGAGGTATGGATTGATAATTTGGACGAGCGTTGTATTCCGGAGGCTTGGCGGGGAATAGAGGAGAATTCCCGCTATATAGATCGTTTCGTGACAACCAGCCATTTCTATAAGGAGATTCTTATTCGGCGGCTTCCCGGATTGCGGGATATCGAGGTGATTTATCCGGGAGTAGACTGGGATAAATATAGATCGTTCGATTATCCGGAAGATCCGGTTATCGGCTTTTTTTACCGGATGAATGAGGAGAACGGTTTGGATCTGCTGGCGGAAGCTTTCGTTAAGCTGAAGAAAAAGGATACGGTACCGAATCTCCGTTTGAGGATCGGAGGAGGCTATACGGGAAAGGATAAGCCTTTTCTCCGAAAAATAAGGAAGATTCTCGATCCTTATCAAGATTATGTGGTGATAGATGAAGGGTACAGAATGGAAGAACACGCCCGGTTCTATCGGGAGATTAGTGTCCTGTCGGTCCCATTGAGGTTTGAGGAAGGAGTCGGACTTTATCTGTGTGAGGCTTTTGCCGCCGGGCGGCCTGCGGTGGAGCCCGCTACCGGGTCTTTCCCGGAGATTGTGGATAAAGCCGGCATTCTTTACGAATGGAATGATAGCGATTGCCTTGCTACCGCTTTGGAGACTTTACTGACGGATAAGGTCTTGCTGAGGCAGTGCCGTGAGAATGCGCTTCTACTGTCTTCTTCCCGGTATAATGACTGGGTTTTGGGGGAGAGATTATCAAATATGTATCAATGTCTAATTTAATTCGATAAAAAATGAAAACATTAAAGCTAATAAAACTTCTTTGCGCCTCTGTCTGTATGGCCTTTGTCGCCACCGGGGTTTTGTATGCTCAATCTCCTTATGGTTGGAGAGGACCGGAGCGGGATGGCGTTTATTTTGAGAATGGCTTGTTGAAAGAGTGGCCTTCGGAAGGACCTGAGTTATTATGGGAAACCATGGAGTTGGGTAAGGGATATTCCAGCCCCGTGATCGTGGATGGCCGTTTGTACATAACGGGTATGGATGAGGAAGGGACGCAGGAGATTTTCTTCGCCTATTCCTTGGACGGGAAGAAATTGTACCAAACCGCTTATGGTGTACCTTGGACGGATACCTACCCGGAGACCCGTACCACGCCTACGATCGAGAACGGGAAGGCTTATGTCATCAGCGGATCGGGCGAGATCGTCTGCTTGGATACGGCAGACGGCAAGATCGTCTGGAAAGTGGACGGAGGCAAGAAGTTCGAGCGTATGACCGGAAAATGGGGCACGTCCGAGTGTCCGCTGGTCTTCGATAACAAGGTTATTTATACGCCGGGTGGAAATCAGACGACAATGGTGGCCTTGGACGCGGAGACGGGAGAGACCGTATGGAAAAGCGAGCCTTTGGGTGAGCACAGTTCGTATACTTCTCCGCTCTTGGTAATGAATAACGGTAAAATAAAGATCGTGGGCGTGACCGGAAAGAGCGTGTTTGGGGTGAATCCGGAAACAGGCAAGATCGAGTGGACTTTCCGTGACTGGGGACGGTCTCCGGAAGATATGGCGAAAGGATTTGAATCGATCGCCCCCAATACCCCGCTTTATGATAACGGGCGCCTTTTCGTCTGTAACGGTTATAACATGGGTTCTTTTATGCTCCGCTTGAACGTAGATGCTACGAAAGCGGATCTGGTATGGAGGAACGACGATCTCGATACGCATCACGGCGGTTTTGTGTTGGTGGATGGCGTGATTTATGGCTCTAATTGGATCAATAACGGTTCCGGGAACTGGGTGGCCGTGGATTGGAACACGGGCGAGACTAAATTTGACACGCCTTGGCCGGGGGGTAAGGGAAAAGGCTCTATCATCGCTGCGGACGATATGCTTTATTGTTATGACGAGCGCCGTGGAACGGTAGGCTTGATTCGCCCTAACCCCGAAAAGTTCGACGTAGTGAGTGAGTTCCGGATCACGAAGGGAGTAGGCCCGCATTGGGCGCATCCTGTTATCCATGAGGGAGTGCTTTATATACGTCATGGGAACGCGTTGATGGCTTTCAAAATTAAATGACAAAATATCACCTAAAAAAAGAATGAGTATGATTACAGTACAAAAGATGAGATTGTATGGTCTGGGGATCGCTTTCGCATGTTTCGCGTGGGTAGGAGCGACCGCCCAGACGCCGTACGGATGGAGGGGACCGGAGCGAAGCGGTACTTATCCGGAAACGGGTTTGCTGAAAGAATGGCCCGCCGGAGGCCCTAAGTTGTTATGGGAAACGATGGATGCCGGCAAGGGATACTCCAGTCCGGTGATCGTAGGCGATCGCCTGTATCTCACGGGAATGAACGAGGATGAGACCCAAGAGATCTTTTCCGCTTATACCTTGGACGGGAAGAAAGTGTATGAGGTGGCCTATAGCGCGCCTTGGGGCGATACCTATCCGGAGACACGCACCACGCCGGCTATCGATGGAGACAAGGCTTATGTGATCAGCGGTTCCGGTGAGATCGTTTGCTTGGATATCAAGGATGGCAAGATCGTCTGGAAAGTGGACGGTGGCAATATCTATGGACGGAAGACTGGCAACTGGGGAACCTCCGAGTGTCCTTTGGTATATGATGATAAGGTGATTTATACGCCTGCGGGCGACCAGACGACGATGGTCGCTCTTAACAAGGACACGGGGGAATTGATCTGGAAGACCGAATCGTTTGGCGATACGGGCGCTTATGTCTCTCCGATATTGATATCCTATAAAGGGAAACGCCAGATTATCGGCTCTACGGCGAAGCATGTGATTGGCGTGAACCCGGATAACGGGACGGTGGAATGGTCGTTTGCTGATTGGGGACCTAAAGAGGGCAAATGGGCCAACATCGCCCCGAACACCCCGTTGTATAAGGATGGGAAGATCTTTTTCTGCCATGGATATAACATCAATGGCGTTATGCTTCAATTGAGCGATGACTTGAAGAGTGTCTCCGTTGTTTGGCGCACCGATGTGCTGGATACGCACCATGGCGGCTATGTAGAGGTGAACGGCACGATCTATGGCTCCAACTGGATCAATAACAACCAAGGGAATTGGTGCGCAATCGATTGGAATACGGGTGCTAAAGGCTATGAGACCACATGGACGGGCGGCAAGGGTAAAGGCTCTATCATCGCCGCCGATGGCATGCTGTATTGCTATGACGAGCGTAGGGGGGCTGTAGCTTTGGTGAATCCCGATCCCGCGAAGTTCGATATTGTCAGCGAGTTCCGTATCACGAAGGGCGTGGGGCCGCATTGGGCGCACCCGGTTATCGTGAATGGCGTGCTATATATCCGTCATGGGTTCGCCTTGATGGCGTATAAGGTAAAATGAAAGAATGTATTAGGGCTTTCTTCTTGATGTGTTGATCTTCTAACGGCTGGTGCATGATCGTCCACCAGCCGTTGGATGATCATGCACCAACTGTTGGACGATCTTCTAACAGCCGTTGGATGATCGATGAGACAAGACAAAAACGTTAAACTCCCTAGAGGAAACGACTAAGGTTTCTCTATATTTTAGCGAGCGCTTGCTCCAGATCCGCGATCAGGTCGTCTATATGTTCTGTCCCGACGGAAAGGCGAATCGTGCCCGGATAGATTTCTTGTTCCGTCAGTTCCTCGGCGTTGAGTTGCGAATGGGTGGTGCTAGCCGGATGGATAACCAGCGATTTCACGTCCGCTACGTTCGCCAGCAGGGAGAATATCTCCAGATTATCGATAAAGCGGTGCGCTTCCTCTTGCCCGCCCCGTATCTCGAACGTGAAGATCGATCCTGCTCCGTTCGGGAAATATCGCTGGTAAAGATCGTAGTTCGGATGATCGGCTAGCGCCGGATGGTTTACCTTCTTTACTTTCGGGTGGTTCTTCAGGAATCCCACAACCTTAAGAGCATTGGCCACGTGGCGTTCCACACGCAAGGAAAGTGTCTCTAGGCCTTGCAGTAATATAAACGTGTTGAACGGACTGATTGCCGCTCCTGTATCGCGTAACAATACGGCACGGATGCGGATGGCGTAAGCGGCGGGGCCGGCGGCATCTACGAAGCGTATGCCGTGATAGCTAGGGTCTGGCTCGGTCAGTTGAGGGAACTTGCCGGAAGCTGCCCAGTCGAACTTGCCGGAATCTACGATAACTCCCCCTAATGAGGTTCCATGCCCACCGATAAACTTCGTGGCCGAATGGACCACTATATCCGCTCCATGCTCGATCGGGCGGATCAGGTAAGGCGTTCCGAAGGTATTATCTATGATCAATGGGATGTGATGCTTATGCGCTATGGCTGCAACCGCTTCTATATCGATGATATTCGAGTTCGGATTGCCTAAGGTCTCTATAAAGACCGCTTTGGTATTTCCTTGGATCGCATTCTCGAAGTTCGAGAGATCGTGCGGGTCTACGAACGTGGTCGTCACGCCATACGCCGGCAGTGTATGCGCCAGCAGATTATAGCTACCTCCGTAAATCGTCTTGGCGGCTACGATATGATCACCCGCACGTGTGATGTTCTCGAAAGCGTATGTGATGGCCGCTGCCCCGGATGCTACCGCTAACGCGGCTACGCCTCCTTCGAGGGCGGCAATGCGTTGCTCGAAGACGCTTTGCGTGGGATTCGTCAGCCGTCCGTAGATATTTCCCGGATCTTGCAGGCCGAAACGAGCGGCGGCATGGGCCGAGTTATGGAATACGTAGGAGGTCGTTTGGTAGATGGGTACCGCACGGGCATCTGTTGTTGGATCGGCTTGCTCTTGTCCGACATGAAGTTGTAAAGTCTCGAAATGCAAATTCTTTGTTTCCATTGTGATCTTATGCTTTAATTGTTTGTTTGTCCTTGAATTATTTTCCAGCAAAAGTATATGATGGGGATATATCGAACAATATCTTTTGAAAATATGGAAAATAAATCTATTTTTGTGATCTTGATAAGAATGTAACGATTGTAAGGAAGATAAAAAGAACCTTGTAACAGAATATTTATCTATGGACTCTTTGGATAAGACAGATTTACAGATCCTCCGTATCTTGCAGGATAATTCCCGGCTGACAACCAAAGAACTTGCCGCCCGGGTAAGCCTATCGTCGACTCCCGTGTTTGAGCGGCTTAAACGATTGGAGAGCAATGGTTATATAAAAAAATACATAGCCGTACTGGATGCGGAGAAGCTGAATCAAGGTTTCGTCGTGTTTTGTAGCGTGAGACTGACCCGGCTGAACAAGGATATCGCGTCGGAATTTACCCGGATCATCCAAGATATCCCGGAGGTCACGGAGTGCTATAACATATCCGGCGACTATGACTATCTGCTCAAGATACACGCTCCCAATATGAAGCACTATCAAGAATTTATCTTGAACGTGCTGGGAACGATCGATAGCTTGGGCTCGCTGAGAAGCACTTTCGTGATGGATGAGGTCAAACACGAGTATGGCATCCATATCTGATGGGATGATCCGGCAGATAAGTCTTCGTATGTTGTTAAAGATTCCTTGCGAAGATTGTTTTTCCGGTAATATGTCCGTACTTTGTACAACAAATGAATATTAAGAGATAAATGGAAGATAAAAAGAATGATTATACCCTTAAAGAGGAGCAGATCGCTCGTTTCGCTAAGGCGTTAGGACATCCGGCTAGGGTCGCTATCCTGCATTTTCTGGCAAAGCGGGAGGCCTGTTATTTTGGGGCGATACATGAGGAATTGCCGATAGCGAAGGCTACCGTTTCCCAGCATCTGAAGGAGTTGAAAGATGCCGGCTTGATACAAGGAGAGATAGAGACTCCCAAGGTGAAGTATTGTATCAACCGGGTAAACTGGGAGATCGCCCGGCAGTTGTTCGCGAATTTCTTTGCGGATTGCGTGAAAAAGAAGGAGACGTGCTGCGATGATTGAATGAGGTATGTCTTATGTGTTATTGTTCGTGTTATTGCGAATTAATGACCGTTTAACAATACTGGGAAGACCGTTATTTGTCTAGAATTATATAATAAAATCAAGTACTATATCTATTGACTATGAATTAGTTGTTCGTTGTTTTACGATCATAAAACCTCTCTTGTGTATTTCGTGATTATACCCGTTATTTTCGTTTTAAGGAGCATTAAGGTTTCTTGCTTCTACAGGTCTTTTATATTTGCGTTACTTATTTTTTAAACCACGATTATCTAACGAAAAAATAAGATACCAGATGAAAGCATTTGTAGGAGAACTGATTGGAACTTTTGTTTTGACGCTATTTGGCTGCGGATCTGTAGCCGTAGCGGTATTGTTCGGAGAGTATGGAAGCATATTCCAGATCGCGTTGGTTTGGGGGATTGGCGTTACGCTCGCTATTTACTTAACCCGGCATTTATCATGCGCGCATTTGAATCCGGCCGTTACAGTGGCCATGGTGCTGAGTAAACGGATGAAAGCCGATAAACTGCTTTCTTACCTATTGGCCCAGTTTGCGGGGGCGTTTCTCGCCGGAGCCGTATTGTATGGATTATTAGCGCCTACAATTTCCGCTTATGAGCTGGCGCATGGCATCGTGCGCGGTACGGAGGCCTCGATCGATACAGCTCGTATGTTCGGTGAGTTCTATCCGAATCCCGGCGATAGTATGGCGGTTGTCTCGATGCCTTTGGCGATGGTTGCCGAGGGGTTCGGCACGTTCTTGCTGGTGATGTTTATCTTCGCCTTGACGGAAGGTTGTAACGTGGGACGGCCGAGCGATACGATGGCTCCGGTGTTTATCGGGCTGTCGGTCTCTTCCATCATTTGCTTGATCGCTCCATTGACACAGGCGGGGCTGAATCCTGCCCGCGACTTTGGTCCTCGTTTGGTCTCTTGGCTGGCGGGCTGGGGTGAGGTGGCTTTCCCGGATGCTTGTTGCGGAGGTTTCTTCTTTGTCTATATTCTGGCCCCTATCTTGGGAGGGGCGGTAGCGGCTTATGCGCTAACCTATGTGATAGAGCCGCTGATCAAGCAGGGAGACGGTTCGTGTGAGTGCGAGAAATAGTAATCATTATAATAAACGAAACGGATATGAAACAAACGAGATTGATCTTAGTGGGAGGTTTTTTGGGAGCGGGAAAAACAACACTGTTATGGGAAACTGCCGTGCGATTGATGAATAAAGGGCTGCGTGTAGGTTTGATTACGAACGACCAAGCTCCGGAACTTGTGGACAGCGAGTTGCTGAAGTTGTCGGATCTGCGGGTTGCCGAGGTAAGTGGCAGTTGTTTCTGCTGTAATTTTAACGGATTCACGGATGCGATCAAGGAGATTCGTGCCGAAGCCTCGGCCGACGTGATTATCGCTGAGCCGGTGGGTAGTTGCACGGATTTGTCGGCTACGATCATGCAACCTTTGAAGCAATATTGGAATACGGAGTTGAAGATTTCCCCGCTGACGGTCTTGGCGGACCCGAATCGCTTGGTTTCTATCTTGAATGGGGGGAATGGGGGGTTGCATCCGGATGCCGCTTATATTTATAAGAAACAATTGGAGGAAAGCGATATCATCTTGCTGAGTAAGTCGGATGTGTTGAAACGGGAAGAGACCGCGGTCTTGAGACAACGTTTATCGGACGCGTTTCCGGGTGCGACGGTTTTATCGGCGAGTGCCCAGACCGGTGAGGGCATGGACAAATGGATCGAGGCCGTGATGAGCCGCCAAGATGCGGGCAAGCGCTTATTGGAGATAGATTATGATACCTACGCCCACGGCGAGGCTGTGTTGGGCTGGTTGAACGGGACGCTTCAGTTGCATGGCGTGAGTGATGATTGGGATGATTTCCTGAAAACGCTGATGAAGGGTTTTGCCGTTAAGTTCGATGAGGCGGGTTGCGCCGTAGGACATGTGAAAGTGATCGCGGAGAATGGTAAGCGTTTCGCCGTGGGCAACCTGACCGGGAAACAGGATACCTTATCGTTGAGAGGCTCTGCCGGAGCGGGGGAAGATCTGAAGTTGATCATTAATGCCCGGGTTGAGACTACACCTGAGTTATTGGATCAGATGGTCCGGGAGGTGTTGATCGGTATGATAGACGGTAAGTATGAGGAAGAGGTCGTGGCTTGGCGTTTCTTGCAGCCCGGTCGTCCCAACCCGACCCATCGTTATGAGCGAGTTCCGTCGTATCTGCGATCAGATCAATGATGATTTCTTCAAGTTGTATACATCTATGGAGGAACGAAAATAGAATGGAAGGTTTATTCTGACAAGTGTTTATTGGAAATAGGGGTGAGTGTTAATTGTCTGTTTAATATATATTATAAATGAAAGCGATAGAAAAGATTAAGGCTGGAAATATTGATTTATCGGAAGATGAGATCATAGAGTTGTTACGTATAAATAATTTTAGTAGCGAATATTATGATTTGCTAGCGGCCTCGAACGCCTTATCTCGGCGGAAGTTCGGGAACCGGGGATATGTGTTTACGCAAATAGGGATTAATGCGGAGCCTTGTCCGATTAATTGTAACTTTTGCTCTATGGCCGCTACCCATTATTCATTGAACGATAAATGGAAGAAATCGGTGGAGGATATATGTCAGGAAGTGCAATTTCTGCAAAAGTCTTATTTTGATGACTTTTTCATGATGACAACAGCCAACTATCCGATAGAGGAATTTATCTCTGTGGGGCGGTCTGTGAGGGGACTATTAAGAAAGGATCAAAAAATGGTGGCTAATATCGGTGATTTTGGTTTGGATACTGCCTTGAAATTGAAAGAGGTCGGTTTCACTGGTGTCTATCATATCAACCGTTTGCGAGAGGGTGAGGATACGATGGCGAAAACGGAAGACCGGGAGGCGACTATGCGAGCGATTAAAGAGGCTGGCCTGGAGCTTTATTATTGTATAGAACCCATAGGCCCGGAACATTCTTATGAGGAGCTGGCAGTAGAGATCCTAAGAGCCAAGGATTTGAAAATAGATGTAATGGCCGCTATGCGTCGGATTCCGGTGAAAGGAACTCCTCTTTATGAGAAAGGGCAAATTTCAGACTTGGAGCTGACGAAAATTGTCGCTGTATCCAATCTGGCAGTCAACCCATCTCGATCGATGAATGTACATGAACCCATCAAATTAGCTATGCTGGCAGGCGTGAACCAATTGTATGCTGAAGTCGGGGCAAATCCTCGTGACACAGAAAGCCATACGGAACAAAATCGGGGATTTAATCCGGAGGGAGCATGGAGTTTATTGAGGGAGTTTGGATACGTCTCATCTGCTTATTGACTCCCGGAGAAGCGTAAATAAGTTGCAGGCATCCTATTTTTGTCTTTTGTTAGGGTTTCCTTCCAAATATTTGTATATATTTGTGGCTATACAGTATAAAAATGGGAGGTGTAAAACCATGGACGATACAAAGGACACAAAAGATATAAAAGAAACGGGCGAGGCTGCGTCCGTTCTCTCTGCGGACGAACAGATGATACAAGATGGGTTCAATGCGTTGTTGAACGATTATTTGAAGTCAAACCACCGCCGTAAGGTCGAACGAATCACGAAAGCTTTTAATTTCGCTAATCAAGCGCACGCCGGAGTGAAACGGCGTTCCGGCGAACCTTATATAATGCATCCTATCGCCGTGGCTCGTATCGTGTGCCGGGAGATGGGTTTGGGCTCTACCTCTATTTGCTCTGCGCTATTGCATGATGTCGTGGAAGATACCGAGTATACGGTGGAGGATATCCGGGATATGTTCGGAGACAAGATCGCCCAGATCGTGGATGGCTTGACGAAGATATCCGGTGGCATTTTTGGGGAACAGGCCTCGGCTCAAGCCGAGAACTTCCGTAAGTTGCTGCTGACTATGAGTGACGATATACGGGTGATTCTAATCAAGATCGCAGACCGTCTTCATAATATGAGGACTTTGGGTTCCATGCTTCCCGCCAAGCAATTTAAGATCGCAGGTGAGACTCTTTATTTGTATGCTCCTCTGGCGCATCGTCTGGGTCTCTTCTCGATCAAGACGGAACTGGAGGATTTGAGTTTTAAATACGAGCATCCGCAAGAATACGATTTCATCAGCGCTAAGTTGAAAGCGACAGAAGAGAGCCGTAATAAATTATTCGAACGTTTCGCCGCCCCTGTGGACGAGAAGCTGAAATCGATGGGACTTCAGTATGAGATGCGTGCCCGTGTGAAATCGGTCTATTCCATTTGGAATAAGATGGAAAGCAAGGGTGTCGCTTTCGAGGATATTTATGATATTTATGCGGTCCGCATTATTTTTGACCCGCTTCCCGGTGTGGACGAGAAAAATCAATGTTGGGATATCTACTCGGCTATTACGGATATTTACCGGATTCGTCCCGACCGTATCCGTGATTGGGTGAGCCGTCCGAAAGCGAACGGTTATCAAGCGCTTCATCTGACCGTTATGGGACCGGATGGACAATGGGTAGAGATCCAGATCCGTAGCCGCCGTATGGATGATATCGCAGAGAAAGGCTTCGCTGCCCATTGGAAATACAAGGAATCCAACGTGGAGGAGGATACGGAATTGGATAAATGGATACAAACCATTACCGAGATATTGGAGAGTCCGGACCCGAATGCGCTGGATTTCTTGGATACGATCAAACTGAACTTATTTACTTCCGAGATATTTGTTTTCACTCCGAAAGGAGATATAAAGACATTGCCCCAAGGGGCTACCGCCTTGGATTTCGCTTATGCGCTTCACTCCGATATCGGTAATAAATGTATTGGTGCTAAGGTAAACCATCGTTTGGTGCCATTGAGTCATCCGCTGTCCAGTGGAGATCAGGTGGAGGTCTTGACTTCCCGTTCTCAGGAGCCGCAACCGGAGTGGTTGAACTTCGTGACTACCGCTAAGGCTCGTGCGAAGATCGATGCCGTATTAAAGCGTGTCCGTAAAGAGGTCGCTAAGTATGGAGAGATAAAAGTTCTTGATGCCTTCAAGCGTTCGGAGCTTGAGGCGAGTACATCCAATCTGGATAAATTAGGTATGTACTTTGGATTCTCGAAACGCGAGGAATTCTTTTATGCGGTAGAGAAGGGGGATGTGGTTTTGCCCGAGAATTTAAAGAAGCTGTTGAAGGAGAAGACGGATAATGTCTTGTTTAAGTATGTGAAACAGGCGTTGGGTGTCGCTTCCAAGAAGGTGAAACAACCCGAAGAGGAGGAAGCCAAGAAAGAGAAGCCTAAATATGATAAGAAAAAGCCTTATTTATTGAAAGAGGAGGCTTTTGAGCGTAATTATGTAATTGCCGAATGTTGTAAGCCGATTCCGGGAGATGACTCTTTAGGTTTTATCAATGACGATGGTAACGTAGTGGTTCATAAACGTTCCTGCCCGATCGCCATGCGCTTGAAAAGTAGCTTTGGCGAACGTATCTTGAATACGGTTTGGAGCAGCCATATGAACGCTTCTTTTGAGGCCACGCTAGAGGTGAAAGGTATAGACTCGATAGGCGTACTGAATACGATCACGAAAACGATTTCCGAGGATTTCAACGTGAACATCATGCGCTTGCTGATCGAGGCGAAAGACGGCGTGTTCGAAGGTAAGATAAAGATGAAAGTTCATGACGTAGAAGATATCCAGAAAATGTGCGTGACTTTGTCGAAGATACAGAATATTAAATCTGTCGGACGTGTAGCGGATTAAGTGTAGCGAAGTGCTTCGCTACACTTTTGTTTTATAAAAGCTTTATCAGCCGACAATCAAATAAGTTATATAAGCTATATAACAAGCGATCAATAGGATTCCCTCCGGCCTAGTGATGGTCCGTTTCTTGAAGAAAAGGCCAAAAATATAAAGCAATACGCATGAACCGATCATGACGCCCAAATCCAGATTGGTAATGCCTTGTATGTTCATCGGCGTGATTGTCGCGCTACAACCTAATACGAAGAATATATTGAAGAGGTTGGAACCGATAACATTTCCGATCGCCATCTCCGGGTTCTTCTTTAAGGCGGCCACGACGGAAGTCGCTAACTCAGGAAGAGAGGTTCCTCCGGCCACTAAAGTCAAACCGATAATAGATTCGCTGACACCCAGTCCACGGGCGATACCAGAAGCTCCATCCACGAAAAATTGTCCTCCGTAAATCAAACCAGCCAATCCACCAATGATGAATAAACTCGCTTTCCAAATGGGCATTATTTTAATCGTGCTCTCTCCATTTTCCTCTCCATTATGTGCGATCGCGAATGTATAGCCAAGGAAAATGGCGAAGAAGCATAATAGTAACATTCCATCGCTACTACTGATACTATTTTGCGATGCGCCGTTGATCAAAACGTCATTCGCGCAAATAAATAATACGATTGAGGCAAGCACGCAAAGAGGGATCTCTTTGCTCAACGTACCTTTCGTGACGCTGATCGGTACGATAGCGGCCGTACAGCCGACAATCATCAAGGCGTTAAATATATTGCTTCCTACTACATTACCAATAGCGATATCTGAGCTTCCTTTCAAGGCAGATACGACACTGACCGTTAATTCCGGTGCGGAAGTCCCAAACGCCACAATAGTTAGCCCGATTACTAAGCTGGAAATATTGAAGCGTTTGGCTACCGAGGCGGCACCATCCGTCAAGGCGTTAGCCCCAACTAAAATTAGTAGTAAACCGCCAATTAGTAATACGATATCCATTAGTCTTTAGAATGGCAAATCATCGATAGGATTGGCCGGTCCGAAATCAGGAGCGGATGAGGCTGGAGCCGTAGGAGCGGAAGCCGGAGCGAAATTATCCGGAGTTACTCCCATCGGAGCGGCTTGAGAAGCTGCCGCCATCGGACGGTCTACTTTCCATGCGTTGATACTGGTGAACCAGCGGCCTTGGTACTCACGGCTGTCAATGTCGAAAGAGACTGTCAATTCCTCGCCCGGCTGAATGGCCGCTTGAGCGATCTTATCCGCTCCGAATATCTGGAAGCATACTTTCTTGGGATATTGATCGTGTGTCTCTAATACGTACTCTTGTTTTTTCCATTCGTTTCCGGCTTTGCTGACACCGCCTACTTCCGGTAGGACTTGAATAATTTTTCCTGTAATTTCCATGTCTTGTATTTTATTTGCTTATGTTTTATTTAATTGGGGACGAAGGTACGGTTTTGTTCTGGTTTTATCAACAGAATAATCACACTTTCGGGGCAAAAGCATCAAATGCGTCTTTCATAGCTAACAGCTCTTCTTTGATCTGTTTCAGGCGGTTTACGATCTCTTCTTGCCGGATCGTCGTCTCTTTATTGTCCTTCAGTTTTTGCCGTGCGCCGGCCAAGGTCATCCCTCTCTCTTTAACCAGGTGGTAGATGAGGCGTACCGCGTCGATATCCTCCTGCTTATAAAAACGGGTACCTTTGCTCGTCTTCCTTGGATTGATGATATCGAACTCCTTCTCCCAAAAGCGAAGGGTGGACTCGTTCACGTCGAACATCTGCGCCACCTCGCTGATGGAAAAATAGAGTTTGAGATCTTTATTCTTTTTTAGACTCATACTGCTAATGAAGTTTAATCCATAACCTGACCATGATTCTCGGCAATCTGGATCATACGGTCATATTCCTCAGGTGAGAGATCCATGTAATAGTATTTAGATGGGTTATCATACTTCCCTCGTACGATTACCTCATAATGCAAGTGAGGGCCGGTAGATTTCCCGGTATTTCCAACCTCGCCAATCACCTCTCCACGAGTAACCTTTTGTCCGACACGTTTCTTGAACTTACTCATATGACCGTATAAAGTCTGATAGCCGTAGCCATGATCGATAATCAAACAATTTCCGTATCCCTGTTTCCAAGCGGCGAAAGTGACAACGCCATTACCTGTCGCATAGATCTCCGTTCCCACTTTAGCCGAGAAATCCATTCCAGAATGGAAACGAGGTGTACGGTAAATCGGGTCGATACGCACGCCATAGCCGGAAGCGGTACGACGCAGATCCTTATTGGAAATCGGCTGGATAGCCGGGATACATTTACTTCTCTCTTCTTGGTTCTTTCCTAGGGAGATCAGTTCTTCCAAGGAATTGGATTGGATATATAATTGCTTACGTAGCATATCCATCTTTTGGGTCGTGGAGACAACAAGCTCCGGATTGGACAGGCTCATCAAATGCTCGTAACGGTTTGTCCCTCCAAACCCGGCTTTCCGAACGGACTCGGGGATGGACTCGGCTTGGAAGATCGCCCGGTACAGATTCTCATCACGCTGTTGGATATCATCCAATACGTCCAACGCGTTATTTAAGCGAAGGGAAAGTACCTCGTATTGAGTTTGCAATAGGCGGTTCTCTTTACGTAACTGAGATTCCATCGGAGAGTCCACCAAATGCATCATGACGAAAAAAGTGGCTACGCCGAACGCTATTCCGGTGCTTAAATGGCGGAGAACGGTGAACAGCCGGTCTTTGCTAGATGGGTATACACGCTCATAATTGAGTGTATTCGGATTGTATAAATAGTATGTTTTGCGACTTTTAAAGAGTTTCATCTACATTTTTTGTTATCTGAATGCACGCAAAAATAATAATTTGCAGTACTTTTGCAAATTGTTTTTCAGAATATTAACGAGAACTATATAAATAGATTATGTTGACAGCAAAAGAAATCCGTGAATCCTTCAAGCAATTCTTCGCTTCTAAGGAACACCAGATCGTGCCTTCCGCTCCAATGGTGGTAAAGGGTGACCCCACGTTGATGTTTACGAACGCGGGAATGAATCAGTTTAAAGATATTATCTTGGGCAACGTGCCCCGTAAGTATCCTCGTGTCGCGGACTCTCAGAAATGTCTTCGTGTTAGCGGTAAGCATAACGATTTAGAGGAGGTAGGGCATGATACCTATCATCATACGATGTTTGAGATGCTCGGAAACTGGTCGTTCGGAGATTATTTTAAGAAAGAGGCGATCAACTGGGCTTGGGAATACTTGGTAGAGGTATTGAAGCTGAATCCGGAGCGTTTATATGCCACCGTATTCGAGGGAAGCCCTGCCGAAGGCTTAGATCGTGATAACGAAGCTGCTGGTTATTGGGAGCAATATTTACCGAAAGATCATATTCTGAACGGTAACAAACATGATAACTTCTGGGAAATGGGGGACACGGGTCCTTGCGGTCCCTGTTCCGAGATCCATATCGACCTTCGTTCGGACGAGGAGCGTGCGGCGGTCAGCGGCGCCGATATGGTAAATAAGGATCATCCGCAGGTAATCGAGATCTGGAACCTTGTGTTCATGCAATTCAACCGCAAGGCCGACGGCTCTTTGGAACCGCTGCCGGCTAAGGTAATCGATACCGGTATGGGATTCGAGCGTCTGTGCATGGCATTGCAGGGTAAGACCTCAAATTATGATACGGACGTATTCCAACCGATTATCAAGGTAATCGCGGGAATGGCGGGTACGACTTACGGTACGGATAAACAGCAAGATATCGCTATGCGTGTGATCGCCGATCATATCCGTACGATCGCTTTCGCTATCACGGACGGACAGTTGCCTTCCAACGCTAAGGCCGGTTATGTAATCCGTCGTATCTTGCGGCGTGCCGTTCGTTACGGTTATACGTTCTTGGATCGCAAGGAAGCGTTTATGTATAAGCTTTTGCCCGTATTGATCGAGACGATGGGCGACGCTTATCCGGAATTGATCGCTCAGAAAACCTTGATTGAGAAGGTTATCAAGGAGGAGGAAGAATCTTTCCTTCGTACCTTGGAAACCGGTATCCGTTTGCTGGATAAGAAAATGGAGGAGACGAAGGCTGCGGGCAAGACAGTCTTGAATGGCGTAGATGCCTTTACATTATATGATACCTACGGATTCCCGTTGGACTTGACGGAATTGATTCTTCGTGAGAACGGCATGGAAGCCGATATCGAGGAGTTCAATAAGGCTATGCAGAAGCAGAAAGAGCGTGCCCGTAACGCCGCCGCTATCGAGACAGGCGACTGGATCACGCTGAAAGAGGGTGAATGTAAGTTCGTGGGTTATGATTTGTTCGAATGCGAGGCAGAGATCTTGCGTTATCGCCAGATCAAACAAAAGAATAAAGTATTATACCAGATCGTTCTGGATCAAACCCCGTTCTATGCGGAAATGGGTGGACAGGTCGGTGATACGGGTTGGTTGATCGCCGACGACGAGAAGATCGACGTGATCGATACGAAACGAGAGAATAATTTGCCGGTTCATTTGGTAGCGAAACTCCCGAAAGATGTGACAGCTACTTTTACTGCGAAGATCAACGAGAAAAAGCGTATCCAGTGTGAGTGTAACCACTCTGCCACGCACCTTTTGCATGAGGCGTTGCGTGAGGTATTAGGTACGCACGTAGAGCAGAAAGGTTCGTATGTTTCGCCTGATTCTTTACGTTTCGACTTCTCTCATTTCCAAAAAGTGACGGACGAGGAAATCCGTAAGGTGGAAATATTGGTTGGAGAGAAGATCCGTGCGAACTTCCCGTTGGAAGAGCATCGCAATATGCCAATCGCCGAAGCAAAGGCGCTAGGGGCTATGGCTTTGTTCGGTGAGAAATATGGCGATGAGGTACGTGTCGTGAAATACGGAAGCTCCGTGGAGCTATGTGGTGGTACGCATATCCCGGCAACCGGTATGATCGGTTCTTTGCACGTGATAGGAGAGAGCTCTATCGCCGCAGGTGTCCGTCGTATAGAGGCGGTTACGGCCGAGGGCGCCGAGCAATTCGTATATGCCCAGCAAGATCTGATCCG
The DNA here is from genome assembly GCF_964238835.1 of Parabacteroides sp. 20_3. Lineage (NCBI taxonomy): Bacteria > Pseudomonadati > Bacteroidota > Bacteroidia > Bacteroidales > Tannerellaceae > Parabacteroides > Parabacteroides sp. 20_3. Next base: position 127,035 of record NZ_CAXSNO010000005.1, on the reverse strand, counting down.
TGAGTTGCGTGCGTTGATGAACCATATGCCGAATTTGGCGCAAGCGATGAAAAAGTCTATCGAGGAGAACGCGGAGATGAAGAAACAGATCGAGGATTATATTCGTGAGAAGTCTATGCGTTTGAAAGAGGAGATCGTGGCGAAAGCTTCGGAGAGCAATGGTATCAAGGTTATGCAGTTCGTTGGTAAGGCAAATGCGGACGCTATGAAGAACGTGGCTTTCCAGATCAAGGCGGAGACAACCGATAGCTTTGTCTTTGTTGCCGGTATCATTGACGATAACAAATGCACGCTCATGCTTATGTTAAGCGATGATTTGGTGAAAGAGGGCTTGCATGCCGGTAAGATCGTAAAAGAGGCCGCTAAGCATATCCAAGGCGGTGGTGGTGGACAACCCCATTTCGCTACGGCCGGCGGTAAGAACATGGAGGGCCTTTCTATTGCGGTTGGCGCTGTGAAAGAGGCTGTTGGAGTACAATAAAATCGGTTCGGAAGAAATTGACTTTTCTTTCGGACGCAATGATAGATTCCTTCGGATCGAATAAGAATTCCATCCGAAGGAATTTTTTTATGTCGTTTTGATAATCGGAATACATGTTTTACCTTTGTGGTCTAAGGTTTTAAATAAAAAAGATATGTCAGAGCAAAAAGTGGTTATTTGCAAGGACCTGAAATCGGAACTGCAAGATTTTCTCTTCTCTCTAAAATACGATAAGTTGTTCATCCTTATGGATACGAATACCAAAGAGAAATGTTTTCCCTTGGTAGAGGATATACCGGCCTTTCAAAAGGCGCCGATTCTCGTGATGGAAGCGGGTGATATGAATAAGGGTTTTGTCTCTTTAGCCCAGATATGGACAGCTTTGTCGAATGAGGGGGCTTCCCGTAACTCCTTGCTGGTGAATTTGGGTGGCGGTATGATTACGGATATGGGTGGTTTTGCCGGCGCTACTTTCAAGCGGGGCATCCGTACGATCAATATCCCTACGACCTTGATGGCGTCCGTCGATGCTGCGGTTGGCGGTAAGACAGGTATAAACTTCAATGGGTTGAAGAACGAGGTCGGTTCTTTTTATCCCCCCTTGTGTGTATTCATCGATTGCGATTTCTTGCGCACGTTGGATCGCGATAATATCCTTTCCGGTTATGCGGAGATGATCAAGCACGGGTTGATTAGTTCGATGGAGAATTATGCGTCTGTCATGCTTTTTGATATTGACACCATGAATTATTCGTATTTGAATAGTTTGGTAGGCCAGTCGGTCGCCGTGAAAGAGCGGATCGTAGAGGAAGATCCCAAGGAACAAGGTATTCGTAAGGCATTGAATTTCGGTCATACGATCGGCCACGCTTTCGAGAGCTTGTCTTTCCTGAAAATGCGTCCGATCTTGCATGGTCATGCGGTAGCGGCGGGTATCGTGAGCGAGCTTTACCTCTCGCATAAGCAGTGTGGCTTCCCGATGGAGAAATTGAGTCAAGTCGTTTATTATATAAAAGAGTATTATCCGGCGCTCTTCTTTGACTGCACGGACTACGATACCTTATATGAGTTAATGACACATGATAAAAAGAATGAGGGCGGTATCATCAACTTCACTTTACTGAAAAATGTAGGAGATGTCCGTATCAACCAATCGGTCACCAAGGAAAAAATCTTGGAGTCTCTTGATTTTTATCGTGAAAGTTTTGGCATTTAACGGAAAAAAACTACCTTTGCACCCGTAAAATAAAAGCGGGATGTAGCTCAGCCCGGTTAGAGTACGCGTCTGGGGGGCGTGTGGTCGCTGGTTCGAATCCAGTCATCCCGACTAAAGCTGAGATAAAAGGAGTTAAGTCTATGGCTTAACTCCTTTTTTTGCTCTCTACCACTTTCCTAAAACAATGAGGCAGTAGAAATTCCGACTCATCCGATATTCATGGGGGATAGCCTTAAATCATGACAACAGATTAAAATTGATATATTTCCCTTTGAATTTAGTGCGGTCATTCCAGCCTATTTTAGCCATTATTTCTGTTAATGGTTGCTTAGTGCCGACTTATCGGTGCATGCTCTGTGAGTTCAAAGTCTTTTGGGTCACGATTGTTTATCGGAGTAGGGAGGCCTAGCTGTTTGATAGAGTGCCATTGGCTGCTGAAGTGAATAACTAACGGTTTGTCGAATGAATAACTAGCGGCTATATATAGCCGCTAACTAACGGCTCGGGAAGTGAATAACTGATCACTTGGAAAGCCTTCTACGGCCTGCGAAATCAAGTATGCGCTAACCTAGAGGAGGATTTTTGGAAATTATATTATATATGTACACGTACATTAAAGAATATGATATATGTGAATAGGTTTTAGTAATACATACCAATAATATCAAGGACTGATTTATCTAATAAAACGGCTAGTATAAACGATCGTTTTAATTCGTCATTTGCAAAGGTACGCGTTTCTTTGATACCTGCAACCCTTCCGGGCTATTTTTTTCATCCCTTATTCTCTTTCTTATCAATAGGATAGCCTATCCTTTACGAAACAACCGATTCCTTCAACGAACTTCTCTTTTTACTCCTCGAAAAACGCAAGATTTAGACGATGGTCTAGACTAGTCGTTTTGGTATGGCGAAGGATAATTAAAGAGTTGAGAGATATTTAATTAACACTATTATTAATATTTAAATTAGAGATTATGAACAAGAGAATTTCTACTATGTTTGCGTCGTTCTTGCTTATGGCAGGTGTGGCGTTTGCTGCGGATGGAACTACTTATTCTCAGAAAGAAGCTAAGCCAACAGAAGGTCTGAAAGTCTATTTGGGAAATGAAGAGGGTACATCTTTCTTGAAATCTGCGAAAGTGACGGACGCTGCTTATAAGTTTGCGAATACCGTTACAGAAGGCGAAGCTGGTGTCTTCACGGTTACAGGCGTAAAGACCGAGAATGGTAAATTGATGTTTAAACTGGTAGACGCTGCTGGAAAGGTGGTTTATGGTAAGGAAGGATCCACGGTTGTTGAGGCCGCTGGCGAGGATGATGTGAAGAAAGGTTATTGTTGGTTTACTTATGATGACAATAATACCTCTGATAACTATAATGATGATAAAATTACATTAGGAGGTAAAACTTTGGCTTATGATATGGCTACTGCCGCAAATGTAGCAAAAATGCTTATCGCTAAAAAAGGAACAACCTCTAGTGATTTGAACAGCAATCTTTCCGGTAAGGGTTTCTCTTTTAAATTCCCGAACGCCGCTTCCGAGGCTGACGTGAATCCGTTTGGAGAGCAGATGTTCGCTATCGACGCTTCTACTGTTAATTCTACATTGGAGTTAGGTGAGACTGAGGTTTCCGGCGAGTGTTTCGTTGTAGCTAACGCAGCCGGTTTGAAGTTGGCTAAAGAGGGTGGTGTAACCGCGGATAACTTGAAAGCCGCTACTTTCATCGTATTGAACCCGAACGCTACATTCGGTATCACGAGCTTGGATGCTGCTAAAGGTGAGGGTTTCGGTTTCACTACCGTAAAGGGCGAGAAACTGAACGCTACCAATGTTAAGAAAGACGGTAAAATCGCTTTCATGAACGCTATCTATAGTGTTTCTGAAAATGACTTGGCAAACAAGGCTGGTCAATATACGATCAAGATGACAGGTGTGAAGGTAACGAAGGGCACAGATGAGAACTTTGGTTCAGAGTTAGCTGTTTATGTAGGAGCTTATTCCTTGACCACTGGTGGTTTGAAGACTTATATCACTACGAAGGGTTCCACTGATAAGCTTTCCTTGGCCCAGACTACAGGAAATACATGGGCAAAGGCTTCTGATCTGTTGAAGACTGACGGTGCCGCTATCTATAATATCTACTTCACAGGAACTAAACCTGCCGATGGTGAAGAAGGTGAGTCTTTGTATGGTAAATATTTGGTTTCTACGTATGCGAAAACTGAAGAGCCTCGTGCTACCGCTTCTTTCTCTAAGGAGGCTTTGGCTCCTGCTAAGGTTGACTTGAAGGCTCCTGTTGCACAATGGGTAATTGTAAGTATGCAGGGGTCCGGTGCTGTTACGTTTAAGAATCTTGAGACGAATGAAACGTTTAATGCTAATTTGTATAAGACAGACAAGGCTGGAATTTATCAAGCCGTAAAGACTTCGGTTGGTGATATTCCTGCCGAGAATATCAAATTAGTTGCCGTAAGCGCTAATGATGGCTTCTTGGCTCTTTCTGACGCTCAATTGAAGCAAAAGGCTCAGTTGGTATTTAATGGCGAATCCTCTGTTGCCGTAGAGAAAGTGTATATGAACTATAATACCAATGATTCTAAATTTGAGCCGGTAAGTGATGCCGCTAAGAGCTACGCTTGGAGCTTGGAGAAGGCAGAGGCTGTTAAAAATAATGTTGAGTACATCTATTTGAAGGATGACGAGGTGGCTAAGAAGAAAGCGGATATGTTGACTATTCAAGCTTACTATTTGGTTGACGATAAGAAGGGTTTGAAGCATGAGAATTCTGATTATAAGTTGGTTGATCACAACGATAAGAAAGCGGACAATCTTTCTCGCTTGGTATTCAAGAAGAACGTTGACGGCACTTATTCCGTAATTTGCTTGGATGATGCTCTTAACGCTGACGAGGCTGCCGATAATTATAATGACGTTGTCAAGGCTGACGCTAAAATGTTGAAAGTGGATGTGAATACTCCTAGCTTCGATGAAGTTCTAGTTGGTGCGGAAAAGGCGGATTATGCGAAAGTAGTGGTAGATTTCTTCCAGATGGGTGCTAGCTTGGATGCTGTTCCGAGACATGCGACATTGGATAGTGAGGAAGGTTCAATCTCCTTGAAGGAAAATAAGAATGGTATCCTTGAGGGTATCATTGGCGCAGAAGGTCTGACTTTCTGGTTGGATACGGCAGATAGTAAGGCAGAGCTTCCTTCTTTCTATATCTCTAAAGGTATCGCTGAAGGTGACTCCGTTGCTCCGGTAAGAAATTTCTTGTATTTCGCTCAAGACTCATTACGTTATTGGAATGAGGCTCATGCTGAGTTTACTTATGATGAGAACTATGGTTTGGAAGGTACTTATGGAGCTGAAGCTGATGAGAATACAGATGTTAAAGCCATTTTCCGTCCGGCCACTTTAGCAGGTGTCGATACGATCAATACAACTGTAAACGGAAAGAATGTGGTTGTTGCGGCAGAAGCTAAGGAAGATGTTTGCCTTGGAGGTATAAATAACTTCAAATTTTATATCACGAAGTTGGATGGTGCTTACTCGGTGAGACCGGTAGATCAACCTACAAAATATTTGTATGCGTTGAACGGTAAGTTAGGCTTTACTACTGATACTTCTAAAGCGTTGCCGGTAACAGTAGGTGAGGGTAATCCTACATCTAATGAGTCTATCGATAACTCTGCGTCTTCTTCTATCGTAGTAACAGGCAACGCCGGTTCCGTAACGATCCAAGGCGCTCAAGGCGAGACTGCTTATGTTCGCAACTTGTTGGGTATGCCGTTGGCAGAGACAGTTGTCACTTCCGATAACGCTACGATCGCTGTTCCTGCTGGAATCGTTCTTGTAACGGTTGGCGACGAGACTGTAAAGGTTGTCGTTAAATAAGACATGTAAAGGAATAATGAAAAGATAAATCGAAAATCATTCCCGTGCGGATTATCCAAGTACCCCGAGAGGGCGAACAGGCGGGAATGGATTAATATTAATACTAAAGTAATAAATTAAAGTTCATCCGTAAGTACTTCCGTGAGGATGGAAACGGATAAAAGACAAGGGGAGACGGTATTACACTGTTTCCCCTTATTTGTTGATAAGGATGGGTAAGGGCTTTGTTAGCGAAATGGACGGTATTCGATCTTTTTAATCGATATAAGGCAGATATCGTGACACACCATTTTTGAGAGAGGTATAAAGTAGGGGAGATCGGAGGGGTATAAATAGCCTTTTTCATACAAAAGGACCGCTTTTTATACACGACAGGCGGTAAAAGGCAACACGACTAGTGGTGTTTGGCAACGCCAGTAGTGCCGTTGGGCATCGTAAACAGTCATGAATAGGGTTGTTAGTACTCATGAATGGGCATCGTAACCCTGTTATATCCCTGTCGTAACTCAATGAGATAGCCCGGATAAGCTATAGGATATGAATTAGGATGAATTAAATTCGCTAGGATAAAAGGCTGTTTTTAATTAATGCGGTATAAGACAAATGATTGCTAATATTTTTTCTCGTATTTGGGGATAAGCTGTACGTTTGCCCGAAAAAAGTGATTCTCTGGCAGTTGAGTTTACAAATTGACAAAATGCCAAGGCCTCCGTTTATGAGTTTATAGGATGTAGGATAATATCCTATCTAAATAATCTTGCCGTTTATAGCCTGTTGGAAAATCGTTTCCACCCCATAGGTTATACTTCTCTAATGTCTTAAATCTATCGTCCATACTCGAAACTTTTGCGTAAAAGTACAAAAGTTTCGAATGAACTCGAAACTTTTCCCGTTAAGAATGGGATATACCCTCAAAAAAATAACGGCAACCGCCTTCCGCCGAAAGCCGAGTTGCCGTTCAAAGTTAGGAATAAGGTTTGGTTTGTTCCTTTGTAATGATTTTAACATTAATATGTAATGAGAGTTTTCTACATTTTATCGATACAAAAGTAAATGCCACTTGTTACGATTTGATTACGGGAGTGTTACATTTTTAGTAAAGGTCTCGCCAAATCGGTTGATAACCTTGATCTGTACGTCTTTGACTCCGGCTGAAGGGTGGCAACGGAATAAGTGCGATGTATGATATCCGGAAGGTTTTCCGTGCATGTCGATATAGTCTTGGTCTTCATCATCGAATTGCTCCATGCAACCTTTCTCTATGCCGTTTTCGCTCCATGTAACTTGGTAGGTCGGGTCCCAATCCCATACGTTCACCACTAGGTAATCCGCTTGCGATTTGAACTCATTCGGCCTATAAACCCTGAATTGATAATCCGAATCATGGCCGGTTGCCTTATAATACCAAGTAGCGGCATTCCCTTTCACCTCAACGACCAGATAACCGTTCGGGGCGCCGCACCGATTTACATGGCCGGCCCACCAAGCTCCGCAAGCGGCTCCGATATTATGCTCGTACAGATTCGGTGTGACTTGGTTGTTCTCGAAGAAATGCGTATGCCCGGCGAAGATATGGACATTATAAGGGCTGACGATCTCTTTCAGGCTCTCAGCGTCCTCGGCGTTTCCTCCCCCTTTATCCGTCTGGTTGAATACCGGGGCATGTACGTTGATAAATACAAGTGTTCCGGGTTTAACGTAACTCAGGTCGTTTTTCAGCCATTCCAGTTGTTCCTTTCCGAAGCGTTCGTCATATTTCTTGTCTTTATAATAATCAATATCTTTTAAGGTGATGATATGTGCATCCCCGACATTGAACGAATAATTGTAAGGGCCGAAATGATCCTCGTAGATACGCTCCGCATAGCTCTCCTCGGTTACCTTTTGATTGGATAAGGCCGGGTAACGTAAGTCGTGGTCGTGATTGCCGATCACGGAGAACATCGGGATGCCTAAGACCGAGACCGCTTCCTTATAAGGAGTGAATAAATCCATGCGATCCCAAGTAATGTCTCCCAGCGCCATACCGTAGACCTCTTTTCCTTGGTAGCGCTCTATAGTCTGCTTCAAGTCGGGGATGGTCTCTTCACGGAAACGTTTCATCTGCCGTTCGTCGATGGTCTGAGGATCGGAGATTGCCAAGTAGACAAACCCGTCGATTGGCTGTTTCCTAGGGGTGAGCGTAAAATCATGTTCATTGATCTCCTTACTTTTATCAAGTTGCTGATAGAAAAGATCCGGTATACCTTTTGTTTGCTCGATCTCGTAGTCACCCGGTACGGAGAGGTAGACAAAGCGGCTTTTGTCCAGATTCGAATCTAGGCTATATTCTCCCCGCTCATTTGTTTGCGTGAAATTATAACCATCCGTAACGACTACGCCTTGTAGCGGTTTACCTGCCGTATCGGATACGATGCCTCTTACGGTAGCGGCTTGCGCTATCCAAGTGGATAACGCAAGTAAAAGCGTGAATGATAAGAATTGTCTCTTCATCGTAATTTTTTTTATGATTTGAATATAGAATATGTTAGTTAGAATTTATAACGTACGCCGATTTGAATCTGCCAAGGGTTTCCGTTCATATTGGATACACCCGTGTTTTTGTTTACGTTATATACGTATTGCTTCTTCTCCGCGTCAAAACTCTTGATGGAGTAGATATTCTGCTTGCCTAGATTATGTCCGGCACCCCAGTCCTTGTTCAGCATATTCAGGAAATTGAAAAAGTCTATCGAGGCCTCGATGGAATGAGTCTTATAGATCTTGAAGTTCTTGTTCAAGCGCAAATCGAAAGTACCGTAGAAGCCATTTACGCCACCGTTACGCTCGGCAACCTTCCCATAGTTTTTACGGATATAATCTTTTACGCTCTTCTCCGCTTCCGGATTGTCCAAGATCGCTTGGATACCCTCACGAAGATATTGAGGCGTATTACTATCGTTCGGGTCATAAATATAAGCCAAGTCGTTGGATGATACGAAATCACCGTTCATATTACCACTAACCGCTAAAGAGTAGCGGGTTCCACCGATCCCGGAGAAACGCAAGCCTACGCTGATTCCCCAGAAAGAAGGAGCCGTACCGTAGAATACGACCTTATGGCGGAATTGGTTGTCCGAGTAAGTCATGGTACTCAAATCACGAGGATCATCTTTTACCATCAAGGCTAGGGTCGCTGTATTCGCTACGTTACCGTTGTAAGAGGTGTTATCCTTGGAATCGTTCCACGTATAGCTGAAAGAAAGCTCGCCATCCTTGAAATAACGCCAAGTTCCATCTACAACGAACGCGTATTGGTTGATTTTTCCATCGCTGATTAATTCCAGCACACGGCCTACCTTATCACTTTTACGTCCTTGCATCCAGTCGGTCGCTCCGTTCTCGGTATTGATACTCTCGGCGGGGACGAACACGCCACGATTCCCCTCGGCAGCGATACGGAAGTAAGGCTCGTCCACCATATTACGGTCTACGTACATATAATTATGGCGTGCCCAGTTGGCGTAAGCACTGATACCTACCCGCAAGCGATCGGAGAAGAAATGCGTGTAGCTGGCGTTCAACTTATATACTACCGGTACACGGGCATCCTTACTATTCATATTGATCGTGCTGATCTTTTGGATATTCGGGTTGTTGAATAAATCAACGCCCGGAGCGGTAGAAGGGTCTTTTCGGTATGCCGGGAAATTCGGTGTCGGAACCAAATTGCCTTGTATATCCACGGACGCTACCTTCGTACCATCGAACAGCATATTGTTGATCATCGAATAGTTGTTTAAATCCGAACCGAAGATACCGGCGCCAAGGCGGATAATATCTTGATGTTTATCATTCACGTCCCACGTGAATTGAACGCGGGGTTGCAACTGGAAGGTGGAGATTACGTTGTCCGTACGTAAGCCTAGTTCGTCATAAACGGTCTGGTTAAAGTTCGCGTGGTTGAAATAGCGGGTATAATCCGCACGGATACCGGCCATGACCTCGAATCCGGTGAAAAGCTTCGTTTGTAATTGTCCGTAGATAGCGGAGTTCAAGGTATTCATCTTTACGGTAGGATCATCTACCAAGGCGATTTCCCGGGCATAGCGGTAAGGAGTCATATTCTCGAAATTATCCAGTCCCGTGAAATAAAACCGTCCGTTCATCTCACTGCCGTAGAGTGATTTCATATTGGTGTACATGAAGTCCGCTCCGAATGTATAGTTGATGCGGTCCGTATTATAATACATATTGTCTACCAATTGAAGTACATTATCCTTGAAATGTTCGGGAGCGTAGCGTTGACCTCCAAGTTGGATGGAAGTGTACATGCTCTTGTCACCAGATATAGATTCCACGTTCTCTACGATTGCTCTTGGGATATTAGAGCTTGGCAATTGCTTGTTCGGAGTCGTGGCCTCGTAAACCAAGAAATGTTGAAGCTTCAACTCGTTGGTCAGCTTTGGGCTTAATACCGAGCGTAAGGTAGCGAGTAAGCTGTTGTTATGCGATTTGCGGTCGATCCAAACCTCGTAAAGATTGATACTGGAGTTATCGCTCTCGCTCTGTTTATTATCCTCGTTGATGAAATTATTGCGAATGGTTAACAAGTTGGTTGCGTTTAACTGCCAGTCGATACGTGCGAAGACCGCGTTCGTCTGCTTCTTCTTACCGAACTCCCCGAATTGAGGGTCATTTGAGACTCCGTATTTAGTACGGGCGATATCCAGATAACGGTCTAGCGTAGATTGAGTGACATTATAGCGAGACTCGTCCACCGCCGTCTTGATATCCGCTATATAAATCGGACGGGAATCCTGTTGGTGATCCCATACGACATAGAAATGCGCACGGTCTTTCACGATCGGACCTCCCAAAGAGAAACCATATTGATAGGTAGAGAAGTCGGAAGTCGATTTATTTCCCCGTATATCATAGGAGCTGGATAACCAATCGGCACGACCGAATCCGAATACACTTCCGGTGAAAGTATTGGTTCCTGATTTCGTAACAGCGCTCACGGTACCGCCCCCGGAACGTCCGTTGGTCACGTCATATTGATTGGTTACCACCTCAAACTCGCGGACGGCTTCCATGGATATCGTATAAGCGCCGGAAGTCGTTCCGCTCGCTACGGTTCCTTTAGCCGTCATACCGTCGATGGTGTAATTCGTTGAGGATGATAATTGCCCGGCGATATTTCCTCCGCTACTCAATGGCGAGAGATCCATCAGGGATGTGAAGTTACGGCCGTTTACCGGAAGCTTCGTGATATTTTGAGCGGAGATAGATGTTGCCGCGCCGATCTTCGGAACCATGTTCTTCAAGGAATTAGCGACTACCTCGACAGCTTGGATCTCCACCGATTCCTCCGCTAGCTTGAAATCCACTCGAAGCATATCCCCTTGGTTCAATGCGTATCCTGTCTTTTTCTGTTCCCCATAACCGATATAAGAAGCTGTAACGGTATAAGGAGAACCTAGCGGAAGCTGCTTGATGGTGTATTCTCCTTTATCGTTCGTGATAGAGCCCGTGAAGAATCCGGTAGATTCATTCTTGACTTGGATCGTGGCCCCGATCACTGATTCCCCTTTATTATCCACGACCGTACCGGTGATAATGGCTTGCGTTCCTTGCGCGAATAGGAGAGCCGGTAAGCAATTAAAAAATAACAAACAGGCAAGTAACCTGCAAGTAATGCGTTTGTTAAACATCCTCATAACAATCTTTTTAAAATTAAACCTAAATATCTTTTACGGCGCAAAAGTAAGTGTCCCGTTTTGCAAAGAGATTACATCCGTGTGTAGGTTTAAATAAAGAAAAAAGCCTAATGAAGGATATCCATTAGGCTCAACGAGAAAATTATAAATGTGTCTATAAAGAAGAAGGTTAGTCCTCATCCAACGTTTTGATAATGCTAGATGCTATCTTGGATGAACTCTTGCGGCTGCTCTTTCTGAGTTTATCCGGATTCTCAAGATTCATACAGGTAAAGAAGTTATTCCCCCGATATACCTCGTTTTTATCTTTATCGAATAGGGTATAGCTGACGATATGGAAAAGTGTGCGCAACGGTTGGTCTTGCCATTTAAGATAATGCTGGTTTAATACCAGCAGATAATCAGCGCCGGCATTATCCAATACCTTTTGTAACTCTTCGGTCGGCACGGCTGAAAGATCGGAATAGCAATCCTCGCTCTCCCCGTTCACCTTGATCTCATTCAGTACCTGTCCGGTCACTTGTGTAGCGTTTGCCGGGATAAACTTACAATCTCCGTTCTTTACGGATGCGGCGATATTCTCGGCGATGATCGTATTATACGTTTGGTCGATACTATCCGCTTTCATACCGGTCTCTTCGGCGATCATCCCATTGTAGAAATAGTTTGATTTCACGTTATCGTGCAAACCTACGATGAGAATTTGCTTCGCATGATAATTGTCACCTTCCTTCTTACTTTCTTTAGCGTTCGCTGCTATAGAAGCTACGGCTAAAAAGAACATAACCGTAAAGATTCTGATTTTAAATAACCTTTCCATGATTCTTCTATTAAATTCTGTGTCTATTAATTTCGAAGGCAAAGATATTAGCGAGGTGTTGCAGGGATATTACGGTTGTATAAAGTAATGGTTACCGATAATCCCCCTGTACCGGCTTGGATATTAAAATCGTGGATTCGTTGTAAAGTCTATTCTGCCGTGTGGATGAGTTCAATCAAAAGGCGGTTACCAAGAAACTTTAAGGAGATATAGAAACAGGGGTTGTTTTTAAGGTTCAAAGAACGCTAAAAACAACCCCCGTTATTTTTACTTATTATTCTCGATCCACTTGCGAGCGTTCACGAACGCCTCGATCCATGGAGTGACCTCGTCGTTCTCCTTACGGTCGGCGGGGTAATAACCGCACTGCCAAGGGAAGATCGCACGTTCGGGGTGAGGCATCATGGCTAAATGGCGGCCGTCCTTTGAGCAAACACCGGCAACGGACCAAGGAGAACCGTTCGGATTGGCGGGATAGCCATCGTAGTTGTATTTAGCGATGATGTTGTACTCCTTCTCCTCGTAGGGGAACTCGAACTTACCTTCACCATGAGCTACCCATACACCCAACTTCGTGCCGCTCAAGGAGCCGAACATTACGGAGTTGTTTTTCGGGATCTCCAAGCTAACGAAGTTAGACTCGAACTTATGGGAATCATTGTGAACCATCTTATGCTTTTTCTCGTGCTCCGGATAAACCAAGCCTAACTCGGCCATCAACTGGCAACCGTTACAGATACCCATGCTCAACGTATCTTTACGTGCGTAATAGTTGTCGATCGCTTTCTTGGCTTTCTCGTTATACAAGAAACCGCCGGCCCAGCCCTTGGCGGAACCTAATACGTCGGAGTTGGAGAAACCACCGCAGAATACGATGAAGTTTACATCCTCCAAAGTCTCGCGTCCGCTAGCCAAGTCCGTCATATGGACATCCTTCACGTCGAAACCAGCCAGATACAAGGCGTAAGCGGTCTCACGCTCGCACTGCGTACCCTTCTCGCGGATAACGGCGGCCTTGATACCGTTCGGCGTACGGCGATCGGCGGATATTCCATAAGAAGAAAGCTTTCCGGTGAAGTCCTTATGGAACTTGTACTGTACGGGCTGCATCTTATAGTTCTCGAAACGGTTTCCGGCACAAACGCTTCCGCTCTGCTTTACATCCAGCTTATAAGAAGATTCGTACCATACGTCACGCATATAGTCGATACCGAAGTGATATTGGATGCCTTCTTTCGATACCAATACATGGCGCTCGTCGGTCGGTTTGGCGATGATGGCGAAACCTACGCCAGCTTCTTCCATCAACTTTTCGAATGCCTTTTTGTCCTTTACCTGAACCAAGATACCCGGATTCTCGGCAAACAGGATCTTCACGATATCACTCTCGGAGATCTTATCCAAGTTGACATCCAAACCACCCTCTACGTTGGCGAAGCACATCTCTAACAAGGCGGTGATCATACCTCCCGCTGAGATATCGTGTCCGGCAAGGATGAGTCTCTTCTCGATCGCGTCTTGTACGGCGTTGAAAGCGTCACGGAAGTATTCCGGATCTTTCACGGTAGGAACCTCGTTACCCAGCTTGTTCAAGGCTTGGGCGAAGGCGGAACCACCCAACTTCAAGGTATCGAAAGAGAAGTCTATATAATAAATGTATGTATTCTTGTCTTGTGCCAATACGGGAGAGACGATCTTTTTGATATCGCTAACCTCGGCACCGGCGGAGATAATCACCGTACCCGGGGCGATCACCTTATCGTCACCGTACTTCTGCGTCATGGATAGGGAGTCCTTACCAGTCGGGATATTAATACCTAAGCTGCAAGCGAAGTCGGAAGCGGCTTGTACGGCCGTGTACAGACGGGCGTCCTCACCTTCGTTGCGGCACGGCCACATCCAGTTGGCACTTAAGGATACGCTCTCCAACTTATCTGTCAGCGGAGCGAATACGATATTGGTCAATGACTCGGCGATTGCCATAACGGAACCGGCGGCCGGATCAACCATGGCTACCTGGGGAGCGTGACCGATAGAAGTTGCGATACCAGCTTTCCCGCGGTAATCCAACGCTACGGCACCTAAGTCGCTCAACGGCAATTGTAATTCACCTTGACATTGCTGGCGAGCGATCTTACCGGTTACGGAACGGTCTACTTTGTTTGTTAACCAATCCTTGCAGGCTACGGCCTCCAATTGAAGTACGTTCTCCAAATAATGGTGAAGTTCGGATTCTTTGTAAACAACCGGTTGATAAGATTCAGTGACCGTATGGTCTGTCATAACCGTTCTAGGCGGTTTACCGAACATATATTCCAGCTTGATATCGATAGGTTTTACGCCGTCCGCTTGTTCGAAGACAAACTTCATGTCGTTAGTAGTCTCGCCTACCACATACATCGGGGCACGTTCACGATCCGCGATACGTTTTACGCGGGCTACATCTTCTTCTTTCATCAATAAGCCCATGCGCTCTTGGCTCTCGTTTCCTACGATCTCCTTCGCTGAAAGAGTCGGGTCGCCAATCGGCAATTTGCTCATATCGATGTGTCCGCCGGTAGCCTCAACCAACTCAGACAAGCAGTTGAGGTGTCCACCCGCACCATGGTCATGGATAGAGACGATCGGGTTCTCGTCAGACTCGGCGATCGCACGGATCACGTTAGCCGCACGTTTCTGCATTTCCGGGTTGGCACGCTGTACGGCGTTCAACTCGATACCGCTTGTATATTGTCCCGTGTTTACGGAAGATACGGCTCCACCACCCATACCGATACGGTAGTTATCGCCACCGATCACAACCACTTTTTCGCCCGGTTCCGGATCGCCCTTCAAGGCATCACGCATATTTGCGAAACCTACACCGCCGGCAAGCATGATTACTTTGTCGTAAGCGTACTTCTTATCGTTCTCCGTGTGCTCGAAAGTCAATAAAGAACCACAGATAAGCGGCTGGCCGAAATGGTTACCGAATGTAGAGGCACCATTGGAAGCCTTGATCAAGATCTGCTCCGGAGTCTGGTATAACCAAGGGCGGGGGTCTAGGATCTTCTCCCATTCGCGAGCGCCTTCTGTACGCGGGTAAGAAGTCATGTAGACAGCTGTTCCCGCTATCGGCAAGGATGCCTTACCACCGCCCAGACGGTCACGGATCTCACCACCTGTTCCGGTAGCGGCACCGTTGAACGGTTCAACGGTTGTCGGGAAGTTATGCGTCTCGGCTTTCAAGGAGATAACCGTCTTGATATCTTTTACGGCGAAGAAATCAGGTTTGTCACCGGATAGGGGAGCGAATTGCTCTACCGTCGGGCCTTCATTGAACGCTACGTTATCTTTATAAGCGGAAACCAATTTATTAGGGTTCTCGGCGGAAGTCTTCTTGATCAAGTTGAACAAGGAACTTTCTTTTTCCTCGCCGTCGATGATGAATACACCTCCGAATATTTTATGGCGGCAGTGTTCCGAGTTTACTTGAGAGAAACCGAACACCTCGCTATCGGTCAACTTACGTCCCAACTTCTGGCTTACCTCGTTCAAGTAAGCGATCTCCTCTTGGCTTAGTGCCAAGCCCTCTTGTTGGTTGTACACTTCCAAATCCTCAATATAGACAATAGGATCTGGTTTTTTACTGATCGTGAAGATCTCCTGATTCAAGCCATTGTAGATACGTTGTAACATCGGATCGTGATCCGCGTCGCCAGAAGAAACAGGAAAATATTCCTCAATACGGGAAATACCGGTCAGGCCCATGTTCTGGGTAATTTCAACGGCGTTCGTACTCCACGGGGTAATCATTTCCCGGCGTGGCCCTACGTACCAGCCTTCCAATGTTTCTGATTGAACAGGAGTTGCCTCGCTAAACAACCAAACCAGTTTTTGAGTGTCTTCAGGAGAGAAAGCGTGCGCGGCCTCTACAGCCAGCACCGTCTTTGTTGAAGATTGAAAGAATAGAATCATATCGTTGATTTATTAGTATTTATCACGAAATAACGAATAAGCCTCTTTTAGAGAGTGCAAAGATAATGATTTCCCGTGAATTATTATGTCAATACGTTTTAAAAGAAAAGAGGGCGGAACCTCCCGGTCTCGCCCTCTCATGTCCCCTGCATAGTAAAAAATAAGAGTGTGTCTATATTCTACCAGCCTGCGTTCTGTTGTGCGGCTAGCGTGGGGTTTCTTAATATATCATTCAATGGGATCGGCCAAATAAAGCGTTTATCTGTGTACGGGATGAACTGTTTGCTGTTGCCGAACCATTCTGCTTTCACTTCTCCACCAACAACGAATGCGCCTTGGTTCTTCACATTGTTGTATTCGATCTTTGCGGGAATACCACCGGACGGCAACAAGTCGTCAGCCGCTAAACGATGAATGTCTTCCCAACGGCGACCTTCACCTTGGAACTCAATGCGACGTTCCCAAAGGATAGCTTCTACCAGCGCTTTCGTGTTGGCGAAATCGCCAGCCTTATACGTTTGTGTAGCGGGGTCGGCCAAAGAACGGTCTCTTACTTGATTCAATTTCTCCAATGCGAGAGTCTTGTCTCCCGCACGTGCGGCAGCCTCGGCCTCGTTTAGCAATACCTCGGCATAGCGCAGGATCGGGGCATACTCTTCACGTGTTTGAGGATTCTGGTATTTATCACAGAAGTAATAATCGTCAGACGCACGATAAAGGACGAGGTTACGACGCTTGTCATCCCCTTTCCAGAATTTGGAGTTGTAAAGGGTAGGGGATGTCGGGCACATCGCACGGCCACCTTCACGGGCAGACATCATAGCGGACATAGCTCCATTTACAGATGCGTTATCTTGAGAGTCATTCGGAATGGAGAATATAGATTCCTGATTGTCTTTGTAAGAAACGAAAGGAGTGGCAGGATTGGTTTCCAGAATGAAACGTCCGCCTTCCAGTTTCTTAGCTTCAGTAACTACATTGTTCCAATCACGCATATGCAAATATACGCGCGTTTTCAATGCGATGGCGGCACCTTTGCTCGCACGTCCGATTTTATCAGCATCGATAATGTCCGGAAGCATGCTTTCCGCATTATTCAAGTCGCTTAATATCTGATCGTAAGTCTCCTTAACGGTAGAACGGCCTATGCTTTGTTGCTCAGCGAGTTGGCTGGGGTCGTTTACGGCTTTCGTGTAAATAGGCATACCGTAGTTATTGTTACCTTCTACGTTGTAGGGCAAGGCATAATGAATCATCAAGTTGTGATAGGTTAACGCACGTAAGAACAGGCATTCTCCTTTGTACTGATTCCCTTTCTCTTCGGTTATGACACCCGCAGCTACCGCGCCTTCTATACCGGCGTATACCGTATTATAGCGGTTAATAGCCTCGAAAGAGGTTTCCCACATCGCCACGTTATTAGCGGTAGTCAAGTTATAGGTTGCGGAATAGGTATAATCATAGAATTGGGCGGTTAGATTCATATCTTCACCGCGCATTTCGCCTTGCAATATACTGGCCGCTCCAAAAGGATAGCCGCGTGCCCAGCCATAATCATCCGGATTTATATACATACCACATTGTGCGGCATCATAAGCTCCGACTACGGCTAACTCGCAACGTTCTTCTGTCCCGTATGCCGTAAGCTCAGAGAATTTGTCAACAGGTTCAAGGTCTACGACGTCGCTTTCGCAGGCGGTGAACACGGGTAGCGAGAATAGGGCTGTCCCTAGCGCTACTACTGAAATGTTTTTATATAATTTCTTGTATAACATAATTGTAACTTTTCTTAGTTTGTGAAATTAGAATGTAATGTTCGCTCCAAAAGTGAATGAACGTTGCTGTGGCATACCGTTCCAATCTACACCTAAACGAGAGTTTGTCTCAGGATCCAATCCGGAATAACCTGTGATAGTGAGCAAATTCTGTCCTTGAACATAGAAACGAATCTTTGTCATGTTCAGTTTGGATACGACCGCCTTCGGTAGTGTATAGCCTAAAGCTAACGTAGATAGTTTTAGGTAATTGCCACTCTCTACGAAGTGTGAATCCGTATATCCATCATTGAATAAGGAAGAGGCATCTCCATAACCGATTTTTGGAGTCATGCCGTCACCCGGTTGCTCTGGAGAAACCCAGCGGCCTAAGATTTCTGTTCCGTTGTTGGAGAAATCCATATTGAACAATGCGCTTTGACGAGAAGCGTTCATGATCTTATTACCTCCGGAGAAGCGGAAGAATACATTTAAATCGAAATTCTTGTAAGAAACTGTATTATTCCAACCTCCGTACCAAGTAGGCATAGATGAACCTAATACCTTACGGTCGCTAGCGTCCAAGGAAGATGCCTTGGAGACATCCGAAGGATTGGAAGGATCATATTCCGCATAGTCGTAAGAGCCGAATGTGTCGAATTGCACTAATGAACCGTCCGCCTTACTCCAGATCGGATTACCGTTTGCGGCGTTTACGCCGTAATAATCATATCCATATAAAGATCTATATGATTCTCCTTCACGAATAATTGTGTAATTGTCTACGATGTCTGTTCCGCCATATAAGCTCTTCACCGTGTTCTTAGCCGTGGAGAAGTTGAAATTAGTTTGCCAGTTCCAATCTTTGGTAGCGATGATTGTAGCGTTAACCGTCAACTCCATACCGGAGTTCTTGATCTTACCGATATTATCAAAATATGAGTTGTAAGGAATACCGGCGGTAGGTGCTGTAGGAACTTCCAACACCAAGTCTTTGGAGTTCTTTTGCCAATAAGCTAGCTCGAATGTCAGGCGGTTATTAAAGAAAGAGCCATCCAATCCGATATCGAAAGTCTCGGTTGTTTCCCATTTAAGCTGGCTGTTACCCATACGGTTCCAAGCGATAGCTGTATTCGATCCTGCTTTCTTCGCCCCGTAAGTTCCCAGATAAGGGAAATAATTCCCTAGGTCAGAGTTTCCGATTGTAGCGTAGCTGGCACGGATACGTAAGTCGTTAAACCAATCATTAATAGTTGATTCGCTCCAGAATTTTTCGCGAGAGATACGCCAAGCGGCTGATCCTCCCCAGAATGTACCCCAGCGAGTGTCTGTCGGAAGGCTGGATAAGCCGTCCGTGCGGACAGAGGCTCCGATATAATATTTACTATCATAGTTGTAATTCGCACGAAACATATAGGAGGCTAATCCCATAAACGTTTTACCTCCAGATACGAATCTCTCACCAAATGTGTTGGAAATGATATGGTCGGTGAAGAAAGCATCGGATATTTGTTGCACGGTTGCGTCCGTATATTCATATTCTTGATGGGTGTACTCTTGTACCGCTGTCGCCGTCAAATTATGTACATCATTGAATGTACGGTTAAAGTTGATTACGTTTTGCCAGTTCCAGTTCGTGTATGTGGTATTGATTTCTTCCAATAAGCCGCCATAGCCGTATCCGTCTCCTGATTCCGGGTTCCATACCATGAAATCTTTAACATTCGAGATGTCTAAGCCTGCTTGTGTCTTTAAAGTCAATCCGTCCATGAATGTGATTTCAGCCCATCCACCACCTAATACACGGGTATTGGTCGTACGGTTTACGTTATTGTCTAATGCCCAGACGATATTCTGGATACCATTATCAATATAGGAAAGGTTGCTTCCGCGACCTAATGTCTTACGGTTTTCAGCGTCGATATTGTAACCAGTAGGATCATCCGGATTGAATACAGATACGTTCGGAAGCATACGAGTGCCGGCGAAACCTACGCCACCCAATGAATTCTCGTCATTCATGACACCATTAACCCGGGTACGGGTCATCTGGCCATTTAATCCGATGCGTAACCATTTTGTCGCTTGTTGTGTCAAATCTGCCTTTAAGCTCAAACGGTTTAAGTCATTGGCGCGAATGATACCTTCTTGTTCCGTGAAACCTAATGATACATAATATTGGCTTTTATCCGTACCACCACTGGCGGATAAGTTGTGATTGTGCTGGAAACCTGTACGGAAAATATAATCATTCCAGTTTGTGTCCGGTCCGTTCGGATCGTAAACAGCCTGTCCTTTCATTCCCCAGTTCTCGTATTTCTCGTTAGCGATAGTCACGAAATCTTTCGCTCCCAGAAGATCATGCAATTTAGCCGCGCTGGCTGCGCTTACATAGCCATCGTAAGTTACTTGAGTACGTCCCTTGGAGCCTTTTTTAGTTGTGATCAATACAACTCCATTTGCCGCACGGGAGCCATAGATAGCTGTAGCCGCACCGTCTTTCAATATTTCAATGGATTCGATGTCATTCGGGTTAATATCAGACATCGCGTTGTAAGAAGCGTAAGCCATTCCTAAGCCGGTTTTTCCATCGGCGTTATCACCGGTGGCGATCGGCATGCCATCTACGATGAATAACGGCTGAGAGTTAGAACTGATCGTACTCATACCACGGATCTTGAATTGAGGGCCGCTTCCCAATACGCCACTAGGAGTCGTAACCTGTACACCAGCGGCACGTCCAGCTAATTGAGAGTCGAAAGACGCTGTTGCCAAGTTGCTTAAGTCTTCACCGCCTACTTTAGATATGGCACTTGTCACATCTTTTTTTCTTTGAGTTCCGTAACCGACAACCACGACTTCATCCAAGTTCTGAGAGTCGGACTCCATTGTGATTCTAATAACCGGTTTTACTGCCACTTCCACAGATTTCATACCGATGTAGGAAACGATTAGTTTTTTCGCGTTAGAAGGAACATCCAAGGTGAACGCTCCATTGTAATCGGTTACTGTACCGGTAGTAGTACCTGCTACTACAATAGAGGCTCCGATGATAGGGCCATCGTCTTCCGCCGAGATAACCGTACCGGTCACCTTCGCGGTCTGAGCCGTTGCGAACGCTATACTTGTAAACAAGCATAGTAATAGATAAGTCAACCTTTTCATAGACACATACTTTTTGTTTAATTTGTTAATAAATAGATTGTTATAATCAATTGTTGCCACTTAGTAGATTGACGTAGTTTCCGAAGAACTTCATGAGGGTAAGGTACTTTGGTATTACTTCCTAGCATTGATGCGGGATTGAGTTAAAAATAATTTGCATATTAATGCCATATATTAATACTAAAATGTATTAAATTAACATATGACTTAAAATAATATGCATTGACAAAATTTCGTGTAAGTTTATTTTTGTTGTCAATATGTTTGTTTATTGCAAATATATCTTTATATTTGCCGTACAGCCATTAAAATAAAATGCTTGCTGTAAATAGTACAATTAGACATAACAGATGTTTACATAGGTTGTATGTTCTATAATTTATTAAGATATTTATAATAATTAATAAATATTGAGCGGAAAAGTGATTTAGTTCTTCGGAGACTAAGGTGTTTCATAAATACTATCTAATGTATTTAAATAAAAAAGAGTATCTAACTAAAGATACTCTTTAAATATGTGTGAATAGAGTGACCTATTTTGATTTTTATAGGCTTTTCGGAGGATATAATGCGTCCCACCACTCCGGTTGATCTTTCAACCACTTAGCGAACCATGCGTAAATTGTGTTATTCCACAAGATACGTTTCTCGTAATCCAGTATATGGTGGTTCTCTCCTTCTACCTGGACAAACGCTGTAGGCTTACCCAATAATTTTAATGCGGTAAACATCTGGATGCTCTCTCCAATCGGAACATTCGTGTCTGCGGTTCCATGTAAGAACAAGATCGGGGTATTGATCTTGTCTGCGTTAAACAGCGGACTTTGTAAAGTGTACATATCCCGGGCATTCCATGGATAACTGTTAGCGCTAGCCAACGAGCTGTATGAATATCCCCAGTAACCTTCTCCCCAATAGCTGGTGATGTCGCTGATTCCCGCATGAGACATGGCCGCCGCGAATATATCTGTTTTTGTTTGTAGGTATTGAGTCATGAAACCTCCGTATGAAGCCCCCATGCAACCGATTTTCTTCGTGTTGACAAAAGGATGCTCCTCACAGAACTTTTTCGTGCCTTCGATGATCTCGTCAGCGGTAAGTTTACCCCATGCGTTGACATGGCGTGCGGAGAACTCTTGGCCGAATCCAGTCGCTCCACTGGGTTGTATGATGTAGACGATGTACCCTAAACCGGCGTATATATGCGAAGGATAACGGCTCTCCATCACCCGGGCCGTAGGGGTTGTTCCTCCGTAATAATTCACGATCATCGGATATTTCTTGGTCGCATCAAAATGAGGAGGGAGATAGAAGCGGCCGTAAATCGTATCCCCTTGGGCGGAAACGAAATTCCAATCTTGCACTTCTCCTAAAGTGACGTCTCTCAAGATCTCTTTGGAGAGATCGATCAAGCAGGAAGAGGCGTCGTTTTTCAAGTTATAGGTATAAAGCCTTTGGGAATTGGAAGCGCTTAATCCGAAATAAACCATTTCGAAAGCTTGATTGGCGATGGAGTAATCGGAGATGACATCTTCCTTGGCTTGAAGTTGCTTAATCTTTCCGTTGGACGGGTTTAGACTATACATGCGAACACGGTCCTTATCTTTCGCCGTGATATAGATTTGTTTATCGAGGGCGTTCCACTCGTAGGAATCGACAGAGGGGTCAAAATCTTTCGTAAGCGGCTTTATACTTTTATCTGCTATATTGTATAGGAATAATTGCCCGTCGCTCGTATTCGATGTCTGTCCTTCTTTGATCTTTAGTCCGATACCATCGAAAGCCTCTCCAGACGCGTCAACGAGTAATTGGGTGGCATCCGGGGAGAAAACGGCACGGCTTACGAATTTCTCACCTTTTATAAGGGTATCCACATGCATGGTTCGTAGATCCATCTTATATATATATGTACGTGAGAAAGGGCGCTCCGTTAAATTCGGTTCCCTGCGACTGAATAGCAGATAGTGGCCGTCTTGAGATACATCGTTGATGTAAGTAGAAGTATGTCCATAGGTGAGCCGTTGGAACAATCCGGTTCGCAGGTCATATTTATGGATAAACATACGGTTTCTCCATCCCGGTTGGCGATCATCCGGCACCAGTATCTCTTGGATCTCTTTTCGTTCTTGCGGTCCTTTCTCCCGTATGGAGAATAATAGATAGTCTTCGGTAGGCCCGAAGCTGAAAGAACCTTCAGGCAATTGGCTGGAAAGGATGTTCTCCTTTTTGCTGGTAGGGTCTAAGGTCACCAATTCTGTGCTTTTCATCCCTTTCCGGGTGTAATAGGCCAGATTGCTTTTAGGCATCCAGCGTAAGCTCTGTCCGTTCTCAACTAATACGGAACCGGTAGCCTTGTCTAGTATCTGGGTAAATGAGGACTGCTTTCCACCGGGATAGGTTTCTTGATAGGAGACGATAATGAATTTTCCATTCGGGGACAGGCTGGCGGATTGGATGCGTTTACCATCAAATACATCACTTAATGTATAACGTTTCTCCGGATTGACGGTCGCGGTTACCACCGCGTCTTTTTCCGGGTTGAATGAGGCTTTTAAGGCATTCTCTTTGTGGCTCTCAGATAAATATTTAATTACGATTTCATAGCGTCGCGGCTCCAAGGTCAACGAGGCTTCTCCTTGGGTTAGTTTTGTGAGTTGTCCATCCACGTAGACTTCTGAAATCTCAGGGCCATTGATCCTTAAGGTGCCTTTTGTATAGCGGTCACTATTCAGGTAGAAGGAAACCAAATGTAGTGCGTAGGAAGAGGCCGAGGTTGGCAAGGTCAGCTCTCCGGAAGACGCCGCGTCAAGGGTTTGTCCGCTTTGGGAAAGGTTGCAGAAAGGAACGGTCGTGTTCAATAGTTCCTTGTCAGAGAATCTCTTACTGTTTACATCCAAGCTATCTGCTAGGAAAGGCTTTTTCACCTCGTAAGGGCCGGTGTAATTATAATGTCGCACGACAACCTCATCCGCCCATAGTGAGCAACAGGAGCATAGGGCTGAAAGAATTAAGATGTTTTTGTTTATCATGATATTTGTTATTTAGTATAAGATAAGAAAGCGAGATGGCAGGTATCTCTCAGCCATCTCGCTGTATCATTATCTTATAAGATTTCTATCTCATCTACGAACAAGAATGCGGGACTTCCGGCGCCACCGTGCCATTTTGGTAGTTTGCTGCTGTTGATGATAACCTCGACATAGCGGGCCTTTACCGGGGCGAAGGATATCTCTTGGGGATATAAACCGTCCTTGTCGTTTTGGGTTAGCTCCGGGATTTTCTTGGAAGCTACTTCCTTGAAATTCTTGCCATCGTCGGATACCTTTATGGTTACGGCGGAGGCTCCCATGATCCAATCGCCTTTCACCACGTTTGTGTTGAAAGATACCTTCTGGATTTCGGTTGGTTCCTTTAGATCGATCGTGGCGTCAAGGTCTTTTCCTTGGAAACCCAGCCAATGGCCGGTCTTGTAATTACTACCTCCACGTAAGCCGTCTACCAATACCTGTGCCCCGTTGAAAACGTATCCTTTGCTGGGTTGCTCTTTCAAGGTGATGGGCTTCATCGTCGCTTTATTGAAGAAGATATCTTCTGAGAAGATGCGGCTCGTACCGTTCGGACGGGCAACGATCGCCTTGAATTCGCAATCTTGGTTGATCTGTACCGGGCCTTCATACTTGATGCTGGCGATCGTAGGATCGCTACCGTCTACCGTATAATAGATATCTCCTTCACCCAACTTCGTCAAGGCTATGTCGAGTGTTCCGTTCTCCGTATTGGTGGTCAGGGAGGCGTTAATATCGAAGATATGCTTTCCGTAATTATATCCCAAGCGATCGTAAAGTTGTGTCATGCGGGCCACACGGGGCAGGAACGTCTGATAATCTTTCTTGGACGGATCGCTCCACTGGATATCGGCTACGGCGTCGATACGGGGCATGATCATGTATTCTACCTGTGAGAAGGTCGGGATATATTCCGTCCAGAGGTTGGCTTGCGCCCCGATCACGTACTTCTGGTCTTCAGGAGAGATACCGGCTGTCGGCTCAAAAGAATATACTTTCTCTAACGGCAAGTAACCACCGATAGCTTCGGGCTCAAGATCCGTATCCGCTGATTGATAGTAATCCAGATATACATATGTATTCGGTGTCATGACTACGTTATGCTTTTGCTTGGCGGCCTCGATACCTCCATCCATGCCTCTCCAGCTCATTACCGTGGCATTCGGGGCCAAGCCTCCTTCTAGGATCTCGTCCCAGCCGATGATATGGCGTCCTTTGCTCTCCACGAATTTCTCCATGCGGGAGATCACGTAGCTTTGCAAATATTCCTCGGCGGAATGCTTCTTATCTCCCTTGATACCTTCCGCCTTGATGCGAGCTTGGCATTTCGGGCATTTCTCCCAACGTACCTTCGGGCACTCATCACCACCTACATGGATATATTCGGACGGGAAAAGATCGATGACCTCGCTCAATACGTCTTCTAGGAATTGCATGGATTTCTCGTTTCCGGCGCAGATCACGTCGTCGGCTACTCCCCATTGGCCCCATACGTCATAAGGGCCCCCGGTGCATCCCAGTTCCGGGTAAGTAGCCAAGGCTGCCAATTGATGTCCCGGCATATCGATTTCCGGGATGATCGTGATATGGCGTTCAGCGGCATAGTTGATGACATCGCGAATCTGGTCTTGTGTATAGAAGCCCCCGTATTCCTTTCCGTCATATGTTCCGGAGTTATGGCCGATCACGGTTTCCTTGCGTTTAGATCCGATCTGTGTCAATTCCGGATATTTCTTGATCTCGATACGCCAACCTTGGTCATCGGACAGATGCCAGTGGAACGTATTTTGGTTGTGCAAGGCAAGGATATCGAGATACGTTTTTACCGAATCCACGGGGAAGAAATGGCGGCTGACATCCAGCATCATGCCTCTATAGGCAAAACGGGGATAGTCGTTGATGGTAGCTGCCGGTAATTCTACGTTCATCCCTTGGGCCGTGGCCGGGATCGATTTACGTAATGTCTGGATACCATAAAATACGCCGGCATCCGTACTTCCGGCGATCCGTATCCCGTTATCGCTAACGGTCAGTTGATATCCTTCCGGATTCTGGATGCTTTGGTCGATAACGAGGCTGATCCCCTTACCGGGCTGGCCGGTAGCGGTTGCTAATTCATAGCCCGTGATTTCCTTGATATAAGAAGCGAGGAACTCGGCGTTCTTCTTCATCTTATCATTGCCCTCCGGATAAAATATCTTCGTGGATGGACTTAGGACGAAAGGATTTCCGTTCGTCAATGTTACTTCTTGTGGCAAAGGCACTACTCCGTAATCTCCTTTTACGGCCTTACCACCGGAGCAAGCGATCATTCCCGTGCAAAATGTCAGGACGAGCGCTAGTTTGCTTAGGCTGTTCATGTGTTTAGAGTTTAGAACGTAAAACAATAATTGATTCAGTATCACCGCCCAAAGATAAAAAGAATTAGCCGTTTTATCTAATGCTTTTACACTTTTGATGCGATAACCTTAGGGACTTTGTCTATATATAGAGACTATTTATCAACTGGTGCATGATCGTCCACCAGTTGTTGCATGATCATCCAACAGTTGGTGGACGATCATGCAACGGCTGTTGGATGATGAATACTTCTATAAGAAATGTCTAAGGAATATGGAAGAAACACCTAAGGTCTAAAGGGAAAAGGGCTAGGGACTAAGGGAAAAGAAACGTCTTCTTGAGAGGTATTTCCTTGTCTTTCTTATAATATGTATTCACATGTTTTACGGTTGTGCAGCGGATGTAAGCGTCATGGCAGTAGATGAGCGCTTGCCCTTTTCGGGAGGCTTCAGCAAGCATGCGCAGTTTCTCGTTGTATGACGTGACCGGATACGTATCGTAAGCCGAGATCCATTCCGGAGATACGCTGGCTACAAGGGGGATAACATCCCCGGCAAAGACAAAGGTCCGGTCCTCCGTATGGATATAGGGAACAATTTGTCCCGGAGTGTGCCCATCGTACAGGCGTAGCTCTATAGTGGGGCAAATCGATGTGTCGGCATCTAGCAGCCGTAAGGAATTAGCGTCTGCGACGGCTTGCATATTCTCGATGAAATAGGAATCTCTCTCCAAGGCGTTCGGATGAAGGAAATTCTCCCATTGCTTGCGGCTAACCCAGTGGTTTGCGTTTGGGAATGAGAGAAATAAATGTCCGGTAGATTCATCCTTTTGCGTGGTATAACCGCAATGATCGAAATGGAGATGGGTGAGGACAACATCCGTGATTTCCTCCGGTTGAATTCCCCGGTTTCGTAATTCCGTGCCGAGGTCTACCAAGTTGAAGAAGCGGTAATAACTTAGTTGTTTTAAGTGTTTATTTCCCGCTCCGTTATCTACTAGGACGATGCGTCCGTCATCTGTTTTTATGACAAGGCTACGCATGGCGAGCACGCAACCATTTGTCTCGTCGCTCGGATAGCGACGGCTCCAAGCGCTTTTAGGAATGGCCCCGAACATGGCGCCTCCGTCGGCGTAGAAGTAGCCGGTATCTATTATCTGTATAGTCATAGTTGTATGATTCATATGTCAGTTCAAAAGTAAAGAAAAATGAGGTGGAAATGTTTAAGGTCATTCATTTTATTCAAAAAAGGGACAGAAATGGATAAAAGTAGGATATCTCTTATATATAATAATGTATAGGAAATATAAGAATATTGAAGAGGAAAACGACTAGTCTAAACGATCGTTTAGATCTTGCGTTTTTTAAGCAGTTTGAAAAGTAGTCAACAAAAGATTTAATTTTTTTACGGGCAATAAGCTATACAATTGATAGGAAAGCGGATAGGAAACAAAAAAATAACACGTAAAGGTTGCTGGAATTGAATAAATATGTACCTTTGCAAACGACTAAAAAAATCGATCGTTTAGACTAGCCGTTTCTTTGTTGACTAGCCTATACGGGCATAAAGATTGTGTGTTTTAATTGTTAATCTAATTTAGCTCTAAATAATAATTACCATTTAAAGAAAGCGATGGAGAAATGTAGTAAGAAAGGCAAGCAGACACAGTTTGACTTGCTTAGACCCAGTGCTGCGTTACTAACCACAGGTTTGCTATTTATGGCCTCTGCGCATATGCAGGCCGCTAGGGAAATCACCTCTAGCTATGGACCGAGAATAGAATCTGTTACCCAAAAAGGAAAGGCAGTAACCGTAAAAGTATCAGATGCGGCAGGTGAATTAATTGGTGCGAACGTGATCGTAAAAGGTACGACCAATGGAAATGTAACCGACATAAACGGACAAGTCGTGTTGCAAGATGTGCCCGCAAACGCTATTTTGGAGATCTCTTATATTGGTTATATAACCAAGGAGGTTCCTGTTAATAATCAGAGCGTTGTGAATGTTTCTTTGTCCGAGGATTCCCAGACACTGGAAGAGGTCGTCGTAGTGGGGTACGGTACGATGGAGAAGAAGCAGGTGACCAGTTCCGTTACCTCCTTGTCCGCCGGCGACATGATGAAGGGTGTGGGTGGTTCAGATATCACCAGCTCTTTGCAAGGTAGGATCAGTGGTTTGATCTTGCAGAACAATGGTAGTGCCAATGGTGAGACTACGATCCAGTTGCGTGGTCTGACTTCTATTAAATCCGGTAAGGCTCCTTTGATTGTTGTCGACGGTTTCCCGGGCGGTGATATCCGTGCCTTGAACCAAGATGATATCAAGTCTATCGACGTATTGAAAGATGCTTCCGCCGGCGCTATCTATGGTACGCGTGCTGCCTCGGGTGTGATCTTGATCACCACGAAGAGCGGTTCCAACACGAACGGTAAGGTGAAATTGAATTATAGCACCGAGCTTTCCAAGAAGCAGAATTATGGTAAGCCGGAGATGCTGTCGGCCGATGAATATCGCCAGCGTACGGACGTGAACATCGAAGACTATGGATCGGATACGGATTG
Organism: Parabacteroides sp. 20_3; assembly: GCF_964238835.1. Lineage (NCBI taxonomy): Bacteria > Pseudomonadati > Bacteroidota > Bacteroidia > Bacteroidales > Tannerellaceae > Parabacteroides > Parabacteroides sp. 20_3. The sequence goes on along the minus strand of NZ_CAXSNO010000005.1, from coordinate 98,076 downwards.
GTGGGATTCTATGTTGCAGAAGGATAATTTCTCGCAGAAGCATCACCTCTCTTTGGAACTGGGTACGGAGAACGCGCAAGTGTACACCTCTTTCTTTTATGAGACAAACGAGGGTATCGCGCTCAAGGATAACCGTCAGGACTATGGTGGACGCTTGAACGCTAACTTCAAGTTGTTCGATGGTTGGCTGGAGATCCGCCCTATCGTGGATTATCGCCAGACATCCCGTACTTCCGATGGATCGGATGAGGAGAAGAGGGCGAACTTCAGACAGGCTCTTTATAATAACCCGACCCGTTCGGTGTACGATCCGGATAACCAGACCGGTTATAACGTATGGACTGGAGAACCATTGGATTTCAACATCGTGGCCGATCGTATGTTGACAGACTATGAGGGGCTCGACAAATGGTTCAAGCCGGAGGTGACAATGAAATTGAACATCAAGCCTGTAGAGGGATTGAGTTATACCCAGACTTTGGGCTACGAGAACCGTCAGTGGGAATTGCATGAGTTCCAATCCCGTTATCATAGGGATGAGGTATCGAATAATCGTTCGGGTTACGCGAAATTGCATTTCGAGAAAACGGAGCACTTGACTTCTGAGGGTTATTTCTCTTATGTAAAAGAATTCAAGGGAGGACATACCTTGAATGCCGTAGCCGGTTATTCTTATTTTGAGAAGAACAGCGAGAAATTCAACATGGAGAACTATAACTTCCAAGTGGAAGGTATCAAGTATTGGGATATAGGCAAAGGTTCTTATCTGACGGATGGAAAAGCGAAGATGATGTCTGAGAAAAAAATTACCGAGCGCCTGTTTGCCCTCTATGCCCGTGCCAATTACTCATACAATGATAAATATATGATTACGGCCACGTTGCGTCATGAGGGATCTTCTAAGTTCGCCGCCGAGAACCGTTGGGGTAACTTCTGGGCTTTGTCCGGTGGTTGGCGTGTCTCTAATGAGGAATTCATGAAAGATTTCTCTTGGTTGGATGACTTGAAGATTCGTTTCGGTTATGGTGTGACCGGTAATAACGACTTTGACGCGGCTTATATGGCGAACACGTTAGGCTCCGACGCTTATTGGATGCTTCCGAACGGTAACTGGGCCTATACGTATGGTCCTAGCTCGAACGTGAATCCTTATTTAGGATGGGAAGAGAAGAAGGAATGGAATATCGGTGTGGATTACACCTTCTTCGGTAATCGCCTGTATGGTAAGTTTGACTATTATCGCCGTAAGATCGACGGCATGATCTATGAGGTGAACGTGCCGCAGCCTCCGTACCCGAATGGTAAGCAATGGCAGAACGTCGGTGAGATGGAAAGTAAAGGTTGGGAGTTCGAGATCGGTGGCGATGTGATCCGGAATAAGGACTTCACTTGGACATCAAACTTGAACATGAGCCATAACTCCGGAAAGATCCTTACTTTGTGGGGAGAGGATACGCATCTTTCGGGCAATACTTTCGCTTATCCGGGACATCCGGGTGACGCGGCTCGTATCGAGAGCGGCGCGAAAATCGGTTCTTTCCATATGTGGAAATTCGCGGGCTTCGATGAGAAAGGCGATTTCTTATTGTATAATAAGGATGGCGAGGTGATCCCCGCCGCCGAGAAGACGGATAATGACAAGCAATACATTGGAAACTATCTGCCGAAGGTGATGATGGGATGGAACAATACCTTTACCTATAAGAACTTTGATTTAGGCATCAATATGCGTAGCTGGATCGGTTTCGACGTATATAATACGTATCCGATGTATTTGGGTATCCAAGGCGCGAACGGCGCCGGACAGTGGAACTTGTGGAAACCGGCGGTTAATGACGAGAAATACAACAAGATCCGGGGCGTTCGCCAATTGTGCGATTTCTATCTGGAAGACGGTTCTTTCTTGAAGATCGACGCTATCACGTTGGGTTACACGTTATCGTTGAGCAAATACACGAAGTGGGCGGATCGTTTGCGTGTGTATGGAACAGTCGGCAACGTAGCCACTATCTCGGGATATAGCGGACATAATCCGGAAGTCGACGTAACCGGATGGGAAGGCGGTACGGATAAGGTATGGAACAGTGACCCGATTGTCCGTACTTATACGTTAGGTATTCAGGTATCATTCTAAAAAAACTAAGGTAAAGATGAAAAATAACAAGATAACAAATTGGTTATTGGCAGGGGCTTCTTGCTTGCTGCTCGGTACCTCTTGCGATGTGGATCCGACGTTCTATTCGCAGGTCGTTCCGGATACATATTATACAAACGCAGACGCGGTTTGGTCTCGTTTCAACCGTCCGTTCACGCACTGGCGTTGGTGGGTGGCTCAAAACGATGCCCGCGTCCGGTTGATGGAGGTCGGAACGGACGCTATGTGCGTGCCGACCCGTGGTAACGACTGGTTTGACGGCGCTGTTTATCAGAACCTGCATCACCATCGTCTGACAGACGATATGAACGTGACAAAGGATGGCTGGGACTTGACAACGATGGGTGTGGCTCAGTCTTGGAGCGCTATCGAGGATTTGGCGGACGTGGATTTCGTATCTGTCGGCTTGACGGAGGATGACCGCTCTTCTATGATGAACCAGCTGAACGTATTGGCTGCCTCTTTCTATCTGGATGGTTTGGATATGTTCGGCGGTATGCCGTTGTACACCTCTACGAAAGAGGAGGTGAAGGGACGTTCTACGGATGTGGAGACATTCAATTTCGTGGATTCATTGCTAAATGTGGCGTTGCCGAACCTGCCGGTGAAAACGACTTTAGGCGGGGCGGAGACTAACATTATCCATCAAGCGGTTGCTGCGGCGTTGAAAGTGCGTCTGTATTTCAACGCAGAGTCTTATATCGGCAAGCCGATGTATGAGGAGACCGCTAAGTTATGTCAGGATATTATTGACGGTAAATACGGTCAGTATGGTTTGGCGAATCATTTTACCGAGATTTTCGGTTGGAACAACGAGACTTGCCCGGAGATCATCTGGACCGTTCCGAGCGAGAACGCCAAGGGTGAGACGGATGGTGGTCTTACCGCCTTTACCTTGCCTTACAACTTTAAGGATTTCTTGGGTGGCTTGCAGGATGCCGGCGGTAACAATGGCTTGTGTCTTTGCCCGAGCCGTGATCCGGAAGGTAATCTGTATAAGTTCAATGTCGGTAATCCGTATGAGACCTTCCACGCTCAGGATATCCGTAAGCAGCAATATGTGTATGAGGGTGGCCGCAAATACCGTGGTATGTTTATCGTAGGCGAGTTGCAGAATCCGGATTTCCCAGACTATAAATGTATGGGTGCCCGTGAATATGCGGGGAAGGTCTTGAATGTAGTCGATCAGATCGCTCAATTAAGCCAGATCGGAAAGAAGTTCTCTACCGCTAAGGAGGTTCCTTCTACGATCGCTGACGCTGAGGAGAACTCCGGTGTGCGTGTGCTTAAGATTAGCCCGCTTCCTAATCAGGATGAATATAAGGAACGTTTCAATCCGGATTGCCCGTTTATCCGTCTGACCGAGATTTATTACACCTTGGCTGAATGTAAGATGCGTTTGGGCGACAAGCAAGGAGCGGCTGATATCATCAACTCCATCCGTAAGCGTAACTTCGTGGGCGGAAACGATCCGGACCCTGTTACCGTGGCTAACTTGGACAAGTATCGTATGCTGAAAGAGTGGTTGATGGAGTTCTTGCGTGAGGGACGCCGCCGTACCGATTTGGTTCGTTGGAACGCCTATGTTACGGAAGATTGGTGGGATCATAAAGCTACGAACAATAAGGCTTACAATCGCTACCCGATCCATTATTCCAACTTGAACGCGAACTCGTTGTTGGAGCAGAATCCGGGATATTGATTCGTAGGGTTTAAGATAATGAGACAGGGAACACTGTTTGGGTGTTCTCTGTCTTTGTGTTTAGAAAATGGCCCATTGCGTTTGATCGAGCGTTTTTTCCTGCCAGTCAAGCGTATTGTCAAGGAAAGTTTTTGAGATCATATGTTCTTATCTTGTTCCGATAAAAAGGAATGTCTATCTTTGTTCATGGTAAGTATATCTAAACGATCATCGCTATGAACCAGACAATTTATCCTATCGGCATACAGAACTTCGAGAAGATCCGTAAAGACGGTTATCTCTATATTGATAAGACAGCTTTGATTTATCAGTTGGCTAAGACCGGAAGTTACTATTTCTTGAGTCGTCCGCGGCGTTTCGGCAAGAGTCTCTTGCTATCTACGTTGGAGGCCTATTTCCAAGGGAAGAGGGAGCTGTTCGAGGGGTTGGCGATGGAACGGTTGGAGAAAGACTGGGAGGTATATCCGATCTTGCATTTGGACTTGAATGCTCGTCATTATAAAGATACTGCCGCTCTGACTAGTATCTTGAATGAGTTCTTGGAGAAATGGGAGGCTTTATATGGAACGGAGAAACAGGATCGTGCCTTGGAGGAACGTTTCAGTTATGTGATAGAACAGGCTTATCGCCAGACCGGGCATCGCGTGGTGATATTGATTGACGAGTACGACAAGCCTTTGCTGCAAAACCTGCACGATGAAAAGACGCAAACGCAATTGCGGAATATGTTGAAGCCTTTCTACGGCGTGTTAAAGACGATGGATAGAGCCATTCGTTTCGCTTTGTTGACAGGGGTGACGAAGTTTGGTAAGGTAAGCGTGTTCAGCGATTTGAATAACCTTATGGATATCTCGATGGACAATCGCTACGTCGAGATATGTGGCATCACGGAGAAAGAGATACATGCCTACCTAGAAGAGGAGTTGAAGGAGCTGGCTGAGACACAGGAACTGGATTATGAGGAAACCAGCCAGAAACTCAAGGAGCGCTATGACGGATACCATTTTACCGCCAAGTCTGCGGGAATATACAATCCCTTTAGCCTATTGAATACCTTCGCCAAGATGGAGTTCGGAGATTATTGGTTCGAGACCGGTACGCCCTCTTACCTCGTTGAATTACTCAAGCATACCCATTACGACCTTTACGAGATGGCGAACACGGAGACCGATGCGGATGTGTTGAACAGTATTGATGCTGCCTCGAAAAATCCCGTTCCCGTAATCTACCAGAGTGGATACTTGACGATCAAGGATTACGATCCTGAATTTGGTATCTACCGGCTAGGTTTCCCCAACCGGGAAGTGGAAGAGGGTTTCGTGAAATATCTCCTTCCATTTTACACGAGTGTTAGTGCCCCCAAGACCCCTTTCGAGATCGGGCAATTCGTACGAGAGATACGCTCCGGTGATTACGATGCGTTCTTCCGCCGTTTACAAAGCTTCTTCGCTGATACACCCTATGAGGTGATCGCCGGCCAGAAGCCGGAGCGTGATACGGAGTTGCATTACCGGAACGTGCTTTTTATCGTATTTAAGTTGGTTGGACTTTATACGCAGGTGGAATATCATACCTCACAAGGGCGTATTGATCTCGTTCTGAAGACCGATCGCTATATCTACGTGATGGAATTCAAGCTGAACGGCACCGCCGAGGAGGCGTTGCGTCAGATTGAGGAGAGACAGTATGCGCTTCCCTTTGCGAGTGATCCACGGCAAGTTTTTAAGATCGGCGTGAACTTCTCCTCTGTGACCCGTAACATCGAGCGATGGTTGGTGGAATAATAATCTATTAAGTATATGAACTGGAAACAAACGCTTTTCTGGTCTTTTTCGACAGCTGCTATTTTTTATTATTTCCTGCTTTTTGGCGTGTTTGTGTTTGTCGGTCAGGAGGAGATGCAATTGTTTATACCTGAGTGGTGGTATATCCGGGAGTTCCTTTTTCAGCCGGGAGGATTTTGCGCTGTCGCCGGGCAATGGATCATTCAATACTACCGGCAGCCTATGTCGGCGGTGGTTCTCCATACGGTTTTACTCGTTGGTTGCGGGTTTATGGTCTATAGGATCTTGCGTTGTTTTTCTGACAAGACCTACCTGCTGTTCCTTTCTTTATTGCCGGTCCTGTATCTGGTTAAGATGAGTATTCATGGGGAGTATTTGGTGGACGGGACGGTTGGCGTGGTTTTGATGCTTTTAGCTTTGTCGGTCTCGCTAAAGGTGCGGCGGGCGGGTTCTATTGCCGGATACGGAATTGCCTCTACACTTTTTTTATGTGGGCTGACCGGGCTTCTTTCGGTCTGTTACGCTTTCTTATATACGCTGTTAGCCTTACTCCGCTACAAAACGTCGCGGCAAAGATTGGCCGCCGCTGCCTGCTTGATCCCAGCGCTTTTTATCTATTTGTTTAGCGGATGGTTAGGGATTCCTGTACCTTTGTCTGATGGATGGATGCCGGAAGCCTATCTGGAGATACAGCGATTACCTCATTATTATATGTATCGTGTATGGACTTTCTTTACCCTTTCGATTGTCGGTGTTGCTTTATTTGCTCGCTTTGTTCCGGTGATTGACGAGAAGAGTAAATGGATGGATCGGGTAGCCCTTGTTGTTTGTCTGATCACGGCGCTGGTATCCATCCGGTTTTGCCTGCCGGAACCTTGGCATGCGCAACGCATGATGCTTGACGAGCTCTCTTTCTTAGCCCGGGAGAGGCAATGGGACGCCATTATTGATAAGTACCGGGGAAAGCAGATCTATAATTATGTTAGCTTAAACTATTTGAATATGTCGTTGGCCCATAAGGGAGAATTGGCCGACCGGATGTTTACTTTCGATCAGAAAGGAACGAAAAGCTTATGTGCCGATTGGAATCAGACCTTTTACATGGATCGTTTATTGAGCGATGTTCATTTTCTTGTTGGCGATGTCTCTTTGTCTGAAAGCTTTGCGATGGACGGATTTACGCAAGCCAAACGTAAAGGGAGTGCCCGCATGATGCAACGTTTCGTGCAAGTTTGTCTGATTAGGGGTGAGGTGGCGCTGGCCAAGAAATATTTGGACTTGCTTGCCGCTATGCCATTCTATAAAGATTGGGCTTGCCGTTATGCTACCTATCTGGTACATCCGGAATTAATGGATAAAGATCCGGAGTTGAGTGACAAATATATGCCTGTTGAGAAAAGAGATCGACTGAGTTTGTCCGTACCTGTCGATTCCTTATGGAGTGGATACAATCTTCCGGATCATCGGATCGGTTGGGAATACCGGGGATGTTATTATTTGTTGGGTAAGAAGCTGGATGCATTTGGCCGGTTCTTGGAAGAGACACCTTTCATGAAGGGGGAACCGATACCCCGGCATTTCCAAGAAGCCGGATTGTTGTTGGCGGACAAAGACAGTATATCGCTTTCCTCCTATTCCATACAGCCGGAGATCGTAGATCGATACCGGGAATTCAAGCAGGTTTTGGGACGATCTGCCAACCAAGTGGATGTGTCCTCGATGTATCGACAATTTGGAGATACCTATTGGTATTATTACTATTTCAAGATCTTTAAAGGAGAAGAACAATGAAGCGATTATCTATCTGTTGGATTATAGGTTGTCTTTTGGGACTTGTGGCTTGTAGACCGGAAGTTCCTGCGCAAGCGGAACAAGGAGAAACTGACGTGTTTCCGGATTACAGGGAAGTTACTGTACCGGTCAATATGGCCCCTCCCAATTTCAAGTTGGTTGATCAACAGCTACAGGGGATAACTCGGTTGAAAACTATGAATAGGGAGTTGATAATCGCAGCCGATCATGGTGTTTTCAACCTGCCGGAAACGGATTGGAAGGTCTTATCGCAGGACGCACAAGGAAAACAAATAGATGTGACGGTTTATTTTCGAGAACCTCAAAGTGATTGGAAACAAATGAGTTTCCCTATCTATGTGTCAAGAGATTCCGTTGACGCTTATTTGGTGTATCGCCGTATTTTTCCCGGATATCGGATGTGGAACGAGATGGGGATTTATCAACGATGTGTTGAAAACTATGTTGAAAAGTCTATTCTTGATAACCAATCGACAAATAATAGTTGTATGAACTGCCATGCCTTTTGTGAGCGACAAGGGGAACAAATGCTTTTTCATCAGCGGGGTTCTCATAATGGGACTTACTTGATTGATCATCGGCAGGTAAAGACGATTGCGTTGGAACGGGACGGTAAGCCGGCTTCGTTCGTTTATCCGTATTGGCATCCATCCGGCCGGTATGTCGCTTTTTCTACCAATGAGACCCACCAAGACTTCCATCTTTCCGATGAGAATCGGATTGAGGTATATGACGTGGAATCGGACGTGCTGATCTATGACACGGAGAAGGAGAGGGTATTCAGTTCGCCATTATTGGCTTCCATGGCGTGTTATGAGACTTTTCCCACTTTTACTCCGGATGGTAACTATCTGCTGTTCTGTTCGGCGGATTCTGTCTGTATGCCGGAAAATTATCGGGATGTCCGGTATAACCTGCTACGAGTCGCTTTTGATCCGGAAGACGGTTCGATTGGAACCCAAGTGGATACCTTATATAATGCGAGGGAAGCGGGCCGGAGTGTTAAGTTCCCGAGAGTCTCCCCGGATGGGAAGCGGCTACTTTATACGGTGTCCGATTATGGCAATTTCTCTATTTGGCATAAGGATGCGGATTTGTATATGCTGGATCTGTCTACCGGGGCAATCGATTCTTTGCCGGAAGTGAATAGCCCGGATGTAGAGAGCTATCATTCTTGGAGCGGCAATAGTCGTTGGTTTGTCTTTTCCAGCCGCCGGGACGATGGGCTTTTCACACGCCCGTATTTGGTACATGTGAATGAGCGGGGGCAGTGCGGTAAACCTTTCTTGTTACCGCAAGCATCTCCGGATTATTATGAATGCTCCCTGTTCTCGTTTAATGTTCCGGAATTTATACATACTCCGGTTATAATCTCGAAGGAAAGGCTGGTCGAGGCTTCACGAAAAGAAGACACTACGACCATTAAACATATCGAGGGCATCTAATTTTTCACTTCTTTGTGCCGAAGGTATTTATAAAAGTCGTACTTTTGCGCTAAAATCAAAACGATGCGAAAAGTTCATTTGATCTCCGTAACCGAACCTTTGGTTTTAGATCTAGCCCTAGCACTTCGAGAAAAAGGATATGAGGTAAGCGCTTCCGGTTGTGGTCTGACTGAAGAGATGATAGGAAGACTTCATAACGCGGGCTGTACCTGTTATGGGGATGGGTGGTTTCCGGAGAAATTAATAAAAGATATTCACTCGGTGGTTTTGGGTGCTAAAGTAAAGCAAGATAACCCGGAATTATTGCGTGCGAAGGAATTGGGGATGTTAATCCAATCTATTCCGGAATTTATATTTCAACGGACTCGGTCGAAAACTCGGGTTGTTGTGGCGGGTAGTCGTGGAAAGAAGACAATTATTTCCATGATGGTCTGTGCGTTGCGTCGGCAAAAGTTGGCGTTCGACTATGCGTTGACTAGCAAGGTGGACTCGCTTCCGAATCGGGTACATTTGAGTTATGAGGCACGTATCGCTTTGATCGAAGGAGATGAGCATATCACCTCTGCCTTGGACAAGCGTTTCCAATTGGAATTCTATCGTCCGCATATCGCCATCCTGACGAATTTATCTTGGTCTACCGAGACGGATCATGCGACTCCGGAGGCCTATTTATCCACTTATCGGTCTTTCTCCGTTTCTATTGAGCGGGAAGGGAAATTGATTTATTTTGGAGGTGATGATACTGTCAGTCAGTTGGCAGGGGACGTCCGGAGCGATATCACCGCTATCCCTTTTGAGGAACATCCGGTCGTGGAGAAAGACGGGCAGACTTTTTTGCATACTCGCTACGGAGACTATCCGGTACGGATTCCCAATCGCTATTTCTTGATCAATCTGAATGCTGCACGTTTGGCTTGCCGGCAGTTAGGCGTTAAAGACGCGGATTTTTATCAAGCGTTATCGGAATATAGTTTATCTTTGCCGATATGATAATAGCTAGACAAAAAAGAAAAGAGAATATCGCTGAATATCTGCTTTATATGTGGCAGGTTGAGGACTTGATCCGGGCGAATAAGTTCGATATGGATTCGATCAACCGCACGGTGATCGCCCATTACGACCAGCCCGAGGAGGTGAAGAAGGAAATCGCTCAATGGTACGAGGAATTGATCGAGATGATGCGTAGCGAAGGGGTGATGGAGAAAGGTCATATCCAATTGAACAAGAATGTGATTATTACTTTGACCGATTTGCATCTCCGTCTTTTGAAATCTCCGAAAGAGATGGTTTATAGCGCGGCTTATTATAAGACGCTTCCTTATATCGTACAGCTCCGGGCTAAATCGGGTGGAGAGGATCTGCCGGAGCTGGAAACTTGTTTCGCTGCCGTATATGGCTATCTGCTTTTGCGTATGCAAGGGAAAGAGGTGAGTGCGGAGACGTTAGAGGGTATTAAACAAATCAGCTCCTTCTTGGCGTTGCTCGCCGAGAAATATCGGGAAGATATGAAAGGGGAACTTAAACTAGAGGATTAATAATAGATATAGACATGAAGACAGTTTTGGTAACCGGAGCGAACGGTCAATTGGGAAGTTCTATCCACGCTCGTATCAGCCAGTATCTCGGCTATAATTTTCTTTTTACGGATATAGATACGTTGGATATTTGCGACAAGGAGGCCGTCCGGAAATATGTCTTGGAAAATGATGTTCAATATGTCATGAATTGCGCCGCTTATACAGCGGTGGATAAAGCGGAGGAGCATGAGGATTTGTGTATGCGCATCAACCGGGATGCGGTACGGAACTTAGGTGAGGCCGCTCATGCCGTAGGTGCGAAGGTGATTCATGTATCTACCGATTATGTGTTCGATGGAACGAGTTGCCGTCCTTATCTGGAAAGCGATGCGACTTGTCCTGTTTCCGTATATGGACGTACGAAACTGGCGGGAGAGCAGGCCTTGATGGAGGTGTGTCCGGATTCCGTGATTATCCGTACGGCTTGGTTGTATTCCGAGTATGGAAACAATTTTATGAAGACGGTATTGCGTTTGGGAAAGGAGCGGGATGAGTTGCGTTTCATATTCGACCAAGTGGGTACGCCTACTTATGCCGGAGATTTAGCGGTCGCTATGCTTACCGTGCTGGAACGTGCCGAGGCGGGTAAATTTATACCGGGTATCTATCATTTCTCGGACGAGGGGGTGTGTAGCTGGTATGATTTTACGGTAAAGATCTTGCAAATAGCAGGTATGAATAACCGGGTGATACCCATAGAGACCAAGGATTATCCGACACCGGCCAGCCGCCCGCATTATAGCGTATTGAATAAAGGTAAGATAAAAAGCTCGTACGGACTGACGATTCCCCATTGGGAGACTAGCTTGGCCTACTGCATGAATAACAAAGTGTAACTGATAACAATATATACATATAAAATAGAATGAGCCAGTATTCAGAAGAGATTGAAAGAAGAAGAACGTTTGCCATAATCAGCCACCCGGATGCCGGTAAGACTACGCTTACCGAGAAATTATTGTTATTTGGTGGCGCTATCCATGTAGCGGGAGCGGTGAAGTCTAATAAAATCAAGAAGACTGCCACGTCCGACTGGATGGAGATTGAGAAGCAACGCGGTATCTCCGTAGCTACCTCCGTAATGGCTTTTGATTATTCCGATCATAAGATTAATATCTTGGATACACCGGGCCACCAAGATTTCGCCGAGGATACGTTCCGTACCTTGACGGCGGTGGATAGCGTTATTATCGTAATCGATATCGCCAAGGGAGTAGAGGCGCAGACTCGTAAGTTGATGGAGGTTTGCCGTATGCGTAAGACTCCGGTGATCGTTTTTGTCAACAAGATGGACCGTGATGGTAAAGATCCTTTTGATTTGCTGGATGAGATAGAAGAAGAATTACAGATAAAGGTACGCCCATTGAGCTGGCCGATCGATATGGGACAACGTTTCCGGGGCGTATACAATATTTTTGAGCAGAAACTGAACCTATATACCCCGAGTAAGCAATATGTGACGGAGAATGTGGAATTCAAGGATATCACTAGTCCGGATCTCGAGACTTATATTGATCCTACGCAAGCTGCGAAGCTTCGTGAGGATATAGAGTTGATAGAGGGGGTTTATCCCGAATTTGATGTGAATACGTATTTGGATGGGGATATCGCTCCGGTATTCTTTGGCTCCGCTCTGAATAACTTCGGTGTGAAAGAGCTATTGGATTGCTTTATTCGTATCGCTCCCTCGCCACGTCCGATCCATGCGGTAGAGCGTGTGGTAGACCCGAATGAGGATAATTTCACCGGCTTCATTTTCAAGATCCATGCGAATATGGACCCGAACCATCGCAGTTGTATCGCTTTTGTGAAGATTTGTTCCGGTCGTTTTGAGCGTAACGCGAACTATAAGCATGTACGCTTCGGTAAGATGATGCGTTTCAGTAGCCCGACGGCTTTCATGGCTCAGAAGAAAGAAGTGGTGGATGAGGCGTTCGCGGGTGATATTATCGGTTTGCCGGATACCGGGAACTTTAAGATCGGGGATACGTTGACTTCCGGAGAGGAATTGCATTTCAAGGGATTGCCGAGCTTCTCGCCCGAGATGTTCAAATATATAGAGAACGCCGATCCGATGAAGGCAAAGCAATTGAACAAAGGTATCGAGCAATTGATGGACGAGGGTGTCGCCCAGTTGTTTACCAATCAATTCAATGGCCGGAAGATTATCGGTACCGTGGGACAATTGCAGTTTGAGGTTATTCAATACCGCCTGTTGCATGAGTATGCCGCTCAATGTAAATGGGAGCCGATCAGCCTATATAAGGCTTGCTGGATCGAGAGTGATAACCAAGAGGCATTGGAGAATTTCAAGAAACGTAAGGCGCAATATATGGCGTTGGATAAGGAAGGCCGTGATGTTTATTTAGCGGATTCCAGCTATGTATTGATGATGGCCCAACAGGATTTTCCGGATATTAAGTTCCATTTTACATCAGAGTTCTAATATGAAAAGTCAATTCTCCATTCTTTGTTTACTTGTTAATATCTTGTTGATAAGTTGTGAACAGGCTCCCCAATACTATGAGGTATCCGGAAGGCTTCATACACCTTATCATATTAAGTTTGAGCATACTAAACCATTGGATAAGGAGATTGACGAGCAGTTGAAATATTTCTACCACCTGTTTAATGCTTTTGATTCTACTTCGGTAATCAGTCAGGTAAACCAGAACCGTGACATACGGGTAGATACGCTCTTCCAAAAAGTCTTTAAGAAGGCGCTTGAAGTGTCTACTGAGACAAATGGGGCCTACGATGTGACTTGCGCCCCGTTGATCAACCTTTGGGGGTTTGGCTTCAGTCGGAAGGATAGCGTAACGCCTGCCCATATCGACAGTGTCCGTCAGTTTATCGGTTTTCAGAAAGTTCGTTTAGAAGGGGATCGCATCGTGAAGGACGATCCTCGCTTGATGATGAACTTTTCTTCTTTGGCGGATGGAACGGTTTGCGATATGATAGCCCAAATGCTGGAGAAGAAAGGGGTCCGTAATTATTTGGTGGAGTTTGGTGGCGAGATGCGTGTGAAAGGCGTGAATCCCTCGGGCATGGATTGGCGCTTAGGGATCACGAAGCCTACGGATGACGCTGCCGGCATGAATCAAGAACTCGAGCAGATCGTTAGCTTCCCTAAACCGTTAGGAATGGCTACATCAGGTAATTACCGTAATTTTTATATAAAGGATGGACGTAAATACGCCCATACGATCGACCCTCGTGAAGGTTGCCCTGTACAGCGGGATATCCTTAGCGCTACGATCGTCGCTCCGGATGCCATGACCGCTGATGCGTATGCTACCGCGTTTATGGTCTTAGGCTCGGAGGAGGCTAAGTCCTTATGCGCTAAAGTGCCGGGTCTTGAATATTTTATTATTTGTTCCGATTCGATAGGAGACGGGTATCATCCGGAATACTCTGAGGGCTTTCGCCGATATCTGGTGACTGCCGATAAATAATCGATTTATTTATAAGCTGTTAAGATGTTGTTCTTAGAATAGGCATTGTAAGATCTTTATGATGCCCATTCTAAGGAGCTTATAATGCCCATCGTAAGCATGCTATAATGGGCATTGTAAGAAAGGTCTGTTTATAGGATGGATTTGATCTCTTCCAGAGAGCGGACTGTATGGGTCGGGGTGAATCCATCGGCAGGTAATCCTTCCGGATTCAACCATATCTGGTCGATCTTGGATTGGTAAGCCCCAATGATATCAGCTTCCCAGCTATCCCCGATCATTAAGCTCTCGGACCGGCGTGAGTTCGTGTTCTTTAAGGCGAAGTCGAAAATACCTTTATGGGGTTTTTGTATATTAGCGTCCTCGGACAGGATCATCCGTTCGAAATAAGGGGCCAAGCCTGCGTTGCTAAGTTTCTTGAATTGTACCTCACGGAATCCATTGGATAAAATAAATAACCGATAGGAAGGGCGGAGATATTCCAGTAATTCAATGGCTCCGGGCACTAATCGGGTTTTGGTGGTCGTGCGTTGCAAGAAATCATTATTTACCGATAAGACGGTTTTCTTATCCTCTATTCCTAACGGACGAAGTACGTAGAGAAATCGATCCAAGATTAAGGTTTGCCGGTCTATTTCCCCCGAACGGTATTTGGCCCATAAGTCTAGATTATGAGGCATATAAATATCAAAGAAAGCCTCGAAGGAGGCATAATACCGATTAAAGTGGTAATCGGTATATAGCTCTTCAAGGCATTCTTTATTGTTATGGTACGTATCCCAAAGGGTATCGTCCAAATCGATAAATATACTTTTATAAATCATTATCCAACTTCGATCACTAAATACTTGCCTAGGCTCCAGAAAGCCTTCTCGTCATTTATTTTCAAGGTCAAGTTTCCGTCTTCATCCTCTACGAACTCATAAGATCCTTCCGGATGATTGGATTTTAGTTTAGCCTTGCTTGCGAACAAAGGAATTTCTTTTACCTCACGGATATCGATAGAGATGAAATAATCCTTGTTGAAACCACTCTGCAATACTTTAGATTTAGAGAACAGGCCACCACCGGATAAGATCTTCTGTTCCTTCAATTCCTTGGAAGTACCGAAACAGTAGTAAGCCGTGTGAAGGGCTTTATCTTGAGCGTTCAATTTCTCGGATTGAGCGGCTGCGGTAGTAGCCAGACTTTCCACATCCTCATTCAAGGAACTTACCATCTCGTCCAATTCTTGGATACGTACGTTCTTCTTTGCCAAATCCTCTTGCAAAGCGACAATCATCGTTGCCTTTTGATCCAGCTCGGAGGAAAGACGATCGATCGTCTTTCGTAATGCGGAAGATTGAATACCGCTTTTCTTCAATTTCTCCTCCAACTGGCTGATTTGCTCCTTGTTCTTCTTCAAGGTCTCGCTGATCAATTGCATGTTCTGCTTGATTTGATCTCTGCGTGACTGATTTAGCTCACCGCCGGTTTGTTGTTGGATTGTCAAATAATTCTCGGCATCACGTATAGATTGAAAATCAGATTCAATATCATTTAGGGTGGAGAGCATATCATTAAGCTCATCCGTGTTCTTCGTATTCTCGATACGTAGAGAATCGTTCTCAGCCTTTAGTTTCTTGTAATCCGCTGAATTTTGGCCACAAGAGGCCAGCATGGCTGTGCAGACACATACTAATAATACTTTCTTCATGTTCTTTTTGCTTGTTAAGTTAAACATCTTTTTCTGTCTCTTTGTCCTTTTTATCTTTTAAGCCTGCTAATACAATAACAATCTCACCCCTTGGTTCGTTCACGGTAAAATGCTGAATTACTTCTTCTAAGGAGCCTCGTACGGTTTCCTCGTGTAATTTGGAGATTTCCCGGGATACTGATACTTGGCGGTCCGTACCGAAAAACTCGGCGAATTGCGTCAAGGTCTTGAGCAGACGGAAAGGTGATTCATAAAAAATAATAGTCCGGTATTCCAAAGCCAATTCTTTTAGCCGGGTTTGCCTTCCTTTCTTTTGAGGGAGAAACCCCTCGAAACAGAACTTCTCATTGGGTAATCCGGATGCTACCAAGGCGGGCACGAAAGCCGTAGCTCCGGGCAGGCACTCTACGTCTACCCCTTGGCGAACACATTCCCTCACCAACATGAATCCCGGATCGGAGATGGCTGGCGTACCAGCATCGGAAACAAGGGCGATATTTTCGCCTCCCTTGATGCGGGCCGCGATTTGCTCCACCGTCTTATGTTCATTGAACTTGTGGTGGGACTGCATCTTGTTCTGTATCTCGAAATGTTTCAGCAAGATGCCGGTCGTACGGGTATCCTCCGCTAAAATAAGATCAGCTTCTTTTAGCACACGGATCGCCCGGAATGTCATATCTTCCAAGTTACCAACAGGGGTTGGGACTACAGTCAATTTTGCCATATCATATATTTATGAGAAGCGTTTTTCCAATAGCTTGATGAAATCGGCTACGGAAGCGTCTTCTATATTCCAGTTCAACACCTTGTTCAGATAAGTGACCGATTCCTCGTACGAGCTAAGATCGTTCAGGTCTGCGATCGCCTTATTCATTTTCTCCTCATTTCCTCCGAATAATTCCCTTCTGAAGCGGAAACGATCATTTAAACTGAATGCCTTACGGAAATCAGAAAGATTCTTTTTCTCCAATATATCATTCAGTGAAATACTGGATTTATCCGCTAATATAGTTTTATGTGGAATCTCTATCTCTTTCAAGGGGATTGTCTCTTGTACGATCTTTTCTTCTGGGATCACTTTTTCGACAATTGGTTCTACTACGATAGGTTCCTCAACGACCGGTTCTTGTACCTGTACGACCTCGATCGTAGGGGATACTTCCGGAGCCGGTTGCACCTCCGGCATCTGTAAAGGTTTACTTACGGGAATAGAATCGATAAGTCGTTGATGTTCTTCCATTTGTTTACGCAAAGCCTCTAACTGAAACTCCTCCAGCGTATGAAGCTCCTTCAATACCTTGTGGGTCAACTGGAAGGTCTGGTTGAAGAAAGAGGCGGGATAAATTTCCGCGTCCCTCATTCCGGCTACCAACTTCTCCAGCTCCCTGATATCGATCAATAGATAATCTATTTTTTCCTTGTTTGCCATTTCTATATGTTTTTCAGATGCTATAAATCATCCGGACATACGTATGTTTTGCAACAAAAATAAGTATTTCTTGTCAATGTTGCCAGTTTCGATCTTAAAATATTGTAAATCATTCGACGAACTCGTCCGGTAAATTCACCAGATATAGGTGATGGGTCGCCCGGGTAAAAGCCGTGTAGAGCCACCTATAGAAATCCTCACCAAGCATTTCCTCCGTGATGTAACCGATATCGAGAAAGACGTTCATCCATTGGCCGCCTTGGGCTTTATGGCAGGTTACCGCATAAGCGTATTTTACTTGGACGACGTTGTAATGAGGATCTACCTTCATCTTTTTCATTTTTCCCGCCTTGGTAGGAATGTCCTCGTAATCTTCCAATATGGTGTAAAAGAGCTTGTCGTTTAGCTCCTTAGGGAGGGCGGGGGAGTCGGTCTGTAAAGTATCCAATAGGATTTTCAAATCGATTTCCAGATCATAATCTTGAAAACGAGCCGTGATGTCGGCAAAGCGGAAGCCATACATCTCCGTGACACGGCGTACCCGCATGACTTGAATGATCTCTCCGTTCGCTATAAAGTCCATCTCCTTACAATTCGCTGTCCAATAATAATTGTTCTTCGCTACCATTAAACGATCGCCGGACGATAGCTCTTCTTCCCTGTATAGGATACGGTTACGTATGCCGTTATTATAAATCGTTGCTCGTTTATTCGAGCGGGAGATAATCATTGTCTCTTCCATACCGTCGCGGCTATAGGCGGAAGATATTTCCTCAATTAGCTCATCTCCATTGACTTTCGTGAAATCGGAGAAGCCTTTTAATTGTAATTTCGGAAAGATCTCGACCGTGTGGTTTCGTAGTGCGTCTCGTAGCCGGGTCGCGTTGAACAGGATTCCCGAGTCCTCGCTTTGGCGTACGACTTGAGTTAACGCTATCTCCCAAACCTGTAGGTTGTAACCCCGTAATATCTCAGGATTCAAGGCGGGACTCTCCGTTTGCATTACCGGAGGAAGCTGTGCGACATCTCCCATTAGGATAAGACGGCAGTTTTCCCCGGAATAGACATACTGGATTAAATCGTCCAACAGGCGTCCGGAACCAAAAACAAATGAATCCAATCCCTCGTTGGCGATCATAGAAGCCTCGTCGACGATAAAAAGTGTATCTTTATGTAAATTATCTGCCGGCATGAAGCCCGTCGGCTCATTGGAAAACGCCCGTTGACGATATATTTTTTTATGAATTGTATACGCTTTTTGGCCAGCGTAGCCCGAGAAAACTTTGGCTGCTCGTCCGGTTGGAGCCAACAAAAACGTTTTTTGCTTTAGTTCGTTAAGCGTTTTCACCAAAGCCCCGACCAGAGAGGTTTTTCCGGTTCCTGCGTAGCCTTTCATCAGTAGAAGGCTGTCCGGTTCCTCTGACAAGAGAAATTCGGTAAGCGTATGAAGCGCTAAAAACTGATCATCCGTCGGTTTATAGGGGAAATTTCGTTCGATTTGCTGGCTTATGTAACTATTTATCATTTTGATCGCAATAATTTTCGCGATAAAGGTAGTGTATTAAATATTCTTTTTTAAATTTGCCGAACGAAATAAATTCAAAAAACAATACAAACCATGAAAGTTACATTAAAGATTTTATTAGCTGCCGCAGTTGTACTGCTAGTTTACATGTGCTACAAGAGCGTCACTGGTCCGATTGAGTATGATGATCAGAAGACTATTCGTGACAATGCGATCATCGCCCGTTTGATTGAAATCCGTAAGGCTCAGATCGAATACAAGAACATGTATAAGACTCATGCCGGAAGTTTCGACGATTTGGAGAAATTCTTGAATACGGATAAGTTGCCGTTCTTGATCAAGGAAGGTGTATTGACGGATGAGCAGTTGGAGAAAGGTATGACAGAAGCAGAGGCTGTTAAGAAAGGTTTAATCAGACGTGATACCATGTGGGTATTGGCGAAAGATACTTTGCTGGGTAAGAACTATGATGTAGCGGCTATGCGTTATGTTCCGGCCGTTCCGGGTGAAAAGATTACTTTCAAGATGGATACGGCTACGTTGAAATCTGGTTCGGGTTATGAGATCAAAGTATTCGCTTGTGAGGTTCCTTACAAAGAATATTTGCGTGACATGGATGCTCAGTTGACTTATAACTTGATCGACAAGGCAGAGAAACAAGGTAAGTTCCCGGGATTGCGCGTAGGTTCTTTGGAAGAAATTAATAACAACGCAGGTAACTGGGAATAATCAGCGGCTCATATGACTATCAGCATTCCTGATACGTTAACTACTGATAATTCGGAAAAGTATATAGTGTCCATCCGGCTTCGGTCGGGTGGACTTTCTTTTTCCGGGTATGATCCCTCGGCTGGAGGAAGTTTCTTTTATCGGGAAACGGAATTCGATCGGGCGGTCTCTTTCATTTCTTCCCTTAAGGAGTTTTTCTTCGCTCATGAGTTTCTTACGTGGACTTATAAACGGATTAACGTGATCTGTGTATCTCCGGAATATAGCTTGGTCCCTGATAATTATTGGGGGGACGGTAAGGAAGGGCGTTTATTGGATTTCAGCTTTTCTACACTGGAATTGCATTGCTTAACCGATACTTTAAAGGAACAACAGGCTAAGTTGGTGTTTGGTGTAGACGAGGAGGTTTACGAATTTTGCTCCCGTTCTCTTTTGCATCCTTTTTTCTCCCACTACATGACTTCTCCGCTAACGCTATGGACAAAAGAAAGTAGTGCTAGCTTACCCCGGCAAATGTATGTCGTGATAGAACGAAAGCGGATGGATGTGGCCTGCTATGCTCAAGGGAAACTCTTATTTGTGAACTCTTACCCGATCGACCAATCGGACGATATAGTATACTATATATTATATGTATGGAAACAGGCGGGATTGAACCAAGAAAAGGACCAGTTGCTTTTAGCGGGGGAATCTTCCTTGCGAATGCGGGTTCTGGAGCGATTGCGAGCCTATTTACGCCATGTTAAGCCGGTGGAGATCCCTTCGGAAGCCTATTTGTTGGGAACGGATGTAACGAAAGCCCCTATGGATTTAATATCTTTATTAATATGCGAATAATAAGCGGTATATACGGTCGTCGGCGTTTTGACGTGCCCTCTTCGTTTAGCGCACGTCCTACGACGGATTTTGCGAAAGAGAATATTTTTAACGTAGTAAATAATTTGGTGGATCTGGAAGGCATGGATGCGTTGGATCTTTTTGCCGGAACCGGAAGTATCTCTTTTGAGTTGATCTCACGAGGATGCCGGAATGTAACCGCCATAGAGAAAAATAACGCTCATGCCTCTTTTATAGCCAAGGTAGCGAAAGAGCTGAAGACGGATGCATTGGCTCTGATTCGTGGGGATGTTTTCCGTTATTTGAATTCAGCCCCTAAGCAAAGTTTCGATTTCATCTTTGCCGATCCCCCGTATGCCTTGCCGGAGCTGCCGGAAATACCCGCCTTGGTTTTCGAGCGTGATTTACTAAGGGATGGAGGGATATTCATCATGGAACATCCTAAGACCAATGACTTCTCATCTTTGCCTTATTTTTATCAGCACCGGGTGTATGGCTCCGTGAACTTTAGCATCTTCCTTAAAGAAGGGGAGAAAACAGACGCATAAATGATTCCGCCATGCGTTGCTTGAGGGGGCGCTTTAACCAGCGGGAAGGGATCAAGCGCTCACAGTGATGCATGTCGTGTGTAAAGATCCGTTTCATTTGCAGGGCGAATTCCTTTTGATATACGAAAGCGTTAATCTCGAAGTTATGCTCAAAGCTACGGAAGTCCATATTGGCGGACCCGATGCTTGTCAATGCGTCGTCGGACACGACTAGCTTGGAATGCAAGAAGCCCGGTTTGTAGAGGTATACTTTTACGCCGGCCTTTACCATCTCGTCGATAAAGGAATGACTGGCCATATTCGCTGAGCGTGTATCGGAACGCTTAGGCAGCATCAAACGAACATCCACTCCCCCTAAGGCGGCGGTTTGCAACGCTTGGTTCAATCCTTCGGTAGGCAGGAAATAAGGGGTTTGTATAAAGATATACTTCTTGGCGTTGGCGATCATGAAAATGGTCGCTTGCAACAAAGTTCTCCATTGACCTACCGGACCGCTAGTGGCGATTTGCATAATATTATCGCTATAGATTTGGGCGGCCGGATAGTAAATCCGATCGTTCAAGAGTTTTTTACTAACCACGTACCAATCGATGAGGAATACGGATTGAAGCCCGTGCACTCCTTTCCCTACAAATTTGAAATGCGTATCCCTCCATGTGCCCCAAGAGGTTCCCTTATCGTATCGGTCGGCTATATTCATGCCTCCCATAAACCCGACTTTACCGTCTATCACGATAATCTTGCGGTGGTTCCGGTAATTCACCTTACTGGTGAAAACGGGGAACGCTACCCTCAAGAACGCATATACCTCGATACCCGCTTCCTTCATTTCCTTAAAGAAGCCGTCTTTTACATTCCAGCAACCCACATCATCATAAAGTACACGTACCTTCACACCTTCTTTTACTTTCTTGATAAGGAGTTGTTGCACCTGTTTTCCTATCTCGTCATCACAGAATATATAATATTGTATATGGATATGGTGGGTCGCTTTCTGGATCTCTTCCAGCAAGTCTTTGAACTTATCGGTACCATTCGTATAAATCGTGATTTGTGTTCCGTATAGGAGGGAGGATTGGTTGGTGTTAGTCAACAAGGTCGATAAAGGTTTATAGGGGTCCGGAACTACGCAGGCGTCTTGAGGTAATTTACCCTTTTGCGGCCTTTTCATGATGCGTTTATAGGTACGCCTCGATATGATCCGTTGTTTCCGGTTATCTTGTCCAAAGAAGAAATAGAAAAGCAGTCCGATACCGGGTGCTAATAATAAGACGATTACCCAAGGAATTGTCTTTAACGGATTCCTATTCTCTGTAATGATAACTAATACCAGTCCTAATATAGTGACGCTATACAATATGATAAATATCGTACCAACGATTAACTGTATATGAATGGCTGCTAACATGAAACTCTCTCTTTGCTATAATCTGCTATAATTTGCTAAGATAAGAATGCTTTCCGAGAATAGCAAATTTCCGTATTCTTTTTGGACTGTATAGAAGGGCCAAAAAGTAAGTTAACTTAAATGGCAAAGTAAGCTAACTTAAATGCCCGAGTAAGTTAACTTACTTTGCCAACGAAGCTAGCTGACTTTGGATGCGGGGTTATGTACATCTTAAAATAATGAGGTCGTTCTCTAAATATAAAGTGTCATTTGTTGATTTTGGCGCAGGCTATTATGAGAAGTATCTATGATAACAATAAAAATATTTAGATTGAAAACGACTGTAAAAAACGATCGTTTCAATTAGTCGTTTGCAAAGGTAGGCATTTCTCCGAGACCGGCAACCTTTTCCGATTAAATTTTGTCCTGCTATATATCTTCTTCTCAACAGGATAGATTAATCAAAGTGTCACGAATATGACAAAAGAGCATCATCTTTTTACTTTCTAAAAAAATGCAAGATCTAAACGATCGTTTTCACTAGTCGTTTTTTATGTGGAAGGGTAAGAATAAGAAAAACAGTAAACCAATGATAACTTGGAATCAAACTCTAGAGATATGAATAGAAAGTCTTCTATACGAGCCATTTTACTCCGTAAGGAATGCCTTTTATTCTTTTTGCTACTATTGCCTATGTTTACAAAGGCCCAATATAATAAGGTATATGCGGATATCACCGCAAATATGCTGGTCGATATGGGTTTTGAGAATGTTGTCTGGTCGGAAGACGAGAAGGAGAGAGTGTATGTCTTGGAGAATACCCCTTGGCGTTTGCAGGGTGTGGGACTGGCCCATGCCATAGACCGCATCCAGAAAACAGGCTTGCCGGAGAAGGGCAAATCCTGCCGTATCGTCGTATTGGATAATAATATACCGCAGATCTCATTGATCTATACGGCAAATCCGGACAGCTTGAAGGCGGCTCCCGGCTCCTATGCGGCCCGTTCCGCCTGGGATGCTACTTACGATCTGGGCGATAGCTGGGATAAGGTGAAGAAAGAGTACCGTATGAATAGCTCCTTATTTAAAGTAGACGTGGTGGTTTATCCGGAGTTGTATCTGAAGAACCTCATTATCACGCAAATCTACCAAGTATTATTCAACCTCTCGCCTGCGATCGAGGTCTCTTTCTGGAATGGGATGAAGCTGACGGCGCAGATGGTGTTTCCTATATATAATGATGGATATGGAAAGCGGATGGATAAGATTCACCCGGGAACAATCGCTCTTTCTCAATCATTCCGCTTACCGATGCGTACGTTTGCGAGAGTAAGCGTAGGGTTGTTTGATTCGGATCGCTATGGTATAGATTTGAAGGCGGTACATTATTTCAAGGATGAACGTTTTTCTGTGGAAGGGCGGATTGGTTGTACCGGGACGGGGTATTGGAATGGGTTCGAATTTCATTATGGTAAGCATCAACGAATCACTTGGTCGTTGGGGGGGAGTTTCTACTGGCCAAAATACAATACGCAGATATCGTTGAAGGCGGAACAATATTTATTGCATGAGGTTGGAGGACGAATCGACTTGATTCGTCATTTCCGATATTGCTCGATTGGTTTCTATGCGATGAAGGCGCAAGGTGCTTTGAAGAATGGAGGTTTTCGCTTCCAAGTGGCTCTTCCTCCCTATAAATACAAACGTAAATATGCAAGGGTGACAACTTCCGACAATTGGGGTATGTCTTATAATGCCGGAAACGAACGGTATTATTATAAGAACTATTATGCGTTGCCGGAAGATAACATGATGAAGCAAAATCAATTCAACCCGTACTTTATAAAGTCGGAATTACTCAATTTTTAAATAGTTTTATTATGAGAACAATTACAAAGTTACAGACCTTATTGGTCTTGTTTTTGACAACAGCCATGATCGGTTTCGCTGGCTGTAAGGATGACGATGGGGATGTGCCTGGGCCTACTCCGGGCAATGAAGCCACTTATGCGATCAGTGGTAAAGTGACAGACGTGGACGGTGCTGCTATGGCGGATGTGAATGTCGCGTTATCTGGAGCTAAATCAATGTCCGCTAAGACTGCTGCTGACGGACAGTATACTTTCGACTTGGGAAAGAATGCTGCCGGAGCCTATAAGGTGACTTTCTCTAAAGAAGGTTATATCGAGAGAAGCTATGATATAACCGTTAAGAAGGTAGAATCCGGCTTGGGTGAGAATATCCAGAATGCCGTGATGGAAAAGGGAACAACTCCCGAGCCTACGCCGGAATACAAGAAGGCGAAGTATTTCTTGACCGTTAGCGTGAAAGACGAGGCTGGAAAAGATATTACCGCTTCCGATCTTTCAGTGCTCGTTAAATTAGGTGACAAGGAAATCGCTAAGGAGAACAAGGCTAGCTTTGAGTTGTCTGACGTGGCAACGGGTACGTATGATATTACCGCTACGGCTTCCGGTTATGAGAAGACAGTCGCTAAAGTTGTTGTTTCTCCGGTTGAGGACCAAGAGAAGGCTGAGGGTGACGGTGATACATTTGACGTGAAGTATCCGGCTAATTTGGTATTGAAGGCTTCTACGCCTACTCCGACAGGTCCTTCTTATATTGTGGAAGGTGATGTTAAGGATGTGAATGGTAAAGCTGTTAATGCGACAATTACTTTGTCGGGCGCTTTAACAAAGATGATTTACCGTTCTGGGTTTGAGACTCAGACTGTGACAGGCTCTCATTATCGTTTTGTAATTCCTCAAGATGCTGTTACGGCTCAAATGAGATTTACAATTCGTGTTGTCGCAGAAGGATATGCCGCATATTCTTACAACTTTACTTTGGATGAGCTGAAACCGGGTGAGACTGCGAATGTGATCGCTGATTTCCATTTGACACCTGCTACACCGACTCCAGATCCGACTCCAACCCCAGACCCAACCCCAGATCCCGATCCTGTAACTAAGGGCGGAGAGGTTTCTAAACCGATTACAGAGGTGAATCCGGAAATCGGCGTTGAGCAAGTAGGTAAGGTCGAGGAAAAGATTGAAGCTAATCAAGAGAAAAAGGTCGAGGTAAAAGATGAGACAGGAAAGACAGTAGAGGTTGCTGTAAAGATACCGGAGGCTGTTGCGGATAAATATGAATCTGGCGCAAATGTGGCTGTTGCCAATCCTGAGACATTCGCTGCAAGTTTGGGCAAGATTGAATCTGTAGTAGAGGACAAATCTGAGGTTGATGAAATTTCATTCTCTACCGAAGGTTCTAATACAGGTGTTGTTATCGTGACTCCTAATAACACTACGGAGGATTTCTCTATTAAACGTGATGCTACGGTGGAATTAACGGTTAATAGTGAGAAAGCAGCGGAGATTGAGACTGGAACGGATGCTAGCACAGTAGCAGAAAGCGGTTCTCCAGCCGCAGCTGTTACCCGTATTTATACAGGAAAGCCTGACGGTACGGTTATTATTCCGGCTATGGTGATTAAAGCTTCCGCTCCTGCGGACTTCAAGAACGTATCCGATATGCCTCTAAACCTTCTGTATAAGAATGGAGATAATTGGGTAGTTGATAAAGATGCTAAAGTAGAGCTTAAGAATGGCCAATTGAATATCCCTGTAGCTCACTATTCTCAATTCAGCGCAGGTTTATTGATGGCGGTTAAGACTACAACCGCTCCTTCTGATAGTACGTTCTTTATCGAGAAATCGGAGTTTGGAGAATACAACAAGATGGTTTCGGTAGAGTTTACTTATAATGCGACTTTCTTAAATAATAAAGATTTGGATAAAGCTGTCCTTTCAGTTCCGTATGGAAATGCGGCTAAGGATTATTTGAAGAACTGCTTAGGCAAGAAAATCAACGCTGATGGTGGTCTGATCTCTTTCAAAAAATCATATGACGTGAAGGTCGACGAAGGCATGACTCTTAAGGGTGTAAACATTACTGTTAAGTATGCGGCTAAAGAATATGTTGTCTACTATCTGAATAAAGGTGGTTCTTTGGAATCGGTATCTGTTACGGTGTTGAGCGTGAAAGAGGCTAATCCTGCTCCTCTTTATGAGCAAAGCCACGGACATGGCCATGGCAATGGAAACAATGCCGGAGGCGGTATTTTTGGTAAATAATCAACAAGAAGACTGACCTCCCTATAAATAATGTTGAGCCGGAAGTTTATAAGTAAACAAAGAAAAATGAAGAAATTACTCTTATTGATCATATTCTTAAGTTGCTGGACCTTACTTCCGGCTCAATTATCTTATGGCACGACAGGGCTATTGCATGCTCCGTCCGCCGATATGCAAAAGGACAAGACCGTGATGCTTGGCGGAAACTTCTTGCATCAAGAGCTTACGCCTCCCAAGTTTAATTTTAATACGTGGAATTATTATTTGAACGTGACGATCTTCCCGTTTCTGGAAGTAGCGTATACTTGTACGCTGTTTACGGCCGAGAGCCTTGGATTGGATAAGCATGGCTATTCCGGATTCACGAACCAAGATCGTTATTTCTCCGCCCGCTTACGTGTGTTGAAAGAAAGCAAATACATCCCCGCTGTCGTGCTGGGGACTTCGGACCCTTTTACGTCATCCGGGCATAAATTCGCTTCGGCTACGGGAAACGGCTATTTCTGCCGTTATTATCTGGCCGCTACCAAACATTTTCAGCTGGGAAGGGAAACCTTAGGCGTTCATTTATCCTATCTGTATAACCGCCGTGAGGATTATCCCTTGAACGGTGTGGCGGGAGGTATCACCTACAATCCTTCATTCGCCCCGCATTTGAACGTCATAGCCGAATACGATTCGAAAGACTTCGCTATGGGAGCCACTTACCTGCTATTCAATCATATACATTTTCAATTCGAATTGCAGCGAATGAAATATTTCTCCGGTGGACTATGCTATAAGATTTATTTGAGATAAAAAGAGGTTCAGCCTTTGTCCGTTTTTAATCCGCTTGGAGGCGAACGGTTAGGCTGAACCTTTTTATATCTTGTTACGCTGTCGCGCTAGCCATATCTACGGCTTTATTCCCCGATGAAATTCTTGCGTATCAACTCGGCGGACTTGTACTCCTCTTCCAGATACGTCTCAATATGCCGTTTCT
The DNA here is from genome assembly GCF_964238835.1 of Parabacteroides sp. 20_3. Classification (NCBI taxonomy): domain Bacteria; kingdom Pseudomonadati; phylum Bacteroidota; class Bacteroidia; order Bacteroidales; family Tannerellaceae; genus Parabacteroides; species Parabacteroides sp. 20_3. The sequence goes on along the minus strand of NZ_CAXSNO010000005.1, from coordinate 70,877 downwards.
TCTTATCCTCTAATATCTCGTTAATAGCGATTAAGATACCCGTTTCTTCCACCTCTCCAAACTCATGGTTGATCGCTGTGCCGAATACACGCATCTTAGGCGACAAGCTCATGTAAGCATTTACCAAAGGAGGCACGTTGATGCCGAATTTACGAACCTCTTGGTTCAATACCTTGTAGTTATCCTTGAAATTATCGTGAGGGAAAAGAGATCTCATCTTCTCTACATCCATATTAGTCTCCAATGGATATACCGGAGTGATCAGTTGGTCTGCGTCCGGGAAATGCAATCCGAGGAAGTATAAGATCATATTACGGGCCTCTTGGTTGTACGTATTGTACATAGTCACCTTCCCGAAATAATACCGCAAGCTCGGATCAACCACGGATAAAGCCCCCAATCCATCCCACAGGTTATCCAACACGAATAAGCCTTTCGCCCCGGAACGGGTGGATTGATACTCCAGAGCCACGAACGAGCGTCCCAACTCTACCGTATAAGGAAGGATCTCCTTGATAAATTTCTCTGAGAAATTAAACAAGTGCGAGGTCGCCAAGATCGGTTTGCCATTCTCGTCGAACTTAACGTCCGAACCACAAAGGAAACGGTATCCCCCCAAGATCTGCTCATCTTCCGGGCTCCAGACAATCAGCTGGCGGTAAGCGTCTTCCATCGTGTCATACTCATCGATATCCACAGGGAATCCCGTGCCACCCCCGTAATAACGGAAAGCGACCTCCCGCAGACGCCCTATCTCTTGCATGACATTGGGTGAGTCGTGCGCCGTGACGATATAAATCTCATTCTTCGATTTATTGGTACTTCTCAACCTCTTCTCTTTGGTCAATTCAGCCTTCAGTAGTGCCCTGTCTATGGGATTGATAATGTCTTGCATATGTTTCGTCTGTTAATCCTTGAGTTTGTAAACCTTGTTTTTTATCCACTCAGCCCATTCGGCGGGTTTCTTGCTATTGTCGAATGTCTGCCAAGGGATAGGCTTCCCGAAATAAATCCAGAAGGTCTTATGTTTGCTCCGGAACATCTCGTCCGGTAAATAAATCATCTCATAATTCATCTTTATACCCAGCGCCTTGCGTATCCGGGCGAGGTTGTAGAAGAAATTGGAATTCTTCCCGTCGAAATAGACCGGTACGATATCCCGCTTGTATTGCACCGCCTTCTGGATGAACGATTTCTTCCACTCCAAGTCTTGTATCTTGCCACCAATCTTGCGAGAGCATAATCCAGCGGGGAAAGTGATGATCTGGTCGTCCGAGGCAAAAGCCTCCTCCAGCATCCGTGCGTTGTCCTTTCCTTGGGTGCCGTGTTTGTTGATCGGTACAAAGATGGATTTTAGATTGGAGAGATAAAGTAATAAATCATTGACCGGATACTTGATGCGGCCTTCGAACCGGGAACCGATAACGGCGGAGAGACAGATACCGTCCAATCCTCCGAGCGGATGGTTGGAGGCGAAGATATAGCGCCCTTCGGTCGGGATGTTTTCCTCATGTACCAGATCGAGGGTAAGGTCAAAATAGCCGATAAGCTCACGCATGAAATCTACCCCTTCCTTATCGTGGTAACGGGTTAATATATCATTCAGTTCCTCTTGATGAACCGTGCGAATCAAGTAGTCCACGATAAATCCCGGAATCTTGCGTGACGCCTTGGGCGCCTTTTGTGCCAATACTTGCTTAATATCTATCTTTGTCACACCTTGTTTTGCCATCTATATAAGCTTGTCAAGGGGCAAAGATAAAGTTAATAATTAAAACGAGAGAGGTTTGAGTGAAGTTTTTGCTTTTTCGCCAGCTATCTTGGCCTTTTCCCCTTGATCTTTTAGCCGCTACCATTAGGGAGGTTAGTCCCCGGGCGCTTGACTATCGGTTATCTAACGGCTGTTGGACGATCATGCACCAACTGTTAGAAGATCATCTACCAACTGTTGCATGATCATCCAACGGCCGTTAGAAGATGAAGGTGAAAGGAAGAATTGGTTAACGGATACCGGTGAAAAGCGTAAGAGATAAGGACGAAAAGACGAAGGGTTAACGACCTGTTGATAACTTTTTCCTACTTTTCTTATATAAATGTTGGCGGGTAATTTTGGAAATGTGTACTTTTACCCACCGATAAGGCATGTGCGTGCGTATCAAAGGAGTACGGCGCTTGATTTTAAGAGGAAGTTTAACGTAAGAACGACGAATGGAAGAAAAAGATAGTTGCTATCATGTACCGGTAATGCTGCGGGAAAGTCTGGAGGGATTGGATATCCGTCCCGACGGGATTTACGTGGATGTTACGTTTGGCGGTGGAGGACATTCCCGCGAGATCTTGAAACGGTTGGGTAGCGGGGGCGAACTTTACGGCTTTGACCAAGACGCGGACGCGGAGCATAATATCCCGGCAGATCCACGATTCACTTTCGTGCGCAGTAATTTCCGTTATTTGTATAATTTTATGCGTTACTATGGAGAAAGCGGGGAGGTAGACGGTCTGTTGGCGGATTTAGGTGTCTCTTCCCATCATTTCGACGATAAGGATCGCGGTTTCTCTTTCCGTTTCGACGGGGCGTTGGATATGCGGATGAATACGCGTGCGGGGCAGACCGCCGCCGATATCGTGAATAATTATACGGCGGAGGCGTTGGCCGATGTGTTTTATCTATATGGCGAGCTGAAGGTGTCACGGAAATTAGCCTCTGTGCTGGTGAAAGCCCGTGAGACAAAGAAGATAGAGACGATCGGGGACTTCTTGGAGGTGATCAAGCCGTTTACGGGGAAGGACAAGGAGAAGAAATTCTTGGCGCAAGTCTTTCAAGCGCTTCGTATCGAGGTGAACGATGAGATGAGGGCGCTGAAAGAGATGCTGCGGAGTACCTTGCGGGTGTTGAGGCCGGGAGGACGTTTGGTGGTTATCACGTATCACTCCTTGGAAGATCGTCTGGTAAAGAACTTTTTGAAGACCGGAAACTTCGAGGGGAAATGCGAGCAGGATTTCTTCGGGAACGTACGATCGCCTTTCCGCTTGGTCAATAATAAGGTGATCGTCCCGACCGACGAGGAGGTGGAGCGGAATCCCCGTTCCCGGAGCGCCAAGTTGAGAATCGCTGAGAAGGTATAAGGAGAAATAGATATGGAAGAAAACGGACAACATAAGAAAACGAGGAAGAAGGAGAAGCGTCTTTCGTTCTGGTATATACTCGGTGGCGGCGTGCTGAAAGAGGATTTTATCTTGAGGCATACGCGTATGATCGTGTTACTTGTCGTGTTGGCGTTTTTCTTTATCGGTAACCGGTATACTTGTATGCAAAAGCTGCGTGAGATCGACCGGTTGCAACAGCAATTGAGGGATGTGCGTTTCGAGGCGTTGTCGATCTCATCCGAGTTGACCGGCAATAGCCGCCAATCGCAAATCGAGTTGCTGATCGAGGAGCAAGGTATTGATCTGGAGGGTGCGAAAACCCCTCCTTATGAGTTATATAAGTGAGATAAGGTGTAAATGGGTATGTCTGAAGAAAACGAACCGAAAGAAATAGAGCCTAAAAGTAGCCGGATTTTATTCTGTTACTTCGTGGTCGTGCTGTTGCTGGGGCTTGTGGCCGTAGGAATCCTGTTCCGTGCCTTTGATACGGCCTTCGTGGAGAGGGATAAATGGATGAAGGTGGCCGAGAGCCAGAAACGACCGAACCGTTTGGTGTTGCCCGGACGTGGCAATATCTATTCGTCGGACGGTAAGTTGATGGCTACCAGCGTGCCTCGTTATTATATGTATATCGACTTTAAGGCGGATGCGTATACTCCGGCTAAGGATGCCAAGTATAATTGGCTGGATACGTTCAAGACGTCCAAGAAGGATGGGGTGGACTCGTTGGCGTTTTATCTTTCCCGTAAATTGAAGGATCGTACGCCGGCGGGCTATAAGGCTTATCTGTTGAAAGGGCTGAGCGGTAAGAGCCGCCAGTTCCCGATTTACGCGGGGAAGGTCTCGTATTCGGACTTGAAGGAGATCCGTAAGTTCCCGTTCCTTCGTCTGGGACGTTATAAGAGCGGTTTTTATACGAAGGAGATGGTGCAGCGCCAGAAACCTTTCGGGACCTTGGCGTCTCGTACGATCGGTGATATCTACGGAGAGATCGAGGAGGGTGGAACTACGAAGGGGAAGAATGGATTGGAGTTGCAATACGATTCGCTCCTGCGGGGGCAGGCCGGGTTGAGTTCCGTTCGTCGTGTCGGTGGAGGCTGGACGAACGTGATTGAGGTGGATCCGGTGGATGGCATGGATATTCGCACCACGATCGATATCAATATACAGGATATAACCGAGAAATCGCTGGTCGATAAATTGAAGGCGATCGATGCCGAGTCTGGTACGGCTGTCGTGATGGAGGTCGAGACCGGAGAGATCAAGGCGATCACGAATATGGGGCGTATCCGTGAGGGCGTATATGGCGAGACGAAGAATCATGCCGTGGCGGACGAGATCGAGCCGGGCTCTACTTTCAAGGTGGCCTCTATCATGGTGGCCTTGGAGGATGGTTTATGCAATCCGGGAGATACGGTCGATGTAGGCAATGGTATATATATGTATAAGGGTGCCCGCATGACGGACCATAATATGAATAAAGGCGGATACGGTCGGATCTCGGTGGAGCAGGCGATTTGGTATTCCTCTAATATCGGTGTAGCCAAGACGATCCTGAAAGGTTATTCGGATAACCCGACAAAGTTCGTGGAGGGACTGTACCGTATCGGTATGAACGCGGATCTTCGTTTGGAGATACCGGGGGCGGGACGTGCCAAGATACGTCGCCCGGATGATACGACCCGTTATTGGTCCAAGACCACCTTGCCTTGGATGTCGTTCGGTTACGAGACGCAGGTACCGCCGATCAATACGCTGGCGTTCTTTAACGCGATCGCGAACGACGGGAAGATGGTTCGCCCGATGTTTACGAAAGAGATCTTACATAACGGCAAGACCGTGCAGAGTTTTTCCACGGAGGTGATCAACTCTTCGATTTGCTCGGATCATACGCTGGCGTTGATAAAAGATATGTTGCTGGGAGTCGTGGAGAAAGGGACCGGTAAGGCGGTTCATTCGGATATTGTCCGGATCGCCGGAAAGACCGGTACGGCGCAGATCGCTACGGGCGGTGTCTACCGTACGAGCGGGCACCAAGTCTCTTTCTGTGGCTATTTCCCGGCCGATCATCCGAAGTATTCTTGTATCGTGGTGATCCGCCGTCCCCGTATTGGTTATCCTTCGGGCGGTACGATGTCGGGAGGCGTGGTGCGTGCGATCGCCGAGAAGATATACGCCAGCCATATGTCGTTCGATGTCCGGGATATGGAACGGGATTCGATGGCCGTGATGGTACCTCGTGTGAAAGGCGGCGATCTGAGGGCGGTAGAGGACGTATTAGATGAATTGGATATTAAGGCGGATACGGACAGTTTGGAGACAAAGTGGGTCGTAGCCTCCGCCGAGCAAGAAGAGAATAAGGTGAAATTAAGCGATCTGACGATTCGTGAGGGCCTGGTACCCCGGGTAGTCGGCATGGGTGCTAAAGATGCGGTTTTCTTGTTGGAGCAAGCCGGTCTGCGTGTCTCTTTGTCGGGTGTCGGACGGGTCGTTTCGCAGAGTATTCAACCCGGACAGCGAGTGTCTAAGGGGCAGACCGTATTATTAACATTGAAATAGGTATGGAACTAAGGGATTTAATCGGTGCGTTGGAAGCTCCTATGTTGATGGGGGCGGATAATGTGGATATCACGAATATTCAATCAGACTCTCGTCGGGTGACGAAAGGGTCTTTGTTTGTCGCTGTGAGAGGTACGGCCGTGGATGGCCATGCCTATATGGACAGCGCCATAGAGAAGGGGGCTGTCGCTATCGTATGCGAGGAGGCTCCGTCCTATTTGGAGGGGAGATGCTCGTTTATCGTGGTGAAGGATTCGGCGGAGGCGTTGGGTCTTTTGGTTTCCCGCTGGTATGGTGATCCTTCCCGGAAATTGGTGTTGGTAGGCGTGACGGGTACGAACGGGAAGACTACGATCGCTACTTTATTATATGAGATGTTCCGGAAGATGGGACATAAGGTGGGATTGCTTTCCACGGTATGTAATTATATAGATGGCGAGGCGGTACCGACGGATCATACGACACCGGACCCGCTTACGCTTCATTCCTTGATGGCCCGGATGGTAGAGGCCGGGTGTGAGTATGCTTTTATGGAGGTTAGCTCTCATTCGATCGATCAGCGGCGCATCAGCGGCCTGTCTTTCGACGGGGGGATTTTCACGAACTTGACCCGTGATCATTTGGACTATCATAAGACCGTGGAGAATTACTTGAAAGCGAAGAAGAAATTCTTCGATGACCTGCCTGCCGGGACTTTTGCCTTGACGAATGCCGATGATAAATCCGGCTTGGTGATGTTGCAAAATACGAAGGCGAAAAAGCTGACCTATTCCTTGCGTACCTTGGCCGATTTCAAGGGAAAGATATTGGAATCTCATTTCGAGGGTACAGACTTGATCATTAACGGTCGGGAGGTTATGGTGCATTTCGTGGGACGTTTCAACGCTTATAACTTGCTGGCCGTGTACGGAGCCGCGGTTTCTTTAGGGAAAGATCCCGAGGAGGTGTTGATCGTGCTGAGCACGCTTCGCTCCGTATCCGGTCGCTTCGAGACGATCCAGTCTCCGCTCGGTTATACGGCGATCGTGGATTATGCTCACACACCGGATGCCTTGACGAATGTACTGAATGGCATTCATGAGGTATTGGACGGGAAAGGACGTATCATTACCGTCGTGGGTGCCGGGGGAAACCGGGACAAGGGGAAACGCCCGCTGATGGCGAAAGAGGCTGTCAAGCTGAGCGATCAGGTAATTCTGACTTCCGATAACCCGCGCTTTGAGGAACCGGATGATATTATTAACGATATGGTAGCCGGATTGACGAAAATGGATATGGAACGTGCCTTATGTATCACGGACCGTACGCAAGCGATCAAGACCGCTACGATGTTGGCGAAGAAAGGGGATGTGATCCTTGTTGCCGGAAAAGGCCACGAAGACTATCAGGAGATCAAGGGGGTGAAACATCACTTTGACGACCGTGAGAAGTTACGCGAGATTTTTTCGACACAACAATCATAATATTTAAGACGACATGCTTTATTATCTTTTTAATTATTTGGATCAGTTGGATTTCCCGGGAGCGGGTATGTTTAAGTACGTATCTTTCCGCTCGGGGTTGGCCTTGATCTTGTCCTTGTTTATCTCTACGGCGATCGGCCGGCGTATCATCGATAAGTTGCAAATGTTGCAGATCGGCGAGACGGTGAGAAATCTTGGGCTGGAGGGCCAGATGAGCAAGAAGGGAACGCCGACGATGGGAGGTATTATCATTATTATCGCTATATTGATCCCGACTTTACTGTGTGCCAAGTTGAATAATATCTATGTGATATTGATGTTGGTGACTACGGTTTGGCTGGGAGCCTTGGGATTCGCGGATGATTATATCAAGGTGTTCAAGAAGAATAAGGAGGGCATGCACGGACGTTTCAAGATCGTCGGGCAGGTAGGACTGGGCCTGATCGTTGGCTTGGTATTGTTCATGAGCCCGGATGTGGTGATCAAGGAGAATATGGAGGTGCGCCATGATAACGTGATCGAGGAGGTGCGTTATCATACGGTGGAGACCAAGTCGACAAAGACGACCATCCCGTTCTTGAAAAACAATAATTTCGATTACGCCAACTTGGTGAACTGGGCGGGCGATTATAAGGAGGAGGCTGCGTGGCTGGTGTTCGTGCTGATGGTGATCTTTGTGGTGACCGCCGTGTCGAACGGAGCCAATATGACGGATGGACTGGACGGCTTGGCTGCCGGAACATCGGCTATCATCGGGGTGGCGCTCGGTATTTTGGCTTATATGTCATCCCACTTTGAGTTCGCCTCGTTCTTGAATATCATGTTTATACCCGGCGCGGAGGAGTTGGTGGTTTATGCCGCTGCCTTTATCGGTGCCACGGTCGGTTTCTTATGGTACAACTCGTATCCGGCCCAAGTATTTATGGGAGATACGGGGAGCTTGACCTTGGGAGGTATTATCGCTGTTTTCGCGATCATCATCCGTAAGGAGTTGTTGATTCCGATCCTTTGCGGTATTTTTTTGGTGGAGAATATATCGGTCATGTTGCAAGTGGCCTACTTTAAATATACGAAGAAGAAGTATGGGGAAGGTCGCCGTATCTTCAAGATGGCTCCTTTACACCATCATTTCCAGAAGCCGGGAAACGCGGGTATACAGGCGTTGATCCAAAAGCCGTTCAATGTCGTGCCTGAATCGAAGATCGTGGTCCGTTTCTGGTTGATCGGTATTATTTTGGCTGTTATGACGATAGTTACGTTAAAGATGAGATAAAAGATGAGTAAGAGAATGGTTATATTAGGGGCCGGGGAGAGTGGCGCGGGAGCCGCTGTCTTGGCGAAGGCGAAAGGATTCGACGTGTTCGTGTCCGATAAATCGTCTATCAAACCTAAGTATAAGGAGATGCTGGACAACCACGGGATTCGTTGGGAAGAGGGACAGCATACCGAAGCCGACATCTTGAATGCCGACGAAATTGTCAAGAGCCCGGGTATTCCCGACAAGGCTCCTATCATACAGTTATTGAAGAAGCAAGGTACGCCGATCATTTCCGAGATCGAGTATGCCGGAAGGTATACGGACTCGAAGATGATTTGCATCACGGGTAGCAACGGCAAGACGACAACGACGATGCTTACGTATCATATACTGAAAGAAGCGGGCGTGGACGTGGGCTTGGCCGGAAATGTCGGAAACAGCTTGGCGCTTCAGGTTGCGGAAGATCCACATGCGGTCTACGTGATCGAGTTGAGCAGTTTCCAACTGGATAATATGTACGACTTTAGAGCGGATATCGCTATTATATTGAATATAACACCGGATCATCTGGACCGTTATAACTATGAGATGCAGAATTATGTAGACGCTAAGTTCCGCATCTTGCAAAATCAGACGAAGGACGACGCCTTCATTTTCTGGAACGATGACCCGATCATAGCCCGTGAGATCGCCAAACGGCATCCTGAGGCTACTCTTTACCCATTCGCCGAGACACATGAGAACGGCGTGAAGGGATATACGGAAAATAATCAAGTAGTTATTGAAACGGCAAACGGAACATTTACGATGGAACAAGACCTATTGGCATTGACTGGTACGCATAACCTGTATAACTCTTTGGCTTCGGGGATAGCGTCCAAGATCGTGGACATTCATGATGAGAAAATACGTGCCTCACTCAGTGATTTCACGGGTGTTGAGCACCGTTTGGAAAAGGTGCTTCGCGTGCGTGGTGTTGATTATATCAATGACTCGAAAGCTACGAACGTAAACTCTTGTTGGTATGCCTTGCAGAGCATGACGACTCCGGTCGTTTTGATCTTAGGGGGCACGGATAAAGGGAATGATTACTCGGAGATCGAGGAATTAGTGAATAAGAAGGTACATTCATTGATTTTCATGGGTGTGGATAATACGAAACTGCATGCGTTCTTCGACGGGAAAGTGGCGAATATTGAAGACGCCCGCTCGATGGAGGAGGCTGTGGCGAAAGCTTATAAGATGGCTCATAAGGGAGATACGGTATTGCTCTCTCCTTGTTGCGCCAGCTTCGACCTGTTCAAGAGCTATGAGGATCGGGGCGATCAGTTCAAGGCTTGCGTACGTAATTTGTAATAAAGGATAAAATGGATCTGGCGAGTAAACTGTTTAAGGGCGACCGGGTGATATGGATCATCTTCATGTTCCTGTGTCTTATATCGGTGGTGGAGGTGTTCAGCGCGACCAGTACGATCGCTTATAAGAACGCGAATCACTGGGCGCCTATCGTACGGCACGCCACCTTTTTATTGGGGGGTTTCGTCATGGTATTGCTGTTACATAATATACCGTGTCGTTTCTTCTCTGCGTTTATTATATTATTGCCGGTCTCGATGTTGATGTTGATCGTGACGCCCTTTATCGGCGTGGACGCTAATGATGCGCATCGATGGCTGGAAATCATGGGAATACAGTTCCAGCCTTCGGAGTTCGGGAAGCTGGCTTGTGTCGTGTTTGTCGCTTTCTTGCTCAGCAAGCGGGGGAAATTAACGGAGAACCAGATCTTTAAGTATATACTGATTGGAGTAGGACTCACCTGTGTCTTGATTCTGCCAGAGAACTTCTCTACGGCGTTTATGCTATTCGGGGTTTGTTTCCTGATGATGTTTATCGGTCAGTTGCCATTTGGTAAGTTGGCGAAGCTGGCGGGCATCTTGATGTTGGCGTTGGTGTTGTTCTTGGTGTTGCTTAAGTTTACGCCAGCCGCTATTACTCAGTATTTGCCGGATCGATTCGTTACTTGGCAGGGGCGTTTGGAGCGTTTCTTCGACGGGCATAAGGATAATTTGGATGAGAGTGGTACGTATAAGATAACCGATGATAATTATCAGGTAACCCATGCGAAGATAGCTATTGCCAGGGGAGGCGTATTAGGACAGATGCCCGGACATGGCCAACAGCGTGACTTCCTGCCACAGGCGTATTCAGATTTTATCTATGCGATTATCATAGAGGAACTGGGTATCGTTGGGGGGATCTTTGTACTGTTGCTTTATATAATGCTGCTAGTGCGGGTCGGGATGATCGCCCGGAAATGTGATAAATCATTCCCGAAATTCCTAGTGTTGGGATGTGGGTTGCTGGTGGTAGTCCAAGCCTTGGCGAATATGGCGGTAGCCGTGAATTTAGTGCCCGTTACCGGGCAACCGATGCCGTTGGTGAGCCGGGGTGGTACGTCTACGCTTATATCTTGTATCTATTTCGGGATCATATTGAGCGTAAGTCGTTTTGGAGCCAATATCGGAAATGAGGATGAGGAAGAGGAGGATACGGAGAATCCAGAGAATCCTTCCGACGAGCCATCCGGAGAGACAATAAATCAGGCGGTCGAGGGAGAGAAAGAAGATAATCCGCTGTCGGCTGTCGAAACGATAACTGTAGAGTCAAAAGTATGAGAAAGTACCGGATCATAATAAGTGGTGGTGGTACGGGAGGCCATATCTTCCCGGCCATATCTATCGCTAATACTTTCAAGAAACGTTTTCCGGATGCGGAAATCTTATTTGTGGGGGCGGAAGACCGCATGGAAATGGATAAGGTTCCGGCAGCTGGTTATAAAATTGTAGGTTTACCAGTGAGTGGGTTTGATCGTGCCCACTTGATGAACAACGTGAAGGTCATGGCTCGTTTAGCGAAAAGCTTGCGCTTGGCGAGGAAGACGATTCGTGAGTTCAAGCCAGATATAGCGGTCGGCGTGGGCGGTTATGCCAGTGGACCGACTTTATGGATGGCGGCTTCGCAAGGTGTTCCTGCGTTGATACAGGAGCAAAACTCATATGCCGGTGTGACCAATAAGTTGTTGGCGAAGAAAGCGAGCAAGATTTGTGTCGCTTACGAGGGCATGGAGAAGTTCTTTCCGGCGGATAAGATCGTGATTACGGGAAATCCGGTGCGACAGGATTTGGAAGAGGCGCTGAGTAAGAAAGAGGAGGCGTTGGCGTTCTTCGGGCTTTCTCCGGAGAAAAAAACGATCCTTGTGGTAGGTGGTAGCCTTGGCGCACGGACGATTAACCGGAGTATTCAAGGGGATCTGGATAAGTTCTTCGCCTCGGATGTACAGGTTATTTGGCAAACCGGTAGGTATTATTACAGCGACGCTTCCAAGCATTTGAAGGCGTACCGGGGAATGCCGGTTTGGTGCTCAGACTTTATTACCCGTATGGATTATGCTTATTCAGCGGCCGATTTGGTGATATCCCGTGCGGGGGCTAGTTCTATCTCGGAGCTTTGCTTATTAGGAAAACCGGTGGTCTTGGTGCCTTCGCCGAATGTGGCGGAAGATCATCAGACCAAGAATGCCTTGGCCTTGGTCCATAAGGATGCCGCCGTTATGATCGCCGATAAAGACGCGGAAAAGGATTTGGTGCCTACTGCCTTGAAGATAGTTCATGACGATGAACGTTTGCGTACGTTGAGCCGTAATATCGAGACCTTGGCGCAACGCCATAGTGCGGACCGTATCGTGGATGAGATTGTTAAGATTATAGATAAGAAATAAGGAATATGGATATAAATAAAGTGACAGCGGTGTATTTCGTAGGTGCCGGGGGCATTGGAATGAGTGCCTTGATCCGTTATTTCCTCGCTAAGGGAAAACGAGTGGGCGGATACGATAAGACCCCTTCCGATTTAACCGAGGAGTTGAAAAAGGAGGGAGCCGATATTCACTATGAGGATAATGTAGCTTTGATCGGGGAGGCGTTCAAGTCGCCCGATGATACGCTGGTGGTTTATACGCCGGCGGTCCCGGAGTCGCATACGGAATTGACCTATTTCCGGGCGCACGGTTTTGAGGTGATGAAGCGGGCACGTGTCTTGGGAGAGATTACGAAAAGCAGCCGGGGTTTATGCGTGGCGGGAACGCACGGCAAGACAACGACCTCTTCTATGCTGGCTCATTTGCTGAAACAATCGCCAGTGGATTGCAATGCTTTCCTCGGAGGAATCCTAAAGAACTACGAGAGTAATTTGATGTTGTCTGATACGAGCGACTTTACCGTGATCGAGGCGGATGAGTTCGATCGTTCTTTTCATTGGCTTACTCCTTATATGGCAGTGATTACTTCCGCAGATCCAGATCATCTGGATATTTACGGTACGGCGGAGGCTTACCGGGAGAGTTTCGAGAAATTTACCTCCTTAATTCGTCCCGATGGTTGTCTACTGATCAAGAAAGGAATCAACGTAACGCCCCGTTTACAGGAGGGTGTCAAGAAATATACCTATTCCGTTACGGAAATAGCGGACTTTTACGCTGAAAATATTCGTATTTGCGACGGAAATATTACCTTTGACTTCGTTGGTCCGGAAATCCGTATTCCTGATGTGGAATTAGGTGTTCCCGTAAAGGTTAATATAGAGAACGGGGTAGCGGCTATGGCGATCGCTTGGTTGAACGGAGTGAAACCGGAGGATTTGAAAAAGGGTATGGCTACATTTGCCGGACCTCGCCGCCGTTTCGATTTCCATTTGAAGACTGATCAAGTGGTATTGATCGATGATTATGCCCATCATCCGGCCGAATTGCGACAGAGTATCTTGTCGGTGAAGGAATTATATGCGGGTCGTAAGGTGACAGGTATTTTCCAGCCGCATCTATATACCCGTACCCGGGATTTCGCTGGTGATTTCGCCGCGAGTCTCTCTTTATTGGATGAGTTGATCTTGCTGGATATCTATCCGGCTCGTGAGGAACCGATTCCGGGGGTGAGCTCTCGGATCATTTTTGATAAGGTGACGATCCCTTCCAAGACGCTGTGTAAGAAGGAAGAGCTTTTGGACGTGGTTGCCGCCGGGAAATATGAGGTAGTATTAATGGTAGGCGCCGGTAATATCGACCGTTTGGTGGAGCCTGTAAAAGAGATTTTATGTAAACAAATAAGGAAACCGTGATCCGAATAATTTCCATAGTAGTAGCCACGTTGTTGTTCTGTTACATCGTGTTTGTGTCGTTTTTCTTTCGGGAAATACGTCAGGACTCTATTTGCCAAGATCTGCAAGTCGTGGTGAAAGACAGTCTGGATAAACACTTCGTGAGCGAGAGTGACCTTGTGTCTATACTGAAGAAAGCCGGGCTAGATCCGATCAAGCGGTCAATGGCCGACGTGAATACGGATCGGATAGAGACGGAATTGCTTAAGAATGAGATGATCGCCCAAGTGGAGGCGTATAAGACTCCTTCGGGTATTATCAAGCTAGAGGTCATGCAAAAGATGCCTATCCTCCGGATTATGGGCGTAAGAGGTAGTTATTACGTGGATAATCTGGGAACCACCATGCCGATCAGTCGTCGGTATGCTGCGCATGTGCCAATTGTGAGTGGATATGTGGAAAAAGAGCTTGCGGTGACCGACTTATACAAATTTGCATTATTTTTGCAAGAGAATGAGTTCTGGAATGACCAGATTGAACAAATCTATGTCTATCCGGATAATGATATAGAACTTATTCCAAGAGTGGGTAACCACCGGATCATGTTGGGTACTTTGGATGAATTCGAAGAAAAGCTTGCGAATTTAAAGCTTTTCTATGAACAAGCGATCCCTAAAGTGGGTTGGGAAAAGTACAGTATGATTAATTTAAAATATAAGAATCAGATTGTTTGTACTAAAAAATAGATGATATGGCATACACAGACTTTATAGCAGCTATTGACCTAGGTACCTCCCATATGGTAGGAATGGTGGGGACTAAGAATGCGACGGGCGCTCTTTCAATCATCGCCTACGAAGTTGAGAACTCCGGCACCTGCATACGAAGAGGATGTGTATATAACGTGAAGGAGACGGCGAGTAAGATAAAACGCTTGATCCTCAAGTTGGAGAATAAACTGGGGGGGACCAAGATCGGGCAGGTATATGTGGGACTGGGTGGCCAGTCACTCCGTTCTATCGAGCATACGGTTTGCAAGGTGTTGGGAATGGAAGGAGTGGTTACGGAGGAGATCATAGACTCTCTTTATCAAGAGTGTAAGGATTATCGTCCGGATATGTTGACCGTTCTTGACGTGGTTTCTCCTTCCTATTTTTTAGATGATAAGCCAGAGTCCAACCCGGTGGGCGTGCCTTGTAGCCGTATCGAGGCTCGTTATAAGTTGATTGTTGGACGTCCTTCCTTGAAATTAAATATTGTCAATAGCATCTCGGAACAAGCGAAAATCGAGATCGCCGGTATTCTGGTGTCACCCCTTGCGTTGGGAGATGTTGTCTTGAGCGACAATGAGAAGGACTTGGGTTGCGCCTTGATCGGTTTCGGTGCCGGCGTGACGACGATATCTGTCTATAAGGGTGGTAAGTTGGCCAGCCTTTCCGTTGTTCCCTTTGGAGGTAATTTGATAACAAAAGATATAACCAATCTCAGGGTCGTAGAGTCTGAGGCGGAACGCTTGAAGATCACTTATGGTAGCGCGAAAGCGGACCGGGATAATGATATGACCATCCAAGTGAGTTTAGCGGATGGAATGGGCTTGCGTGAGATTAAGCTGGCCGAGTTGAACGGCGTGATCGAGGCCCGTATGGATGAGATCTTAGAGAATGTATATGCTCGTCTGGAGGCTACAGGCTTGATGAGCGTTCTCGGTGCCGGCATCGTGATTACGGGTGGAGGCGCCGCTTTGAAGAATTTACCGGCTGTTATGAGCGAACGCTTGAAGATGGAGGTTCGCTATTCAGCGGTTCGCAAGGGGGTTGTCGCTAGTGGTGATTTAGTGGTCGCCAGCAATCCCGAATATGCGGTAGCCGTCGGCCTCTTGGCGAAAGGAACTAAGAATTGCGCGTTATATATTCCTCCTAAACCGGAGCCTAAGATTGAGCCGGTGGTTGAGCCTGAACCGACAGTGGAACCGACTCCGGAACCGGAACCCGTCAAGGAGAAGCCGAAGAAAGAGAAGAAAAAAGGTCCCGGCTTGTTCGGGCGGTTGACAAAAGGAATCGATACCTTTGGTAAAACCCTCTTCGATGACGATGATAACGAGAGTAAATAACGTGATCTACGAATGTAATAAAACCGGAAGACAATGGACGATACAATATTAAATTTTAATTATCCTACGGATACTCCCAAAATCATTAAGGTGATTGGTGTTGGAGGCGGTGGCGGAAACGCTGTTACTCATATGTATAAGGAGGGCATACACGATGTTACATTTGTGTTATGTAATACGGATAATCAAGCCTTGAACCGTTCGGATGTTCCTATCAAGTTGTTGCTGGGACGTGAGATCACGCAGGGATTGGGCGCGGGAAATAAGCCGGAACGTGCGATGATGGCGGCCGAGGAGAGTCTGGACGATCTTCGAGGTATGTTGAACGACGGTACGAAGATGGTATTTATTACCGCCGGTATGGGTGGTGGTACCGGTACGGGTGCCGCTCCGGTTATCGCTCGTATCGCGAAGGATATGGGAATATTGACGGTAGGTATCGTAACCATTCCTTTCTTGTTCGAGGGTGAGCGTAAGATTATACAGGCCTTGAATGGTGTGGAGGAGATCGCGAAGAACGTGGATGCCTTATTGGTAATCAATAACGAGCGTTTGCGTGAGATTTATTCGGACCTTTCCGTGATGAACGCTTTCGGCAAGGCCGATGATACCTTGACGATCGCCGCCAAGAGTATCGCGGAGATCATTACGCTTCCGGGTATTATCAACCTCGACTTCGCCGATGTTAACACCACGATGAAAGATGGTGGTGTCGCTTTGATGAGTAATGGTTTTGGTGAAGGAGAAGGACGTGTTCGCCAAGCGGTGGAAGACGCTCTGAATTCTCCGCTATTAAGCAACAACGACGTAAAGAACGCCAAGAAAATCCTGTTCAACGTATATTTCAGCGAGGAAGCCGAGTTGCGCATGGAGGAGATGAACGACGTGCATAACTTTATGTCCGAGTTCAACCGTGATATAGAGGTTATCTGGGGTACTGCCGTGGATAATACATTAGGTAATAAAGTGAAAATGACGATCCTCGCTACTGGATTTACGATGGATGATATTCCATTGATCGCTGATAAACGCAGGAATGAAGCCGCTCAGATGACGGAAGAAGAATTGCGCTTAGAAGAAGAGCGAATCGAGAAAGAGCGTAAGGAGCGTGATTTGATTGGTAAATATTATGGTGCTTCCGCGCAAAAGGTGGGTCGTTTTACCTCTCGTGCGAAAGCGGTAGTTTTGACTCAGGAAGAGTTGGACGATGATGCCTTGATCGCTTTGATAGAGGATAATCCGACTTATAACCGGGATCCGAAGATCGTAGCCCGTGCCCGTTCCAAAGTAGCGGGAGAGGATATTCAAGTATCGGCTCCGACAACGGCGAAGCAACCGGCTAACCAACCTCGCCAAGATTCTCAGCGGGGGGGTAAACAAGTGATCAGTTTCCGATAGTTAATAATATAATAAGGATATGGATTTATTTGAACAAGTCAGTGAAGACATTAAAAACGCGATGAAGGCGAAAGATAAAGTCGCCTTGGAGACATTGAGAAATGTAAAGAAATTTTTCTTGGAAGCGAAAACCGCTCCGGGAGCCAATGATACGCTGACGGATGCGGATGCCTTGAAGATCATGCAGAAGTTGGTGAAACAAGGGAAAGATTCTGCTACGATTTATGTGCAACAGGGCCGTCAAGACCTAGCGGATGTTGAGTTGGAGCAAGTAAAAGTGATTGAGAAATATTTACCTCAACAAATGTCTGCCGAGGAATTGGAGAAAGAATTGAAAGCTATTATCGCTCAAGTCGGTGCCGCTGGCCCGAAAGATATGGGTAAGGTAATGGGTGTAGCCTCAAAAGCATTGGCAGGAAGAGCCGAAGGACGGATGATTTCCGAGACGGTTAAGCGTTTACTTAATTAATTGATTCATACGAAGACCGTACTAAGGGCATTCTGACAATTACTCGTTAGAATGCCCTTGGTACGGTTTTCTCGTATATACCTTTTCCTTTGACAATTTAATTCTTTAGAAAACCATGATTACTTTTACATGTTGTCTGATAGCCCTTATCGTTGGATATTTTACGTATGGTAAATTTGTCGAGCGGGTGTTTGGCGTAGATCCCTCCCGGGTTACTCCTGCTTTCACGAAACAAGATGGTGTCGATTATATACCCTTGCCTACTTGGAAGATTTTCATGATCCAATTTTTGAATATAGCGGGTCTGGGACCTATTTTCGGCGCTATCATGGGGGCTAAATTTGGGGTAGCTTCTTTCCTTTGGATCGTATTGGGAAGTATATTTGCGGGCGCTACCCATGATTTCCTATCGGGAATGCTTTCGTTGCGGCATGATGGAGAAAGTCTTCCTGAATTGATCGGACGGTATCTGGGGAATAACTTTAAGCAATTTATGCGGGGCTTTACGGTTATCTTGATGATCTTGGTGGGTGCTGTTTTCGTAGCTGGGCCTGCAGGGTTGCTGGCTAAACTGACTCCGGAATATCTAGATGCTACGTTCTGGATTATCGTCGTGTTCATTTATTATATACTGGCTACTCTATTACCTGTTGATAAGATTATCGGAAAGATCTATCCATTATTTGCCATCGCTTTGCTATTTATGGCCGTAGGTATCTTGGTTATGTTATTTATTAACCAGCCGCCGTTACCTGAGATTACGGATGGACTTGGTAATACGCATCCGGGAGGCTTGCCTATTTTTCCGATCATGTTTGTTAGTATCGCTTGTGGCGCTATCTCTGGCTTTCATGCTACCCAAAGTCCATTGATGGCCCGTTGCATGAAAAGTGAGAAATACGCCCGTCCCGTATTTTACGGAGCGATGATTACCGAAGGTATCGTAGCCTTGATTTGGGCCGCCGCTGCTACGTATTTCTTCCATAATAACGGAATGGAGGAGAACAATGCCGCTGTCGTAGTAGACAGTATCACGAAAGAGTGGCTGGGCGCTGTCGGAGGTGTATTAGCGATACTGGGTGTGATAGCAGCTCCGATTACTTCTGGCGATACGGCTTTCCGCTCGGCTCGTCTGATTGTCGCAGACTTCCTGCATATGGAGCAAAAAACGGTGGTCAAACGTCTGATGATCTGTATTCCCATGTTTATCGTTGCGATAGGAATCTTATTATATAGTCAAAAAGATAAGGATGGCTTCGATATGATCTGGCGTTATTTCGCATGGAGTAACCAGACGTTGGCAGTATTTACCCTATGGGCCTTAACCGTATATTTGGTACAAGCAAAGAAGTTATATGTGATAACCTTGATTCCCGCCTTATTCATGACGGCGGTATGTTCTACCTATATTTTTGTAGCTCCGGAAGGGTTTGGTCTTTCCTCCGGTTTTTCTCAACTTTTGGGGCTACTAGTTACACTGAACGTTTTCGGGATCTTCTTAGTCTGGAAAAGAAAGAAAGTATAAAAAAGGCTGGCTTACATTTAGCCAGCCTTTTCTGTCGTTATTGTTCAAGTGAATTAAAGCACTTGTATGCCTTCCTCACGGGCTTGTTCCTCCCCGGAAGGAGTGATTAATTTATAACCCTTGCCGTGGATGTTGATGATCTCGATACCCGGATCGTCTTTCAACAATTTACGTAATTTCGTGATATAAACGTCCATGCTACGAGCGTTGAAATAGTTATCGTCTACCCAGATTGTCTTCAAGGCGTAGTTACGCTCAAGGATCTCATTTGCATGGGCGCACAACAAGCTTAATAATTCGCATTCCTTCGTAGTAAGTTTCGTAACCTTGTCGCCGATAGCCAACGTTTGTTTTTGGGTATCGAACAAGAAGTTTCCTAACTTGTAGAAAGGAATATCTTTCATCTTCTTACCTTTCACACGGCGAAGGATAGCCTCGATACGAAGCAATAGCTCTTCCATGCTAAACGGTTTTGTCAAGTAGTCATCCGCACCGATCTTGAATCCTTCCAAGATGTCTTCCTTCATAGTCTTGGCTGTAAGGAAGATAATAGGGATATCAGGATTGATAGAGCGAATTTCTTGTGCCAAGGTGAAACCATCTTTCTTTGGCATCATGACATCCAACACACAAAGATCGTATTTACCTTTGGTAAAACCTTTGTATCCGGCTTCTCCGTCAGAGAATAGGTCCGTTACATACCCTTTAGCTTGTAAGTATTCTCTTAAAAGCATTCCTAAATTCTCATCGTCTTCACAAAAGAAGATCTTTAGTTTTTCTTCCATAACTAACTTTTTATAAGAGGTAAAGTAATAATAAATTTTGTTCCAATGTTTCCGGCACCACTTTCAGCACGGATCGTACCTTTGTGGTCCTCAATAATTTTGCGTACGTAAGCGAGTCCGAGACCGAACCCTTTCACGTCATGTACGTTGCCTGTCGGTACGCGGAAGAAACGGTCGAATACCTTTTTCAGATATTCTTTCTTGATACCGATACCATTATCTTCCACGGAGATCAACAGCTTTCCGTTCTCGTTCCAAGTGCGTGCCATCAATGTAAGCGGAACTTCCGGGCGGCGGTATTTAACCGCATTGTCCATCAAGTTGAACAATACATTGGTGATATGCATTTCATCCACATATATATCCGATTCTGTAGCTTGCAGGTCTATATCCATTGTACCGCCGTACTTCTCGACCTTTAAAACGAAGGTGTTAGCCACGTTCGCTACCAAATCATTCGCGTCAATTTCTTTCAATTTAAGCGCTGCTTTCTGTCGTTCGAACAAAGACATCTGTAGCACTTTCTCGACCAAGAAGCTCAATCGCTTCGTCTCGTCGTTGATTACGCCGGATATATGCTTGAATACGTCCGGACTCTTCGTTATATCCGAATCCTTCAACATCTGGGCGGCGAGCGAGATCGTGGATACCGGTGTCTTCAACTCGTGCGTCATGTTGTTGATAAAGTCGTTTTTCATCTCGGATAACTTCTTCTGACGGAATACGATGTAAATCGTGAAGACGAAGGTTATCAACAGGATCAATGAGAATATAACCGATGGAACGATGAAAGTAATAGAGCTTGAGATATAATCCCCTTTCGTCGGAAAATAAACTCTCAAGTAGTTTAGTTTCGATGGGGGATCGTTCGGGAAAAGCACTTGGGTGATCACGTCAGAGGCGATCGGTTGCTTTTGGAATTCTCCGCTCTGGTATACTACATTTCCATCTTTGTTAATAACAGAAAACACAAACGGCAAGTTCAAACCGTTGTTAATAAATTCTGTTTTTAAGTAATTGTTCAGCTTTTTAAAATCTATACGTTCCTCGATCGGCTTTAGATTCGCGGTGTATAAGATGTTGTAAATCACCTCCTCTATCAGTCCACCTTGGTACTGGTAACGTCTTTTTAGTGTCTTCTGTAAATCTTTAGATGTGTTTACGATGCTGTTGGCAGACTGCCGTTTTGACAAGGAAGAGAGCGGCTCGAACTTATGGGCGCTAAAACTTTGCATCTCTATTTGTTGAACGGTTCCATTAGAATCCTTGATCTGTAATTGGTATTTCTCATGGTTGATCACTTGTCCTAGGCTTTGGGCATCCGGGGCATTTTGATACATGAAATTTGTCTCATCCCGGTTGATATCATCCTCGAGGTATTTACGGGTCTCATCCAATTCCAGATTCTTAGATACTTGGCGCAGGCTTCTTTTGACAGTCTCATTGAACTGTTCGCTGCGTGTCTTAAGTATAATGCTCACATAGTTTACCTGTAGGTATAATAACCCGGCGAAGGCAAAAGCCATAACTACCGCAAGCAACCAAATTGTCGACTTCCTCATATCAATATCTTTCTCTTAATATTGCAACAAATAACGTATGTTTTAGTTTAATATTTACACAAAAAAGGTAAAAATAATTCGTTTAAAATGTTAATAATACTTTGTGGGCATAGAGAATATATGCTAGCTAAGCATTGAAACTCCGCTGTTAATGCACTAGTTAGCGTTATTTTATCCTAAGTTTTTTATATATTATCCTACGTAAAAACAAGTCCGGTGCGTTCTTTGTTGCGCCCGGACTTTATAAAGTCTCCACTTAGGGGATTAAAATCGATGTCCCGGAGGAGGACCCATTGGACCTCTTCCCCGTCCGCTTCTACCCGGCGTTTTCACGTCGCTGGCACTGGCTCCACCTTTGAAGATGCTGAACCGATAGATGAAGTGTACCATGAAATAACTGCCTAGCGTGTTATATTCTGAGTCTTGTATATAGCTAGCGGTAACGGAACGGGAGATATTGCTTCGTTGTTGCAGGATATCGTAGATCTTGAAACGGAGCGTCCCTTGGTTATTCTTTAAGAAAGACTTGGAGGCTGAGGCATTCCATAGGACTTCGTTCTGTTTGAATCCGTCCCCGTAGCCAGAGTTGGTAGACCAGTTCACGTCACTCTCTATCTTGAAATTGAGGGGCAGATAGATTGTCGTGTAACCGCCGGCTCCGTAATTGAAGGTGTTTTGGTTATTTTCCTTTTGCAGAGAGTTGCTGGTGGCATTGTAACGAATATTCCCGTTTACGCCCAGATCCAGATAAGAGGAGCGGAAGTCGATACCACCACGTTCGGACAATATGAGATTCCGGTTCGTATTCTTCTCCTCGTTGATATATCCGTTGCTATTAGCGAACGAGGCCATTGTCATGGAGTTGATGGAGAATTTCTTATTCTTCAAGGGGGTGTTCAACATCATACGGACGTTGCCACTATAGTTGCCATTTACGTTTTTGTAAGTGGTGGTCTTTACACCTGTCTCTTGGTTATAAGAGGTATAACTTACGATATCGTTGATGATATAACTACCGTTTGCCATGATCATGAAGGCCCGTTGTTTCTCCGGCGTGAACTGTTGGAAACGAATAAATACGTTGTTCGTATAGCGGGGATTCAAATCCGGGTTACCGATCGTGATATTCGTCGGGTCCGAGATATCCGCTACCGGTTGTAATTGAGTCATGCTCGGTTGGCTGGTACGGCCATTATACATGATACGAAGATTCGTACGCTTATCGAACATATAGTTGAATTGAGCCATCGGGGAGAGGTTGACCACCTTACGGGTTATCTTGGATAAGGTCGTGTCGCCAACGAAATTCTCGCTGCTGGAATAGGATGGGTCCAGATTCAAGCCGATCGTGTAGTTGAACTTTGCCCGTTGAGACTTGAAGCTCAAGCTGGCCCGCTGGCTGATAAAGTTATTGCGATAGCTTTGGCTGTAGGCGGAATCTAATACATTATATATACCATCAGCGTCTTGGTTGTAAACATTCTTCAAGGCTTCTTGTTTCCGTTGGCTGATGCTATAAGTGGCTTGGATGAAATTATTATGCCCGATCGGTTCTACCCACGATACGTAGGCCCGGTAATTGAAACCTTTGTTGTCGTAACGTGAGCGCTGGTCGATAATGCTATTCTTCAAGGCATCAGTCTGGTTGAAATAAACGATGTCGGAACGGTTCATGCCGTCACTGTACGAATCGCTATTGCCTCCGGAAAGGGTGGCGCTGAACACACGCCCTTTGTTATTCAGCTTACGGCTGAAATCGATGCTGGCATTTAGGTTGTACCCGTTACTTTCCGAGTAATTGTTGGATTTGTTGGTATTGACCGTATCCCGTTCGTTATCCAAGGTGGTAGCATCACTGAAATTGTCATTCATGCTATGGCTGAGGCTGAAACTCGGGCGGAAGATAAGTTGAGTCATCGTGTCCGGTTTCCATTCCAAGCGAAAGTCTACGCCAAAGTTATCGCTCTTCGTACGGCTCATCGCCTCGCTATTATCGTAGGAGGAACTATCTCCGGGAAGAATATTCTGCCGGTCGCTCTTGCTACGAGCGTCATTGTCGGAATGGGAATAACGAGTATTTCCCCCAAGAGTTAGTTTATCCGGCTTGAATTCCTTGCTGAAATTCAAACCTGCGTTTCCGGAAGAGGTGATACCGCTACCCGCTCCGAAACCTCCTCGTCGGCCTCCACCGCCTCCCATACCGGAGAACATTGTTGAGGCTAGATCGGAAAAGCCCATATTATTCGTGTTATTCGCTCCCCCCATGAACGTGATCTGGTCATTATTCACGAAACGATTGACCATGGCGTTGCCTTCATACCGATCTTTACTTCCGTATCCGCCATATGCGTTGCCAAACCAACCTTGCTTCATGCCGGGTTTCACGGTTAGGTTGATGACGGTCTCTTCCTCTCCATCGTCGAAGCCAGTCATTTGGGCCATATCGCTTTTTTTATCAAGTACCTGTAATTTATCGATCATCTTGGCTGGAAGATTCTTGGAGGCCACTTTCGGGTCATCGGAGAAGAACTCCTTTCCGTCCACCATTACCTTTTTCACCTCTTTTCCATTGACGGTGATCTTGCCTTCGCTATCTACCTCCACACCGGGCATCTTTTTCAATAAATCCTCCAAAACGGAGCCTTCGGTTACTTTATAAGAATCCGCGTTGTATTCCACAGTGTCGTTGCGAACGGTAACCTCGGGTGCCTTACCTATAACTACGGCTTCTCCCAACTCGATCGCTCCGTCGCTTAATTCAAGTTTACCTACGTTTACGGGGTTTTTCTTTCCGGTGATTTGCAAGGGTTGGTACAATGGATCGTATCCGATGAATGTGATGTGTAGTAAATAACTTCCTTTCTTTACGTTTTTCAAGGTAAAACTACCATTACGGGCGCTCACCACACCTCGTACCATGGCACTGTCTTTTACGTTCAGCAATCGTACCGTTGCTTGCTCGATGGGGGTATCACTACCTTGCTCAACGACAGATCCGGTAACATTAACACCGCTTTGCTGTGCGAAAGCCATCGGTGAAAAAAGGATCATCAACAACATCAAAAGGCACTTTCCCGATTTCATAACTATATGGATTACATTGTTTACAATTACGAAAAGATAGACAAGGTTCACTCAAAATAGTTTAATATAACTTTTATGGATTTGATATTATTAACAATCGTGCAGGCCTTTGGATTTATGGAGAGTATTCTTAGAACAAGAACATTATAAAAGGTAAATAGTCCTTCAATTTAACCCGCAATATTTTCAAGGATTGTGTAATCCGGTATTCCACGGTTTTGATAGAAACCCCCAAGGCCTCTGCGATTTGGGGATTAGATTGCTCTCCGAATCGGCTAAGTTTAAATGTCTCCCGGTAATTCTCAGGCAATTCTTCGATCGCTTTCGTGATATTCTCTGTAAGCTCGTTTACGAAATAGGTATCAGGATTCTCAAATTGATCTTTAATCTTATCATAAATCAGGCTATGTACTCGCTCATGATACAATTGCCTTTTGATCGCATTGAGGCAACGATGCTTAACAGCCATAAAAAGATAGGATTTTAGGGATATCTCTACAAATAAGGAATTTCGGTTTTCCCATATAAATAACATTAGCTCCTGAATAAGTTCTTCGGCATCCTCATCAGAAACATATTGGGAAGCATATTCGCATAGCGGCGAATAAAATTTGATAAACATCTGTTTAAAAGCGTCTTTACTTCCTAATTGTATTTGTTCAATTAAAGTAGAATCATCCATAGCACCTTCTTCATCCTTTCTTTTCTGTAAGCAAAGATATATTTTATCTTGGATATTCAAGGTTAAAATTAGGGTAACCGCATCGAAATATCACTTTTAGGACATCCTTATCGCAAGATATACTTACTTTACCGATGAAGTACTACTTACTTTACTGATGAAGTATATATCCAATGGGAAAGTAAGTAGTAAAAGTCTAACGGTCTTCCGTAAAAAAAATTGATGCGGTTACCTTGGACTAAAAATGAGAAAGTTGAAAAAAATTGCTTTTTAGTTAAGGGTGTGTTCTTTCAGGATTGTCTTAGTTATAGAAACAGATAAGAATGAAAACTGAAAATAGACATATTAATTTCCAAGAGCCGGAAGGTATGATGCTTTTACGGTATATAAAGGACACAGCTTCCAATGAGGAAAAATCTTATATTGAAGCTTGGCTGGAAGCGGATGAAAATAATAAGAGGATCTTATTACAGACCGCCCGTATATATTATGCGAACAATGCGATGGAACGGATCGCTAGCCGAAATCCATTGATTGCCTACGAAAAGCTGGAACAACGATTAGCAAAACGGACCCGTTTATATTGGCTGAAGAGGTTCTCTGTCGCTGCGGCTTGTATAATTGCTATCATTGGACTATCAACCTTATTTTCCCATAGAAAGGTTGATTCTGAATTTGGAGATCCTCAAATTATAACACTTCAGGCAAATGCGGGAGTCCGTACACGCTTTAATTTACCGGATGGTACTGTTGTTTATCTAAATTCGGGTAGTGTTTTATCCTATCCGATGTCTTATGACCAAAAAGAAAGAAAAGTATATTTATCAGGAGAAGCCTATTTTAAAGTCACTCACAACGAAAAACAACCTTTTATTGTCAGTACTTCAGGAGATCAGCATAGGGTTAGAGTTTTAGGCACGGAATTTAATATACAAGCTTATGGGGATGAGAATATAATTTCGACTACTTTAGTGACGGGCTCCGTAAATCTCGAGGTGAAGAATAAATCAGGGAATGTGAGTCATAGGACGTTACTACCATCCGAAAAAGCGATTTGCAACTTGGATAAAGAAGAAATTTCTGTGATGAAAATAAACACGATGTATGAAACCGCATGGATGGATGGCAAACTGATGTTCAAGGATACGCCTTTACCTGAGGCTTTGAAAAAATTGTCATATTACTATAATGTTGAATTTGTGATTCAGGATGCGGAGATTAAAAGCTATTGTTTAACCGGTATTTTAGATAATAGGTTGCTATCTCAGACACTAGACTATTTGAGAATATCTTCAAATATTGATTATCGTATAGAAGATATGAAGACAGATGACAGCAAAGGTACTAACCGTACTCGAGTTATACTTTGGAAAGGAAAATAAAGAAAAATGTATAATAATTAAATAATATGGGCCTATGGAATAAAAGAACAAGAATGTAGACTTGGTCTATCTAAAAAACATATGGGAAAATGTTACCAGCATCTTCCCATATGAAACAATTTGATAGAAGGTCTTTAAACCGACTAAGAAATTTATTTTTTAATCTTAAATCAATTACAAAAATATGATGAATAATTTATATTTCCAACTTGATGGAGATAAATCAACGTTTGTCAGGTTGGTATCTAAAATATCAAGAATTATGAAGTTGACCTTATTTCTTGTATGTTTATCAATTAGTATGTCATTTGCTATGACAACAAATGCTCAAAGCACCTCACTTTCTTTTAAAGCGACAGATCAATCTATAAAAGAAGTTTTGGAACTGATTGAAAGTCAAACTGATTTCCACTTCTTTTATAATAGTAAATTAGTTGATATCAATCAAGTAATATCTGTTGATATAAAGGATAAAGATGTGTTCACTACATTAGATCATATATTTGAGAATTCGAATATACGATATAAAATAGTAGGAAAAGATGTGATTCTATCAGTAAAAGGCAGTAAGTCTGATCAAAATGAAAAGACAGTAACAGGTACTGTTGTTGATGAGACGGGGGAGCCTATTATTGGTGCAAATATTGTAGAGAAGGGTAAAGCAAATGGAACTATGTCTGATTTGAATGGTCATTTCTCTATTGTAGTGTCTTCCGATGCGGTACTCCAGATTTCTTATATTGGATTTTCTCTTCATGAAGAAGCCGTGAAAAATAAAAATGTACTTCAGGTCATTATGAAAGAGGATACACAAAAATTAGATGAGGTAGTCGTTGTTGGTTATGGCTCAGTTGACAAAAAAGAGTTGACTTCTGCTGTAACCGCTGTTTCTAGTAAAGACTTTTTACAAGGAGCATTTACAAGTCCGCTGTCAATGATCGATGGAAAAGTATCAGGCGTTAATGTCTCGAATGCGGCGGCGGCAGATCCTAACTCTTCTCCTAATATCCAGATGCGAGGTGCTTCTTCCATAGAGGCAGGGAATTCGCCATTGGTTATTATAGACGGAATGCCGGGTGCAGATTTAAGAAGTGTCGCTAACCAAGATATTGAATCAATTACAATATTGAAAGATGGTTCGGCTGCAGCGATTTATGGTTCACGTGCAGCGAATGGAGTTATTTTGGTGCAAACAAAAAAAGGAAAGGCTGGAAAAGTTTCTATATCTTATGATGGCTATATCGATCATGATATGGTAGCTAATCAACCAGAAGTACTTTCTGTGGATGAGTTTCTTGCGCATGAAAGAGATGTAGATTTTGGTCATCGGGTGGATTGGTATGACAAATTGTTGAATAAGAGTAATCTGGGTCAAAGTCATTATTTAGCTGTTTCAGGAGGAGGTGAAAATTTGACCTTTAGAGCTTCAGCCAATTATAAGAAGAAAGATGGCTTGGATATAGCGTCTTCTAGAAAAGAGTATGGAGTTAGAATGGGATTCACCGCAAAGACATTAGAAGGTCTGCTAGAGATTCAAGGAAACTTGTCCACACGAGTTATCAATGAGGAATATGTGGATTATGGCGTATTTCAGCAAGCGGTAAAATTGAATCCGACTCATCCATTGATGGATGAAAAAGATCCTTCTAAATATAGTACTCTGTATGGGTTTGATACCTATAATCCTGTAGGATGGTTGAAAGATAAGGAGGATGGAGGTGATAGACAGTTTTCCCTTGCTGATTTTAAAGTGAAACTAAATATTTTACCGACGCTAAATACTGAATTATCTCTAGCTAGACAGAGTCAAGAGTATTTTAAACGTATATATGTTAATTCAAATCATAAGGAATCTATAGATAATATGCGTTCCGGACGAGGAACTCTGCAGGAAGAAAATTATACGGATTATACATTGGAATGGATCGGTAATTATTTTACGACAATTGACAAGCATACAATTAAATTAATGGCTGGATATTCGTATCAAGAGTTTAATCATCGTAGTTTTTCTTCAGAGAATGCAAATTTTCCTTCGGATGCGATGTCCTATAACAATCTGGAAGCTGGAGATTGGAATATGGCAGCAGGTCGTTTAGGGGTATCTTCGTTGAAAGAAAAAGAAAAGACAATAGGTTTTCCTGCGCGATTGATTTATAACTATGATGATACTTACTATTTGACGGCTTCTGTTAGATATGAAGGAAATAGTAAATTTGGGGCAAATCATAAATGGGGATGGTTCCCTGCAGCCTCTGCGGCATGGCGAATGTCAAGTTTGCCTGCTATTAAAAATATAGAGGCCATCAATGATTTAAAACTCCGTTTTTCATATGGAGTTACAGGGCGCTCTGGTTTCCCAAAGTATTCAGCGTTGGCTCGTTATGAGCAAGGTGGGTATTGGCTAGACGATAATGGACAATGGACCCAAGCGTGGGGACCTACGAATAATCCTAATCCTGATTTACATTGGGAAAAGCAGATATCTTATAACTTGGGTGTGGATTTTTCTCTTTTAAAGAATAAGTTATCAGGTAGTTTGGATGCCTATGTAAAACAAGGTAAAGAAGTAATTTCTAATTATGACGCTCCACTACCCCCTTTTATGTTTGATCAGATATTTACAAATGTAGCTTCTACTAGTTCAAAAGGTTTGGAACTGACTTTAAATTGGGATGTTGTAAACATGAAAGATTTTAGTTATTCGACTAATCTAGTTGCTTCTTTTACGAAATCTAAACTGGATAAATTCTCGAATGGTACATATCAGAAAGGATATATGGATCGATATTTACTGCCAGCTCCCGGAAATCCCGGCTATGCCCAACGCTTACAAGACGGAGTGGAAATTGGTTCTTTTTATGGCTTAAGATATGCGGGAGTTGATGATAATGGCAATATGTTGGTTTGGAAAGACGCTAAAATTGGAGGAGAAAAAATACTCGCTAATGGTGAAGCTAGTGATACAGACAAAGATTATATTGGCCATGGAACACCTAGATATTCTTTGTCTTGGGGGAATACATTTCGATATAAAGGATTTGATTTAAGTCTATATTTCCAAGGGCGCTTTGACTATCAAATATTGAATATGTATCAAATGTATTATGGATTAGTTGCTGAACCGGGTATGAATTTATTAGAAGATGCTTATGGAAAGAATGGGCATATTAAGTCAGGAAAAGTGATGTGTGATTATTTTTTGGAGGATGGAGATTATTTTAGGTTGGATAACATAACTTTAGGATGGACTCCAAAATTAGATACAAAGTGGATTAGCAATTTACGGGTATATGCGACAGTTAAAAATGCGTTTACTATTACGAAATATTCAGTAATGGACCCGACATCTGTGGATATAAATGGTCTAGAACCAGGTATTAGCGGTCTAAATGTGTATCCTATTGCCAGATCATTCACATTTGGAATTCAAATTTCATATTAATCTTAATTTCATTTATTATGAAGAAGTTTAAATATATAATAGTTCTTTTCGTAATGGGATTAATCTCATTTTCTTGTACAGATTTAGATGAAGAGATTTTTAGTGAGATTACAACGGATAACTATTATCAAAATAGCAATAATATTTATGCGGCGTTGGTGAATAACTATGCTAAGGCTTTTAGTACGGGTTGGTCTGATGCTCGATACTTTTTACAGGAAGTTACTGCCGACCAGTTAATGATTCCGACAAGAGGAAAACATGGTTATAATGGTGGGGAGTATGTTCGTTTGCATGAGCATAAATGGACTGTGGAGGAGAATTTCGTATATAATGGTTGGGCTGCTCCTTTTCAAGGTATAGCATTATGTAATAATACATTGTCTGATTTTGAAAATCTAGATTTCTCTACGTTTAAATTGACGGAAGAAACGAAAAATGAATATATAGCCGAATTAAGAGCTCTTCGGGTTTGGAATTATATGTTTTTAATAGATTTCTTTAGGCATGTACCAATTGTTACAGATATAGAAGAAGTGAAGGCTCAATCTACACCCCTAGAAGTATTTAACTTTATGGAGTCAGAGCTTTTAGCTATATTACCGGACTTACCTAAAAATAGGGGGGTATCTAGGTTTGATCAAGCAGGAGTAGCTTCTATACTTGTCCGTTTATACTTGAATGCGGAAAAATGGATAGGAATCTCAAAATATGATGAATGTGAGCAAATGGCTCAGGCTATATTAGATGGAAAATATGGAGAATATAGTATTGACCTTGATTATAGAGGCCCGTTCCGCTCGGGGATAAACGGTTATAGATCTAAAGAGAATATTATGGAATTTGCGATTAAGAAAAATTATTTTGAGGCATCTTGGCTATATAATATGTGGATGCACTATCAAGATCGTTATTCCTTGGATAATGACTGGCAAGGTTGGAATGGAGGTAATTTAGCACCGTCTCGGGACTTATATGGAAATTTATACCAAGATAAATTAGGTATGCCGTTTGAAAAATTCCCGGATGGAGATATCCGAAAGAAAGCTTTTAGAGTTATTTCAAATGATGGAGATTATGAGGGCTTTTTCTTGATGGGAACTCAATATAAATTTGATTATGAAAAAGGGTATGGATTTACAGATGAAGTAATAACTGGTACGGAAGAATATAATGGTAAACCTCTAGTTTATGTGGATCAAGTTGGACGTTTTTCGGAGGGAGAGACTGGTTTAGCCAAAGGATCTCATGTAATTTACGGAGAAGAGAATACAGGATATCGTTTGATAAAATTCCCTTGGTTACCTCAATCGAAAGATTTGTTCCAAATGAACTCTATTCCAGAGATCAGATTGGCAGAGATTTATTATTCGTTAGCTGAATGTAAATATAGATCAGGGGATAAGATAGGGGCTGCTCGGTTGCTGGATGTGGTTAGGAAACGTTATTATAAAGCGGAAGATTGGTCTAAATTTAGTTACGAATCTAATATCTCGAAATTAACCGATGATGAATTTGTCGATGAATTAGGTCGTGAGTTCATAGGAGAACGTCATCGTCGTATTGATTTAATACGATGGAATCGTTTTAGTGAAGGTGCGTGGTGGGATAAAACTCCGGATGCGACGAATCAAGACGTATTTCCGATTCCTTATCGTGCATTGAATGCGAATCCTTTGTTAAAACAAACAACAGCTGGCTTTTAATAAATAGAATCGATATATGAAACAGTTTATAAATGTAAAAAGAGTATTTACCGTATTGATTATACTTTTGTTATTAATATCGTGTAGGGTCGAAACTGATTATAGACCATTATTTGACAAAGATTTATCAAATGCTGATTATGATAGTTCGGTTTGGACCTTTAAAAATGGCATACTTACTGCCACAGCCGATCAATCTATTTGGACAAAGGTGCAGTATGAAAATTTTATCTTGGATTTAGAATTCAAGACAGATGTGAATACAAATAGTGGGGTTGTGATTTATTGTACGGATAAGGGTAATTGGATCCCATCTTCCATTGAGATTCAAATAGCGGATGATCATCATCCTGAATGGCAATCATATCCAGAATATTGGCGTTGTGGTTCTATTTATGGACATAAAGGAGCAAATGAACAATTGGTCGTGAAGAAACCGGGAGAATGGAACCGAATGATTATCACTGCTAAAGGTCAGCAGATAGATATCGAATTGAATGGAAAACATATTGTTTCGGCTAATTTAGCAGATTGGACTTCTGGAACAACAAATCCAGATGGAACAGAGATTCCGGAATGGCTACCAATCCCGTATGCGAATATGCCAACAAAAGGTTATATTGGTTTGCAAGGGAAACATGGAGAATCTAATATTTGGTTTAGGAATATTCAACTGAAACAACTTTAAAATCATCATTATTATGAGACATATATCAAGAAGAGATTTTTTGAAGACAGGAGCTTTAGCAGCAGGTTTAACGATCGTACCAAATTCTGTTTTAGGTAAAACGCATGGGTTTACTTCACCAAGTGATAAATTGAATATTGCTGGAGTTGGTGTCGGTGGAATGGGCCGTGGTAATTTACGGAATATGAGTACAGAGAATATTGTGGCTTTATGTGATGTAGATTGGAGATATGCAGAGAAGACTTTCAATGATTATCCAAAAGCAAAAAAATTTAAAGATTGGCGTGTTATGTTCGATGAGTTCGGAAAATCAATTGATGCGATATTGGTTGCTACTCCAGACCATACACATGCAGGAGTTACTGCTCATGCTATTACATTAGGGAAGCATTGTTATACTCAAAAACCTTTAACTCATTCTGTTTATGAATCTCGTTTACTAGCAAAACTCGCTAAAAAATATAAAGTAGCGACGCAAATGGGTAATCAAGGAAATTCTTTTGATTGGTGTCGTCAAATAGCAGAGTGGATTCAATCCGGTGTTATTGGGGAAGTATATGAAGTTCATTGTTGGACAGATCGTCCGATTTGGCCTCAAGGATTAATGCGGCCTAGCGATAATCCGAAATGCCCGAAGACTCTTGATTGGGATTTGTTTATTGGACCGGCGCAAAAAAGACCATATAATCCAGTTTATACACCTTGGAATTGGCGGGGATGGTGGGACTTTGGAACGGGTGCTTTAGGAGATATGGCTTGCCATATTATGGACCCACTTTATTGGGCACTTGATTTGAAGTATCCGATAAGTGTGATAGGTAGTTCAACCTTGAGTAATTTATATTCGCCACCTCATGCACAAATTGTAACTTATACGTTCCCGGCTCGTCCCCCAAAAGGAAACACAAAAATGCCTGAGGTTAAGGTATATTGGTATGATGGAGGTTTAATGCCTCCTCGTCCGGAGGAATTAAAAGATGGACAAATGATGGGAGATGAAAATGGTGGTATTATTTTTATTGGGACAAAAGGGAAAATCATGAGTGGCTGTTATGGAATGAATCCAACTTTATTGCCCGTATCTGATATGGAACATTTTAACCAGCCTAAGCCTTCAATACCAAGAGTTAAAGGAGGTAATGGCAATATTTGGTCTACGAATGCCCATGAGCAAGATTGGATTCGTGCTTGTAAAGAATCTCCAGAAAACCGAGTAGAATCATCTTCAAATTTCCAATTCTCCGGACCTTTTAATGAAATGGTAGTAATGGGAGTTCTTGCGGTACGTCTTTCTGGTCTTCATGGGCTACATAGAGAATTGTTATGGGATGGAGAGAATATGAAATTTACCAATATATCTCCTACTGACACAATTAAGATTGTAACAGTTGATGATTTTAAAGTTGTTGATGGTGATCCTCGTTTTGATCGTCGTTTTGCGGACTTTAATGCTCTTGATGTTGCGAATGAGTGGATTAAGCATACTTATAATAATGGGTTTAGTTTACCCAGTATGCCATTCTGAGAACATAGAAAGGTCGTGAACTTCTGTTGGATGTCATTTAGTTAAAGAGTATCTGTAGTAGATAGAGGTTATTTCTTTTCAAGAGGAAATAACCTCTTCTTATTTTTTTATTTTATATTTGTTCGGTCAATATGTGCTAGAGGAGATGGATGTAGAACGGATATACCTAGAACGATTACGAAGCGGTTCATACAGAGACTTTACGAAACTGTATGAATCATACGCTTCACGCCTATATGCGTTCGCATTGCACTTGACTCATTCTGATGCTCTTGCAAAAGATATTGTACAAGAGACATTTATCAAAGTGTGGGTGCGGAGAGAACAAATTGATTTAGATATGTCTTTCAGTGCTTTCCTATTTACGATGGCCAAGAACCAATTATTGAATGAGTTTCGTAGGCAGGCAAATAGTCCGCTTTTTTTGGAAGATGTTGTACTGAATGAGTCTGGAGATGGAGAGGAAACAGCGATTGAACGTAAATTATCTTTTGAGGAATTTAACCATAGACTGGAAATAGCGAAACAAAAGTTGACACCTCGCCAACGAGAACTGTTTGAGTTAAATAAGGAACAAGGTATAACTATAACAGAAATAGCGGCTAAAGCCTTAATTTCAGAACAATCTGTGCGTAACCAGTTATCGCAAGCCTTACATGTTTTAAGAAAGGAGCTCGGTAAGTATGCTTTGCTGTTCTCTCTTTTCTTTATCGGATAAATAAAATTGAAAAATAATATTCTTATGTTTTATAACATCTAAAAAGGCATGTTATAAATTAACGGCTCATGTGTATACCTTATAAAAAGGATATTATGCAGGAATCACATACATATTATTTGCTCTCAAAGCACATGGATCATACGATCTCTACGGAAGAGTTGAAAACACTACGGCTTTTGGTTAATTTGTCTGATGATGATGAATTATCGCTGTCATTGTCTCATTTATGGGAAAATGGGCGACCCTTTGAAGAGGTTGATGAGAGAATCATACGAGATATGTTCAGTGAGATTCAAAATCGAACGAGAAAAGAACGATTCGTTATGGTGTTTAGGAAACTGGCTCGTATCGCCGCAATACTATTAATACCTTTATTAAGTATATTGTCTGGTTATTTATATTTCAATCCAGTCGATCAGAAGGGTAGCATTGGCAATTTAGTGGTTCATGCCGATAGAGGGGAAAGATCGGGGGTGACTTTACCGGATGGAACACAAGTAAAACTAAATGCGGAATCGAGCTTAAGTTACACTCACGATTTCGGTCGAGAGCTTCGACAGGTTAATTTAGAGGGAGAGGCCTATTTTGAGGTGACTCGGAATGAGGATAAACCTTTCGTGGTACATACTGAATATCTGGATATAGAAGTGTTGGGCACAAGTTTTAATGTGTATTCGTATGAGCGGGAGAATGTCATGGAAATGGCCTTGATATCGGGACGGATCAAGATACAGACTTGTTCAGACCCTTCTCGTGTCGTTTATCTAAAACCAAATGAAAAAGCATTGTTCAATAAAGAATCGGGTATTATAACCGTGGAGAAAACAGATAATCGATTTGAAACGGCGTGGTTAAGAGGAGACCTCGTTTTTCGATCAACGAAATTAAGTGATGTCTTGGCCAAACTAGAGCGTAGATATGGCGTGAATATCCATTTGAATGATTTTTCTTTAGCGAATGACTTATTTACCGGAAATTTTGATAGTGAATATATCGTAGAGGTAATGGACCTTTTAGAGAGGCATTATGACTTTACATATGATATACGAGGAGATGATATCTTTATACATCCTTGAGCGAGTGAAAATAAAATGTATAACCTTAAATCAGTTCTTATGCGACAAGATTCTTCATAATAAAAACGGAACCGAAAAATGGTCGAGATTTTCCGGTTCCCCAATTAATACTCCATTTACGAGAATGGCGATCAAGCCATAAAACGGATTGTATCAATTTTAAAAAATAATATATGTTCAAAAGTAGAAAAAATCAATGTAGCTATATAATTTTTTTGGCTCTATTTCTGTTTTTTAATCCTATTTTGGTATTAGCTCAGACAGGAAGTGTCACTCTTTCCATGAAGAATGCTACATTAAAGCAATTTTTTGAGGCTGTAGAGAAACAAACCACATATATATTCTCTTATCGGGATGCTATAGTGGAAGGAAAGAAAGAGGTAACTTTAAACGTGACGAATCAGCCGATTCGGCGTTTGTTAGATGATGTACTGCATCAAAGAGACTTGCAATATACGATGACAGGGCATTCAATTGTCGTAACTTTAAAGACTGCCGGTAATGTAAAGCTGGTATCTGGTACTGTCGTGGATAGTAACGGTGAACCGATTATCGGAGCGAATGTTGTTGAGAAAGGGACTACGAATGGAACGGTAACGGATATTTCGGGAAATTTCTCATTAAATATAAATGATAGCGGTATTTTACAGGTCTCGTATATTGGGTTTAATACTCAAGATGTAGCTGTGAACGGAAAATCAAGTTTAATGATAAACTTGAAGGAAGATACTCAAAAACTGGATGAGGTAGTCGTTGTTGGTTATGGCGTGCAGAAAAAGTCGAATGTAACGGGATCTGTGGCTTCTATTAAGACGGATGATTTTAATGATTTAAATATGGATGTGTCGCATGTTATTCAAGGCCGTGTGGCAGGTGTCAATGTTTCCAATGGGAATATTATCATTCGTGGAGCGGCTTCTATCAATGGCGCAGATCCGTTGTGGATCGTGGATGGAGTGCCGGGTAGCGCTCCTAATTTTAATGATATAGAATCTATCGATATCTTGAAGGATGCGGCTTCGACTGCTATTTACGGTGCCCGGGGAGCAGGAGGTGTGATCCTTGTTACCACTAAAAAGGGAAAGATAGGGAAACTTTCTATTAATGCGAGAGTAAACTTTGGAATAGAGACTCCGATCGATTTGCCGGATATGCTGCATACCGCGGACTTTATTGACCGGAAATTGGCGGCAGGCTTCCCTAATAATCCCAATTCCGGCTGGGATAATCCCGCTTCGCTACCAGATACAGACTGGGAAGATCTGGTTTGGCGTAATGCTTTTAGGCAAAACTATTTTTTACAGATGACGGGTGGTAATGAGAAAACTACATTTAATATGTCTGCGGAGTTCTACAAGAATCAGTTTATCGAACGTTATTCATTTGAGGATGCGGGTAATTTCCGTGTGGCTAGCCAGACAAATATAAGTAAACGCGTGAAATTTTCCGAGATCCTGACTGTTGGTTTTAATAATACGGATCCCCATTTGTATGGGCAGACGAATAATGATTATGTTTATTACCGCCAAGTTCCTACGATGGTGCCTTATGATAATACCAACGAAGCTGGTGGAGGTTGGGGAAAACATCCGGCAGGTGGTTACTACGAGGGACCTAATCATGTGGCTACACTAATGTCTCATCATGAGAATGAACGTAGGTTTTGGGCCCGGGCAAATGCGATTTTGGATTGGGAGATTATCAATGATTTAAAATTCCAAGCGAATTTCTCTGCCAATTTTGACTCCCATGCGAATAATTTGTTCTTAGAGTCATGGAATTTGGGATCTTTATCTCAACAGGATTATTACTCGAAAGATTATGGCTCCGGTTATGATTTACGTATGTTATATACATTGACCTATGACCATACTTTTGGGGAGAAACACTATGTAAAAGGTATGGTTGGCTACGAGGCTTATCGGGCGACGGCTTCTTCGGCAGGTGGTTGGAAAAACGGCTTTTTGGTTCAGCCTTCGGATGATATTAGTTTAGGTACGGGAGATAAAGATGTATCCGGAACGAAAACGGAAGGTCGTAGTTTATCCCAGTTCGCTCGTGTAAACTATGCTTATGATGACAGGTATTTGCTAGAGGCTAGTATTCGTCGGGATGGTTATGATAACTTTGGTCCAGAGAATCGGTTTGGTGTGTTTCCTTCTGCTTCTGTCGGTTGGAATGTGGGAAAAGAGAGCTTCGTAAAGGATAATATAACATGGATGTCTCAATTGAAATTGAGAGGAAGTTATGGTAAAATTGGTAACAATACAATTCCTCAATTCTTGTATGAACCTTCTTTTACGAATAATTATCTATATTATTCATATGATGGGCAAAATACGCAGAGAGGATTCTGGTATTCAAATGTTGCGAATGCTACGATTAAATGGGAAGACGTGGCCCAATGGAATATAGGTGTTGACGCAAGTTTTCTGGATAATCGCTTGAATACGACAATCGAGTATTATGATAAGAAAACTTCCGATATGTTATATTCAGTAGGTGTGCCACCTTCTGCCGGACCTTCTTCGGAACCATTTAGCGAGACTTCTTCTTATCGGGCTAATATCGGAAAGATAAGCAATAGAGGTTTCGAATGGATGGTTCAATGGAGGGATTCCTATAAAGATTTCAGGTATGACGTGGCTTTTACGTTGTCTACCAACAAGAACAAAGTGGTAAAGTTAAGTGACCAAGTGAATCCGATCATTTGGGCTGGAAGCGATGCGGCTTTGAATAGTTCTATTTATCGTACGGAAAATGGACAACCGATGGGACAGATGTATGGATATGTCGTGGATGGTATTATTCAAGACCAAGCGGAAATCGATGCCTTAAACGCTCAATCTCCGGATGGATTGTACCAACAAGCAGGTACGGCTCCGGGTGATTTGAAATATAAGGATTTAAATGGAGACGGAAAGGTGACGAATGAGGATAAGACATATATCGGTAATCCTTGGCCGGATTTGATGTATGGATTGAATATAAATTTGTCATGGAAAGGCTTTGATTTAAGTATGGGCTGGTTAGGAAACGCAGGTGTTGATGTCTTTAATAGCGCTAAGCTTTATGAAAGAAGTTTCTATGGCGACTATAATACGACTTATAAGGTATATGAGGCGTGGAGTCCGACGAACCGGGCTACTTCACATCCTCGAGTAACGAAAGAGGACCCGAATGGAAACTTCAAGAATGTCTCCTCTTATTTTGTGGAGGATGGTTCTTTCTTTAAATTGAAGAATTTACATTTCGGCTATAATTTACCGAAATCAATACTTTCTCATTTGAAGATAGAAGGTTTGAAGTTTTATATTAATTGCGATAATTTATTTATTATCACAAAGTTTCAAGGAGATCCTGAATTGGGTGGTGGATATTTGGAACGAAATATGTATTCTGTGAAACGGGCTCCATCCACCCGCACCATTATGGGCGGTTTAAGTTTAACCCTCTAAATTAATAGGAAGATGAAGAAATTAGTTATATTATTAGCTGCTGCGTTAACTTTTAATAGTTGTTCGGATAGTTTTCTGGATTTATCAAATCCCAGTGCGTTATCTCCAAGTGTCTACCCTAAATCTATGGCGGATATGGAGACTATCGTAACATCAGTTTATGCAAATATGGTCGCTGTGCCTTTGTATGGAAAGAGGGTTATGGCGAAAGGGACATTCTGTGTGGATCATACGGTAGATATGGCTTGGACTGGTGACGCCAACTGGAACCAGTTGGCGACCAATCAAGTGACTTCTGATAATGCTTACATTGGGACGTTATGGATTGGTTATTATAAAATGATTTCTTGTGCGAATACCGTATTGGAGCAATTGGAAAGAATCGACAAGGAGAAGTTTACAGATGCGGATTTAGTAAGGCTTTCGCAGATGAAGGGAGAAGCTTTGTTTTGGAGAGGTTGGGCACACCAACAGTTAGTAGCGTTTTTTGGAGAGGGATATCCTTGCAACGGGGAGGGCGATAGAAAAGGTGTACCAGTTCGTTTACAGGTAGCATCGACTCCGGATATGCTAAATATAGAACGTAGCACGGTGGCCGAGGTTTACGATCAGATCTTGAAAGATTATGAGGCAGCCAAACTTTTGCTACCTGCTGTATGGGAAGAGCGGGCGGACTATCCACGTCCAACCTCTGTTGCCGTTACTAGTTACATCGGGCAAGCGAATTTGTATATGGGTAATTATGATGCGGCAAAGAAAGCGTTGAAAGAGGTTATTGATTCTTCCGGAAAAGAATTGCTCCCTTTCAATGAATATGCGAAGATGTTTAATGAGGATCAGGAGAAATTTAATAGAGAATCGATCTTAGAGATTAATTTCCGTAATGGGGACACTTCCGGATATTTTTGGTATGGAGAAGGTTCTCAATATGGATTGATCGCTGCCTTATGTTTCCAGAACGCAAGTGGAGATGTTGAGGCGGCCGGTTGGGGTAATATTTTCTTTCATGATGCGAATATTAAACGTTTTAATGGAGATCCTCGTTTGGATATCGCCGCTTTGCGTCCGGGAACTCCTGTTATTATGAATGGACAGCAGACGCAGGTTCTGAAATATAAGGATACGGAGGCTGACATTCAAGGTTGGAGCATGCGAAAATACAATCCGTTGAAAAGTACGGTGAATGAGTTGAATTTAGGGGTTGGTATTAATATGTATTTGATGCGTTTGGCGGATGTATATTTGATGTATGCGGAAGCTTGTCAGGCTACGGGAGATGAGGTAAATGCCCGGAACTATATGAATCTGGTAAGAAGAAGAGCTTATAATGGAGATAGTTCCCATGATATAACGGCTAGTGGAGAAGCTTTGAGAGATGCGATTCGGGAGGAACGTTTCATGGAGTTCTGCGGTGAGGGCGTACAACATTGGCAAGATGTTTGCCGCTGGAAGGTCTTGGATGAGGAGATTAGCCGTTGGTATGGAAAGACACGTGTTGGTAATCCGCATTATGATGCGAAAGATTTGTATTTCCCGATACCCAAGGTTGAAATGGAGAATAATCCGAATATGACACAAAGCATAGGTTACGAGAACGAGTAGATATAACTTGTTGAAAAGTTCATCAAAGAAAAGGAATAGGATGGTTCTCTTGGGATCGCTAATCCTATTCTTTTTTTATTCCTTTATGATCATATTAAATCTTATTGAATAATGAAGATGATAGATGTGTCGAAAGTAAGAGTCTTTCGGGTGTGTCTCTTTGTATTGTTTATGCTCTTTATGCGGATAGGTTGGGCCTCAAATGATGATAGCACCTATAATATCGTGGATTTTGGAGCTAAAGGAGATGGAATAACAGACAATACCCAGTTCATCAACAGGACAATAGAAGATTGTTCCTTGAGAGGGGGAGGAACGGTTATCATTCCGGAGGGAACGTTTTTGACAGGAAGTATTCTGCTGAAAAGTAAAGTAAACTTATTCTTAGAAAGTAATGCCGTAGTGAAAGGCATAAATAATTTGGAAAAGTACCGTTCTATATCCGATCTTAATCAAGATGAGGCTTATTATAAAGTAAAACCCCGGAATTGGAACAAGGCATTGCTTTTAGGAGATCAAGTTGAAGATGTGTCAATTACAGGAGAGGGGGTAATCGATGGTGCCCATATTCAAGATAAAAAAGGTGAAGAAGGGATGAGAGGCCCTCATATTCTCTTTTTGTCGAGATCGAAAGGGATTAAGATATCGGGAGTTAA
Organism: Parabacteroides sp. 20_3; assembly: GCF_964238835.1. NCBI lineage: Bacteria > Pseudomonadati > Bacteroidota > Bacteroidia > Bacteroidales > Tannerellaceae > Parabacteroides > Parabacteroides sp. 20_3. Next base: position 29,425 of record NZ_CAXSNO010000005.1, on the reverse strand, counting down.
ACTACGAAGAGCGTCGAACTATGCTTTTATGAGTTATGATATTGAAAGGGCTTCTTTCGATAATCTTTTAGTGGAGGAAGGATGGGATGGGATTCATATTCGTGGCGGAAAAGATATCCGTATCCGAAATTGCCGTTTTAATACGGGTGATGATGCTGTTGCGGGTGGGCTATGGAAGAATGTGGTAATAGAGAATTGTTATATGAACTCATCGTGCAATGGGATAAGGTTGATAATGCCGGCTACTGGTTTAAAGATCGTTGATTGTGAATTTAGAGGTCCGGGAAAATATCCACATCGGACTTCCGGTGAGCAAAAACGTAGGAATATGCTTTCTGGTATATTGCTCCAACCGGGCGCATGGTTTCCAGCGTTTGGGGAAGTAAAGGATATATTGATATCTAGCTGTTCTTTTGATCAATTGGATAATCCGTTTCTAGTCACATTGAATGAGGGGAACCGGGGAGAGCGGATCTGTTTGGAGCATATAAGAGGTACACGTTTAATGAAAGCGGCCGCCTCGGTAGAGAGTTGGGGAGATAGTAGTTTGAAAGATGTCCGGCTTTCGGATGTTTCCTTATCGTATGTTGGAAATAAAGGTCAAGAAATAGTAGGACGTACTCCCTCGAAGCCATTGACAGATTATCGTGCGCTCCCTTGCTGGGGGCTTTACCTTCATAATTTAGATCGAGTGATTTTACGGAATGTTCGATTAGTTTGTGAGAGAGGGAAAGTTAGCCCAGCCTCATGCTTCGATAATGTGGGGTCCGTGGAGATTTATAATGTAAGTTTTTAATCTTAAAAAGAATTAGTATGCGAAAATATCTTTTGTTTTGTCTAGCTTTTTGTGTATTGGGTTGTTTGGCTCAAGATTTGATCGTCCGTCCGAACGATCTTATTATTTATAAGAAAGAGGGCGGTGCCTTTTTATGGCTGGGGGATACGGCTTGGGAGTTATTTCATGTATTGGATAAGGAGGAGATCGTTCATTATCTGGATAACCGGCAAAAAAAGGGCTTTACGGTAATACAGGCTGTTATCTTATCTGAACTGGATGGTTTGGATAAACCGAATGCGTACGGATATTTGCCCTTGATTGATAAGAATCCTACCCAAATCACGGAAGGATACTTTGAGTTGGTGGATTTCGTGATTCGAGAGGCTGGAAAACGAGGACTGTATATTGGGCTTTTACCTACTTGGGCGAGTAATGTGGTAGAGAAAGACGGAAATCCGGCTTTGTTTAACCCAGATAATGCGTATACGTACGGGAAAATACTGGGAACCCGGTATAAAAACGAAGCTGTAATATGGATTCTTGGTGGCGATAGAAATGTAGTTACGGATAAGGAGTTTGAAATCTGGCAGTCTATGGCGAAAGGAATTCAAGAAGGAAATGGAGGAACACAACTAATGTCCTATCATCCGACAGGAGAGATTTCCTCGCATTATTGGTTCCACAATGAGTCTTGGCTATCATTCAATATTCTCCAAAGCGGACATTACCGCCGGATGGATCCGGTATATCGTTTTTCGGGTATGTATGCTCAATTGAGTCCGATTAAACCGTTTGTAAATGCGGAACCTTCATACGAGGACATACCGGTTCGTTTCTGGGAATATTTTGATTATGCTAAATTCGGGAAGAAAAAGGAGGACATAATAGGTGATAACGGGTTGATTAAGGATACGACTTATTTTACGGATGGAATTTACGATGACTATGATATTCGTATGCAGGCTTATTGGACTTATTTGTCTGGAGCTGCCGGATATACATATGGGAATAACGCTATTTGGCAAATGTATAAGCCCGGAGGTAAATATCATGTACCATGCCTCACGTTTTGGGATGGTGCGTTGGATAGGCCGGGAGCCGAATGTATGCGCTATGTAAAGTCTTTGTTTACGATGTATCCGTTAGATCGTTTCCGTCCGGATCTATCCGTTTTGTTTGGAATTAATTACAATGACGCAAGTTATATCACTCCAGTTTTAGCAAAAGATAAGACTTTTATTTTAGTTTATTTGAGTCAAGGGCAGGATGTAAGAATACAAATGAGTAAATTGCGATCTTTTGGTAAAGCTTATTGGTTCAATCCGAGGAATGGGGCGAGAACTTTGATCGGAGCGGTCGAGAATAAGGGAATTCGTACATTCAATGCGCCCGGAGAAGCGGGAGAGAGGGGAAATGATTGGATCTTAATTTTGGAGGCGGATGATAGGTAGACGATGTATAAATTTTAAATAATAAAAGTCATTATGAAGAAGATCAATGTTTTGCTGTTAGCCTTTTTGCTGTTAAGTTTTTGGGCGAATGCCCAGCAGTATCCTTTTAACGGGTTGGATATGAATATGGGAAACCTTTCTCGTTTGTCGAATGCGCAGAGTCGTTCGATCAGTCCGGAGAATTTTACGGGGGAGAAAGGGAAAGGAGCGATGGCTGATCCCGTGAGAGATAAGGATGTCCGGAATAAGGCGAATGCAGCTGGCCCAGCGAAAGATTTGGGGAAAGGCTGGAAAGTAAATCCTTTTATTATCGTGAAACCGGGGGAGACAGTTACTATCGCGGAGATTGATGGCCCGGGGGCTATCCAGCAGATATGGATGACTCCCACTGGCAACTGGCGATTCTCGATACTCCGTATGTATTGGGACGACGAGAAAGAGCCTTCGGTTGAATGTCCGGTCGGGGATTTCTTCGCCAGTGCTTTTAATGAGTATGCCCAACTTTCCTCGTTGGCGGTCTGTGTAAATCCCGGGAGCGCTTTCAATTGCTACTGGAAGATGCCGTTCCGTAAGAAAGCACGCATAACGTTGGAGAATATTAATAATGCGGAAGAGATGCGTTTGTATTACCAGATTAATTATACCTTGACGGAAGTGCCGGAGGATGAGGGATATTTCCATGCGCAGTTCCGCCGTTCCAACCCGACACAAGGCTCTATCCATACGTTGGTGGATGGAATCAAGGGAAAGGGACAATATGTCGGAACTTATTTAGCTTGGCGTGTCAATGATAACTGTTGGTGGGGTGAAGGAGAGATCAAGTTCTATATGGATGGCGACAAGGAATACCCGACAATCTGTGGAACAGGTACGGAGGATTATTTCTGCGGTTCGTATAACTTCGAGAATCAGAAAACACATCAATACCAAGAATTCACCACTCCTTATGCGGGAATGCACCAAGTGATCCGTCCGGATGGCCTATATCGGGCTGTTACGGCGTTCGGCTTGTATCGCTGGCATATCTTGGACCCGGTTCGTTTTGAAAAGGATCTGAAGGTTACGATTCAAGATTTGGGTTGGCGGCACGACGGTAGGTATAATAATCAAAAGTCGGATATCTCATCGACTACTTTCTGGTATCAGGTGGAACCACACGCTAAATTCCCGGCATTGCCCAGTAAGGATGATTTGGAGATTCCGAGATGGTAAATGGCCTGTGGTAAAATGTTAAATGTTATTTCCGATTAAACCTTTCCTTTTTATCGATGTCTATTCTTTCGAAGCGCTTCATAAACAGGTAATTTATAATAAAAGTAATAAGTAGTAGTTTATGAAAAAGGTAATAGGATTGTGTTTGGTTGTATTGTTGAGTTCTACTTCTGTGTTCGCTCGTGAGAACAGGCGTATGGACAAGCGTAAGATGGATCCGTCCGCACGTTGCGAGAAGATGATCGCCGACTTGAAGTTAGATGAGAAACAAGCGGTGGAGTTCCGTAAACTTCAAAAAGAGTATATGGAAAAGGCTCAGAAAGAACGTGAGGCGATGAAGGCTGAGCGTGAGAAGCAACGGGAAAAGATGTTGGCCATGCGTGAGGATAAGAACGCCCAGATGAAAAAGATATTGACGGAGGAACAATACAAACAATATCTGGAGAAACAGCAGCCTAAAGGGAATAAACATGGCAGAAAACATCTAGGTAACGGACGTAGATAAAGAAGTCTATAGATAGATAAAATGGCCGGGGTAGCGATTATCCCGGCCATTTTAGTTCTAATCGGCTGCTTCAACCACATACCAAGTATATCCGTTGGCAGGGATTTTAACCGTAAGCTCCACCGTATAGTCCCGGTTCAGTTTGTAGGTGACAGGCTTTTGCTCTTTTTCCCGGATGCGGGCTGTTTGTGTCAGGCCGGTATAATAGAGTGGGATATGGATCGTACGGGTGATCTCTTGATGGGTCGGATTGAAGAACATGGCTAGACCTTTCTCCTTCTTGTGGGGATTGACGTGTATGAACCCGTCCCAGTCTCGTGCGTCCGGTCGGCGTAAATGGATCATATCGCTGTTGAGTATATCGCGGTATTTCTTATACCATTGAATGACCTCGGTTACGGCCGCTTGGGTCTCCGGGGTATCATACAGACGTGGGCCTCGATAGCAAGCTTGGACACCAGCTCCGTAATTTTGCATCATATGTGTTTTGTATTCGAACAAGTGTTCGTGGAGGGGCTCCAAGGTAGCGGCCTCTCCTCCTCCTTGATACTCCACGAGAGGAACAAAGCTCCAGCATGCCGAAGCCATCCGATCCCATGTACCATCATAATTCAATTGGCGGGCATGGATGATCTGCCGATCCCGGGGAAGCGACCAGTTGGCTTCACGGTAACCAATGCCTGTCTTGGTAGACCCGTTCAAGAAATAGAAATCGGGAACATTGATATAAATGCCATTCTCGCACATCCAACGATAGAGATCGGTTATCTTATGGAACTGATTCCATTCGGAATCTTCCAGCCCTTTATGATAGGTATGGTGGGTAGATGCGCATACGTCGCCGGGATAGGAGCCGTCGTGCTCGAAGCAACGCATGCCCGTACGCTCGAAGAAGGTTCGTATATGATGAAAATACTCATATCCCCAATCGCTGCAAAGGCAGGGAGCGCTACCGAAACGCATCCCCCCTCGTTTACCTGTCTTGGGATTGATAACATCTACCTCGTCGCTGATCCAACGGCTTGATAAGAGGGAGTAACACCCTAACTCTACACCTTTGTTGCGGGCGTAATCCACCAAAGATTTATATTTGGCGATATTTTCTTCTGAGATATCCTCGGCGTTCAATCCGGATCCAAAGCTGATGATAACCATCTCGTATCCAACGGTAGCGCATTGATCGATAGCGGTACGAATAACATCCGGATCGGAAGAGGTAAGGTGCATGAAGATCGGATTCTCCGTAGCCCATGGAGCTACCGTATAATGTAAGCGTCGTTTAAACAAACCCTTTCGTTCCCGATCATCGCTGTCGAACGGCATCTCGTATACGCTAAAAGATTTGAATTTCTGGCCCGCCGCTAGGGTATAATCAGGACCTATCTTGGGCGATATATCTAATATACAAGGTGTTAGCAAAGGATAATTGCGTTGGGAGGTATATTCCGGATCGGCCACCCATTTCTCCGTGATATCGGTTTCCCGCTCGGTAAACTCTCCGCCACAAGCATAATCGCTTTCTACATGTATGTTCGGGAGCCTGAATTTAGAGGGATCTCCACCGCCGGGCGACTCCGGTTCGGCGAATGCCAGATATTCCAATTGAAAGGCATCGATATCTATGGACTGCGGGGTATTGTTGGTAACCTCCATACTTTTCCGGATAACCGGGATGTGATCGTATAAGTCGTAATGGAGTTCTACGGTGACACCTTCTGTTTCTTTCTCTCCTTTCAATACGAAAGTCAGTCTTTTCCCTGTAGGTACGTTCTTATTCAGTGCCCAGCGGCTTCTGGCCCATTTGATATCTTCCTGCAGCTCTTCTATGCGGAAATCCTCAATGAGAAAAGAACCGGGGCGAGTAGTCATCTGGTCGACCCATTCCATTTGGAAGTATCCGCGCTCGGGCTGGCCGGCCAGCCCGCCAAGTTCCCAACGTTTCCCGTCAATCGTCAAACTACCTTCGCTACTTACGGCACGAAGCATACTTTCTCCGGTCATCCGGTTAAAGATATCGAGAGTGGAAAGATTGGGTAAGACACGGAACATACGTGCTACCATTCCGTTTGACAATAAGATGCTTTTGCCATCGGGAGTCGCATATATGCCGGCTTTTGATCGTGAGGGTTGTAAAAGCCAGTCGAAAGAGGTGTTTTCCAAAGGAAGCCCTTGTTGGGGTAATTGCTTGATTTTATCAAGTAATTTCTTCTCCGTACCGGATGATACTTCCGGCCCTTTCCCTTGATAGCTCGTGGAGACGATCGAGGGGATGATCTCCATATACTCTATTTGGGGCGTGATCCATAAGGCATGATCTCCGCTAGGTCCATCGTCGGTAGGCTCTACAATAAGATCCAATATCTTTATGCCATTTAGGGGGATATCGATTGTTTTCGGGGCATCGCCAAGTTTGACGATACCGCTGTTATAAAGCTCCTTGTCATCTCCTTTCAAGATAAATAAGGCCGAGCCCGGATGTACTTTTCCGTCTTTACCTTCTAGACCAACAAATGTCTTGGCGTTTTTTCGGGTATCGAAATACATTTTCGTTCCGTCAACAAAAGGGATAACCGTGAGGCTTTTATCCGTATAATCGATATGTGAGTCGGCGATCCCGACCTGCGCTTGAAAGCGTGACGCATTCTTGTGTAAATCGATCTTGATATGACTTTTGGCTTGTACCCCGATCACGTCATCATACGTTTTTCCTTGTATAGAGGCGGGCTCGTTGGTAACTGATTTCCCTTTGACGGCGCCACCGTAAGTTTGGTAGGATTTATTTAGGTCCATGTCCATAAGCCGGATCTCGTTCTGGCCCATGGCGTAGAGGCCGGCAAATCCCGAAAGGATAGCTGTAAAGATAAGTTTATTCATAAAATCCAGTGATAAAAGAGGGTGTTATCAATGATAAAAATAAGGTGCTTCAAAAAGACTTCTTTTGAAACACCTTATTTGGTTTATAATCTAGCTTCGTTCTATTATAATGTCGTAAGTTTTAAATTTCGCCAAAGAACCTTGATGCCTCCACCGTCGTGAATCTGAAGGGCGATGCGGCCTTTACCCGCTCCGATCTTCTCATCATTCAAGTTTACCATTTCCTGTCCGTTCAGCCAAGTCTGTACGTTATCGCCTTGTACTTTGATACGCATCGTGTTCCAATCGCCTTCTTTCAAGATATTCTCTTTCTCATCCGGAATCTGAACCAACCAGCCACGTCCGTACGACTCATAGATACCACCTGTATCGTGACCCTTCGGAGCTACTTCTACCTGCCAGCCGTTTACTTTCACGCCTTCCTCAACGAAAGAGCGGATGAATACGCCGGAGTTTCCGTCAGCCTCTTGCTTAAACTCTACGGTCAGATCAAAATCATCATAATAATCACGGGTAGCGAGATAACCGTATTGCTTATCGGGACCACTTTCGCAAACCAATAAACCGTCTTTTACGTACCATTTCTCCGTACCGTATGGTTCCCATCCCGTCAAATCCACGCCGTTGAACAAGTTCACTTCCTTACCGGCCTTACGAGGAAGTTCTTTGATCTTCAAGTTACGGAAAGATGCGGGATAACCATGATCTTGCAAGCAAAGCACACCTTTTTTCGCCAATCCGTATTCCGGCGCGTTGGCCCATTTGCCGCTATTTTTCTTAGCGTGCCAATCGTCTGTCCATGCCTCGAACTCTAGGATCTTTTGTCCGTTCAACCAATGTTCCACATGTCCATTATCGAATACGATCTTGGAGTTGTTCCATTCGCCTTGCGGATTCACCTTCATCTTGGATTTATCCGGCAAATGCATTGCGTAATCCACACCTAATTTCTGCCACTCTTCCAATGGGTCCGGGAAGTTCGGCTCGTCGATCAATTGATACTCCGGCCCCGTTACGTAAGGAACAGCGAATTGGGGACGCTCTACCACATGGTACAACATACCGCTATTGCCACCCTTGGACAATTTCCAGTCCCAAGAAAGCTCGAAGTTCTCATACTCTTTATCGGTTACGATGTAGCCACTAGCGTCGCTGCCATCTCCTTTGGCTTGTATACAACCATCCACTACATGCCAAGGCTGTGTCAATGTAGTCCCGTTGTAATCTTTCCAACCATCCAATGTCTTTCCATCAAAAAGCAGAACCCATCCGTCAGCGATTTCCTCGGGAGTAAGTGTGTTTTGTTCTTGACTGGCACAAGAGGAAAACAAGGCCAGCGATACCGCACAAGAGGCTAACAAGCTTGTGGCGGCTGTTTTTTTCATTACAGATTCCATGTAAATAAAGAATTTAGGTTGATAAATTGTAACTGAATGGCAAATTTACGTAAATATCTTTGATATCTCTCTCTGTTGGAGGAAAAACGCTTCTCTCCCTACGAAATACTTCTCCAAGAGCCTATATATTCTTTGTCGAATAAGCTCTATTTCTTAATTTGGCGGCGCTGAATTTATATTCACAGCCGCTGAATATACAAATGCCGCCGCTGATTGTAAAATCAGTGGCGATAATTTAAGAATAGAATAGGTACCGATCAGGCTTACCTATAGGTACGCATAAGTTTTATTCTGGCACAATCAACTTTTATATGTTTTTGTGGAAAAGAATCTGGATAATACTTGTTTAATCGAAGAATAATATAGATATTGCATGCATCTAATAAAGACTGAAATACCCTGCAAACCATATGATAACAATAGGCACCTTAAAACTAGATTTAGTTGCGGATCGGGAACCTTTCGTTCATGATTTATATGGTCGTTGGGATACCTTTAACCGAACCTCTTTAGAAGGGATCGTGGATGAGATTTTAAGCCGTTATGATACGGAAGATGAGTTGATCCGGATCGAGAGTTTAGACTTGGATCTAGGTGAGCTAGAAGAAGATGAATTCTATGAGCAATTCCCCCGTAGACTGGCAGAGAGACTGGACGAGACTTTCGCTTCTTATTTGCGAAGTAAGGAAGAGCATCCCGACCGAATCGCTGTTGTTCCCATCAGGCAATCTTGGCTGGAAGTATTTACCTATTATATGTCGTACGGATATTGGCCTTGGCTGGAAGAGGAGAGGCTCACCTTACCGGAACTTCTAGATAAATTAGTACGAATATCCCCGATAGAATTAAGTCATTTCCTGCGTGAGAAGGGAAAGGCGCTTACCATTCGTAAACGTCTGGTCTTTCAATTGGATGATATCTATCAAGAACGTTTGGTACATGTGGTGGCACCCTCGGAAAGCTCGTTTATAAACGCTTATGCCCGTTTCTTGCAAGACTCTTATCCCGAGATAAAGCGTCCGGAGATAGGGAAGAATGATTACAGAAACGCCATCTGGATAATCCTATGGGGATATTTATTATCTCAGGATCAAGGCTATTTCAACCGGAAACAAATGGTGACGTACACGCTGCGGGAATTATCCGGCTATTATTCCATTTCTTTTGTGGATTTACTGGGGATGCTGACGTATGATTTAGATAAGTTCGCCTCTACCCGCTTGTTCATGCCCGAGTTATTGTCGCTCTTGAAGGATATCCGGCTAGAGACATTATCGGAAAAGGAATTCACTAAAAATCTCTCTCTTTTTTCTCTGGAAGAATTGAAGGCTTTGCTCGTGCGGCGGGAGAAGAGCTTGACTTTCTTATCCGGGTATAATGAGGAACAGATTTACCAGATCGTGGAACAGATGATCCCTGCGGAGAGTCCGTTTGTCATCGACTATGCGAGAGCGTTGGATAAGGAGAAGGAATTGGGTATGCTCGAAGGGAAAGCCGGGAATGATTTCAGGATACTGAAATGGGTGTTTATCTTCGAGGTTATTCTCGGTAGGGGGGGGAGCGTATTTTCCCGCCATCAGTTCGCCTTCTCCGTGTTAAAGGAATTGGCGGCGCATTACAATCTGACGGTAATGGAGTTGTTGGGATATTTTTACCGTACCTTGGCAAGTGGGCTGCTAACGGCTTATCCAGCCGTTCGGGAATTGATCATTGCTTTGTACTTGAATGCTCTCGATGATTCTCCCTCCGATATATCCGTTTATTACCCGGAAGATTTGAAAGATCGGTTGTCTAATTCCGGTTTGTGCCGTCGCTTTATCCGTTCCTTGCGCGAGGAGCAAATCTATTCGGTGGTTAGGCAAATCGTTCCGGTGGAAAGCCATTTCATTATCCGGTATGCGCAGACGCTGGATAAGGGGAAAGAGCAAGGGCGTTTGGAAGGAAGGGTGGGCGGCGAGTTCCGGCTGTTGAAATGGGAGTTTATTTTTCTGGTACTGTTTAGCGGGCCATTAACCGCTTTTAGCCGGAAACAATTCGTACGTTCGGTGTTGGGACAGTTCTCTGCTCATTATAATATCACGGTGCGGGAGTTGATCTCCTATTTTCATGAGGGAACACATGGGGAATATCCGTGGGTTCCGGAAGAGTTACGTGAGATAATAGACCTGCTGTACGAGGATATGGATAAGGAATCTCCCGAGCTTTTATTCTCTGTTTGGTTGAATGAGGAGAGGAAAGCGTATCGGTTGGGACAATTTATAATCACAGGCCGTTCCGATGAACCGCTGGGCGATCTATTCGAGTACGTGAGTGGTTTGGAGAAGACGAACCCGAAAATCTTACTGGACCAATTACGGCAATTGAAGGATATTCCTTCATCCGGAATAAGGGTTGAAGAGCCGATAGAGGCCGCTCGTATCTTCGCTTCCTTATTACTGCTTGTCATCCGTGAATACGGTCTGGCTTTTCCGAATCAGGTATCCTTGATCCAATACCTTACGAATGTAAAAGAGAATCGTACATTTGGAGATGCCGCTCGGCTGCGCTTGTTATTGCATGAGTGTATGTTGGAGAATATGGATGCGTTTACACGTACCATGGATGCTTTACTGGGCACGAAACCGGGGAAAGCGCCCGAGCTTCCCATCCGTACTGCTTTTCCCTCTATCTATCCGTCCAATTCCCAAAAGATGGAATTATTGGAGGAATTATATACAGGGGCGACTCCCGCTTTGCGCTTACTTGTCGAGGAGGTAATCCGCTTGTTTCGTCTCAATAACTTCGGGTTGGAAGAGAACGTTTGGTTGGGGTGGTTACAGGCTCTTTCCGGCAACGTTTACCGGAATTACTCCAAAGATGGATTGTTGTTCCTCTTTTGGCAGCATTTGAGGGAGTCTGTGCCCGAGGAGGAATTACATAAGATAGAGACTTTTATATGTCGACATACAACTAATTTATCTGAATTGTCAGTTTTTATATATCAACTTAAAAATAATATGGATATGGATGTTTTGAATGGCCAGTTAGAAGATCATGGCGTGTCTATTAACAATGCGGGCTTGACGATCATAGCCGTCTATCTGCCAATACTTTTTCATAGGTTAGGCTACTTGAGTGATGACAGACGTGGCTTTAAATCGAGAGAATGCCAAGTGAAGGCCATTTTTGCGTCTCAACGTTTTGTAACGGATGAGAAGGAAATCCCGGAGCCAGAATTATTCTTAAGCAAAGTCTTGACGGGCTATGATAGTCCGGAACCGCTTCCTCGCTCGTGTGATTTAGCTGAGAATGAATTAGAGATGATAGAGCAATTGAAGAAAGCGGTACTTATGAATTGGGATAAGATGAGGAATACGAGCTGGGAAGGTCTTCAAAGTACTTTTATCCGGAGAAAGGGAGTGTTAAAGATGGAGAAGAATAATTGGACGCTAACGGTCGAGGAGAGAGCTTTTGACGTCTTGTTAGATTCGATTGCTTGGAACTTCAGGTTCATTAAAACTCCATGGATGGAAAAAATACTTAGAGTAAAGTGGCGGTAAATAACATTAAAAGATAACATTATGAATGCGGATCGGATACAGATTCAAGAAGGACCTTCGCGGGTATTTCAAAACCGTAAAGGTGAATCAACACAATTGATGGAAGATAACCGGGTACAATCTGCCTTGCAGGCTAAAATGGTGGAAACTATGCAACGTGACGCAATGGATGAGGATGATTTGCTGCAAGGTAAGTTCGCCGTTCAGCGGGATGTGGAAGATGAGGATGAGCTTCTTCAAGGAAAATTTGTGGCCCAACGGCAAACTAAGAACCAGACAGGGATTCCGGATCATGTAATCCAAGGCATGGAGTCTTCCTTCGGGACGGATTTCTCATCGGTACGTGTACACCCGGATTCATCGAAAGCGCCGGAGGTTGGGGCTTTGGCATATACGCAAGGTACGGATATCCATTTCGCCCCGGGACAATTCAAACCGGATACGTCTGCCGGACAGCAGCTATTGGGACATGAGTTGACACACGTCATCCAGCAAGCCGAGGGACGTGTGCAGCCTACTACCGAGGTAGGTGGAATGGCCGTTAACGATGATTTATCCTTGGAACACGAGGCGGATGTGATGGGTGCTAAAGCTGCTTCTGTCTTATGAACGAGTGGATCGATTGGTTCCAGCGGGTATTGGATGTCTCCATTCGTTTGTATTTCCGGCAGGAGTGCGATTTATCTTCCGTCTATGATATCCCACTCCCGAAGGCAGGACCGCTTTGGAAGGCGTTGTTGCCGGAACAGGTTGATCCTACTTTCGATGAGTGGATGGTGTTGATGTTGGCCTTAATGCCTCATCTTTCTCCGCAGGTGTTGGATATTTTCTTTGTGCATAATAAGAATTTTGACCGTCCTTATACGGAATTTGGCGGTTGGAAAGGACTATCGCACGGAGGATTCTTGCCAACGGGCGAGACGGCCGTTTTCCTGTTGGCGGGCGATCGTGTGGAACGCCGTCTGGAAGTGGTTCGTCTATTTCGTGAGGAGCATTGGTTCCATATGTATCACGTTGTTGGCTTGGAAGGAGCCGGGAATGGTGAACCGTTCTTGAGCGGACAACTGCGTATATCGGAGGATTTCTTGTACCGTTTATCTTTTGAGGGAGAATATAAGCCGGACTATAATATGGGTTTTCCGGCCAAACGGATTAGTACGGCTTTGAATTGGGAAGATGCCGTATTGCCTTATTATGTGCGTGAGGAGTTGGAGGAGATAAATAATTGGATTACGGGTCATCGGGTCATCCTTTCGGACTGGGGATTGAGTCGTTTTTTGAAGGCCGGTTACCGCACTTTGTTTTATGGCCCGCCGGGAACGGGTAAGACGCTTTGCGCAACCTTGATTGGCAAGAAGAACGGGATGGATGTATATCGTATCGATCTTTCCATGATTGTCTCCAAATATATCGGCGAGACTGAAAAGAACCTTGCGAATGTATTCGACCAAGCGGAAAACCGGAATTGGATTCTCTTTTTCGATGAGGCGGATGCCTTATTCGGTAAACGAACCTCGACGAACACTTCTAATGATCGCCATTCGAATCAAGAGATCGCTTATTTGCTGCAACGGATCGAGGATTTCCCGGGAACCGTTGTTTTGGCCACAAACTTAAAGAGTAATATTGATGAAGCTTTCTCCCGTCGTTTCCAGTCTATTATCTATTTCCCGATGCCGGATCAAGACTTACGTGAGGAATTATGGCGTAGAATGCTTCCCTCTTCTTGGCTACCTGCGGATGCGGACAAGATGATCCGTATGGCAGCTACTTATGAGTTATCGGGTGGCTCCATCTCGAATGTGATCAGGCGTTGTGCCCTTCGGTTGCTAAAGCAAGACACTCCCCGGCTAGATTCCGATATCTTATCTATGGCGATCCGCCGGGAATTGAATAAAGAGGGCCGGTGGTGATTTAAGGCAACGGCTCTCTTTCCCGGTGCCCGATCGGTACGATGATTAAGAGAAAAAAGAAGAGTGGGAGCGCCAACAGTATCATTTGAGTCCATATATCGAAAGTTTCCCGTGAGGATACGATATTGGTGATTAGGTATAATACCAATACGATCTCGGATATGAATACCAGTAATAGAGGCAAGACATATCGCTTATAATGTTGTGCCAACATGTAGAACTTACTGGATGTCATATACAGGGTGATTAGGATTAATAGTATGAGAAATAGGAATATATCACCCAATACGAAATAAATAAGCATCGGGTTGGAGAATTCCGTATTTGCCAGTTGCGCCAGATCATCGGAGCAACTGGTGAGTTGCTCGCCTTGCGGAAAAGGATTTAGCAAATAGAATAAAGAGTTGAAAAGATTATCTAGTAAGGATACCTCGCATTCTTCCTCATACATGACCATCTTGAGTACTGGTTCTTGCTTATTCTCTCGATTTTCACAAGTAGTTACGGGAACGCCCATTTCATCGTAATCGACGAAACAAAGGCGGTCTACCAATTGGTATTTCAATAGAATGGATAGATAACCGATATGTTTTTTCTCCTTGATAGGGAATATGACATTTAGATCGTAGTTTTTATATATTTTATTACCATCCACGCAAAAGGAATCAATTACGAAACTAGTGGACTTCACGAATTGTACAAGTTCTCTCCGGTTCTCCAGTTTAAAATCGAAATCAGGGAAGTAAAGAGTCAATCCGTTGAGTTTCCGGAGAGACGGGTTTCGGTTGATCGTACCGGTACCCTTTGTGAATAAGTTATTTAAAAGAGCCATCTGGGATTCTTTCGATCTTAAGAAATCATTCGTCGCTTTTGAGTTTCGGAATAGGACTAGTAAATCGACGGGTGTATCCGAATAAACGGGCATATCTATCAAGCACTCCTGTTGTTGCCAGTCGCTTACTTGGCTAGGTTGCCTGCTTTCTGTATCCACTACATACCCTAGATATTCCATTCGGCTGAATTTCCGGATAAGGTTTGCCGGTAATTGCTCATATACGGATTGCAGCCAATATGGTACGATCGGAAAAGCTCGTTGGTTGTATTGGCTTAGACGTTCGGATAGGCGTTCGGTTTCCGATGATGCGCCATCTACCTTGAATACGGGAATACTGCAATTTCCCTTTTTCTTTTGTGCGGCGATCTCTTCTTTGCTACGTTTATCGAAATAACAGAAGAACGTACGAACCGTGGAGGGGCGCAGTTCACGCACGGATAGCAACCAGTTCTTTACGGCCTGCGTGTAAGTGGTGTCGTAGACGAATGGGATGAAGCCGGTTTCCCTGTATCCGATGGCGTCTTCTTCCCAGGGCGTAATGTTGAGAGCGATGGAAAGAGGAGCTTCCTTGATGAAAAACTCAATCGTTCCGCTTCCTCTGATGGAGGGATTCTCGTCCGGATTGTCCAGAACTCCTGTAACGTCTTCTGTCCATACGGGGCAAATGATATAGCCTTGTTTATCGGAGTTGAGCAACGATTGCATATTATCCAGATCTCCGGTTTTACCTTTGAAGAAATACATATTCTCGACGGTAGGGGGAGGCAAGATCTTTTCCGGTTCTCTTTTATTGAAATAATACCACAAAGCTTGCGTTACTTTGACTGGGCCAAGCTTTTCATCGAAGAAGCGGCAGAGAGGATCCGCATTGGCTTTATTCTTGGATGCGGTTAATAACTCGTTTCCGAACAGCCAAGGTGTATATGCGCATTGCTCTACATGATCGGGTAATAAAGAACTTGGGGACTGTAAATAACCCAAACGTGAGATCGCTTGGTTTGCGTCCGGGTTTGTTACGAAAGTGAAAGCATTCCCCAATTCAGCGGGATAAACGATATAACCGCATTGTTCCGTTAAGATACGCTGGGTGATCGAGTCCATAAGAGTCTGGTAAGAGACGATCGGGGTACGAATCTCTTCCAGTTCCAACTCGGTCCGCTCTCCTAAACTCCGGAAATAATCCAATCGCTCCGAGAGACTTCTTTGGGCGTTAACGGCTTGTGCCATGATTACATGAAGTAATAAGCCCAATAAAATGCCGTGGTAGGTAGTTCGATATCTGGTTGACATAAGGGTAAATTTAAAGTTCGATATTTATTCGTATCAGATTATTCTTTAAGATTTCTCCGGTGCGGCCAATCTCTTTGTTGTCATTATCGGCCCAAGCTTTTCTCCATGCCTTATAGTCCTTGACAAATAGGGCTAGCTCTTTCGGAGGAAGCCAATGAACCGTGAATCGTAGATGTGCCGGTATCTTCTCTCGCAAGAATTCTTCAAGACGAAGCTGAAAATCCGGCCGTTGCTGCGTACGTTCTGTTTGCGAGAGGATTGCCGTTAAGGTAAATTCCCGGGAGGGGACTGAATGATCAGTCGCCTCCGGTGAATGCAGGAGTATGTTTTCCAGAATGAAAATTTGCTCTTCCGCATCTTCCCATCCGAGTATGGAATAGAGATATCTTTCCAATCCGGAAAGGGAGTCTGCGTCGAATAGATTACAGCCCAGATACCGGTCCCGGATAAGTTCCGGTAGTTGTCGCAGGAACCGGACTCTTCGTTGACGGTTTATCTCTTTATGGGAGTAGCGGAGAAAAGGCTGGTTGCTATTTTCTCCGTAGATTTTATCCAACGTATCCAATAGCAGATCTTTGTTTTGTTCCATAGAAGCGGAACCGGGTGTTTCCATATTTAAGGCCATCCAATCTTTTAGATGATTCATTTCTTCATGTCCCTCCGAAAAGAGATGGTCGAATATAGAAAGATATGCCTTGAATGAATCGGTAAACGAGTCCTTGTAGCAAATTGGGAAATCATTTGTGACGCTATAATCATTCAGATGAATATGGCGACTGTCCATGAGGATCGATTTGGCTTGTTTTTTCTGTTCTCGTATTGCATGGTTGATATTATTCCGCGAATGCAAACGATTCAATACTTTTGTGGCATTAATCTCTACCGCTTGTTGGTTTTGGTAAAGTCGTATCTTGATTTGCTCAGGGGAAGATAATGCCAATGTATAGGCGTATTCACCCTCTTCAAAACCTTGAAATTCCAAAGAGTGTATCGATAGAACCCCTTGTATCTGCTTGATCCCTTTGAAAAGCTTGTATATGGGAAGTGCGCTACCTGTATAATGACTTCCCGGTGCGAATAATTGAATCGCCTCCGTATAAATGGCGATCAAGGTTTTTTCCGGAGAGATGCTACCGTCTATATCGATATTTCCAATGAGTAATAAAGGTTTCCTTCTTACGAAATGGATTGCGTGTAGGTGTTCACCTAAATTCCGGTTTGCGTGATATAGTTTCTTAATCTTTTCCTTGATTTTCTTTTCTTCCTGTTTGTGTTGATCTTCTGAGATAAAGGACGAGAGTTCTATAAATATGTCGAACCATCCGTGACAGATCTGATCATTGGATCTATAGGGATGGATTTGTATGTCCGATAAGTTAACTAAGAAGTCAGTGTTATCTAATTGATCTAAAAAATGGTCTCGGTAATCTTTGGGTGTCACAGGGGCCATCCCGGAAACCCGTTCAGGACTGAACAAGCCGTAATCCTCCGGATTGAAACGATTATCCGATCCGGTGAGATATTGTTCTAATGGGAAACTCATTTGGTAATCCAATTCGCTTAAGGCGTAATTTAAGATGTCCAGAGTCGTGATTCCCGGGTCGTGTGGGGCATGGTCTGTCCACAGTTGCCCTGAAAGCTCCCGGATTGTTTCCAAGGCATTCTTTTGGAGGCTATCGAATATGGATTCCTCCTTTTTTAGCTCTTGCAGGTTGGGCAGATCATCCATGGCTATTCTTGATTAAAGGTGTTTCTCCGGTCGGAGGCGTCCATCCGGTAATCTTTCCATAAATCGGTTATCTGGAAACAAACAAAGATGTTGTCTCCATAATCCCGTCCGCTACGTATTTGCAACTTGCATTTTTGTCCGGGGCCGTACCAACGGAATTTGATCTTGTTAAAAAAGGAACCGAACCAGGATTGATTCGTACGGATTTTTCGATGTTTTCCGTAACAATGGATAGCCGTGGCTTCCACTAATGCGTATTGTCCGCTTTTTAACTTACCGCATCCAGCCATGATGCGGTAGGCACGACATCCTTCCGTTGGTATTTGCAGGGTATGCCATTCGCCATCTGCGGGAAATTTACCCCGTATCGCACCGTCGAAGCGGGTTGCGGAAAGACTGCCGTTGATACGTATATCCATACCGGGTTGGTTCATCTCGATGCGACCGTTTGGATGAAGCGATAGTATCGGTTCATCTTGCCCTTGACGTATGATATGGAGTTGGCTATTGTTACCTAGGTATATTTTCCACTCTGGAATATTGTCTTGTATGTTCGTGAATAAGCTGATGACGGGACTGTTTTCCTTGGAAGGAGCTAACCGTAAGCCATCATCCGGATTTTTATCGATCCCGTCGTCGGAAATATTGACCATGGAATCGATTAATTCGTAGAAATGCTTTTGGTTGGGCATACTTCCGCGCTTAAAGTATTCTTTTAGTGTATTTCTGTTTGTACGAGGCATATCCGGTTTGTTTTATTTGTTAATAATAAAATTACTTCCAACTCCTAAATATCCGAGTCCGAGTTGTTCCAGTAGTTCGTCTTTTTGGTCAATATATAGCAAATGCCTATCAGAAGGAACTAATATGCACCAAGGTTGGGAAGGGCTAACGTTGAAATTTTGCCTTGCCTCTTCCGGGTAGCGGTTTAGATAATAGCTCTTTTGTTGGTCTTTTGCCGTATATACGACATGCGCTACGCTTAATATATCAATGTCCACGATGGCTTCACACTCTCGTATGGAGTTATAAAGATCTGTCGATGAGAACGAAAGCCCAAATACCGGGATCTCTTCCTTATCTCGCCAAGGCGCGATACAATTATTAATGCGTGCCTCTGTCTGGCGGAGTATATCTCCTACGGGATATCCGGGCTTTATCCGGAGGTTACAGCAAACGGTTACTTCCTCGTAGACCGGAGTGATAGCGTCAACGGTAATGAACGGACTTGTCTTGTCACCTATATAATCTTCGATTCGCATGAGTAGCCTATGTTCGCATAAAGGCAAGATCTTTTTATCTTTCTCCTTTTGCATCACGACCAATGTTACGATCGGGCTCCTGTTTTGAGCTTTACTGTCTATTCCGGGCAAGCAAAGTACTTTTTTGACTTCGGGGAACTGAGCCAATGTTATTTGCTCGTAATCCCTAGGCAATACAGCCCGTTTCCGATGGGACATCTCTTGGGTGATCCGGAGCCGCATATCCTCTGGCGTTTCCGGCGAACGTCCTCCTTTAGCGGGTATGATCTGGTAAATATCCGTAAGTCCCGGCATACTTTTCTCGAAAGAAACGAGTCCCGTGAAGCTTTCGAGTTCCTCACTGATCAGGGCTTCCATTTCTTCGGGGATTTCTAACCGGGCTTTCACTGGGTTTAGATAGACATTTCGTATGGATGAACAATTTTGCGTGTGGCAAGATACTTTTGCCGAAAGCCAGAAATCTCCATTTATGTCTAGCATTTCCTCGCTAATAGGTGAGGGAAGCAGGACGTCTACCAAACCTGTATTCAACAGATTCCCGGTTGTATCGGAAAGTAAATTACCCGGTTTGATAAACTCCCATTGCTTGCCGTTGAAGAAAGACCATTGTACGCAAGGAAGATATTCTTTTCCGATTTCCCGTTTCAAGGCAGCCATCTCGAAGAATAAACGGATCTGGTCGTTACCGATCGAGTTACCAATACCGAATAGAATAATCCCATCTTCTGTGGGTACTTCCACCATTGGGAACGGATGACGTAGATCGATTTCATGTAATTCCTTTTGCCTCAATGGATGGATATGATAGATACGGCATCTATCTCTTGGGGTATCGCCATTGAAAAAGTATTCTTCCTCGGCGCTATAACCGATACCTATACTTTCAATCATAGGGTTGTAAGGAGGTTTGGGCACCGGGGTCTGTTTACGGGTATGGCTGTTTCTTATCATGATATCCGCAAAGAGCATCCGGTACTCCGTCTGCCCGAATCCGCCGTTCGGATCTGTGAGTCTAATCCTGAAGAAGCCTTGCTGGGTTTTCGTATATTGATATTGCTCTTCTTCCGTGGAGACCGTAATGTTTTTGAACGGTTTGTCGTAAACGATCTCGCTGTACTCCGAGAGCTTTCCCCTAGGGGAAGTATGCTTGTCTTTCGTATTGAAGAGACAAGATGTACTTCCCGGTAATTTTACCCATTTCTGGTCTGTTAGTTTTTCCCATTCAACTTTGAAGGTGGTATTATCGATAGGTGTCTTATATGCTTGATACAAATCATAGAAACCTCCTTCCGAATAAGGTAGATCCGCCCATTGTAAAGTAATACCTATGGATTGGATAGGCTTGATCGCTATCTCATAATTACCGAATGCGAACCATGAGCCTTTTTGAGCTTCTAACCCGAATAAAGGGAAATGTACGCTTGCGTCTACTTCTCCCAGAGGATTATAGATTTTCAAGGATGACATGCCGGATACATGTACCTTTATCTTTAAGCTAGTAATAAAAATACGGTGTACCCAAGAGTAGGGGAATAACCAAGCATCCGTGTTCATCAATATACGGAGCGCTGGGTTCCGTGTTTGGCAACCATGAGTTTCAGAGCAAGGTGTTGTAGGGTCGAATTTCTCATTAAGGACGAATTTCAGATAAAAGGAGTTTTCGTTGATGAATGTCAAGGTGTAGGCGTATATCGGGGCCCAACCTTTCTCTGTGCTTAACTCCAATAGGAAAGCGTCGTTTAATACACGCCCGGTTTCGTGGGAAGATTGTTCCGTGGTAGCGATTAATTCTTTGAAATATGATATGGAGTCTTCTTCTAATCCGAATGTGATATGTATATCCCGATGTCCTTCCCGAAGTAATAACATGGGAGATTCGATCATCAGTCCGGCTTGTATAGAGGATTGGTTCTCAAAGATTAGCTCTGAGTCCAGATTGGGCTTCTTAGAAGGAACGTTTCCGATCCTGTCATTCAACTGTTTTTGCCAGATGGACGTAACGAAGCCTAATCGGCTCGCTGGATATTTTTTCGGATCTTTTTCCAATAGTAACGAATGTATACTCGTTATTTTCATGTCATTGACCGAATAATCTTCGTCCGTACGATAACAAAATTGGATATCTTGCGCAGGAAATGGTACCTGTGTTATAATACCTGTACCTTTGGGTAACTGGGCTTGCCGTGCGGTATTATTCTTCACGGCGATAAACCAAGCGGAAGGAATAATCGCTTTTTGGGGAGATTCCTTCAATATTTGGTTGACATAAAATAACGGATAAGCTTCCCAGCGTTTATTGAACTGATCTACCAGATATTGATAGTTTTTCAAGAAAGCGATTAAAACAGCTAATGAGGGATCGGTCTCTCCGCTTTTAGCGATTTCTTGGATGTAAATCTCCCGTTTGTTTTGTAAATTACGGAGGATACGTAATAATAGGTAGAGACTTCTACGAACCGTTTTAGGATTGGATAGGGTTATTAGCTGAAGTCTCTGGTTATATTTCTCCATATCCAGAAATAAATCGGACATGGAATCTCTAAAGATCCGATGATTCAATCTTTGATACCAATCAGAGAACTTATGGTATAGAGCGTTTCTTAGATAGGTGATTTCTCTGTTACTTTCCGGTGAGTTCTCATTTTGCCACAAAATGAAACTCTGTTCGATCCTAATTGTATCTGTTTGCTTGATCTCATTGAGTATGGCTAAGGATTGGTAATGATATAAAAAGGATGATTTCGAAAAGGCACGAGCCAATAAATTGGAGAGATTTTTCTCGAGTACTTGAAAAGGCTCATGTATCCGGAAATCATTCTCCAATTTTTTTCTTGTCAATCCATCTTTATTCCATTGTTTATTCATCGGTTAGAATCAAAATAGATAGGATAGGTCAATTCTTGTTGGACATTATTCATACGTATCGTATAATAAAGTTCGATAATCAGAATGCCATCTTGAATCGAAGCCTTATTAATTTCTATGCGATCAAGCGAGACTCTAGGCTCGTATAAGAGAACAGCTTTCTCGATAGCGCTTTTAATCATGGTCTCCATGGTAAGATCTAATTGTTCAAACTGATAACGATATAGTTCCGTACCGTAATCCGGACGATGTATTCGCTCCCCTGTGCGAGTGGAGAGAAGGATGATCAAGCTTTGCCGGATGTCTTCTTCATAATTAGACATGCGGGTGGGATTATCATTATGGCTGAATTCTGGGGGGAATGCCCATCCTTTACCTAAAAAACTATTTTTGTTCTGCATAAATCATTCGATTTAATTAATCATTACAACGCCTCCTTTTACAACGGTTTGGCCGGATGCGGATATTTCGGCGGTGGCAGACCCTTTTACTTTAACTCCCATTTGTGCGGAAACCTCGATATTCAAGCCATTTATCTTGGTATCTTGCTTAGACTTGGATTCGATACCCATTCCTTCTGTCTTGACATTCCCTCTTGCCTTAAATATGAGATCTTTGCCGGATTCTACCATAATTCCGTTTTTATCCATACAGACCTTGTTCTTATTAGCATCGGATAACAGAATTTGCTTTTTGTCATCATCCAATATGAGCGTGTTCTCTCCGGGAGTCCCTATTGTGATAATCTTTTTATCATCGTCCAAAGTAATTTTCAACTGGTTTTTTGTAACAATTGTCTTTAAATTATTTTTTGGATCTAAAGAAACCGGCGTTTTTCGTTTGCGACTGTACAAACTTCCGATAATCACAGGGTGGCAGGGGTCCTCATTGATGAATTGCAGGACTACCTCATCATCGACTTCCGGTAGAAATAACATGCCGACCCCATTGCTTGCGTACGGACTGACCGGCCGAGCCCATATCTCCGTCTTCTCACATTGTAACAAGGGTATATCGACTAATATAAAATTCTCGAAATCTTTATTATCTCCGATCTTTTTAACGATCCCTATTTGTAATCCTCGTATGCCGGGCAAGAAACCACTAGCTGCGGGAGCCACTACATCGGGCTCTTCGGTAATGACTACCGGATTGAAACCCATATAGACTTGTGTCTTCCATTCGCCTCCTTGTAGTGTATGTTCTACTGATTGAACAAATGCGTTTCCACTATAATGTTTGCTTAATCCTTCTAATTTGATAATACAGCCCGGAATAATAGACGCATTCCCGTAAATTGTGATGGAGCCTTGAAAACGTGCCAGACCGCTCCATAAAGCTTGCGCATCGGCCCAAGCATGTAAAGAAGCGTCGCCGATGGGAGCGTTGGTTTGATAAAGCATCACTTCATTTGCCAGACCGGATAGATCCTTTGCGGCGATATCGCCTTGGGCATTGAGAGGAGGTTTGCTGGCGGTGGCTTTGATAATTTGTTGACGGCTCACGTCCCAAGCGCAGGCTTTTGTATCTGTGTATTGCTCGGAAGCGGATATAGAACCATCGAAAGCGATTAAATTATCTCCATAGGTGATGGTTAAGACCGGGGAGGCGGATATATTCGGTTTACATACCTTGACTTGTTTACCGTCAGTGATAACGACTAATCCGTTATTTTGTGCTCGTGTGAGTACAAAATCCCAATCTGTACAATAATATTGTACCAGTTGTGGAATTTCTATACCGGTGCTATCTACTTTGGCAGAAAGCCCGTATTGTCCCAGAATCTTCTTGATAACGGCATCATCTTTACTATTTTCATATACATTATTTTTACGTCCAAAGGTTGCAGGATATGCGAACCCCCTACATTCTAAAACAAATAGAGTTTGTTGTTCGCTATTGATTTTTAACTGATGGGTTGTAACGCACCCCTCAAATAAGGTGCTGACCTTATCTGTTGGACCCGCTTGAAACTTAAGCTCCGTACCCGGATTGAATATTTTGTTGTCTGGTATTTCAAATTGGCTGTTGTCGATAATATCAGCGCTGATGGAGATCGTTGCTTTATCGATCTTATTACATGCTCTGTATATTTTTGCATTGATTACGGAGTATTGCTCCGTTACATCTTTACCATTTAGGAATAGTTTGATTATAAATGAATTATCCATATTCATTATATTTTAGGGAACCATAATTGAGTTCCGGGTTTTATATCTCTAAAGCTGATTAGGTTATTAATGGAGGCAATCATTGGAGCGTAACCAGAATTTTTATATTCTTTTGCGCATAACCCGATTAGACTGTCTCCTTGTTTAAAAGTAACGAATTTACCCTCAGCTTTTTGATTTTTCTTTTTTGCTTGTGTCTCTCTACTACTAATCGCCTCTGTTAGTGACAAGGAGCCTTTAGCTCGTAAAGGATTGCCATTGGGCGAGAATAAGGTGTAATCCCAATTTAGGCTGGTTAATCTCCCCTTGAAAATGAGACTCCCCCAAATTACTTTAAGGAAGCAAGGGCTGGGTGGATCGATCTCCGCGCTAGGTAGAAAAATGATATTCTCCAAATCCTTGATCCTTTCTGTCACGGTTTTTTTCCCCGTCGGGATAATACCGGTACCATCGAAGTGTATATCAAAAGAGAGAGTGGAGGGGTTGGTGTGTTTATACTCCGGTAGTTGCTTATCCTCTTTTATGCTTTCGTCTTTCTTATAGGAGGTAGATTTGCTTAACTTATAGCTATCCGGATTGATTTGGACGGTGATATTACCCAATTTCTCGCCACCTTTGTATTCAATTGATTTATATGCCTCGATGATCAACTTTTGGTTCATGTTTTATCGCTCCTTTCTACAAGAAAAAAGGTTAGACAAATCTTTCTTGGCCTCACGAATTATCTCCTCTTTGATTTGTTGTATCAAATCACGGGAGAGAGGGAGGTCGGGTTCCTTTTTCTGTTGTGTCACTTTTGCGGACACTTGGATTTCTTTTATAGTTATAGCCATTGCTTAAATTGTTCTTTTTTCGTATCTTCTGTATCTCTTATCGACATACGGATCAAATTAGTATAAGCCATCTCCAATGTTTCAATCACCAACTCATTCTTTTGGGAATTCAATGCGCTAATGTCCCATTTTACAGGGTAAGCATTGAGCACAGACCAATTATTTAGGGGAAAATGCCCGGCATCCAGCAATGATATAGTTAAATTGACGGGAACGATCTGGGCACTTCCATTATTTTCCAATACTTTAACCACATATGTCTCTAGCACATGAGGCAAAGGCATTAAAGAACGTTTCAACACAAGGTTACCGTGCTTTCGTCGGGTAGGCACCTGATAGCTGAAACTGTTTTCTCCCCCTTCTTTAATCGTTTCCGTCTCCATTTCAAGTTGTAGTCCCGAGACCTCTTGGAAAGAGGTCTCGATCAATCCTTCGAAAGTCACGTTGAAATAAAACGCTACCGGAGGAGGGACAATATGATCAAACCTTAGCATTAAGCGTTTTCTATGGTCAATCCTTCATGCGCTAAATCTAAGGTTTCGATGGCGGCCTCGTTTCCATCGGATTTTAAGCTGACACCGGTAACCTTAGTCGGCCATGCGTTCGATAATTTCCAAACCATCGTAGGGCTTCCTGCTTCATCCAGTAAGCTGATTGTTACATCTTCTCGCTGTATTGTGTTCATTTTTATCTTGTTAAACCAATCGAATAATTTGTTATCCGCTTTGAAAACCCCTTTCTTTAGACTGACATTGCTCGTCTTCTTCAGTCCCGGCATCTTGATATTTGAGAAAACCGGGCTATTACCATGTCGGTACTCAATTACTTGGGCTTCCATATCCAGACCAGATACCTCTTTAAAAGCGATTTCCCCGAGGCTACCTAATTCTACCTTAAAATAAAAACTGGGTAACGGCCATACATTATCTTGTGCTTCTCCTGCCATATTCGTATTTCTTTAATAGGTTTTAATTCTTAAATTATCAGCTTTTTTGCATTTGTTGTTGGAATGTGATCTCGATAAATTCCGCAGGTCTGGTAATAGCCACGAATACGGATATCCTGAGGATACCTTCCAGAATATCCTCGGGAGTCATCGTGTCTCCCAATCCGATATGAATGCTATATGCGTCTTCGGGGGAAGTTCCTGCTAATCCACCTCGTTTCCATACGCCCCGTAAGAATCCGTCTATCATACTACGCATATTTACCCATGTATTTGCTACATTCGGTTCGAATACATAGGCACGGGCGGCGTTCTTGATCGATTCCTCTAGGAAGATCATCGTACGCCTTACGTTAATATAACGCCAGTCTAACGAGTTACCATCCATCGTGCGGGCACCCCAAACCTTGATTCCTTCACCGGGAAAGCTACGGATTGCGTTTACGGCTTTTCCGTTCATCGGTACGTTCAGATCTTCTTGCTCGGCATTTGTGATCGAGAGTGCGGGTGTGACTACGTTATTGATGGAAATATTCGCAGGGGCTTTCCATACTCCCCGGGTGTTATCTACCATAGTATAAAGACCGGCCATCGAAGCTGAAGGCGGAAGTAAATTGATCCTCAAGCGAATCTCTCTCAAAATGGAGCGGTATACGGAACTGACTTGGTATAATAAGGTATGGAAACGTTCCGCCTCGTCCTCTTTCATGGTAAGCAAAAGCTTGAACTTGTCCATAAGTTCATTGACAGCCTCATTCGTTACACCGGACTTCTTTGAGAATTCGTTCAAGATCAGTTCCTCCAATTTCTCTAAACTATCCTTTTCTATATTATAAAAAGTGATATCTTTCTCGGTGACGATAGATGTATTTATCCATGGATAATAGGAGGCACAGTACGCAAGGAAATTGCTACCTATATTTTCCCGGAAACTTTTGATAACCGCACCGTTTTCATCTTTGTATCCGTTGAAAACATCTAATATGGCAAAGCGATTTTTCATATCGTTACCACAGTGCATCAAAGCGGCAGTTTGAACTTTGTAACAATCGCCTTCCTCCATATATACGGCTTCCGGAACGACGACCAACGTGGGCTCCTGTTCTTTTTTTAAGGCTAAGAGCGCATTTGTAAAGTCTATGCTTTTAAAGTCATGCTCATAATCTCCTACGGAGACGATATAGCACGGTCCTCCACCGTTAGCGTAGAACAACAACATATTATAATATAAAGCATAGAACGTTTTTGGCAAAGTAAGCTGGCAACTTCCGTCGGGGAATAATACGTTTATGTCATTGGTGGTGTCCTCACTCTCGGAATCTTCCGGACGAATTCCGAATCGCAAGGTGGGAGCGAAACCGAAGAACGAATGGAACTCAGCCATAGAAGATATACGGAAAGGGATACCGGTCAAATCCTTGTTACCGTCCCGTGCGAATTGGGTATGCCCGATAAAGGCAGGGATGGCGGTAGCGACTTCTACGACTGAATTAGGAAAAGCGTTTTTCTCTATGATATAAACGCCAGGGGTTTTCATTTGTGCCATACGTTATTTTTTTAAGGATTTAGATATAAAGAATTTGTATAATAGAATTCTCGGTAGATTGTAATTCCTTTATAAGGAAACGTCCCAAAGAGGGAACAGGAACATGCCTTAATAGCATTCTTTTAGCATATTCTCTTTTCTCGTAAATCGTGATATCTGATCTTCTTTGGTAATAAGACTCTTCCTTAATCTTTATCGGATATTCTGTGCTGATACGAAAAATGTCCTTATTCATGAAACGGATTTGCTCGGGATTCTTGAAGCTAATATTTTCCGGTCCATTATCCTCCATAAAAATATCCATTGACGCATTTTCTGGATTACGAGGTATCAAGATAAAATCCCAATAGGCTTCTTTTGTGTGATAATGGATTTCTTTCTGTATTGGGCATTTCGTTTTTAATAATTCTTTGGTAACATGAATGATCACATTGAGCCGATTCAGTCGGTTATCGATAACACTTAATTGTATATCTGAATCATTTAGCTCTTCCGGTAGCAGGGATTGTGTATACAGTAAAAAATTCGGATCTTTTGAATGTGCTTGAAACTCAAGGTTGAGACCATCCGGGGAGGTTGAAAGGTGATCAAGAAGCTCTTCTCGATCTCCAATTAGTGCATATTGATTTCGACCCGTTTGCCTAAAAGGATATTTAGGTCCTCCTAATACGACTCTATTCGTTCTCCTGGGTTCTATCTCGAAGATTTCAGAAGGAATACATTCATTATAATATTCATGGCTAAATATAATGTTAATCAAAAAGTCAAATTTCATCATTGGTTTGTTTTATAGTTATAATATTCCAAAAGTAGATAAAAAGAATATGGCATGATATTAAATGCTATATGTTTGATAACATTATTTCTAATTTATTTTTTGACTTGATATTCGTTGTTTTATATCCTTGATTTCTGTTCCGTCAAAAGATATGATTCGTGCTTTACATAGGATTGATGGATAATAATGCCCTCCTAATATACTCCATATATTGCTGAGCTCTTGCATACTAATTGTTACGGGTTCGAGCGTTATGGTACCTTGGTCTGGTAATTTAAGAATGGAATTTTGTTGTAAGAAGGAGATTGAATCCGATAATATTTGTATAGATTCTAAGTATCTTTTAGATGAAAAAACAGCGGCAACCATAATATATATATTCAAGTACCATGGTGGAGATGTTTGTTGGAATGTGTTATTTTTTGTGTTCCTATAGGGGGCAGAGATTCCCATTGCTGTCTCTCGCTCTATATTCACGATAGAAAGTATGATTTTATCCGATTGATCCTCATTTGGAGTCGCATCAATACTTCCGGCTTCCACTATAATTTCTGCCCGTTCATAATAGTTGGAAAGAAATTCGTTCATTTTCTCTGCGAGTGTGTTTATTAATACGTGTATCATGGTCTTTTGCTTTATTTGTGCTAAAGGTAAGGAATAAATTTGTTTTTCAGCTTTATAATTTCATTGTCTGAATTCTTTCTAGCAAATTACCTTCGTTTCGATTCGTGATAAGAATTAAAATTGTTTTTTGATTATCATAGATAATTACGTCTTGGCGGTTTCCTGAAAAAGATTGAAAGAAATGTTGATCCTGAGATTGGGCTATGCTTATTGTGTATTTTTTATCTACTCTTATTTTCTATTATGTGACTTCGGAAAAACACGTACGACTTTTTTTGAAAACACGTACGACTTTTCTCATAAACATGTACGACTTTCCGGTAAAACATAATCGTGTTTTTAAACTGTTAATGTTCAGTGATTTATGTTTTTGTATCATTCACGCACTTATTGTATGGAAAATTATCACATCGCCACTCAATAAATCATAATATACCTCCATGTAGAAGTGCGGCATGCTATGTCTCTATAACAGGATGTCTCCAATAGGGTGAGAATCGAGTAGTATGGCTTTATCACACGTACATTATATAACTTGTTAAGTCTTGAAAAAAACTTGAAAAATAATACTGAAAATGTTTGGTAGTTATGTTTTATAGCACTACTTTTGCACCCGCATTCGAGAGAGAACGTCGGTCCAAAATGATGAAACAAACTTTTAGAAAAAAAGTTCCGAAATAATTTGGAGGTTTAAAATAAAAGTCCTTATCTTTGCATCCACGTTCGCAAAACGAAAGCGACAAAAGAGTTCTTTGAGAGATTTACATAATTCAACAAGTAGTACAAGTATTAGGAAAATTAATTTTCCGGATTGATACCGTCAAAGAAGTATGACTTTGGACTACAATAACGGATTCCGGAGCGAGGATAATAAAAC